>ONYL01000121.1 GCA_900322035.1 uncultured Prevotella sp.
ATTCGGGAAAAATAGCATTGACATCAAGGTGCTGCGCGAGTTTTGCGAGCGCGAGGGCAAGATGGTGGAGTACCGCAAGGGCGAACAGCTGGAGCGCGACGGCGACCCCGCACGGTGGTTCGGCTTCGTCACCGAGGGGTGCTTCAAGTACGTGACACACGGCATCAGCGACGACAAGGAGCACATCACATGGTTCTCGTTCGAGGGCGAGTTTGCGGGCGACTATCCCGCCTACCTCGACGGTGGCCCCGCACTGACCACGATCGAGGCGATGGTGCCCACCCGCATCATCCGTGTGAGCGGCAAACAACTGGTGAAGCGGTTCAGTCAGGACAAAAAGTCGATGGATCTGCGCTGCCTCGTTGCCGAACACCTGCTTGGTCAGGCCCGCGCCCGCTACATCGACCTCCACCGCGCCACGCCCCTCGAACGCTACGAGTTGCTGCTCCGCCGCTGCCCGGGCATCGCCCGCCATCTCCCCCTGAATGCCATCGCCTCGTAATGCCATCGCCTCGTTCCTCTGCGTCACTCCCCAACAGTTGTCACGCATCCGCAAGGGCGTCACGTTTGGAAGTATCAACAGACTCTGAATCTACCACCCAATCATATTTCTTCACCCACCTCCAAACTGTGACGCGGGAAAGATTCGTCATGTTCTGAATTTGGGGCTTTGAAAGGCCAATACGTATAAGGTAGCAGACTTGCATCTGTTGTTCTGTAAATGTGCCTAACTCTTTCAAAAGTTTGTCATTGAATGTTGGGTAAAGTTCGTCAACAGCCTGATAGAGTTGTTTCCAATCCGCCGCTTTCATGTTCTTCTTGCCTGTAGATGATTGTCTGATGGCATAGATGACATCCTCTGCCTTACCCTCCAATTCTGACTGATGCAGCAATTTGATGAAAGTCATATTCTGATTCATCTTCCTTTAAATCATTCAGTTCTTCAGATGATTTTTCCAACGACTTCTTCGACTTTTCCAATTCACTTTCCTTCTTCTCTATATCCTTGCGAAGCTGTAGCTCATCGTGGGACACTCGCTGCAACTCAGCAGAAAGCCTAATCACCTCATGCAGATGTTTGTTTCTCCTTCGTATATATAAGATATAAGCGATACTTACAAGTAGGATTGCCAATAGAGAGACCATAATGAGCACACTCTTGTATTGTTTTTCTTTTTCCTGCAATTCCTGTTCCTTTTTCTGGTCAAGATGATATTGATGTTCGTTGTTCACAGTTGCTGCCAGTTCCTGACGTTTGCCAAAGTCCAACGAATCACTTAGCTGCATATACATCTTTGCATAGTGACTGGCATTATTGACATCGCCAGACTTGTCATAAATATAATAAATGAATTTTGCTGCATCATACTTGGTTTCTATGTCGGTCTCATCATCGAGCACACGCTTGCAATAGATAGCGGCAGAATCATTTTTACCCACCAATTCGTAGTAATAGGCAAAAGCAATACATGGAAAGGCCGAGAAATCTTCCAGTGGGTTTACATCTATTTTGGACAAACAATCTTTGGCTTTAGCATAACATTTCAATTGAGAATAGTCATTCAACAAGTATATGAGTGTGTTTTGATGCTTAGCAATATTATTTGAGTGAATAACCTGTGCATATGCGGAGTCAAATGCCGCTTCTGCCTGTCGGTTATTTTTTAAAGCGAGGTACGATGTCCCGATATGCATATATGGTGATATGACGTCGCTCTTGGTCTTTTGGCAAATTTCCAATTCCTTCATTGCCATGTCTATGCCATTAGGATAATCTTGGACACCATAGTAAAGATAATTAAGGTTAGAATAGGTGTTCCGTAACATAATTGAGTCGCACTCGTCATTATCCATTGCATAGTCTAATGATTTGAAGAAGTATTCCAAAGCTCTTGGCGTGTCCTGTAAATCACGATACACGCTACCCGCATAATAGTTAACTTCTTGTTTCTCTCTCGTTGTACCTTCTTTACTAAAGTATGCCACAAGTTGTTTTATCATGATGTCCGAGCTGGGCAAGTTGTCCGCTTTGTCATTCAAACGTACTCTCAACAGGTCATACTTGTTTTTTACATATTCCGACTTCTGTCTGATGTCTACCTCTAATGAATCAAGCATAGCAAGTGCTGTTACAGGATCGCTGTCACCAACGCTCTTGATGTGGTCGAGCCTATCCATCACTTCCCCGTCAGAACATGCCATCAAAAGAAGCATCAGGGTAATAATCCATGCAGAAACAAATTTATTCATCATTCCTATTTATAATGTGGGTGCAAAGGTACAAAAAACAATTGAAACGATGGCAATATTTGTTTCATTTTGTTTCTCAATGCCAAAAGAAACGCAATGAAACAGCGACTTTTCCTTGCTTCTCACTTTTTTACTTACCTTTGCAGCCTGTTCAGTATAAAGCAACAACTAATAAGAAATGAATATGAAAACAATGAAACTCTGGAGAATCGCATTTATGATGCTTGCTGCTTTCTCCCTCGCCTCTTGCAGCAGCGACGATGACAACGAAGACAAAGTGGAACAGGTCTATGTGTCAGCAGAAACTGGAACTTATCAGAATGTTCCTGACAACAATTATGTTGAAGGTATGCTGATTCGAGAACAGGGCGAGAGTGCCTTCTACTGCGTCTCGTTCCAAGAAATCTCGGGCTTCACTTACGAGCGCGGTCATGAGTATGAACTGTTTGTGAAGCGCACAACACTCGCTAATCCTCCACAGGATTCCGGCAAGTATCGCTATGAACTC
>ONYL01000120.1 GCA_900322035.1 uncultured Prevotella sp.
GGTTCTGGAATCCGTTGACCATAAGGAAATCGATGATTCTGGTAAAAATGTCAACGAGTCGGCCAGAACAGAGGATGTCCGCAAGAGTTTTGAAGTGAAGCTGGATCATGAGAAAAAGGTTATCCGAATAGGCGCGTATTTCTATGACCTCAAAGGCGTATTGATTTGTGAGGCTACAGAAGAGGATAAGAAGAAATACTATTGCAACCGTTTTATTACTTTCCCGATAGTTGATGACGACTGGAGGGTATTAGAAGATGAAGACATATCAGATGGTCTTGAGCGGTTGATTATTGGCAAGACTGGTGATACCGTTCCTTTGGCAGCGTTGAAGGATGCAGCCGATTACAATGCCAGAGAGCATGTGTGTGGTTATGACGAATTGTTGGTGGGCCTGGAAAGAAAGGGGATAACAATATCAAACAGAAAAGCTATTGATTCGCCAGAAGAGTTGTCAGATACTGTCGTCATTGAACTTTCCAAGATTCCAGGCAAGCATCATTTCAGGTTAGACTCCCATCAGGATAGCTACTATATTCCGAGACGCTTCTTCCATGTGGGTACCGATGACGAGCTATATCAAGATGCAAGAGAGGGGAAGCAGCAGACACAATATACTTATGACAAGATTGTTCAGCAGATCGCCGATGATGTCTTTTCACTTTCTTGGTTCTTCCATAAACCGAATCTGAAGGTATTGGTCATTGCCTACGCGGAAGAGAGCGATGCCTCCCATCGCTACGAAATAGGCCCCGTTCCGACGGACTGGTTCTATACCGTCCAAACGCTTGAAGGAGATATCAACCGCAAACTGGATGATATGTACAAGGAAGAGCCAAATAAATATTACAAGGAGAAGAGACCAATATCCTAATAGCCTTAATGGGCGAAAAAAGTAGGGAGCAGCATCCATTGCGGTGTTGCTCCTTGTTTTTATTCTTCTTCATCCTCTTCCATCCGGCAAATCCTGTGCGTCTCTTTGCGGGCCTCACGCCAGCGGGGAAAATACTTGTCCATGAGGGCACGGAAACGAGCGTTGTGGCTGGGTTCTAAAAGGTGGCATAGCTCGTGAACCACGACGTGTTCGACACACCATTCCGGCAACAGCAGGACGTAGGCTGAGATGCAGATGCTGCGGTCTTTCACATTGCACTGACCCCAGCGCGAGATAGTGGGCTTATAATAAACGATGCTTGGTTTAACTCCCATTTCCTTGGCATGTTTTTCCATCATCGGTTCCACCAGCGCCTTCAACCGTTTCAATGCTTCGTCGGCTTGGGCGCGAGTGGCCAAAGGCAGTTTATTGAAGAACTCTGCCCGCTGCTTCTGTCGCTCGTAGGTCTTCTTTCTCGCCTCGTTGATCCAATCTTTATGCTCCTCGATGAACTTCATCACTTTCTCGCGAGGCATTCCGATAGGTGCCGACACATGCACGTCGCCATTCTTCACGATGCGCATCGACAACCGACTTGTCCGTCTGTATGTTACTTGAATCGCCATCTCTTCTTTTGTTATACGTCTGGCCACGGCTCAAATTCCAATTCAAGTTCAATCCATTGGTTTTCTTCTTGTGGTGTGACACTCTTTTGATTGGAAACGCCCAAGCCTAACAGTCGGATGGGGTGGGAGTGGAACTCCACTTGCTGCATTAGCTGTTTGGCTAACGGCAGGATCTCATCTTTGGTGCGGAGGATGTGATCAACGGTAATGCTGCGGGTAATTTGCTGGAAGTCCAGGAACTTGACTTTTAACGTCAGGGTTCGACCTTCGAAGTCGTTTTTTTCGATACGTCTGACGAGCTCCAGTACCGTGTGATACAGATGGATGGTGACGGCAGCATTCTCACTAATGTCCGACTCAAATGTCTGCTCACAGCTGACACTCTTCCGCTCCCATTCGCTGATAACAGGCGCTGACACTCTTCCGCTCCCATTCGCTGATAACAGGCCGATTGTCGATGCCACGAGAGAAGTCATAGAACACCTGGCCCATCTTGCCGAACTCCTGCGTCAGTCGGCTTAGCGACATGTTTCTCAGGTCAAGACCCGTGAAGATACCCATGCGGTGCATCTTCTCAGCGGTCTTCTGACCTACGCCCCATATCTTCTCTATCTTCAGTTGTGCGATGAAGTCCAATGCTCTGTCAGGATGAATCACCGTCAGTCCGTCGGGTTTGCGCCAGTCGGAGGCGATCTTCGCCAGGAACTTACAATAACTCACGCCAGCCGATGCCGTCAGACCTGTAGCCTCACGAATACGCTGTTTGATTTCTCGCGCAATATCTACGCCCAACTCAATGCCTTTCTTGTTTTCCGTCACATCGAGGAAGGCTTCGTCAAGTGAGATAGGCTCTATCAGGTCGGTATAGTCGTGGAATATCTCATGCAACTGTGCCGACACCTCCTTATACTTTTGAAAATGTGGCTCCACGATGATCAGTTGTGGACACAAACGCTTGGCCACCTGGATGGACTGCGCCGAATGCACGCCAAACCGTCGTGCCTCGTAGCTGGCCGTAGATACGACACCCCGTTCGGCATCGTGCCCCACCGCTATCGGTTTGCCACGAAGCTCTGGATTGTCGCGCAACTCCACATTGGCGAAAAAAGCGTCCATGTCGATGTGAATAACCTTCATCAGCATCCAAAATCTCGTGCAAAGATACGAATTGTTATTGACATAGCACCCCTGTGAGTACGAAAAACCGCCAAAAACGCACGGAATCGGCTGCAATTCGATAGTGAAACGTTAATTCACGCAAGATAATTTTTCAAGACCGCTGGTGCCAGGGTAATGCTGTACTTTTGCCGACCGATGAGGGAAAGCCCCTCAGTTTATAACCAACACAAAAACTAAATTTTAGCACAATGGCAAGAGTGAAA
>ONYL01000119.1 GCA_900322035.1 uncultured Prevotella sp.
GGTCTCACTGCCAACGAGATTGCTGATGATGGCATCACCGTTCTTTTGCAATATCTCGTTGACGTTCTTCGCAAGAAACCGCTCTACCGGCTCACGCAACAGCTCAAGAAACTTGCTGATGACACTGCCCGTAAAGAACAGTTTGGCCGCCATGCCAAGTCCGCCAACAAGTCCTCCTATCTCCGAAAGGATATCCTCGCCCCCGTTCGAAGTAATCTTCTCACTGATATACGTCATTGCTGCTTTGGCCACCTGCCGCCCCAATTCGGGATCTGAAATCTTGTCGTGCATCTGTCGGGTAAGGCCTTCTTTCGCATTGTCTGCCAACGTCAACACTTCCCCGTGAGAAAGGTAATGTTCCAGGAATTGGCTGACAGACTCCTCATTGTCTTTCTGCTTGGCAATGAATTCCTCCATCGATGAGCGCACCCTGCCCACCATATTGTCCGACAAGAGATACTTCTCCAACACTTCCTTACTCATCAGGTTGTCGCTGATGGCCGTACCCACGGCTTCCGCAATCCGTCCTTTCTCCTTGGGGATGATGCCAGGGGTGAAAGGCACACGCCATCCCATGATATGTTTCGCCGTATGCGGACGGAACAGCATGCGGATGGCAATGTCGTTGGTGACGTAGCCGATGACACCTCCAACCAATGGCGGAATGATATAGAGCGTAATGAACATACTGTCTTATTGCATTTTAAAGCTTTGCTATATCCTCAATAGACATTCCGGTTACTTTTGCTATCGTCTCCAATGGCAGCCCCAAGGCTTTCATTGCCTTAGCATTCTTTCTTTTTTCTTTAATGGCACCTTTTAACTCGGCAGTGTCAAGCACATTCTTCATATCCCGATAGACTTTCAAGCTGTCCTCATAGTCCTGACGCTCTTCGGGGGTATACTTTGCTATCTCTGCCTGCTCAAAAAGACGTGTGAAGATACGCTCCTGCAAGGCTGCCGGACGCGCCATCAGACGGGAAAGATTGTGAAGAACAAAGAGCCATTTGTCGAACATCGTCTCTAACTCATCTTCCTTCTTGGTAAACTTTGGCATCTCAAGATAAAGGAATGTCAGCTTATCATAGAATACATGCTTGTCGTCCACATCCACCAACTTCACCTCATGCCGCAGGCTGTTTTGCGGATATTCATGGTCGGGGAAGACGAAATCTAAGATGCCAATCGTATAGACACCTTTGAGTTTGAAATTCCAAATACCTTTCTTTCCCTGATTCTGGATAGGGAAGGTGGAATAGAATACACTCCTGTCCTTAAAGAACTGTTGCTCAGCCTTCTGCATCTCAACGATAAACGTCTCTCCCTGCTCGTTCTCGCAATAGACATCGAAGATGGCACGGCGATCGCCATAGCCATTACCAAGGCTCTCACCATTAAGATAGGTAAGATCCCGAACTACTTCCTTGCCATCGAAGAGTGAGTTGAGAAAGCTAATGAGCAAATCCTTGTTGAGGGGAGTGCCGAACAGCTTCTTGAATCCGAAGTCGGTATAGGGATTGATGTACTTGGCACCCTTCATCTCCTCTATCTCCTGCATGCTTCTGTCTGTCATATCTCGCTATTTAGGGGTTTCTGTTGCAAAAATAGGAATAGTTTATGATATGTGCAAATTATTTAGGCTGATTGTTCCGGGGTGTCTGAAAGAAACGGTGCTAAAAGCATGCGCGAAATACGCTGCAAGTAGTCTCGCTAAGTTTGAGCTCTCACGGATCATATGAATCGAACAGGCAATATCACAAGAAGATATTCACGCATCCCATGAGAGTGCCGAGCAAGGCGTCGAATCTGCATTGCCGTCGTCAGTTTCTAACCTTGATAGTGGGCGAAGATGGGGCTCCCCCCCATTGCACAGATTGATATGCTTGAGCCCTTATAAAGTTGCGGTAATATATTCTCTACCTATGGCATGAATGGAATTTACTATTTGCTGTTCACTTTCCTCAGAAGGACGCTTGAAACCATTGATATAATTTTTCAATTGGCGTCTAATCCTGCGCGCTTGGCAAACTCATCAATATCCAATTCCTTATGCGTCAAGAAGAACTTCTGAAGCTGACTGGGCTCAGCATCTTCATAGCCAAAGCTCTCAAAACTGATGTCCTCGTCAAGGTTACGCCAATGTATGCCGTCGAAGCCAAAGCGGTATTGATTACGTTCGTCATCCGTCGCATTCAATAGCTTAGGATACCAAAGGAGAGATTGGTTATAAGATTTTCCGTTCTCATCCTCTCCATATATATGGTCCTTATCAAACCAGATCTTCTTGATTGTCATAGTGCGTCCTCCTTTGTTTATCTGTTAAAATACTCGTTCCATCTAGCAACAATAATATCAGCATTGTCGTCAATTACAAACTGAATCTTCTTCATGTCACCTGCCTTGATACCATGACTTTCGCGGAGATTAAATCTCTCACCATCATACTCGAACTTTGCAAAGCCATCTTTGCCCTCTACATGTACGTGTATAGGGTCATGCTCTTTACTATAGAAGAAGAAAGAAAATCCGAAAAATCTAAATATCTCTGGCATAGGCTCATTAGAACTTTTGCTGCAAATATAGACATAGTTTTTTATATATGCAAATTATTTAGCAAGTAATTTTAATGTCCGAACATCCGATCTCAGCCCTCATTCATACGGAACCATTCCAAATAAAATCAAATAAAAATGTTCACGCATCCCATGAGTGTTCCAAGCAGCGCGCCAAGCCAAACGATGGCCCTCAGCTCCTTGTTCATCACTTGCAGAATAAGCTTCTCCGTCTCGTCCATATCCATCTCGTTGATGCGCTCGCGGACGATGGCGCTGATATCGATGCTCTCAAGGATCTTGGGCAGATGCTCGGTGATAATAGTCTTATAAATGGACACCATCGTATTCACGGCATCAGCGAGTTTTGCTTCCTGCCCCGCCAGCAGATTCTTCACCGGTTTTGCAAGCAACTTGTCGGTCTCACTGCCAACGAGATTGCTGATGATGGCATCACCGTTCTTCTGCAATATCTCGTTGACGTTCTTCGCAAGGAACCGCTCAACGGGCTCACGCAACAAGTCGAGGAACTTGGTGATGACACTTCCTGTTAAGAGCAGTTTGGCTGCCATTCCAAATCCGCCCATCAGTCCTCCTATCTCGGAAAGAATGTCTGCGCC
>ONYL01000117.1 GCA_900322035.1 uncultured Prevotella sp.
TCTTGTGTGCTTTGGGTGCGTGAGATATGGCATCAATTGAAGAGATTGGTTCACTAATATTAATGGGGTTGCATCTCCATTCTGATGCAACCCTATTTTTACTTCTCTTTAGATATGCTATCGTGTATTTTGTCTATGCCTGATTATAACCTTGACATTGAATATTAGATATTTATAATCGAGTCCGGACGATCTAAGATAGTAGTCTCTATACGGATGGATAATTTTTTCTGATGAAATTCGGATATCCTTTTAAGCAGTAAATACGAACGATAATAATTCGTTAAAACGTTCGTTATTATGACAAGACGTAAATCCAACACAGGCATCCCTGGCCTCTCTTTCTCATGGAAGAGGGCGTTGGGAATAACACAGGCAAAACAGAAGTTAGCAAGAGAAAAATGTATCCCTACTTCAAAGGCTGGGGTGGAACGCAAGATCGGTAGTATGATCTTGAAGGCTCTATTCGGAGGAAAGTGAAGAATCTTATGATATGGTAGATTTCTCTACCTTTTCTCAAGAAAAATTAAAAACAGAATAGCTTATGTTAGGTGCAATTATTGGTGACGTGGTTGGCTCCGTGTACGAGTTCAACAACACAAAGGATTATTACTTTCATCTGCTGACACCGCGCAGCAAGTTTACTGATGACACGGTGATGACGCTCGCCGTAGCGAAATGGCTGACGGAAGATAAGACGCACAGTCACGAATACCTCGTGCAGTGTATGCGTGAGCTCGGACTGAAATACCCTTGGGCAGGATATGGCGGCAGTTTCAAGCGTTGGCTTATAGAGCGTGAGCCGAAACCTTACAACAGCTGGGGCAACGGCAGTGGTATGCGGGTCAGTCCTGTGGGCTTCTATGCAAAGAGTTTGGATGAGGCTCTGAACGTCGCCAAGATCTCCGGCGAGGTGACGCACAACCACCCAGAGGGCATCAAGGGCGCGCAGGCCATTGCTGCAGCGGTGTTCCTCACAAGACAAGGGAAGTCGAAGGAAGAAATTCGTGAGTATTTAGAGACAACATTTGGATATGACCTCCACCGCACCATCGACGGGATACGCCCCGAATACACCTATGATGTGTCGTGCATGGGCAGCACGCCGGAGGCCATCATCGCCTATCTTGACAGTCACGACTTCGAGAGTAGCATCCGTAACGCGGTGTCTATCGGTGGCGACAGCGACACCATTGGTGCCATGGCAGGTGCTATCGCTCAGGCTGCCTATGAGATACCAAAAGCACTC
This sequence comes from uncultured Prevotella sp., assembly GCA_900322035.1. Taxonomy (GTDB): domain Bacteria; phylum Bacteroidota; class Bacteroidia; order Bacteroidales; family Bacteroidaceae; genus Prevotella. The sequence continues at coordinate 1,250 of ONYL01000117.1, forward strand.
TCCGGGTACTGCTACGGTCTGCTGACTCCTACGCTTCGTCATATCCTCGACGATTTTGAAAGGACGATTGATAACACTACAGAAGATCCTTTCAACCTCCAGCGGTTCCTTGACATGCAGCAGTCCGATTACGCCACGGCTTTGCAGGAGTTGAAAGACAGGGAGAAGCGGAGCCACTGGATATGGTATATCTTCCCACAATTGCGGGGGCTCGGCCACAGTTCCAACTCGTGGATATATGGACTTGCCGATGTGGAGGAGGCGAAGGCGTATCTCGAGCATCCCGTGCTCGGAGTCCTTCTGCGTGAAGTGACGCAAGCGGTGTTGATGCATCATGGCAAGGACATTGTCACCGTCATGGGCAGTCCTATCGATACACACAAGTTGCGCTCGTCGATGACCCTCTTCGATACGGTCTCGCCCAACGATGTCTTCCGTGGTGTGCTCAACGCGTTCTTTGATGGCAAGGAAGATAAGAGAAGTTTAGGCACCATCCGCAAGATGGAGCGATAGCCTTCTTGCTTTTGCTCATGTCTTTTTTGTTCCATTATTAATAATGTCTTGAGTTTGCTTTCTGAAATCCTTGTTTTCCCATTGTTTTCCCGTTTCAGATTTCTGACGGATTTGTGTCTGTTGTGAAGTGGCACGATACTTGGTGATTTTGTGGAACGGAAGAAAATTAGTCCGTTATTCCTTATGAAGCCATGTCCTCACAATTAAATGTCCGATTACTATGACTTCAAACTTAAAGACCTCTTACGGTAACTATATTGAACGGAACTGTACCGTATCAATTACCCTCGACAAACGCACTTCA
>ONYL01000116.1 GCA_900322035.1 uncultured Prevotella sp.
CTGAAATCATTTGTAAAACTTTTAATTTGAAGGGCATTACTTCAAATAGTTTCGTTTATGTGATAAATTGTACCCTTATGGGAATTGTAACGGTAAAAGTTCCGGGCAGAAATGCGTATAAAATATATTTCACCATTTTCCCTCTTTGGAAAGCAACTCTCAAAGAATGCTTAGAAATACCGTTGTTTCAACAAGCCATAGTAGATACAAAAAATTTGGATATCTATCTTCCTGAAAATATGACAGAAGAAGATATTAGTTTTATCCTTCATCAATGTGTTTTACAAATTCCGTTCATTCCAGCAAAGGACATCACGTCCCTTGATATCATTAAGTTTCTATATAACAAAATCATTGAAGATCCCGGTATTTCTGGAAACTTTGTATTGGAGATGAAAGTATATACGTTGATTTATAATATTGCCTTGATTTGTAATGATTATAAATCTGCGGAAAATGTCTATGAACAAATATCTCAAAACATAAACAAATGGGATGATGCTATATTCCGATACTGGTTCGGAGATAAAAAAAACTATTTGGAAAGACTGCAAGAATATGATTCTAATAGAATTAATCTTCAAATTAATATCCAAAACAATTTGTTGAATCCTAAAATATCAAAGTTGCCTAAATATGAATTCTTAGATTAGTTCGTTTTCTACACCCTCGCCATGGGCTACGACAACATGCACCGCATCACTTCCAAGAGCCAGCATCTGACCCAGGACAATGTGCAGTTCAACGGCACGCTCAATGTCGGATATGACCTGACATATACCTACGGCACTGAAGCCGGTAAGAAGTTCCAGCTCTCAAGTGTTAAAGATGTAAATTATCGTACCGAAGAGACTCCGGGAGACAATAAAATCGAAAATAATCACGTATATTTGTATGATAAGAACGGAAATCTTATATATGTGAACACCGGACGCATGATGAAAGATGGACATAACGAAACCGGCACGGGCGAGCGCAAGCTCATCTGGGACGAGGAAAACCGTCTGCTGTCGTCTGACGACAATGGATTCGTAACCAACTACTGGTATGATGCCAACGGCGAGCGCACGGTGAAGACCAGCGGTGAGGGCGAGCAGGTCTATGTCAACTCGGAGTTTGCCGGTGGGCGGACTAATACCGCAAAGTTCTCGCTGTATGTGTCGCCCTATCTCGATATCCCTTGTTGGAACTTCTGTATTCGTCCATCGTATCTGCCATCTGCAATGTCGTGGACTTCATGGTCGGCACGTCTGAGTTCGTTGGCATTGAACCTGCCCAAGGTGCTTGCCAGCCATACAAACCAGTCCGCTACCTGCTTCAAGGTGGCACTGGCAAGTTCGGCAAACATCTTTAGGTAGTGTTTGATAGCGTATGACTCGTTGTCCCAGAAGATGTCACCATGCTTGCCACCACGACCGCCGAAGCCAGAATAGGCAAAGTCTTGGATGGCTTTGATGCAGAACTGCAAGCCCTCGTCAATGCGGTAGATATAGGCAGACATGGCAAAGAACATCGGGTCTTGCCAGTTGCCACGCTCCTTGATGGTGTAGAAGTCCCGCAGCTTCTTATCGGCTTTCGCTGACAGTCCCGCAACTTCCTGTTTTTTGGCATCAATGGCATTATCAAGTGCCTGGGAACGGTTTGTCTTGGTTCTGATGTCAAGGTTGAGCCGGTTGCTGCGCTCTGCTTTCGTGCGGTTGGCACTTGTCAGATAGTCGTGTTCCTTCCACAAGTCTGCCACTTCCGTTTTTGCTGCCTCAACCTCTGCTTCCACTTCCTCCTTCTCTGCGGCGGCTTTATTTACCTCTTCCTGGAGCTGTTTCTTCTTGCTTTCCTGCTTCCGGATGATGAAGTCGTTCCGTTCCAGATGGTCAATCCTCGTCTCAGACTTCTTCTGCCCTCGCTGCATGTCCAATGTCTCAGCTACCAAATCTTGTATGGCAGACATGTCCTCAGTATTCAGCTTGAAGGACTTGCCTGTGTCGTGGTCCATCCAGTCCCAGATGATATGAGCATGGTAGTTCGGCTCCCATGATGCAGGGTCGTTAGTGTCCTCATAATGCCCTTCGTCCTTATGGATGTGTATCTGTATGGCTCTGATGCCCCACCTCTCATGCACTCTTTCGGCATAGCGCAAAAGGTCTTCCATCGTCGTGTCGGGCTTGATGTTCACCACCC
>ONYL01000114.1 GCA_900322035.1 uncultured Prevotella sp.
AGGCAGCAAGCGTGAGGGCGATGAAGGTAAGCGGCCGCAACTGACAGATCTGCGTGAGTCCGGTGCAATAGAGCAGGATGCCGACTTGGTTATCTTTATTCATCGTCCCGAGTACTATCACCTCGGAGGAGAAGAGAAGAGAGGTTTGGCCGAGATAATCATCGCAAAACACAGAAACGGTGCTACCGGTATTGTGGAACTGAAGTTTATCCATAGCTTCGCAGCATTCCGCAACATTACCGACTCGATTATAGAATCTTCACACAATGGTGGCGATGCGGAACTATCAGCCAGTTCTGATGTCTCCGGCATGCCTGATGTCCCGCTCTCCGACGACCCGCTGGCCGGTATCGTTCCAAGTGGCAGCGTGCAGGATTCCGAGCCTCCATTTTAATGTCTCTTGCTTGAACGAAATCTACATGCTAATGTTGTCTCGATAGTACAAAAGTTCTTATGACTATTACAGAAATGTATAATCAAGACAAAGCATGCACCATTTTGTTTGACGTCTCGGAATTGGTACAGCTACATTTGAGTGATTATCTAAAAGAACGTTAGAACATCTCAACAGTGCCGAGGTAAACAGACTACTTTCCTTGTTCCCGATAAAATCAAAAGCGGATATTCCTGAACTAATGAACTCGCTCTACTCGATAAAATATTCATTCCGGAAAACTTATACGAGGCGGCTTGAGAAGAAATGCGAGAAATACCTCTGACTATATATCATCTTTTCTATTTGGAAATTATTGCTGTCCGGTAAACTTTTGTAACTACTCAGATCCCCTCTTTAATGTAGAGAATTTGCGGGATGGCGTTATTTAAAAAGATGATTTTAATGGGCTCCGTGACACTCTCATTTATGCTTAGAAAATCTCGGATAAATTATTGTATTTCAATAAAATAAATGCCGTTTTTGTTTGGTTGTTTGAATTGTTTTTTGTATCTTTGTGTCTATGAAAGAGCAAGATGCAGACATAAGGAACGAATTGGAGAAACTCTGGACTGAACCATCCTCAATACGCAAGTTCGTCTCAGAACTGTTGGCGGAGAACGAACGTCTGCATACTATTATTAAAGCTCTACAATTAGAGATACAAACTCTCAGAGAAAAAGAACAGCAGCGGCAACACGATGATAAGAATAAGCCCCCTAAAGACAGCCATAACAGCAGTATCCCTCCTTCGCAGGAGTCTATTGCAGCCAAGGAACTGAGACGCACAAGGAGCCTTCGCAAGAAGAGCGGCAAGAAGTCTGGCGGACAGCCTGGACACAAGGGCTGTACGTTGGAATGGGCGTCAGAGCCGGATACAATCATAGAGCATACACCGTGTTATTGTCAGCATTGTGGTAAATCCCTCGAAGATATACCTGTGACCAGAAGTCGTAGCGGTCAGGTCTTTGACGTGGTATTGCCCAAGGTCACAACAACAGAACACCATTACAATGAAAAGGTTTGCTCTTGCGGACATCACAACAGAATGGATGCGAAGAATTATCGTGTTGCCTACGGCAAGAACATCAGAGCAATCGTGACCTATCTGGCTTGTTCACAATACATGCCTTACGGTCGAATCACTGAGTTTCTGTCCCACGTCTTTAATCTTAAAATCAGCGAGGGAACTGTCCGCAACATACTGAAGGATATTGGAAAGAGGGCCGACTTTGCTTACAATGAGATACGCAAAAGGATTGAGAAGTCTCCTGTTGTCGGAGCTGACGAAACCGGCATTCATGTAAATAAGGAAAAGCATTGGAACTGGGTATTCCAGACGGATACGCTGACTTTTCTCTTCCATCATATGACGAGAGGACTGGCGGCTATACTTTCTCAATTCCCCAATGGCTTGCCTAATGCAACTCTCGTGACCGACAGACATGTAAGCTACTCCAAAATGAATGTAAAGACGCGTCAGGTATGCCTCGCTCATTTGCTCAGAAATGGTATATTCCTAAATGAACTTGATGAAAAGCAAATGTGGTCCCGACAATTTATCCAATGTCTTACAGATGCTATCGCAATGAGGAAGGAAGAGTCCGTAACGGAAAGCAAGATAATGGAACTTCGTACGAAGATGGACAAACTCCTTAACGAGGATCTTAGCCGATTAGATAAAGATTTTACCAAGCTCGCACGAGGGATAAGCAAAGTAAAAGACTACATCTTCACCTTTCTGGAAGACTCCTCTGTTCCGTATGATAACAATGCCAGCGAACGGTGCATCAGGAATGTCAAGATAAAACAGAAGGTAAGTGGATGCTTCAGGACAGAAGATGGTGCAGATATCTTCGCAAAGATCCATTCCATAGTAGATACAGCAAAAAAGAACGGTAACTCCAAGTTCGATGCCATACTCGCCATGTATAATTAAAAAAAGAACGGTAACTCCAAGTTCGATGCCATACTCGCCATGTATAATTAGGGTCTACTAATTAAATGCAGGCTTCTGATTATTAATTGTTTATAACATATTATATTTGCTCAATTCACGGAAAATGGTTATCTTTGAGTGTTAAAACAAGCATGAGGCAACATGAAATATTACTCTCAATACCGTAGTCACTCCCTGTTTGAGCTCCAAGAGTCTCTTTCAGGCTTGAGCAAGTCCAACCGCTGGGTCAAGCTTGCCGACAACCTTCCCTGGGACAAAATCGAAAAGGAATACAACAAACGCCTGCGGAACAGCCGCAGCGGTGCGGGCAACAAGCCTGCCCGCATGGTGGTGGGAGCTCTGATTGTGAAGCACGTGGAGAACTTGAGTGACGAGAGGACTGTCCAGGCCATTCAGGAGAACCCTTACATGCAATATCTGCTGGGGCTTGAAAAGTTCACCGAGAAGCCTGTATTTGTACCGGAGCTGTTCGTTCTGGTGCGCAAGCGCCTAGACCACGCCTTCTTCAACATGCTGACTCTGATGCTTTCTGAGGCAGACGGCAACAATCCGAAGAAAGAGGAGACCGACGAGGACGGCAACGACCACGGCGGCACGCTGAAGGTGGATGCCACCTGCTGCAACGCCGAGGTGCGCTATCCGACCGATACGAACCTTCTGGAGGACGGCAGCAGGCTGATTGACCGCCTGCTTGACAAGTTCTGTGCCCGCCACAAGGTCAACAAGCCACAGACCCATCGCGTGGAGGCCCGCCATGCCTTCATTGCCCTGACCAAGAAGAAGCGCAAGGGAAAGAAGCTCATCGACAAAACCAAGCTGATCCAGATACGGTGCCTGCAGGCAGACTTCCGGATATTTCTTGATTTCCTCGGCACCCAGGCATCATCAGCATCTATCAGCCGCATCTTCGCCCCATTGTCAGGGGCAAGGCCAAGGCCCGGGTAGAGTTCGGTGCGAAGATTGGCGCCAGCATCGTCAGCGGTTACACTTATGTGGATCATCTCAGCTGGGATGCCTATAACGAGTCATCCGACCTTGGCTTGCAGGTGGAACTCTACAGGAAGCGTTTCGGCATGCTCCCCAAAGAACTTCAGGCAGACAAGATCTACCTCGGGAAAGTAAATCGAAAACAGATCAAGGCTTGCCATATCGACTGTTACAGCCATCCACTGGGAAGGCCTCCAAAGGAAGAAAACGACACACACGCGCAGGACAAGAAAAGGGCCATCGGTGAACGGAATGAGATAGAAGGCACATTCGGGACATCCAAGAGAGTCTACCGAGCGAACGACATCCGGGCGAAACTGGACAACACGGCTGACACATGGATAGGAGCTTGCTTCTTCGCCAAAAACGTAATGAAGTTCCTAAGGGGACTTTTTTGTCTCTTTTTTGCAAAATCGGGCATAAAGTCCCTCAAAAAGAGAATAATCAACATCATCGATGGCCTCGCGGCAGTTTTGGCGTTTCCACGAGGATGCACGGTCGAAGTTAATTAGCAGACCCTATGTAATAGTTTTCACGGCCTATCTTCACCTTCCTTAATATGCCAGTTTCTACTATTCTATCCAGGTATCGGGCTGCTGTCACCCTATGTACCCTCAAGTCGTTTTGCATAAACTCTATCTTGGTATACGGATGAAAGAACAAATTATTGAGCAATTCGTGCTTGTATTGATGCTCAAACAATGGCCTTAGTATATTTTCTGACGTTCTGATATTGTTTGAGGCTCATTTTTGGTGCTTTGGCCTTTTACTATATATTGACAATTAAGACTTTGTTCACCCATGAGTGCTTTACCGATTATTATTCATTTGGTTCATGGCCCTACTTTTTAAGGATTGTTGGGGCATTTGCGGCACTTACTGCATTTGTGTTGGATTGGCGTTCTTTCTGGGAATCATTAAAGAGATTTCCAAATTCTTATCCACGGGTTTG
>ONYL01000110.1 GCA_900322035.1 uncultured Prevotella sp.
GTTCTCATACAGCAATTACGAGCAGGCTCTGACGCTGCCTGAGGATGTTGAGAAAGACAAGATTGAGGCAAAGGTTAATAACGGTGTGCTTCATATCACCCTTCCTCGCACTCAGAAGGCTGAGAAGGAGACAAAACGCATTGAGGTCGCATAACCTCGGCGTTGCTGCTCAGTGGTATTAGAGGGACTGTACTCTTCATGGGTTCAGCCCCTTTTTTGTTATTGTATAGCGACCCATTTGGAGTAACATAAGCAAAATCCTATTTATGTTCGGCCGGTATCATCAGCATATGGTCTGCGGGTACCGGCTTTTTTCGTCCCTGTCGCTATATTCTCGCCAAAACTTCGTACTTTTGTAACATCATTATGAAGCTGCGGACAGTCATAGAACGGATTACGTATCAGAATGGCGAGAACGGCTATTCAATACTGAAGGCACGGGTGAAGGGGTACGATGACCTCGTCACCCTTGTCGGCAACATGCTCGACGTGACCGTAGGCACAGTGCTCGTCGCTGACGGCCAGTGGAAAGTCAACCGGCAGTACGGAAGTCAGTTTGTCGTGGAGAGCTACGAGGAAGCCATGCCCGCCACACTCTTCGGACTGGAGAAGTACCTCGGCAGCGGACTTGTAAAGGGCATAGGACCAAAATTCTCCAAACTTATTGTTGCCAAGTTCGGCATGGACACTTTCGACATCATCGAGCACGACAGCAAGCGCCTTGCCGAAGTCGACGGCATCGGTCCCAAACGCATCAAGAAGATCCACGACTCATGGATGAAGCAGCTCGACATTAAGGACGTGATGGTCTTTCTCCAGGGCAACGGTGTCAGTACCGCCTATGCCGCCAAGATATACAAGACCTACGGTAAGGAGAGCATCGACAAGGTGAAAGCCAATCCCTACTGCCTTGCCGACGACATCTGGGGCATTGGCTTCAAGACCGCCGACTCCATCGCAGAGAAGATGGGCTATGGCAAGAATGACGAGCGCCGTTGCCGCAGCGGTATTCTCTACACCCTCAACCAACTTGCCAACGAGGGTCACGTCTATGCCAACCGCGACCAGCTCGTGGATGCCGGCGTGAAACTGTTGGAAGCCGAGAAGACCGCTATCGAGTCCGCACTTGACAAGATGATAGCGGATGAGGACTTGAAAATTGAGGACGAGGCGATCTACCTTCCGCCGTTCTATTTCAGTGAGGTGGGCACCGCCAACAAGCTCAAGACGCTCCTGACCACCCGTCAGCAGAATATGTTCGAGAAGGAGCCAGATATCGCTGCCATCAGCAAGAAGACCGGCATCACCTACGATGACCTTCAGGCAGATGCCATCCGTACCGCTGTTCACAACAAGGTCATGGTGCTCACAGGCGGTCCCGGTACCGGCAAGACCACCACTGAGGACGGCATCATTGCCGCTTTCAAGGAGATGGGATTGCACATCCTCCTTGCCGCACCTACCGGACGTGCTGCCAAGCGCATGACCGAGGCCACGGGCATGGAGGCCAAGACCATCCACCGGCTGTTGGAGTTCAACCCTGCCGAGGGCTACAAACGCAACGACGAGAACCCGTTGGAGGGTGACGCACTCATCATCGACGAGTGCTCGATGATCGACATCGTACTGATGAACTCTCTGCTGAAAGCTGTCCCGTCGGACATGCGTCTGTTGCTTGTCGGCGACGTGGACCAGTTGCCGAGTGTCGGTGCTGGCAACGTACTCCGTGACATCATCGACTCCGGTGTCGTCCCCGTTGTCCGTCTCACTCGCATCTTCCGTCAGGCACAAACCAGCCGTATCATCATGAACGCCCACGCCATCAACGAAGGGCGGATGCCCGACATCCGCAACGGCAAGCAGTCCGACTTCTTCTTCATGGCGTGCGAGGAGCCCGAGCAGATAGCCTCGACCATCGTTGACCTGGTCAGCCACCGTCTGCCGAAAGCCTACAACGTACCACGGAGCAGCATACAAGTGCTCACGCCCATGCAGCGCAGTGCCATCGGTGCCAACAGTTTCCGCAAAGGCGACCGCGTACTGCAACTCAAGAACGACTACACCAAGGAAGTATTTAACGGTGACATCGGACTCATCACCGCTGTCAATATGGAAGACCGCACACTGACCGTCAGCTTCGACGGCAAGGCAGTGGAATACGAGTCCACAGAACTCGATGAGCTCAGCCTTGCCTATGCCACGACCATCCACAAGAGCCAGGGCAGTGAATATCCCATCGTCATCATCCCCGTCCACTTCACCAACTACGTCATGCTCCAGCGCAACCTCATCTACACGGCCGTCACCCGCGCCAAGAAAGTCTGCATTGTCATCGGTCAGAAGCGTGCCCTGTGGTATGCCGTCAGCCATGTCACCGTCACCCAGCGCAATACGAAGCTCAAGGAGCGGTTGCAAGGAAAGACCGTCCACATGACCTACACCCATCACGACGAAGCGACACAGACGGATATGGCAGCAGAAGACCACCCAAACAACAAATAAAGACCATGAATTACGAAGACATCTGGCAGATACAGGATAAGATAACGGCAGCGGTCAACTCCCTTGGCTTTTCCCTATGGGACTTGCACTACGACCATTCCTCCTTCTCCTTCCACATGGAGTTGAGCGAGCATCTTCCCGACGAAATTTTGTCGTCCTTCTGTTCTCAGATGCCATTGCCAACAGATTATGATGGCGAGGGTAGCCACGGTTCTGTATTCATGCTATATCCGATGCTTTTTTATTTCTTCTACCCATCAAAGATGGGATATTGAGAATATCCAGAATATAGCAAGATTCAGCACTATTCGCATAGGAGGGTTAGCCGTTGTCTGGTAGAACGTTATAATAGGGCTTAACATTTTTGCCTAGGAAAGCCTAAAAACAGGGGAAATAATTTGCTGGTCGTTAGAAAAATCTGTATATTTGCAGCGTTTTTGATGCTTAAGTGGAATTATAGCAGGAAAAGTTTGATTCTATTTAGTAAAAAAACTTGTCAAACTCTTATAGCGATGATGTAAAACATCTCTGCATAGAAAGGAAGACAATATACGATTGTTTACTAAAAAGCGTCGTAATGGTCTTTAATTTGTTGAATTGCGTATCAAAGCCGACTCGTTCGGTTGAGAGTATAGGCTATCTTGATAGCCAATTAGTACATTTGAGAAGTGGAAGTGTATCTATGAATCATCTGTACTTGGGTCTGACTCAACAAGACCTTGACTTGGGAGGGACATCACCTTTCCGAGGGAGGTAGAGGAATGTACTACCTTTTTATAGGACAAAAGATTACAATAGGCTCATGTGGTACGTTATAAAGACTGATTTCGGCAAGGAGCTTAACGCTAAAGAGGAACTAAGCAAAGTCCCTCAAATATCTGCCAGACTTCCTCTACGGCGTGTTACAACGTCCAATAAAGGAAACAAACAGAGCGTAAGGTTCAAACCGCTCATTGATGGAATCTTGTTTATAAATGTCCGCAAAAAAGATATCGGGATATTGAAGGCCATGATGAAAGGTTCTGGCTTTTTTATCCACAAAGACGGAACCCAGTATGAATCAAACGCACACCTGTTAAGTTATTCTTCTGAATCCATAACTCTTGACGATCGGTTATCAATGGCTAAAGTTCCTGAGCAATCTATGAGGTTGTTCTCTATTCTCAACAGTCAGAAAGAAGCCGAGAAATCCTTGGAAGATGTTGAAATCTTAGACTCTAAGATATATAATGAAATTGAATCCGAGTATGATACGATATGTATGGTCAACGGACCTTTCTTCAAATTTCAAGGCGTTATCAAACAGGTTAAGAGAAACGGGAAAAAGGATCACAGGCTTTTTATTCGTACAGGTTCTTGTGCGGTAAGCATATCTAACATCAGAAAATTCAACTATCTAATAGTCCGTGAGGCCCCCAATGGTAAAAACGCCCAAAAAGTAAACACATGGAGGTTCATAGATTACCTTATAGGCAAACTTCAGGCAACCTACTTTACCAATAACGCAGGACCTGCACTCCGTAATATCCTTCTCAATCTCAGCAAGGGAAAGGCAATGGATGATGTCAAGCGCATGCTATTAGTCTCTTCACTTGTTGAAAAGGACAATGATCGGAGAAATTCCCTCGCCTTGCAGTCAGCATTCATTGAGAACGCCGATTCCACCACAGAATCTGTATTAGAGGCGCTCAATTCATATTTTATCAATTCTGATAAAAGTGTCTCCATGGGTCTAAAGGACCTTGTACCCAATGTGCAGCTTCGTCCTTTCCTCACTCCTACACCAGGTAAAGAAATTGGTAAGGATGGCATATATACATTGCTTGAACATAAGGATTTTACTGAAATCATTCTCAGTCTCGATCTTACGAAAGTCTTCATTGATAAGAAGTATAAATGGTTCTTCCGAAAAATGGAGTGATAGATAGAAGATTGTAGCAAAAAAGAAGAAAACTACTGAACTTATTGTGTATATTTGAATTACCACAAACAAAT
>ONYL01000106.1 GCA_900322035.1 uncultured Prevotella sp.
TTACAGTCCACGTTGGACACATAATTGCTCAGTCGGATATTGCATCGCTGCATCACGGCATCAAGTTTGGACAACTTGCGGACGATTTCCTCGTCAAGGACGAAGATACGTCTGTCGTACTGGCGGAACTGCTGTATATCCTCAGGTGGCACGAAACTGCTACTGATAAAATTTTTCATTGGGCACTCGGCAATCCATTGCGCGTCAGCAACATCGCTTTTGTGTCCATGCAGCTGTTTGATGAAATAAGGGTTGACGAGCTGCAGGTGAAAATGGGGCGCAAGAATGCGCCAAATGGGAATTCTGTAGACGCTCGTACTCTCCATGGACACTTTCTCCACATGATGGGCGAGCAACAAATAAACTTTATGACATCGGAAGAAATAATGAAGCTTGTAACGAGCAAGGAAGGATTCATAGGCCATGCGATGAATATTCCGCATGACAGGCAGGACAAGACTCACGAACTGGTTTTGGAATATAATCAGACCAGTGCGACGGATACAAAACGCGGACAAGAATTGCTCAAGCAGATACTCGGTACGTATAACGAACAAGTCGTGATCCAGCATGGCGTTCACTTTGACTTTGGATTCAACACCCATTTCCTTGGCATGGCCTATGTGAACTTTGAAGTTACCTTCCTTGACACGAGTCCAATAACGATTGGCGACATGTGCTTCATTGCGCCCGGAGTAATCCTCACTTGTGCCGGTCACCCTGTAGTGGCTGAGCAAAGGAATCTGGGCTTGGAAACATCGAAGCCAATAACGATCGGCAACAGCGTGTGGATAGGTGCGCATGCTACCGTCTGTGGGGGCGTGACGATAGGTGATCATGCCGTGATAAGTGCCGGAGCCGTGGTCCTTCACGACGTTCCTGAGAATACGATCGTAGCTGGTGTCCCGGCCAAAGAGATAAGGAAAATCACGGATAAAGACATCATCTCGTCGGACGAAATATTGTTTTAACATACCGAAAGGTCGTCCGCTGACCGTAAAGGAAGAGATATGCATCACCCGTGTCATCATGGAGTGGCTGAGAAAAAATGACCAGTAAAGTAAATGAGCTATGACGAGACGATTGGCAACTACCTCTATGATGAGGAGAACGAGTATACACAAGTCAACGACCTGTGGGAAAACTTCTTTATGGAGAAGCAGGATGAGATAGACGAACGGCCATGGATTCAGGCGGATGATTATCTCCTCCACTTTGCCTGCTGACTCTGCTCGTCATCCACATCATTCACGTTCATGCCTTTGCCTACCTCGTATTCACGGTTGGTGTTCTTGAAACCGGCATTGCTATTCATAGAAGGACGAGGCGCGGAGGAAGACTGTCGTGGTTTCTGTTCTGCTTTTGGATGAACAGGTATTGCAACTTTGACGATGCCTTTCGACTCCAAGTAGTTGGCATGGAGCTGACGGACAACGGACTCTTTCAACCGAATGGTCTCCCCGTTCCATGACACGGTACCCTTGTGGATACGTGTGCCAAACTGCCGGTAGAGAATGCGGTTGATGTCGAGCGTGGTGAGCTTTGGATTATCGGCCAACAACTCATCGATGGTCTTTTCTATCTTGGCAAACCGGGTGGCAGCATCCTCAAACTGCAGCAGCTCCTTGATACTGATAAACTCACCGACTTTGAAAACGGTCTTGTTCTTATGGTCAACAAGAATATAACCATACGGAGTGTCCGTCTTACCGACGAACACAAGATTGATACCAAACTTCTTCTTCATGTGGGCAGCGAGCGCTTCCTTGTTGGTACTGAGATTACGGTACTTCTGAAGGATGGCACGCAGCTGCTGGCGCCGCCGATTGTCGGGGCGGTTGTCCCTTACAGCATGACGAAGTATCTCTTGTAGAGAAAACATGCCATTTCACTTGATTTTTATCTAGGAATACGCTAAGATTTAAAAAGAATAGCTTATATTTGCACCACATACCAATAAATATGAATTATGAAGTACATTATCTATAAAGACTGTTCCGGATGAAGAATTCAGCGAGTGAAATGGTCTGATAAGGATGCCAGAGCCGCCCAGTTGCCCATTGCTTTATTCAAATGATGGCTAGATTCTATGCCTCCTTTCTCGGCATAAGTGATTACGAATATGAATTATATTTTATGTCACATCGTACAGATAATATAGAGATGCTCTATAAACATTCTGGCAATACATCTTCAATTTAAGAGTCACGTAAGTTTAAGGTTGTATAAAAGTAAATGGATATTCTTCAAGGACTAAATGATAAACAGAAAGAGGCTGTCATAGCAATTGATGGTAATATAAGAGTAACGGCTGGTGCAGGATCAGGCAAGACCCGTGTGCTTGCTCACCGTTATGCTTTCCTCGTAAATGAAGTCGGCATTAATCCATCTAATATCCTGTGTATGACTTTTACAAACAAAGCTGCACAGGAAATGAAGAACCGTATTAGCAAAATGGTGCATGTAGGGAACGTCAATGACTTTGTATGTACCATACACGGATTTTGTGTTAAGTTTCTAAGAGAGGAAATCTTCAGATTAGGTTTCCCTTCAAATTTCGCCATTATAGACGAAGAGGATTCTAAGACTTTGTCAAAACAAATTTTCGACGAATTTGGATATTCCAAACAGGAAGTTACCATCAAGCAGTTCCTTACAGAAATAAGGCAAGCCAAATCACATTCGCCATACGTGGAACAGTTAGTTGCTACGCAAAGAGACGAAGCTGACACAGCAAATTATTCTAAAGATTTTGTAAGGTATGTAGACTTGCAACTGAAGAATTTCGCTTTGGATTTTGATGATTTAATTCACTATACTCTTTCACTAGTGTCCACTTAAATCCTTTAACATTCGCTTAAACTGCCCTTAGGTCAGACATTTACAAGCATATACTTTACGTGTACTTTTCAATTTTGTA
>ONYL01000108.1 GCA_900322035.1 uncultured Prevotella sp.
TGTATATCAGGAGTTAGTGGACAAGTATTGTTCAGACAATGGCCGTATGGCGGAGTCTCCCATCCGCATGTTCAAGTACCTTCTTCTTAAGGTTATCTACGACATCTCTGACGTGGACGTTGTGGAGCGTTCCCGCTATGACATGTCGTTTAAATACTTTCTCGGCATGGCTCCAGAGGAGGATGTCATCAATCCGAGTTCTTTGTGCAAGTTCCGTAAGCTCCGCCTAAAGGATATGGACTTGATGAACCTGCTCATTAAGAAAACTGTGGATATTGCCATAGAGAAAGGTATCATCAAGTCAAGGACGATAATCGTAGATGCCACTCACACGGCCTCACGTTCTAATCCTTATTCTCCTATAGAGATTCTCCGCCTGCGTTCCAAACAACTGAGAAAGGCCATCTACGATGCCGACGGGAGTATCAAGGGCTCTCTCCCAAAGAAGAATGAGGATGAAGATCTCGTTCACGAATTGGATTATACAAAGGAACTGCTGGATATCGTATCTGACCATGTATGTCTTGCAGAGATTCCTGCAGTTAAGCAACGCCTAAACCTGTTAAGAGAAACCCTTTCTGATATAGAAGACCATTATACGACATCTAAGGATGAGGATGCCCGTGTGGGGCACAAGAGTGAGGACAGTTCCTTCTTCGGCTACAAGACCCATATTGCCATGAGCGACGAGAGAATTATTACCGCAGCTATGATTACATCTGGCGAAAAGGGTGACGGTCCTCAATTAGAAAGCCTTGTAGAGCAGAGCCGTAGCAATGGCATGGAAGTAGATACTGTTATCGGTGACACAGCATATTCTGGGATTGAAAACCTGAGACTGGCAGAGAATGAGAAGAATGGATTTGAACTGATATCAAAGCTGCACCCCGTTATCAGCAATGGGTTCAGGAAAGAAGAGGACAAGTTTGACTTCAACAAGGATGCAGGTATGTTTGTCTGTCCCGCCGGGCACATGGCAATAAGGAAAGCACGGCAGGGAAAGAGAGACGGAAGATGGAACCAGGTTTGGACATATTATTTCGACACAGAGAAATGCAAGACATGCTCTCGCAGAGAGGGATGCTATAAAGACGGAGCAAAGGTCAAGACTTACAGCGTGTCTATAAGGACAGAAGAACAAAACAGGCTGATGGAGTATCAAAAAACGCCAGAGTTTAAAGTCAAGGCCAGAGAGAGATACAAGATAGAGGCGAAGAATGCGGAACTCAAGCATGTTTTTGGATATGATAGAGCCGAGTCTTACGGCCTTTACTCCATGCAAATGCAGGGAGCCATTACCATATTTGCCGCAAACATCAAAAGAATCCTCAAGCTCATCTGAGCAGAGAGTATTCATGCCTATACGAAGGCCTGTAAGACGAAATACACCACGATAACGGCTTACAGGCTATCAAAAAAACAAAACAAAAGCAGATTGCAAATCCGCATATTAACGGTTATATGCAATCTGCTTTTTGTTAATAATCGAGAAGCCTTACTAACTTGAAGGGTTTTTCAGTGCCCTCCTAACTGCCATCCTCTTTTTTTGTGTACGCTGCGACATGATTTTTCGTGCCATATTGTCAGTTTCGGCAGTTTGGCACGTTTTTCGTTATGTGCGTTGTGTCGCACCTTGAGAAAAAACGACACTGAAAACATTATATACACATTATTAAATATTAAAAACAAACACAACTATGAACATCAAACCATTAGCAGACCGCGTGTTGGTACTTCCCACAGCGGCTGAAGAAAAGGTAGGCGGAATCATCATTCCCGACACAGCAAAAGAGAAACCCCTTCGTGGCAGAATCGTTGCTGCCGGCAACGGCACAAAGGACGAGCAGATGGTGCTGAAAGAAGGCGACGAGGTGCTCTACGGCAAGTATGCTGGTACAGAACTCGAGCTCGACGGCACTAAGTATCTCATTATGCGCCAGTCAGATGTGCTGGCTATCATCGGCTAAGGAATAATAAATCCGTAAATAGTAAATCCGTAAATCGTAAATAAAATCATGGCAAAAGAAATCGTATACAATATGGAAGCCCGCGACATGCTGAAGAAAGGTGTCGATCAGTTGGCTAACGCAGTAAAGGTAACGTTGGGCCCGAAAGGCCGTAACGTGGTCATCGAGAAGAAGTTTGGTGCACCTCAGATCACCAAGGACGGTGTGACCGTAGCGAAGGAAGTGGAGCTTGAAGACCACTTTGAGAACACAGGCGCACAGCTCGTGAAGAGCGTGGCCTCGAAGACTGGCGACGATGCCGGCGACGGCACGACTACCGCCACCATCCTGGCACAGTCCATCGTGAGCGAGGGATTGAAGAACGTTACTGCTGGTGCCAACCCCATGGACCTGAAGCGCGGTATCGACAAGGCCGTGAAGGCAGTCGTCGACTACATCGCCTCGAAGGCTGAGAAGGTTGACAACAACTACGACAAGATTGAGCAGGTGGCTACCGTCTCGGCCAACAACGATCCCGAGATTGGCAAACTGCTCGCCGACGCTATGCGCAAGGTATCGAAGGACGGCGTCATCACCATCGAGGAGTCGAAGAGTCGCGACACACACATCGGCGTTGTAGAGGGTATGCAGTTCGACCGTGGTTATCTCTCCGCTTACTTCATTACCGATTCCGAGAAGATGGAGTGCGTCATGGAGAATCCTTACATCCTGCTCTACGACAAGAAGATCTCGAACATCAAGGACTTCCTGCCCATCCTGCAGCCTGCTGCTGAGAGCGGACGTCCGTTGCTCGTCATCGCCGAGGACGTCGACTCTGAAGCCCTGACCACACTCGTGGTGAACCGTCTGCGTGCTGGTCTGAAGATCTGCGCCGTGAAGGCTCCTGGCTTCGGCGACC
>ONYL01000105.1 GCA_900322035.1 uncultured Prevotella sp.
CGGACCGCCTGAACCTCTCTTACCGCAGTAGGATCAGAAGTGATCTGCTTGAACTCTTCACGCGCTTTCTTCATCTGCTCCAGGAAGCGCTCGCTGGTATGCAGCTTGGCATAAGCCACTGCTGCTACCATTCTGGCGGCATCGGTGTCGCTCTGCCAATGAGCACCCACCACCACGCGGTTCTCACCATAACGATATCCGCGGGCAAGTATCTCGTTAGCACGGTCAGGATTGATCTCCATCATCAGGAGTGCCGAACTCCAGCCCAACAGCGTATGACCCGAGGGGAAGGACTTGTGGGGATTGAGCTCCCCTTCATATTCTGGCGCCAGGGTATGCTCATTAAAGCGGACGAAGGGTCGCGTGCGGCCATAAAGGGCCTTTGGATACTTACAGATACTGTCGCAGGTGGCGGTACCTTCGAGCAGCACCTTATAGATTTCAGGTGTATCCTCCTGGCTGACCTTCAAGCCGAAGGCCTCTTCAAACTCCTCCAAGATGGTAGCCAGACCATAGACGGCATCACGCTTGGCCTGATCAGCACGTTTCTGGTCCTTACGCATCTCCTTGCCCCAGAAGTATCGGCTCACGTCATTGGCGAAAGCCACCGAAGTGCTGTCTGGAGGACCAGGCATGAAAAGTCGCATGTCGGGCATTTCGTCGGCGTTGAAATAGGCGTCAACGGTCTTTGCTTCCTGTGCATTCGCACTTGCTGTTGCCATCATGATGGCTGCAACCATTACTAATAGTTTCTTTTCCATTGTCTTCTATGTTTATAATCTCTTTTTACACTTAATGACTTTCTCATTCGTTAAATGCTGCAAAGGTAAGACAAAATTATGATTTGGCAAAGAAAAACACTT
Organism: uncultured Prevotella sp.; assembly: GCA_900322035.1. GTDB lineage: Bacteria > Bacteroidota > Bacteroidia > Bacteroidales > Bacteroidaceae > Prevotella. The sequence goes on from ONYL01000105.1 coordinate 864, forward strand.
GATTATTTTGTAGTTTCCGATATAATGACTAACTTTGCAGCAGAATAACCAAACACCATTAAAGTATGAAACGAAACAGATATATTCTTAACTGGCTCTTCTTGCTGATGATGACGGTGGGAATGACGTCGTGTCAGGGACTGGTCGATGCCATCTTCGGCTCTGAAGACCAACCCGCGCAAAGCGGTAGTACAACCCCCGACATCCAGATCGACAATGCCACACTGACGCTGTCGGTAGGCCAAACGGCCTCCAGACCGGCGACGGCCAAGACGGCTGATATCCAGCTCACCTATGCCTCCAGCACGCCTGCCGGAGAATCACGGGGACAGATTCTGTTTTAATCTCCAAATAAAAGAGAAGAAAAATAGAACATATTAACAATTATTGTTCATTTTGCGTTTGAACCGTATCTTCTATGTCCTGCTTCATCTAGTAATTGGAGCAGGACATATATTATTTGATATGTTTTTTGCTTATTTCTTTGTCGTCTCGCTAATTTTAGTTACCTTTGCAACCACTTAGGGAAGTCGCTGGTCTATGCCAGCTCTGCACTATCCCGTGTGGCTGTAGCTTTGAGGCGCAGCCACTTTTTGTTAGAAAGGCGGCTCACCATTATCACCCACAGCATTCCAGTCTATAGGTTCTCTGTCTATCCCTACTAGATCTTCCTGTCCGTTTTCAGGTTCCAGTCCCTTCTTCCTTGGCATATGGATCATGTCTCGTGTCTCATCGTATTCCTCTCCATTCTTCCATAGCGTATAAATAAGCAACAGTATCCTACGCATGACAGCCGTAATCCCAATCATTTTCTCCTTGGGGTGCTTCTGGCAGATTCTATCGTAAGTAGTCTTCAATTGTCTATTGTAGCGTATCGCAACGAGTGCCGGCATATATAGCGCCGCCCGTATGTGGACATTGCCTTTCTTCGATATCCTGTGCTTCGGATCTTCATTACCGGATTGTTTTGCAATGACATCGAGCCCGGAATAGCTTGTGAGTTGTTTGCGGTTCCTGATGAGGTGGAATCCGTTTGTTTCAGCAACGACACATAAGATAGTCTGCACGCTTATACCTTTGGCTGTGGCAATACGTTTCACCCTTTCTTCCAATTCCTTGTTTTCGGAAAGTTTCTGGAGAAGAGCCTGCCCATTCTTCTCCATCAGCTTGTCTATTTCCTCCAGGAGCTTTTGGCAATGCCTGATGACGGACTTGTCTGGTCCATGCATGTGATCCAATGCCTCCATGCGGTTCGAGACAGAAGTCCTAACCTTGCAAAGGTCTGCATGGAAACGCGTCATCTGGCGTAATTCATGGTAAATAGTGGAAGGTGGAGACCATGGACTCAGTTTCCTGCTGACACATCCCATCAGAGCCAAACAGCGTGCATCTACGGCATCTGTCTTGGTCTTAATGCCTTCCGCCTCACAGAACTTACGTGCCTTGTTGGGCAATACGACATAGACCGTCTGGCCAATCTTGTGAAGATGGTAGGCCAAGGGCTCGTAATAGATGCCTGTCGGCTCCATAAGGTAGGTAAGCGGATACTCCTTTACGGCCTCCTTACGGCTCCACTTGACCATCTGGTTAAAACCTGACTTTGTGTTGGCAAAGTCGATACTTTTAGTGTAACAGCCCACGTCGCTTGCCCTATCATACATATACAGGCAGGCTGTAAACTTCTTCTTGGAGATGTCAATACCGACGCACTGACGGAAAAAATCTCCCAATGTCATCTGTGAATTTGGCTTCATCTTGATAACTTTTAAAGGGTTAATACTAAAGTTAGACTATAGCCAAAATCTTCATCGACTTCACTCTTTACGGACGCTGCATCATCATAGTGGGTGTGCTTCGATTCTTTGTCCAGACTCTAAAGACTTTAAAAGAGGGTGGGTGTATATCTGTCCCACGATATAGCACATGGCTTACCTGGTCATTGACCTCCTCGCCCTCTACGGCCACAATCCCTAGCAAAACTACAAAATCATGACCGCATGTCCTAAACTTATACGATGTTTAACATCGGACATTTAGAACATAATCTATAATCTGGTGCAAAGGTAAGAGGTCTTTGATCTGCTCCCCAAAGATAAGAACAGAGAAACGGAAGTCANNGTTTAACATCGGACATTTAGAACATAATCTATAATCTGGTGCAAAGGTAAGAGGTCTTTGATCTGCTCCCCAAAGATAAGAACAGAGAAACGGAAGTCATCGCGGCTTCCGTTTCTTTTTGCATACAAAGAAAAATCGCCAATTATTTGGAAGAATCAAAAGAATTGCTTACTTTTGCAGCGTTAATCTCTTTAATAACTTTAAATTGTATACGTATGAAACAGAAAAAAGCAAGAAATTGTGTAAAATCGTGCAAAATGTTTGCAAATGTCGAATCTTTTAGCTACTTTTGCCGATGAGTACACGACGTGAGAAGTCAAAGCCGCAGACAAACAAGCAACTGGATTAGTATTAACGAGTAAAAGAAAAGATCATTAAGTATGGGAGTCTATTTAGGTGCAATAATGGTTGGAGTGCCAGGAATTATCTTTCTGGTCTATTGCCTCACTCCTGAGGGCAGGCGTTGGATGAAAGCAAACAATCTGCTATAAAGAGATCACGGGGACAGATTCTGATCTGTTTCCCAACGATAAGAAATCGAAAAAACTCAAATAAAATTTGGTTTTTTACTCACTTAATCGTATCTTTCCTCTATAAACTTGAAAACAAATTGCCCCGCCAAGCTAATATCGGTGCAGTCTGCAGTTTCTAAGCGAGACAAGAATCTGACACGGCAACCT
>ONYL01000104.1 GCA_900322035.1 uncultured Prevotella sp.
GTCGTCCTCTTTTATCTGCTCCTTCAGCGTCTTCAGCGACTCCTTGCCGTATGTGCGTATCTCCTTCTCACTGACATCCTCCAGCTTAGGATTGACACCTGCGTCTGTTGCCAAGGCATCAACACCTGCGATGCAGTCTCTCAGATGCTGACGCAGTAGATCCTCTTCGTTAAAAAAACATTATCATCCATGGCGTCGATCTCTTTCTCCATATTGTCTTTCGCCGCCGCTTTCACATTATTATAATAGGTGGCCAACTCTCCGTCGAGATAATCCTTTTGCTGTTCACTGCTGCAAAAGAACTTCTCTTCTTGAAGGAACAGATAGAAGTCCTCCGCATACTCCTTGATGCTATCAAACTGTCTGTGGCCATGCTTGTCATAATACAGTTTGAAGATCACCTCCCATGGCACATCCATGAAGTCGACATTCTGAAAGAACATCACGGCAACATGATTGTCCTGCGACAATTGGAATATCTTCGTCGTCGTATTGTAGATCTTCATTCTGTCTCCCTTCACCACGGTCAGCGCGCTGTCAGCCGCCAGCACCGCCGCCCGCTTGTTCAAAATTCCTACGATTGCTGTCATAACTATCTATGGTTTATTGGTGCAAAGATAATGACCAGGTGTGCCATATAGTGACACAAGAAAGTATATAAAGCAAACTTTCTTACCCTATCTGATATTTTCGCTCTTCAAATGTTCAAGCAGTTTCAGCACTCTCAAGTCTGTCCATGTCGAGCAGGCAAACCACATAGTCATATCCTTCCTTCATCTTTGCCTTGGAGAGCTTTAGAAGATGGTCAATATCCGAGTGTGCCGGAAAGTCAGGAGCCAGACGGAATGGATAACGGCTTGCTACGCGAAGAGAGTCGAAATAGAACCATTCCGTCTCACCTTCTCCGATAATTGCTATACTCTTCTTCATTTTGCAAGCTCGTTTAAGTCAAGATACTGGCTGCCAAGAAAGGGAAGGCTGACGAGCTTCCCCTGCCTGTAAGCATTATACGGCGACATCGTCTTATGGAGTCCCATTCCCGAGAGACGCTCAAGGTGAGTCTCCGCATCGCTGCCCTTGTCGGTAAACCAAACGGCATCACGACGGATGAAGTCCTCGTTGAGCAGATTGATGTCATGAGTGGTGAAGAGCAACTGTGACGTGTTCTCACTGTTGGCAAGAAACACTCTTAAGAAATAAGACAGCAGTTCATAGTGCATGCTTGATTCCAACTCGTCAATCATGACAAACCGCGAGGTAAACAGTAGCTTTTGCAATATGGCCGCCATGCCGAGGAACCGGATGGTGCCTCGCGACTCATAGTTTTCGGGCAGTTCAAAGCTCTCCCCATTGGCTGAATGCTCGAAATACAGTTCCCGCTCATCGCTGGCCCTGCCCAATTTCAGATTGTCGATGTTGAAATCGGAAGCACGGAGCATATAAAGCAGAAACCGCTTCAACTTCCCGTCTCTGTCTTTTGCGAGGAGATCTTTGGTATAGTCCGACAGCGACTTTTCAGGTGTCAGCTCGTCGGCAAAGCCAAGAGAAAAGAAGTCATAGACGCTGTTCAGCAAACTCAGTTCCACGTTCGACTTACCGAAAGCGGCCATCACGGTACTGTTGTTGATGGTGTTTCCCTCGATGATGGTCTGGCTTTTCTGCGACAGCTTTGTCTTAGTGCTAAAAGTCACTTCAGAAGCGTCGGTGTCACGGTTGTAGGTTCGCCGGTAAAGAGAAGTGGGGCGGTTGGTCAGATAGACATCCAACTGCTCCTCATATATTCTGGTGCCATCAAACTCCACAGAGAGGATATATCGCTTTCCATCAAGGTAGAAGGTCATGGACATCATGCAATGTCCGCTGCGCGAGTCATCATCCAAAAGGAAGGGCACCCACCCCATCTGCTCATTCTTGTCAGAGGGCGAATAGACCATCAAGCGTCGGAAATACGCCAGTGCCTTCAGCACGTTGCTTTTTCCCGAGGCGTTGGAACCGTAAATCATGCCTATCTTCAGCAATCGCACGCTGTCGCTTGCTGGATGGATATATTCCTCCTCCATAAAGCTATCGCGCGAAGCTATGAAGCTCAGCCGTTGTTCAGAGCGTATGGAAAAGAAATTGCTGACTTTAAATTCTGCTATCATAGTAAACTTGCTATTTGGTGCCACAAAGATAAAACAAAAATCTTTGTTTAGCAAATTTAATTGCTGTTTTAGTGAAAAATCAACTTATTCTTTCATTAAAGACACAGCAGGAGCCATTATATTGTAAGCCATAACACCTTAGTAGCAGAATATTGAGATATTGGTTGAGTGCGTATCTCCGTTCTAAGTTGCTGATTGTGTGAACACGACTGTGACACCTGTCCTTTCTCCTTGGGGATGATGCCGGGCGTGAACGGTACCCGCCATCCCATGATGTGTTTCGCCGTATGCGGACGAAACAGCATGCGGATAGCAATGTCGTTGGTGACATAGCCGATGACGCCACCAACCAATGGTGCGATAATATAAGATGTGATGATCATAATTCAAGCACTCACTCTATGCCTAAATCGTTAAACATGCTCCCTATCTCTGAGTAAGTATAGTCACGGTTTCCATTTCTCACATCAAAGAGCGACCTATTAGCATTGGCTATGGCATTAACGAAATTGCCACCCTGTTTCTCAAAGAATTGGTGAAGTGGATGTCCACGGAAGAATTTCAGCGTCTTGTCATACCCACATATCTTGTTTAGTAGAGTTTCGACATCATCAGAGGTTTGAAACTTCTGGGTCGTGTACTTGAAATAATAAATGAAGAATAGCTCTGTACAACGCTCGGTCTCATAGAAGCGTATCTGGCAATCTATGCCGGAACGCTTCTTCACAATATGAGCATTATGGTATTTCTTCTTCAACCTTTGATATTCAGCCATACTTTTGGCATCCTTCTTCTTGGTGTCCATATCAATCAGGCAGAACACCTGTGAATAGCCCATCTGAATGGAGCTCTCGATAGACCTTTGCAGCTCGCGTAGACTCGTATTCTTCGGAGAGTCCGGCTTAATGTGCTGCAAGATACGGAACTCATCCTTTAACGAGTTAAGA
>ONYL01000102.1 GCA_900322035.1 uncultured Prevotella sp.
TCTCGCGTTGTGGCCATTTGGCTCACATGTTGTTGACCAGCCGCAGGACGGAGGATGTCTCAGTTTGTTCATGAACATTCTTTGGTTCTTCGTCGGTGGTTTTTGGATTGCCTTGACTCATCTTGGCTTTGGCTTGCTCCTATGCATCACCATTGTCGGCATTCCTTGGGGCAAGATGCACTTCCGGCTGATGCGCCTGGCATTGGCACCATTCGGAAAGGAAATAGTCAACAACGATTTCTAAGATAAAGACAACATGACAACTACGTTTGCCTTCCATGGATTGCGCCGCATGTCAGTGCTTTCACTACTTGTGGCTGTAAATGCAGTGATGTTGTTGTCATGTCGGGCAGACGCACAACAAAACATAAAACGGATAAAAATGGAAAAAGAGAATTTGAAGGAGATATATCTTGCCGGAGGAAGCTTCTGGGGCACCGAGCATTATTTGAAGCAGATTGGTATCCTCGCTATTAGTTGGCACTTTACCCCATTCCTTCAGCTATTGTTCAATATCATTGCATCTTATTTTAATATCTGTCTTCTTTCTCATAAGTTCAGAGATTTATTAGGTAAGTGGTTTATATCTTTATGCAGATAAGTTGTTGGATTGCCACATTATTATTGGGTCTAAAAATTATTCCTTATAGAATTCAGTCCCGCATTCGTTGCATTTGTAGTTTTTGCGCTCTCGCTGGGGTATGACTAGGACAACGCCAACCGCCAATGAGATCAGTGATATAATAAGAAAGCTAACCGTAGCTGACTCTAGAGACTTCACACAGAATGGTAGGATAATGCAGACGATTCCGATGACAACCAAGAGAACGCCGATGATGACCGCCCACTTCGACAGCTTGGGCCTTACCTTGCCTAACGCTACGACATTCTGACTGCCGCAATTGGGGCACCATGGCAGTTGCTTCTCTCGCTTTTCGGTTATCTCCTGCAATATGCTCTGGGCTCGCTCCAAGTCCTTCTTGAACACCCTCACCTCAATCCCGGGATTAGGTCCGTAAGCGCCATAAGCGGGGTCGTTGAGCTCGTCGTGGAGCGATGAAGCTATACCAGCGTTGGCCAGCTTAGAAACGATTTCATCGGCCAGAATAGAGTTGTCGCACTTCGTTAAGCTAATGGTTTCTTCGTTCTTGTCCATATTTCGGTTGTTTTTATCATTGACAAATTTACGAAATTATCTGTAATTCGCAAGCAAATTAACTTTTTTTTAGGCTCTTCAGCTAGTTAGATTCATGTCAGTTATGGTCTGCGCTAGGATGCTGTCTTGCCGGGAGAGTATGCGAATGGTTGCACCCTCGATAACTGCACCTCCTTTATTATAAACATGCCCGCCCACCATGCATTGAGCGGAGACATCTTGCACGGAAAAACTAAAGAGCAACAAGGAAATAAGAATATATAAAGCAAGATTGGCTGTTACAATTTTACTCATGTTGCATTTCTCCAAATTTCTCTTGTAAACTACCATCTTTTATTGCGGTGAGATTATTAATCTGGTTGATAAGCTCATCGTTAGAGCGCTGCATTTTGCGGTAGAAGTATAGGGCAATTAACAGTCCCAAGACAAACAGTACCACACAGAACAATCCATATCCTTGACTTAAAAGTTCATTACGTTGCAGATTCACTTGTAACCAAAGCTTTACGCAAACCCAGCCTGCCCATGAAAAACCCAAGGGAAAAGTGATGATACATTCTATTTTCCCAAGCCTCTTCATGCGCACCAGTTTCTTGGCGGTTTCGATGAGGTTGTTGCGCTGTAAGTCCTCATCCCGAAGCGTGCTGACGTTGATTTTATAATCTGCAAATACTATTGCAAGCACCACAACAGTAAAGATGCCCAAGTTCCACCAAGAGAGCTGGAACACCTCCGTCATCACCAATTGGATAAAAATGAGAATAGGAATAGAAATAATGTCCGACCAAAAAAGTTTTTTGTTCCACGACATCTTATGTCGTATAGACTCTTGGATAAGTCGGTCGTTGATAGTTACCTCCTTCTGAAATTTGTCTTGCAACATTTGCATCTGCTGCTTCATCTCGTCGAGTTCGTTGAAGTTGCCATTTGTTGTATTCATAATGTTGTTGCGTTTAATCGTTAGACAAGTTTTTGAGTTGCTCGCGGATGCGGTAGAGTCGAACGCTCACGTTCTTTGCCGTAATGCCGATAATGGCACCAATCTCCTCGTAGCTGATGTCCTCGAGCCAGAGCAGAACAATGGCACGATCGAGAGGCTGAAGCCGAATAATACGCTTGTGCAGCATCTCTGCCTGCTGTGAGTCACGTTCGTTGCCGCTGAAGAGGTCATCGCCCATGTAGACCCTTTCCTTGTGGTGGCGTCGTTTCTTTCGGTCCAGCGTGATGCACGTGTTGAGCGCCACACGGTAGATCCACGTCTTCACATCGCTTCGGCCCTCAAAGTTGGCAAATCCTTGCCACAGGCGGATGAGCACCTCTTGAAACAAGTCGTTCACCTCGTCCTGGTCTTTGGAGAACATGTAGCATACGGTGTAAATAGTGCTTTTATTCTGTTGGACCATGTCCGCGAATTTTTGTTGATTGTCATTCATTTTTATTCTTATTTTAATGACTTACACGAGTTAGACGCAACTTCCTAGCGAAAAACTACATCATGTAAGATAAAATTAACAAATTTTAGATTAAGTAATCGAAGATTCAGTGTCTTCTCAAGAAAGAAACCAAATTTTCATAATCTCAATTTTTAAAAAGGGAGTATATAGGCCTAATGATTTGATCTAAGAGTGTCATTTCTTCAGTAATAATATTTGCCTGGCCTGTCATCTGTTGGATAAAAGGTATTTTCTTTTTCAAGCAGATTGATGGAGTGGTGGACATCGAGGTTGGCTTTGCCAATGGCAGAACGGAAAACCCGACTTACAAAGAGGTATGCACCGACAAGACCGGCTTTGCTGAAACCGTCCATGTCACCTACGATTCTGCGAAGGTGTCGTTGAAGTTCTTGTTTGAGATTTACTTCAAAGCCATCGACCCAACCAGCATTAACCGCCAGGGCCACGATACGGGAACGCAGTACCGCACCGGCGTCTATTACACCGACAAGGATGACGAGAAGATTATCAACGAGGTCTTTGCCGAAGAGCAGAAGCACATCAACGGAAAGATTGCCGTTGAGAACCAGCCT
>ONYL01000118.1 GCA_900322035.1 uncultured Prevotella sp.
GCAAGGCGTGAAGACGATGAAGGAGAAGTTCGACGCTCTGCAGCTCGTCATCGACGACCAACAAAAGCTCATCGGCAAATATCTCGGCGACCCGGCCAAGCAGACGCAGGTGTTCATCCCCTACAAAGAGGTGCTCAACATCTACAACATGGGGCTGAAGGTGCCCGACTACGTCACGCTGATGTGGTGCGACGACAACTACGGATACATGACGCGCCTGTCCGACACAGCCGAACAGCGGCGCGCGGGCGGTGGCGGCGTGTATTACCACCTGAGCTACTGGGGCCGGCCGCACGACTTCCTATGGCTGACCACCATGCAGCCGGGCCTCGTCTACAACGAGATGCGCACGGCCTACGACCACAACGTGCGGAAGATGTGGATTGTCAACGTCCACGACCCGAAGGTGGCCGGTTACGACTTGGAGCTCTTCCTCGACATGGCCTGGGACATCAACTGCGTGAGTGGCACGACGATCAACGACCACTACCGTCAGTGGCTCTGCCGTCAGTTCGGCACCGAGGTGGGCAAACAGCTCTTCCCCGCCATGCACGAGTTCTTCCGGCTCTGCGGCGAGCGTCATCCCGAGTTCATGGGATGGAGCCAGACCGAGGTGTCGAAAGCCCTCTACGACCGCGGACTGAGCCAGGTGCGCAACAGCGAGTTCTCGCAAACCGAGTTTGGCGATGAGCTTGGCGGCTATCTCAGCCGCTTTGCCGACGTGGCCGCACAAGTGAAAAAGGCCAAGCAGCAGCTGCGCCCCGAACTGCGCGATGCTTACTTTGCGGCCATCGAGTATCCCGTGTGCGCTGCTGAGGCTCATGCCCGCAAGATGCTGTGGGCACAGAAAGCACGTCAGCTTGCCAACGGCTCGACGACAAAGAATATGTTTGCCCATCAGTCCGAGCTCTACCACGCTTGTGCCGAGAGTCAGCAAGCCTATCAGGAGGTGAGGGCACTGACGGAATACTATAATGAAAAGATGGCTGGCGGCAAGTGGCGTCGGTCGATGAACATGCGCCCGCGTGACCTTCCCGTCTTCGGTGCGCCCGTGCTTCCCACCCTGCTCACCGACGCGCAGGTGCAGGAATGGTTGAAGAAGGGAGAGAAGTCCACAGACCGAAAACTTACTGACTGGAGCGATACCTTGGGCGTGGTGGCCCGCAATGCCGCTGACTGGCAACAGGCTTCCCCGGGCACGAAGGTGATAGAGATGTTGGGTCACAGCATGCGGGCGGTGGCTCTGCCCCAGGGAGGCGACGTGACGTATGCTTTCTCCACAGACCGTGACGGCGACCGTGTGCTGCGTGTGGCGCTGATCCCCACACAGCCCAACGACAAGGGCGACCTGCGCTTCTCGGTGAGCATTGACGGCGGACAGCCTACGGTGTTCTCACTTAAAGAGCCCTTCCGCTCAGAGCGTTGGAAACTCAACGCGCTGCGAGGCCAGGCTGTCCGTGAGCTGTCGCTGAAAGGTTTGAAGGCGGGTCGCCATACGCTGACGATCCATGCTCTTGATCCTCATATCGTGCTCGACCAGTGGATGATGGACAGCAAGGTAAGCCGCCGGTTCTATCTCTTCCCCGTCTGGCATACTTTCGGGCAGTAAGATTCAGGGCAACGCTTTGCTTTTAGTATATCGAATGTTTAGAAAACTGACAAAAAACGGGCCTTATTTTGGCGTTCTTTTCCACGAAAGAGTATCTCGCTCTGATTTTTGCGAATTTTGGAAACGTTTTAATAATTTCCTTATAATCAGTATGTTATATTGATTTTGACTTTTTGGGAAGAAGAAATCGGTTGAAGCTTAGGGTCAAAGTGCCTTTCTGACCAAAAATTCTCTAGAGAATTTTGTGAGAGAAAGGCACTTTGACCTTGTCATCTCGGCTTTCTGATGAGAGATAACCGCTGTGATGATACTATGAAACAGGCGTTTTCTCACCCTCAAAGTCCTTTTCCGACGATCAAACGCCTGTTTTCTGCCTTCTTCATTCTCTAGAATGCAAACTTTGGCGGGAGTACATACCCAACAGACTCACCCCCGGCCCCTCTCCAAAGGGAGAGGGGAGTAAAATGCTATGCGGGTGAGACTGCTACACTCTGTACGAAGTTAGGGGGCATGTCCCCAGAGGTGAACACACTATGAATAACCTCGTGTCGTCGAGGCTGGGCTATGTCCTCGGACTCATGTGGACGAAATCGGTAGTTTAACCTGAATTATTCATAGAAATAAAAAAAAGAGAACGTTTCCTTGCATATATGCAAGGAAAGTATTATCTTTGAAGTGTCTAATAATCAAAATAAT
>ONYL01000101.1 GCA_900322035.1 uncultured Prevotella sp.
CTCATAGCTCATCTTGCAAAAAACAGACAACAGTTCCTGGCTGGTCATCGCCTCGGTGAAGTCGAAGGACAGTGTGTGGGAGAGAAGATCGCTGTCGAGCTCTTCGGCAAAGACATCCACGGTGTCATAGACGGTGACGGCAACACTGTCTACAAAGCCGTCGGTGCCGGTGAGCAGGTTGATCTTGAACATGCTCTTGCCGAGCTTGGGACTGGCAAAGAAGCAGCAGTGGAGGATGCGCGGCTCTGACTTCTTTGAGCCGTGGTAGAGAAGCTGAAGGTCGAGATCGTCGTCGATCATGTCCATCACCATGCCAATGGGGAAACGCTCTTCAAGATTGAAGTACAGTACCGCCGAGTCCTCGGCGATGTCGGGTTCAACACACTGCTTGCTGTCAATGAGCTTGGGCAACATCAATGGCATGAGAGCCATGAACTTGTTTACTTCCTTTACAATCATAACATTTTGGGATTAGATGGATAATACATATATCTTTAGCAACTGCTGTGGCAGCAGGTAGTTCAATGCTTTGAGGTTGATGTCGAAGGTGTCGGCGAACCGGCGCGACTTCGGCAGCTGGGTGACGATATACTCGAAACGGCTGCGCTCCTGGGGCGTCATAGTGGCCAGCAGAAACGGGTCGATACTGACGAAGGGCTGGATGATCATCCAGAGGTAGGCATTGCCCTGTGACTTGCCTTTCATCTCCAGGCGGTTGATGTTCTCGACGCACTCGGCAGAGTTCTGCAACAGCCGGCGCACGGTGCGCATGGACATATAGACGACGGCTTCCTTGGACGGGATGCGACCCTCGCGAGAGGCGATGAAGATGTTGCGGCAGATGGCCTCGGTGTTCTGACTGATGTCGGCCAACGGCTCGTCGTCCATCTCATAGAGGTGACGGAGAAAGGTGCGGAACATATAGTCCTCTTCCTTGATGAAGCGCAGCATGTCGTCGCGACTGTTGATGCCCTGGCGGAGGGTGGTAGCCAGGAAGAAGCGGTAACGTTTAAGGATGGAAGCTTTGTCACAGACGCTGGCGCCGGTGCTGTCGAGGGAGGCGAAGAAGGGTGTTGCTGCACGGACGGCATCGGCCAGTTCCTTGTCATCTTTATATGTGCAGGTCTGTTCCTTGATGGAGAGGACATCATCGTAGCCATAGCGCCAGGTCTCAGAGAGACGGAACAGCTCCTTGCGGATGGAGTCATGGATAAAGAGGTAGTCGTTGGCCTCATTGTGGTACTTGATGAAAGCTGAGTCACCAACGAGGAACTTGTAAACGGTATCGTTTACTTCCTTCCATTCCTTCAATGAGTAGGTTTCGACGGCTCCGCGACTGGTGTCGAACTGGTATTTGTCAGGTTTATTACAAGCTGACAAAAGGACAATTATCGTCAATACGGGTAATATGGGTAATACGGTAAATATGGTATTGATGACTTGCCGGTACGCTGTCCGTTCCGACTGATAATGATAGTGTTGCAGGCACGATTTTCCGGTTATTGCCATTGTTGATACGGGTTTGGTGAGATACTACAACAAAGATAATAAATTCTTCTCAAAATAGTGCGCTTTACGCTCAATATGCAACTTATTGGTTCTGTAAAACACGAAAATAGAACCAAGCACATGGATTTTGGTACTAAATTCGTAATATTTTGGTAATAATAGGACTTACATGCCGATAAATGAGAATTTTTTATTATCTTTGTAAATAAATCACAGAGAAATATGAAACATATCGGATATATCGGTAATGCTCATATTAATGAGCACGACGAGAGTGTTCTTCAGCAGATGAGGGAACACGGGTGCGAGACGCTTTATATGGAAAACAGCAGAGGACGGAAACGACCGCAATGGGAGGCGTTCATCAACGATCTCCATGAGGGCGACTGCGCGGTGCTGCTTTCCTTCGACAACGCCTTCTTCAACTTCCACGATATGATATTCTTTGTGAAGTTTTGCCGCAAGACGGGCATCCGTATTGTCTCCATCGGCGACGGACTGGACACCCATGACGAGCTGTTCCCTGAGTCGAAGACGGTCAACACGCTGGACCTGGTGTGCCGGGTGTTCAGCAAGCGCGACCGAAACGCCCATGACGACTTGGAGGCGGAACTGTACTCGAATACTTACAGTGACCGGAAACTGAAACGGTACAAGCTGGTCATCAACATGTACAAGGCCGGATATGGCATCAAGGAGATAATGGAACGTACCGGCTACCGTAGCAAGAGCAACCTGTACCGCATTCTTCACCTGTATGATGTCCAGATGGAATATCCGTCGATGTCAAGGGCTGCCAATGCGGTGGCTGTGGCACGGGTATAATAATAAGGAGCCAATCATTTCCCTTTATTTTGGTTTCCGAAGGTTTGGGAACCATTCGGGAAAGGGTGGGACAAAGCGGACGGCGGCTACAGTGACGGCACAGAATTGTCTTCCCCGTCAAGAAAGCGCAAGTGGAGACCGGCAACGTCGGGCTGCGGTTGCGCCTTGGCAGGGAAGTCAATTCGCCGGCACGTTCTGCGGAGCGACGAGCCTTTGCCGGATGCTTGCAGACGGTAATGGGTCGGCGGTCGGAAAAGCAGAATAGCCGTCATCCGCTTTGTGGCGTGGGCAATGGACTCTGCGATACTTAGGCGGTGTACAACGTCTCAGTCCCCATCATCGGGTTGGGATTGTGAGGCACCTGCAAGACCCTTCTTCGTGGTGCCTCGCAATGGTGGGCGAAGCGACAAGGCCAGACTTACGGGGATGCGGTTGATGACTGGAGAGGAAACGAAGCTTGCGTAGTCTTCACTCCAGTCATGGACCAGCATCAAAGAAAGGACGGGCACCGTCCCGCTGCAAGCGTTTGCCATGCGGTGTCTATAAATGTAGTGAAGCATGACGGCGCAAATGCGAAGCCTTGCGACTCCATGCGCAACGGAATGAAAAGACACGGCATGGCAGAGAAGTAGGGAAGGGAGGGAAAGGATGTGGGGCGAAGCGACAAGCCAAAACTTACGGGGATGCGGTTGATGACTGGAGAGGAAACGAAGCTTGCGTAGTCTTCACTCCAGTCATGGACCGGCATCAGAGAAAGGACGGCCACCGTCCTGCTGCAAGCGTTTGCCATGCGGTGTCTATAAATGTAGTGAAGCATGACGGCGCAAATGCGAAGCCTTGCGACTCCATGCAAAACGAAATGGAAAGACACGGCATGGCAGAGAAGTAGAGAAGGGAGGGAACAGCGGAGCTGGGATGGGGCGATAGCACAAAAAGCGAAGCCGGACTAACAAATTCAAGTAATATGTTTGATATTTCAATGAATATGTTTATTTTTGCACCTATAAAGAACCAGCGTATAACCAAAAGCGAGAGATTTTAATTCATATTATTCACCAACAACATTATCACGTTATGAAACATTTGAACAAGATTCGTGTTTTCACATTCGTCCTCATGCTGATGGCCGGAGGATTGTGCTCAACCGTCAAGGCGCAGGATGCCGCTATCGTTGAACCTGACACAACCGCCACAGACCTAATGTTCTTAGTCGGTGCAGACAACAGCCTGAAGGCTCTGCCCATGGAAGACGGCAAGATGGAGAAGCACAAGAACAAGTTCGGCAAGCTCGCTTCCATCGTGAGCACCGCTGCCACAGCCGCCGGTGCCTTGGGCGGTATCGGAATGATTGCAGGAGCAGGAAGTTCTTCCTTGGGAGCCGTTGTGACAGGTGCCCAGGTGATGGGTACAGCTGCCAATGTGGGCAGCCTCGCCGACACCGCCAACACCTTGGCAGGAGCCGAGGGCATGGACTTCACCTTCGACGGACCATTCTCCGCCTTAAAGTGCAAAAACGATGGTAAGGACGTGAGGGTGCTGGTCAACCTCAGGGCTACAAAGCGCGAGGATGGTCTAGCTCTGTTCAAGGTGATAAGATTTAACAAGTCGAAGAAAGACCGCCGCTTGCAGTGGTTCCAGACAAAGGCCGCTCTCATCAATACCGATGACTCGGAAAAGGCAGACAAGGCCGGTTACCTGTCGTTCGACTATCAGAACTACGGCGACCACAGTTCCATCCTCACGATTCCTGCCGCACAGCTGAAATCAGGCGAGTATGCCGTGCTCTACCTCGGCAATATGATTACTCCGACGCTCTCCAGCATCTGTTATACGTTCTCTGTAGAGTAGTTTTTGTAGCGTAAAGGGAGGGCGCTACAAGATGTATCGTTTTATAAATGGTTGATAATCAAATAAATTTCTCACAACAGCCATAAGTGCTACAACGATACAAGGAAAAATCGCACTCTCATACCATACACATATAATAAATCAGCCACCTGTGAGGATAATCCCACGGGTGGCTGATTTCGATTATTGTCTATTTGTCTTTAGCGTCATCCTTCGCCTTGGGCTTTTCATAGACCATGTTACCCTCAAAGTTGAGCGTTCCCGGCTGCACATCATGCTTCT
>ONYL01000099.1 GCA_900322035.1 uncultured Prevotella sp.
TACTGATAATCAGCCACTTAACCAAATTTTATTAGTTATATCACGTTAATTAACTCCCTCATTTTCAAACGATTACGTTAGAATTAACAGAGTATTGATAACAGTGTTCTTACAACAGGCTTTATCCGCAATGGATGAATCTTCTCACGAGCTTCTCCATAGCCTCCGGATCGTTGGCAACATCGGCGCGCAGCGTGCGGTCGTTGAAACCACGGAGATCGGCCAGTATGGCATCGATCATGAGGGGTGAGAATACTCCGTGCTTTTCGAAGATAGCACGCTGGCGCTCCAGGCAGTCGGCCGATGCCGCGCAGCTGTCGGGCAACTCCTTGAGCTGGCTCAACTGCTTGCGGTGGGCCTCATCATGGATGTCGCCTTCCACGAAGGTAGCCTCTGCGACCTCAAGCGGATGCTCCATCTCGAAGCCATGGCGGCAGGCCACGCAGAGTCCGGCGATGAGCTGGTAGACGTCGGCAGAGCCGTCGGGCGAGCGCATCTCCACCGTCTGCTTGTCGCTGAGGTCGCGCATCTCCTGCTTCTCCTGGGGATTGGCCTGCGACATCATGTCGATCTTTGCGGTCCATCCCAACGGGACGCGCACGAGGGCCGAACGGTTGCTGACACCCCAGCAGACATTGGTGGGAGCCTCCTGATGGGGCACAAGGCGGAAGTAGGACATCGGGTTCTTGTTGCCGAAGGCGGTGATGCTCTGTGCCACGTCCATCATTCCAGCGATGGCGGTGCGTGCCGTGTCGGAGAGTTTTCCGTCTACGAGCATTTGGTTGACACCGTCTTTCATCATGCGCATGTGGATATGCAGGCCGCTGCCCGCCTTGCCTTTTGTAATCTTCGGGGCAAACGTGACGTTGACGCCCTCACGATAAGCCAGATTGCGGATGCACCATTTGGCAATGGAGAGCTGGTCGGCGGCCTCGCGGGCGGGAACGGGCAGGAACTCGATCTCGTTCTGCTCATAGTTGAAGCCGTCCTCAATGAAGTTGCCTACCTCAGAATGGCCGTATTTGATGCTGCAACCTGCCTGGGCCAGATACTCCATGCACAGCTTGCGGAATTCGCCTCCCTTGGAGAAGGGTCCCGACTCATGGTAACCGCGCTGGTCGACGGCGTTGAAACGGTTGTCGTTGGGACGGATGACGTAGAATTCCAGCTCACCCATGGCTTGGAAGTGCATGCCTGTCACATCGTGGAAAGCTTTCGTGGCCTTGCGCAGGGTGTTCTCGGGTGAGGATTCGAGCAGCTGTCCGTCGCGGTTGAAGAATGAGCAGAGCATACAGAGTGTGGGCTGCGCGCTGAAGGGATCGAGGAAGGCCGTGCGGAAGCGCGGGATCACATAGAGGTCGGAAGAACCCGAGGGTATGAAGTTGAACAGGGACGATCCGTCGACGCGCTCACCACCGGTGAGGATCAGGTCGAGATATTCGAGATCATTGATGACAAAGTTCAAGGTTTTCAGCCTGCCGTCGCCAGCGGGATACATGAAGTTGACGAAGCGGATCTGATGGTTCACGATGTAGTGGATGATGTCCTCCTTGGTAAACATCGTGTGGTCTTTCTGCAGCTCCACAACGATGGGATTGGCTGCATATTCGATGGAGTTTCTCATAATGATTGGTTTAAGTTTTAATTGTAGGTTATTTTCGGCAAAGATACAAGGTTATTTGCTCATTACCAAACTTTTAGTCTGAAATTTTCTGAAAATGCCGGCACTGCGGGTATTTTCCGTGAATGTCGGTTGGAGGAATCTGAAAAGAAGGTTTGTTTCCTAAAGAGGAATGAGAACGGGCATAGACGTTTACTACCTTAAGATAGTAGGAAAATTGTCATGGACGGGCTTGCCTCAAGCTGCCTCTGCTTCAGGCCGTAATTCTTTTTCTTGCCTTCCTCTCCGACGAGCGAGAAGTCAAACAGCATCTGGCTCCTGCCGTCAGTGATGCCAAGGAAGAGTGCCTTGAAGCCAAGTATCATCGAGTGTGTCACGTGGGAGAACACCTTTCCTATAAGTTCAGTCTGGAAAACCACGTTTCGGGAAGTATTACGAATCATGAAGCAAGGAAACAGCATCAGCAGCCCGGGCAATTGCAATTGTGTCAACTTGCAGTTGCATCTGCTCTCAATCCCGAACAGCCTCTTTTCCGACAGGCTGAGGGCATCCATCATGTCCATTATCGCATTCATTGCGCTTGTGGCATCTTTTTCCTTGAAAAACTTGCCGATTTCTGAAAAAACATTTGTACCTTTGTCGTTGGGCATAAGGCTTTTGTACTTTTTTGTTGGCACTTCAAAGTTACAAAAATTCCGTGACATACGGAAATCCCTGTGCTCTTTTTTATACTCTATTTTGAACTTGCGGAACTTGAATAAATAAAATATGGAAAGAATTAGAACAATGAGAATGTCTTTATACAAGCTGTTCCTAATATTGGTGATTACTTTGAACTCTAATGCGCTCCATGCGTGCGATATTAAGTTCAAACTATTTTATACAAGTATTTACACGACAACAATTTTCAGTCTAACGCCCCGAGTATATGACTCAGGATTTCGCCAAACTGCTTCGGATTCTATTATAGTAGCTTCTGATTCGATAATTATTAATCTTCTAAATAAGATAGATTCACTTCCTGAGAATAAAAATGCGGCAATCAATGATTTGAATGTTCGCGGGAAGATTATCTTTTATAGGGGTGGGCAAGTGTTTGAAACTTGCTATCTCGATGCATTTTCAATATTGCGAGGTGATGGAAAAATATATAAGATTGATGATAGATTTCGAAAAATGGTAGACGCGGCCATTAAATCTCAAAAAAAAGATGGTTATATGTTTTACTGACATAAAACGAAATAGGCCAAGTTAATCAGCACAACTAATCCATTTTTTACATAGTATTGAACGGCAACGTGACAAAGTATGTCTATACATCCACCGGACAAAAGCTTCGTGCGGTATATTACACGGCGATGCCGAACGTCCGTGTTAGTATGGGAATGGACTATGACGGGATAGAGGACAATCATCTGTCGGTGGACTCGGTTGACTACCTGCTTGGAGGGACGGTACTGTGCCGCAACGGCCGGGTGTCGCAGATACTCTTCGACGGAGGGTACGTAAAGGTAGAACGCCGGGTGCAGGTAGTGCTGGAGAACTTTTATTGGATATGGCAAACGGAAATATTGGAGATGGATTAAAAAATGTTTCTTTTAAACTTATAGGAAAGGGAACCGAAAAATTTTCCAATAAGTTTCTACCAGGTTACGGGAAAAAATTCGACCTGTACGGGTGGATATGACAGAATTTTAAGCTGCAAGCTTAATGCTGATTCTGCTATCCCTTAGCCAAGTTGATAATTCGTTATTCATTTTT
>ONYL01000033.1 GCA_900322035.1 uncultured Prevotella sp.
TCTCAACCAGTGGGATAGCCGTCGAGCTTGCTCGTAAGGCTATCCCGCTGGTTGAGACTCAGAGCTCCTCATGGAGCGTAAGCCTGTACATGATTTTCTGCTTCGTATCATCTGGAGATGGCAAGGCAATATGAGTCAGGACAAAGACATTGACTGTCTGCCGGGCTGTTAAGGAGGAATATCATTCCATAATTCGTAATTGCGTCACCATCAATTGCTGGAATAAGCTTATAACTAACTGATAATCAATGATGACACTTCATCCAATCAAAGATGTGATGAAGTCAGGAGGAATTCAACCTTTTTTTTTGTTTGCTTTGTTTTCTTGCTCCGTCTATTGTGGCTAATGATCTCGACTCCCAAACGTCAGACAGCGGGGCGGCATTTGGGAGACAGCGGGCCGGCATCTGGGAGACGACGGGGCGGCATTTGGGAGACAGCGGGGCGGCATTTAGGAGACGACGGGGCGGCATTTAGGAGACGGGATCATGAAACCGTCGTTGAAAGACAAATGAGCGGTGTTTCTCGATGATGATGATGGTTTTTAGAACATTGAGCGGCGGTACATCTCACCTTTTTCTCAATTTATGGTTCCCAATTGCCATGCGGAACAATAATCTTGGATCACGCATCAAGTAGAGCGCACATCCAAAATTGTGAATGAAAAAAAGTGCCGAAGACTATCGAAAGACTTCGGCACTTGGTATAATATGAAATGATAGGAGGCGACGATTTGTGTGATCGCTTCAATAGAGATTATTTGTGCGCATTGTAGTATTTCAGCCCCTGCTCCACATTCTGAATCAAAGCCTTGCTGGAATAGGTTGCTCCACTGACGGCATCGACCTTTGTGGAGAGTGCCTTCTTCACGCTTTTCCCTTCATAGTGTTTCAGTACAGCTTTGGCCCGGTTGAAAAAGTCTGGGGTCTCATGGTTGGAAAGCGTCTCTATCTTGGCGATCTTATCCTTATGGATATATATCTTCACAGGTGTCGGACCATTGAGCCCGCGCACTTTACGGGAGATCTGTGTCGTGTTGACAACGGTCTGTCCGTTGGCTTTCGTCATATTCTGGTCGGCAGGCATAAATCCAAAGACGGCACCAAGTATTACGGCACCCACGCAGGCAGCTAAAAATGTTCTGTTCTTCATTGTCGTTTGTCTTTTATTTGTTTTATAGTAAGACGAACGCAGTGCCCGAAAGTTTATTTCGTCCCAAAACATTAACCAAAATTAGGATTCTCCTTCACAGTCATCAAGGCATCCTACAGCAGGAGAGGATATCCCCCACAAAAAGCCTATAGGTACAACTCCTTTTGAAAAAGCCTTTTCGCATTTTGTGGTTAGAATGATCACCTGAATTCCAATATATTTCTTACCTTTGCACGAAGATGTGAAATATAATATGAATAAATGAGTAGAAATCAACAAATCATCCGCACCAGTGTAGTGGGTATCGCCGCCAACCTCTTCCTTGCTGCCTTCAAGGCCATGGCGGGGTGGGTAGCCGGTTCGGTGGCCATTATTATGGATGCAGTCAACAATCTGAGCGATGCCCTCTCTTCGGTCATCACCATTGTAGGCACCAAGCTGTCGGAGAAGCCCGCCGACCGCGAGCATCCCTTTGGCTACGGCCGCGTGGAATATTTCAGTGCCATCATCATCTCGGTGATCGTCCTCTCCACGGGTATCCTCTCGTTGGTGGAGAGCGTGAAGAAGATCTTCAATCCCACCCGTCCGTCCTACACCGCCATTACGCTGACGATCATCATCGTAGCCATTGTGGTGAAGCTTGTCCTCGGCTGGTATGTCAAGAAACAAGGAAAGCTGTTGAAGAGCAATGCCTTGGAGGCCAGCGGAGCTGACGCCACTTTTGACGCCGTGGTGACGCTCTCCACGCTTGTCTCCGCCGGTATCATGCTCTTCACGGGATTCAACCTCGATGGCATTCTCGGTTCGATTATCTCGCTCGTCATCATCAAGGCAGGCATAGAAATGATCGGAGCTCCTGTGGGACAGTTGCTTGGCGAGAGTATTTCAAAGGACATGATGGTCAACATCAAGAGCGACGTGAAACAGTTTGCCGGTGTGCTCGGTGTCTACGACATTATCCTCAACTACTATGGTCCCAACGCTATCATCGGCTCACTCCATGTCAGTGTGCCCGAATCGATGACGGCCAGCCGCATCCACGGACTCACCCGATCCATCACCAAACTGCTTTATGACAAATACCACGTCATCGTCACGGTGGGCATCTATGCCGTTTGTGACCACGGCAAGGAAAGCGAACTACAAAAAGGAGTGATGGCTTTCCTAAAAGACTATCCCCACATCGAGCAGGTGCATGGATATTTCTTTCTGGAGGAGAAGCACACGATCACCTTCGACGTGGTGCCCGACGACTCTATCCACGACGACAACGCTTTCCAATATCAGCTTCTTCAGGCCATCCGCAAGGTCTATCCCAACTATATTTTCAACATTGTCATTGATCATATCTATTGCAAATAAACCATGACCAAGATACATATCACCACCTTTTCCACATCCATCTTCCAACGCCCACTGTGGGTGGCACTTTTTGCCCTCACAGCCGCCATAGCCTGGGGATTTGCCTATCCGCTCATCAAGTTAGGCTATGCTGAATTTGGAATAACACCCACGATGACGGGCAGCAAGATGCTCTTCGCCGGCGTGAGGTTCACCATTGCCGGGCTGTTGGTGTTAGGCATGGCACGTTCTACCCACAAGGATTTCCACGTGAGAAGTAACAGCGACTGGTGGTTCATCCTCCTGTTCTGCTTGGTCAACACCACCCTGCATTACACCTTTTTCTATATAGGACTCTCCCACAGCGAGGGTTCGCGCGCTGCCATCCTCAATTCGCTCAGCGTCTTCTCGGTGGTCATCATGGCGTGCATTTTCTTCAAGAGCGACCGCATGACACTGCGCAAAATCATAGGCTGCGTCATTGGTTTCGCCGGAATCCTGTCGCTCAACTTAGGAGGGGCCGACAGCGGAAGTTTCTCCTGGCTCGGTGACGGCATGATCATCCTCAACGCGCTCTGCGGTGCCACAGCCTCGCTGCTCACCCGCGGACTGGGCCGAAGGCTAAATGTATTCGTGGGCACGGGCTACAGTCTGGCGATTGGCGGGGCCATCCTCGTGGCCTGCGGTCTGCTCTTTGATGGCACACTGCCAACACTCACGGCGTTGGGACTGCTGTGGCTCTTTCTGCTCATCTGCATCAGCACCGTGGGTTTCACGCTTTATAACAAACTGCTCACCTGCAATCCCATCGGCAAGGTGGCCATCTACAATTCGCTCATTCCCGTCGTTGGGGCCGTCAGCTCCTGTCTCTGCCTCCACGAGGCATTTTATTGGAAATATGTCTTGGCCGGAGCTTTGGCCACAGCAGGCATCTACATTATAAATAAGGGGAAGTAACGACGGGGCCGCAGCATGTAGGTGAAATAGCGCCGGGGTGACTCACACTACGTTTATATCACGACTGCCGTCCCGCTCACTGCCACCATGAGCATGGAACCACTCTGTCCTACGGTCTCGTAGTCAATATCAATACCAACGACAGCATTGGCTCCCATACTGGCCGCACGCTGTTCCATCTCGGCCAAGGCGGTGTCCTTGGCCTCACGCAGCACTTTCTCGTAGCTTCCCGACCGGCCGCCGATAATATCGCGGATGCCGGCAAAAAGATCTTTCATGAAGTTGGCGCCGATAATAGTCTCGCCGGTCACGATGCCTTTATACTCTCTGATGGGTTGACCTTCTATGGTCGGTGTGGTTGTCAATAGCATAGTCTTTGAGTTTTTGTTGCAAAGATAGCGTTTTTTATGTATACTCCAAAACTAATAGAGAAAAAAACAAAGTCGACTCCACACACGACCGCCTTCCTTGGACCTGCACGCCATGCCGGGCTCTGTACTCCGCCCTACGCCAAACAGGGATGGTGTCTGAACATTCAGGCTCCATCCCTGTATTCACGTAGATCACTTGAATTCTGGACTTACTTTCAGAGTTGTCTATCAGTAGACACGTTAGCCTCTGATCATCGTGATGATCATCTTGAACGGCTTTGCGGCGCTCACGCTGTGGCGGGCTCCGTTGGGGATGACGAAGGCTTCACCGGCCTTGACCACATTTACTTTCCCCTCCACACTCAGTTCCATTTCACCTTCAACCACTTGCAGGAGCGCATCGAAGGGGGCCGTGTGCTCGCTCAGCTGCTGACCGGCATCAAAGCTGAACAGTGTGACGCTGCCGGCATCGTTGTGGATCAGTTCTTTGCTCACCACTCCTCCTTCAGCGTAATCAATCATATGGGCTACATCAAACACCCTACCTTTTTCGAATTTCATATTAAATATCTCCTATTTTTTTATTACACGTTCACTATAGTTGCTGCAAAAACAATGCCACATTTTACAGCAAACAGCTGGGAAAACACCTAAAAGTTTCTTGATGCGATTTGGAAAAGGCTTATCTGTGGTTGCTGACCTCTCAAGGTTCACAAAAACCAAGGCCTCTGATAACCGGTATAGGATTCAAACAATTACATGGAGCAAATCGTACATATATATGTAGTATAGGAAGCCTCATCCAACTCCTATCACCTACTGCAATCACTCCTAACTGGAAAAAATTTCCCTCTGGCAGCAAGAATAACATTTGTGGCCATAAAAGATATAGGGGCCGATAAAAAAAACGTGTGGCATTAAAATTGTGGCAGTTCAGTTAGAATCAAGACATAAAAAAGATAATGGAAAAGAAAATAGACCTCTCGCAAACGGTATTCCAGCTTACGCAGGCTTACCCAGAACTGATCGAAATCCTTGCAGCTCTCGGCTTCTCTGAGATTCAAAAGAAGGCCGTGAGACTCTCCGTGGGCAAACTTATGACGCTCCCCAAGGGCTGTGCCATGAAGGGAATAGCTCTCGACAACGTGGTGAAGACTTTGCAAGACCATGGCTTTGAGGTTGTGGGCGACGAAACTCCAACGGCAGAGAATTCTCCCAAGGCCCAGCCGGAGACTTCTACTGATGAGGCTACTCAAAAGATAAAATCTCTCCTCAAACGGCTCAACGATGGAGAAACACTGGAAAGCGTGCGTGCCGACTTTGTGAAAGACTTCAGCGGTGTGCCGGCCACTGAAATCATGAAGGCCGAGCAGGAACTCATCGGTGAGGGACAAGCGGTGAAAGAGGTGAAGAAGCTATGCGATGTACACTCAGCCCTCTTTCACAGCCGCCCCGACAACGGCTTCCACCACGGCCTGCACCACGACCAGGAGACCATGATGGTGGGCCAGGCTGCCGAGAACAAGGACAAGACGAATCAACTGCGGGCTGTCGACGGCCATCCTTTGCAGACTTTCTACCGTGAAAACGAGGCTATCGTGAAAGCCCTCGACAAGGTGGAGGAAGACCTGAAGAATCAGGGCGACGTTGTCGCCAGCCTTCGCGCAGCAGCAGGGCTTGTCATTCACTATGCCAAGAAGGGTGACTTGATCTATCCGTTGCTCAACACGAAATACGGCATCTACGGGCCTTCGCAGGTGATGTGGACCATCGACGATGAGATTCGCGCGGAAATATCCACGCTCCTCAAACAGGCAGACAACCCCGACGATGACTGGCAGAGACGGGCCGGAACGGTTGTGGAGCGTGCCAGGGAGATGACGTTCAAGGAAAACCGTATTCTCTTCCCTGTGTGTGCCGCAAACCTCAGCGACGACGACTGGCGGCAGATCTATGTGGACAACAAGGCCTATGATGTTTGTCTCGGCGTGGCACCCCAGCCTTGGCAGAGCGGTGAGGGTCTGCTCGAAGAGCAAAAGCAGTGCAACTGTCAGCAGGAAACAAATGTTACGGGGGAACTGAGGGTCAACATGCCTGGTGGCACACTCACCCTGAGCCAGCTCACAGCCTTGCTCGACACGCTTCCATTAGAGGTGACATTCGTGGATGCCGACAATATCAACCGCTACTTCAACCAACCGTTTGCGCCGAAAGCTTTCAAACGTCCGTTGGCAGCGCTTGGTCGCGAGGTGTTCTCATGCCATCCGCCGAAGATAGAACCGATGGTGAGGGCGATCATTCAGGAACTGCGCGAAGGCAAGCGCGACAGTGTGCCGGTGTGGATGGAAAAGAACGGACGGGCCACACTGGTGACCTATCGGGCTGTGCGCGATGCTGAAGGCCGCTACGTCGGTACGATGGAAACCGTGCAGGACATGGAAGAAGCCCGCCGGCATTTCTCGCGCTGAGCCGTGGCTCATTGCATCTTGCCGCGGTCTACAATGGTGATCTGCCGGTCGTATACACGGATGGCACCGGCTTTCTGAAAGTCGGAGAGCACCCGCAACAGCGAGAACTTCTGAATGCCGAACGAGTCGGCTATCTGTTGGCGTGAGCGGCTGAGCGTGATGGTGTCGGACCCCTGCTCGGCCGCCATCTCCGTCAGCAACCATGCCACCTTCTCACGCACGGTGAAAAGACTGAGCACCCGCAGTCGCTTGGTGAGGAAGGCATTGATGTTGGACAGCACACGGATGAAGTTCTCCGTGAGTTGCCAGTTGCTGCGGAGCAGTTTCTCAAAGGTTTCATTGCTCATGCGCAGGATGTTCACCTCTCCCTCTGTCTCTACGCTGACGGGAAAGGTTTTGTCCTTGGCAAAGAGAAAAGCCGGAGCGATAAGGTTGCCCGCCCTCAGACGGCTTACCTCTACCAGTTTGCCGGAAAGTGAGGCCATACGGCATACGAGCACACCGCTTACTACGATATCGGCATTGCGGCAAGGCATTCCTGTCAAAGCATAGATATCATAGGGTTCATATCTGACCAGTTTACAGTCAGCCCCCGACAAGGCGATTTCTATCTCAACATTGTTCATGCCGGCAAACAGTGGGCAGCGTTGAAGCGACTCAAGGGTTTCAGTGGTCATTCTCATCTTTCTTTCTTTACTTTCGTTTGATGGGCATCCACACGGTAACCCTGCTCAGAGGTTCCTTGCTGGTAGCGAAATCACGTCCGCAAGCTGTCACCGCTCTTCTGCCTCATTCTGTTTTATTGTTTTAAATGCAAACTTACGCATTATTTTTATAATTCACGACAAAAGACCAAATATTATAGACCGACACATGACAAAATAGATGTAAGGAGAAGAAAATGCAATTACATAACAAGCTCCGATTCAGACAAAATGGTAAAGCATTCCGCAAAAAACGTGTCGTTGTGTGAGAATGACAACAAAAAGTTGTAACTTTGCCGTGCGGAGCATATCTTCCGCGTTACCAACAAAACGAAAGCGATGGACAAAAATAAGATTTATCAGCAATTGGCACTCCAGGCAAAGAGCCTTACCGACGGCGTGGACAACGCTGTAGGAGCATTGGGCAATGTCGCCGCGCTGCTCAAGGAGGAGCTTCCCTATTTCTATTGGGTCGGTTTTTATGTTGTCAGGGACAACCGCTTACAGTTGGGGCCTTTTCAAGGGCCCGTGGCCTGCTATAGCATAGAGAAGGGAAAAGGCGTGTGTGGCAAGGCATGGGAAGAGGCAAAGACGCTCATAGTGCCCGATGTGCATCAGTTTCCCGGACATATAGCCTGCTCATCGCGTTCTAATTCCGAGATTGTCGTCCCCGTCTGCAATGATAAAGGAGAGGTTGCAGCCGTAATAGATGTCGACAGCGAAGAGTTTTCGGCCTTCGACACGCAAGACCGGCTGGGGTTGGAGGAGATTGCACGAATCGTGGCACCTTTCTTATAGAGCCTACATTCCATTAACATATCTACACCACAGAAGTTGCCACCATCCGGCGTGGAACGGCTTGCGACGCACCCCTTCTGCTCACATAATGGATTTACTTCCATTGGTTGACGCGATGCAGGCGCTCAGCCATTTGCAAGAGTTCGTCAAACATTTTCTTGCGACTCTCGGGGAATGTCCCCTGATTCACTTCTTTTCGATTGTACTTCAGCCAATTCACGAGGTTACGCTCCTCCGGCTTATATTTTGAAGGCCTGCGTCCATGGTCTGCCATGAAGTTCATGTAGCTTTGCCACATGCTTATCCATCTTTCGTCGTGCGTCATAGTTGACTTTATTTCATTAATATGATGAGGCAGACGGTCACATCTCCCCAAAAGCATTTGCAAAGATACTATATTTTAATGAAATGGATAGCCTCTGAGGACCAGATTGTGAAAATAAAATAGTACCTTTGCAATCTCACGTACACAGCTGTAGGTAAAAAAGACTTATGAAAACTATTCTATCACTTCTCTTATTATTAGTAAATATATCCACAGCCACGGCACAACAGCCCGACGGTGATCACCTGACCGTGCGTCCCCTCCTGCAGGATATGGGACAAAAGTTGTTGACTGGGAAAACAGGAAGCATCATTGCCATCGATCCGGAAACGGGAAAGATTCTCTGTCTGGCAACGCATTCCCCGGAAGGTCCCGACACCCAATTGGCCATTGCTACAGCCTATGCCCCCGGCTCTACGATCAAGACAGCCCAGGCTTTGACACTGCTCTCTATGGGACTCATCGACGAGAACACGCGAGTGGCCTGCTATGGTGCCTTCCGCGACGGCAATATTCGTGTCAGATGTCACCATCACCCTTCTCCTTTAGGACTTGTGCAGGCCCTTGCTTTGTCGTGCAACACATGGTTTCTCTCCCAATTTATGACCATGCTCAACGACCGATTTCTTTTTGATGACAAATACGATGCCATCACCCAGTGGCACGACTACATGCAAAGCATGGGACTGGGCGGACCGCTCGGTATAGACATTCCCAACGAGAAAGGAGGCCTGTTGCCCAACGTGGGCTATCTGTCGCGGCGCTACCCCAAGGGATGGAACGCCCGCACCATCATGTGGACGGGCATGGGACAGGGCGACATCACAACCACACCTCTGCAGTTGGCCAATCTCGCTGCTTCGATAGCCAACCGCGGATGGTACATCACGCCACACATACACGACCACGCCTCACAAAGCTACACCGAACAGCACTGGACCAAAGTGGATCCCAATGCCTATCCTTTGGTGATTAAGGGGATGCGACAAGCGGTATTGAGCGGCACCTGTACGGCTCTGAAAGCTTGTTCGTTTCCGGTTTGCGGCAAGACTGGAACCGTAGAGAATCCGGGGCCGGACCACTCGGTATTCATAGGATTCGCGCCCATGGAGAATCCTAAGATCGCAATTGCCGTATTCGTTGAGCACGGAGGATTCGGGGCTGATCTCGCCGCCCCGATGGCATCGGTGATGCTGGAATTGTATCTCAAGGGTAAGCTCACACCGGCCTTGCAGCAGAGGGCCAAAAGACTGGAAGAGAAAACTGTTATAGGGAAATGAGAAAGCAGGCATTCATCCTTATCCTTGCCGCCCTCCTATTGGTCCTGGCCGGAGCCACTGCCGCCGAAATGTCGAAGGGCAAGAAAAAACAAGCCACGACGCAGTGGTTTCATGGCATTGACGTGTCGCATCATCAAGGCCGCATCAACTGGAAACGTGTGGCCCGTGGCGGCGAGGTTCAGTTTGTCTACATCAAAGCCACACAAGGCTCAACCATTGTTGACGACCGATATGCCTACAATTTGCGAGAGGCCCGTCGCAACGGCATTTTGTGCGGATCATACCTCTACCTCTCTTCCTACTCCACCATTGAGCAACAATTTGCAGCCTTCAAGAAGGTAGCGAAAAAATCCAAGCAAGATTTGCGCCCCGTGATAGACGTGGAACGCGAGGCCATGCGCTGCTGGACCCCAAAAGAGGTAAGGCGCAACTTGAAAAAAATGATCCGACTCATCACCGACTACTACGGCCAGTCGCCCATCATTTATTCTCAATACAAATACTATAATGAAGTCCTTGCCCCCACGTTCAACAAATATTATCTCTTCATAGCCAAATACAGCAAAGGCTGCCCCACGCTAAAGGGAGGCGGCAAGGTAAACATTTGGCAATTCTCAGAGCGAGGTTCGGTGAATGGCATCCCCACACGTGTCGATCTCAACCGCTGCGTGAACGGGATGACCATAGACAAATTGAAAATCAATTCATCATTCAAAGCGGGCCATTCGTCCGTCAATGAATGATGAATTGTTTTCGTTCTGCAAGGAATTATGAATTATCGGGGTGCGCAGCCCATTATGCATTGTTCATTATGCATGATTAGAGATGTTTGCTTCCTCAAGTCCATAATGTTTTTTCCGGTCTACAAAGAGCAAGACAACAGCGATGACAACAGCAGCCAGACCGAAAGCTGCGAATATCCATTGGGTACGCGTGAAATCGGGCACCCCGGCTGTAGTATCACTCTTCAACACATCACCCACCATCATCGGCACGAGCATCAGACCAATATTCTGTATGTAATAGATGATGCTGTAGGCCGTGCCCAACTCCTTGAGTGGGATAATTTTTGGCACCGACGGCCACATGGCACTTGGCACCAGCGAAAAGGCAACACCCAACACCACCATCAGCACGATGGCCATGCTGCCGCTCCACTCGATGGGCAATGCAAAGCAAATATGAATCGCCGTGAGCAGGGCTGATCCTATCAGCATCAGCGTCGCGCCACGACCAATACGGTCGTAGAGCATGCCAAAGACAGGGGTGAGCACGATGCTACCATAGGGGATGATGCTCACGAGCCAGCCCGCCGAAACCGGATCGGCATGATAACGGCTGATCAGCAGATCGGTGGCAAACTTCATGAAAGGACGGATGCTGCTGTAATAGCTCACACAGAGCAGCGCAATGAGCCAAAAGCCAGGATTGCGCAGCAAGGCCGTGAAATCGTGCCAGCGGAAAGGCTCGCTGTTGTCGGCTGGTCCGGTGAAGTTCTCAGCCCCGCTTTCGTCGAAATGCTTGTCGGCAAAGCAATATCCAACAAAGACGGCAAAGCCCACGAGCAACAGCAAGGTGCCGACAATAATAGGCGACGGCAGGCCCCAGGTCTGCGCGATGAGCGGACTAAGGCTCAGTGCCGATGCCGTTCCCAGACGGGCCATGGCCACCTGCACGCCCATGGCCGAAGCCAGTTCCTTGCCTTTAAACCATTTGGTGACGATCTTCGATACCGTGATGCCTGTGATGTCGCAGCCCATGCCAAAGAGGCCGAAGCCCAAGGCGGCAATGAGCACCTGCGTCTTGAGTTGCTGGGGAATGATGCCGAAGAGCGTGAAGGGTATATCCACCATGGAAGTGGGATCGACATGGGTGACGGCCCAAGCATTGACGCATGCGCCGAGAAACATTGAGCCCGTGGCGAGAAGACCCGTGATGCGGATGCCGCAACGGTCGAGGATGATACCCCCAAAGAAGAGCATCATAAAAAAGATATTGAAGATGCTGTAGCTGCCGGCATAGAATCCGTATTCTGCGGAAGTCCAGGCCATGCCGCCTTCCGACAGCGGAGCCCTAAGCTGGGTGGAGACGGGCGAGACGATGTCCCAAAACACATAGCCCATCATCATGACGAAAGAAACGGCGAAGAGTACCGCCCAACGTTTTGATTTCGGTGACATGAGTAGAGTATTTATTTGCCTTCAAAAAACGAAAGAGGCCACCCACTCCCATCGTTTGAGTGTGTAGCCTCTTCCGCGATTCATTACATACTAATTAAATATGTTCAACTGATCCGTCTAAAAGGAAAGTATCAATCTTTGATATTGGGTTCCTCCAGGCCATACCCGCCTTTCTTGTCGAGCAGTTTCAGATAGAGCCCCAAGATGAGGGCCAGCACGCCAAGACTGGCGAAGAGGCACATAGGAACAGTATAATCGAGCTTGGTAGGATCGGTGACGCCGGGGTTGCAGGCAGCCAACACACTACCGATAATCATCGGGAAGGCATAGAGTCCGATGTTCTGAATCCAGAATATCAGGGCGTAGGCACTGCCGAGCAGTTTGTTGTCGATGAGTTTCGGCACAGAGGGCCACATGGCGGCAGGTACCAGCGAGAAGGAGATACCCAAAAGGATGATGGCAATGTAGGTGATGACGACCGACTGGGTGGCTGGAACAACGAAGGCAAACGTCAGGTGGCAAGCAATCATCAGAATGGCACCGAGAATCATCATCGTGGCACCCTTGCCCTTATGGTCGAGATAGTTGCCCAAGAACGGGGTGATGGCGGCAGCGCCCAAGGGGAAGACGAAGAACACCAGACCAGCTTGAGAGGCCGTGAAGCCTAAGTCGCACTGCAGCATGTTGATAGCATACTTCTGGAAGGGGAAGATAGCCGAATAGTAGAGCACGCAGAGCAGGGCTACGATCCAGAACATTCTCAACGAGAGGATCTTGCCGATGTCCTTCACCTTGAAAGGTTCGTCTTTCTCTTCGGTAGCACCTTGGGCATCGAGTTTCTTGTCCATGAATCCATAGGTGATGAAGCACATCAGACCGATGCAAAGCAATGCGAGCGAGAATGCCACAGGGCGGGAAACGCTAACGGGAGTGATATTTGCCAGCACCGGTGCACCGAGCATTACTACTGCCACACCCACGCGGGCGATGGCCATCTCTACACCCATGGCCAAAGCCATCTCGTGGCCAGTAAACCATTTCACAATACCGCGGCTCACAGTGATACCTGCCATCTCTGTACCGCAACCGAAGATCATGAATCCGATAGCGGCCAACTTGGCTGATGCAGGCATACCCTCATACCAGGGCGTGACGTTCCACCAAGAACTGGGCAGGTTGAGGATGCCGTCCATGAAACTCTTCAGACCGCTCGTCTCGAAAGAGTCGGTCACGGCATACCAGTTGAGGGCAGCGCCTAACACCATGACAGAACCAGAGAGAATGGCGGTGAAGCGGACTCCCATCTTGTCGAGGATGATACCAGCGAAGATGAGAAAGAACACAAACACGTTGAGGAAGGGCTCGGAGCCGGCATAGTGGCCAAAAGCCACGGAGTCCCATCCACGCTGGGTTTGAAGAAGGTCTTTCAACGGCGACAGAATGTCAACGAAGATGTAACCGAAGAACATGGCCGAAGCCAATAGCACGAGCGCCGTCCACCGCCATGCAGCGGAGTCGCTCAGTTTCTTTTGAAATGTCTCTACCATTGCTTATTTGTTTATTGTTGTGTCTGTTTTAATTTGAGGGTTACAAGGTAGTTAAACTTGGCTTTTCCCCCAAAATGTTTATGAATCGGGGGCTTTCGCTGCAAAATTAATAAAAATATTGTTTTCAACAAATATTTTTATTAATTAATGCATTTACACGAAGGTATTAGATACAATAAGTTCCTCAAGTCGCTAACTTGTATCTCTGAGTTGGTAATAGTTTTATTTAATCGTTAGGCTTGTGAGCGCGAATCATAAGCTTCGAAGATATTTCATTGCGACAGGTTAACCACAAAGTGTGGCGGTAGCGATCCAACTGTGTGGCGGTAGCCATCCAACAATACGTCAGTTGCCACACAACAACGTGTCAGTGGGCGCGAAAGAGACTTAAACAAAGAATAGGGATATTTTAGAATACTATACATCAGTTAGGATATGGATAAAAGAAATGACGAAATCAGGAAAAGAAACGTGGCCTTCGCCACGGATCGCGGACAGTTGGCCCAAGCGCGCAGTTTTGTATGCTTTACGTGGGGTCAGATTCACAAAAAAACATTACCTTTGCAGCATAGGAATATGAAAATCATAAAAGGAGACTTTAGCCGTGAGCTGGCATTACAGCTCTCACCGTCGATCAAGGCCGGATTTCCCAGCCCTGCCGAGGACTACATGCACGACACGATCGACTTCAACCGCGACATCATCAAGAATCCCGAGGCTACCTTCTACGGCATGGTGTCGGGCGACTCGATGATCGACGCAGGCATCAACGACGGCGACATCGCCGTGATCGACCGCTCGGTAGAGCCCGCCAACGGCGATATCATCGTGGCCTTCGTCAACGAGGAATTCACCATCAAATATCTCGACCTCACCCACCGAGAGGAAGGCTACATCGAACTGCGTCCGGCCAACAAGAACTATAAGCCCATACGCATCGACAGCCTCGACGACTTCAAGGTGTGGGGCGTGGTGGTATGGACCATCAAAAAGTGGAAACGATAAGTGAAGTATTACGCCATCTGCGATTGCGACAACTGCTACGTGAGTTGTGAGCGGGTGTTCCGCCCCGACCTCGAAGGCAAGCCCGTTGTTGTGCTGAGCAACAACGACGGCTGCGTCGTGGCCCGCAGCACGGAGGCCAAACGACTCGGCATCAAGGCCGGTACGCCCTACTATCAGTTGGCATCGCTCTTTCCTGGCGTGAAGATTGCCGTTTTTTCCAGCAACTACGAACTCTACGGCGAGATCACGGGCCGCGTGATGAGCATTATCCGCCAGATGGCTCCCCAATGCTTCCGTTACAGCATCGACGAGGCCTTCTGCATTCTCGACGGTTTCACCACAGAGCAGCTCTCAGCCTGGGGCCATGAGCTTCACGCCCGCATACTCCGCGACGTGGGCATGCCGCTCAGCATCGGTATCGCGCCCACGAAGACGCTGGCAAAGATGGCCAGCCACTACGCAAAACATTATCGGGGCTACCATCACGTGTGTCTCATCGACAATGACGAAAAGCGGCAGAAAGCCCTGCAGCTCTACCCCATCGACGAGGTGTGGGGCATAGGGCGCCGCTACTGCAAGCGCCTGGCCGACATGCAGGTGAAGACGGCCTGGGACTTTGCCCGCCACAACCGCGACTGGCTGCGGCTTACCTTCCGCAACATCGTCATCGAGCGAACCTGGCGTGAGCTCAATGGCGAGGATTGCGTGCCCGACGAACAGGTGACATGGCGGCGCAACATGTGCGTCAGCCGGTCGTTCGACGGCATGATCACCGACCGCCGCCTCCTCGCCACCCATATTGCCAACTTTGCCGCCCACTGTGCCGAAAAGCTACGGCGGCAAGGTACATTGGCCTCCGTGGTGGGCGTGTTCATCGACACCAACCACTTCCGCGACGACCTGCCGCAATACTGGAACATGACCGACGTGGCTCTCACCACACCCACCGACTCCACAATGGTGATCGTGAAGGCGGCCGACAAGTGCCTGACCCGCCTCTTTCGCACTGGTTACCACTACAAGCGGGCCGGCGTGATCGTCATGGGCATCACGCTGCGCCGGCCCCTGCAACTCAACATGTTTGACGACAGTCCGGCACAAAGAAGCCGGACGGCACAGCTCAACCAGGCCATCGACCGCATCAACAAGATAAACGGGCCCGAAACGATCATCATGGCTGCCCAGCAATATCCGGGCGGAAAGAATTTCTCCGAGGTGATCAAGCACGATTTCAAGAGCAAGAACCCTACGACAAGGTGGAGCGACATCATCCGCCTGAAATAATTCACGGCCTTCTCGGGTGGCACACCCTTGTGGCAGCGGTACTGGTCAAGCTGTTTTTTTGCTTCATTCTCACCACGTTGAAATGGCATAGCTCAAGAAAATATTCTAATTTTCTTTTTTTTCTTTAATAAGTGACATTCTTTCGTTTGAATTTACTAACTTTGCAACCAAATATTTTTAGCACCAAACATATATATGGCTGAAACGAGAAAAATGAAGACCGCGCTTATCTCGGTCTATCATAAAGATGGTTTGGAAGACATTCTCGCCAAACTCAACGAACAGGGTGTCAAATTGCTCAGTACAGGAGGAACGCAGAAGTTTATAGAATCCCTGGGCTACGAATGTGAGAAGGTAGAAGACGTCACAACCTATCCTTCCATTTTAGGCGGTCGCGTGAAGACCTTGCATCCGAAGATTTTCGGAGGCATCCTTGCCCGCCGCGACAATAAGGGCGACTTGGAGCAGATGAAAGAATATGATATTCCGGCCATCGATCTGGTCGTCGTGGATCTCTATCCCTTCGAGCAGACTGTAGCCAGCGGAGCAAGCGACGAGGAGATCATCGAGAAGATCGACATCGGCGGCATCTCCCTTATCCGTGCCGGAGCCAAGAACTTTAAGGATGTGGTCATCGTGCCCAGCAAGAGCGAATATCCCGTGCTGCTGGAGATTCTCAACAAGAGGGGTGCCCAAACCGAAATCGAAGACCGCAAGCTGCTTGCAGAGCGGGCGTTCGGCGTGAGCAGCCACTACGACACCGCCATCCACAACTGGTTTGCCAAATAAGCCTCGGTGCTTATAAGGCTGTGAAGAATTAGGGATTTAATTATTAAGTATTTTTCAGCCGGGCTGAGCCCGACTGTCTTTCAAAACGAAAATGGGATTATTTTCATTCACTCAAGAGATAGCAATGGATCTTGGCACCGCCAACACCATCATCATCAGCGACGACAAGATCGTGGTTGACGAACCCTCGGTGGTGGCCCTTGACCGCCGCACCGACAAGATGATCGCCGTGGGCGAAAAAGCCAAGATGATGTATGAGAAAACGCACGACAACATCAAGACCATCCGCCCGCTGCGCGATGGCGTGATCGCCGACTTCACGGCCTGCGAGCAGATGATGCGTGGACTCATCAAGATGGTACACACGGGAAGCCGCTTCTTCTCGCCTTCACTGCGCATGGTGATTGGCGTGCCATCGGGTTCTACAGAAGTGGAACTGCGCGCAGTGCGCGACTCTGCTGAGCATGCCGACGGCCGCGACATATACCTTATCTTTGAGCCCATGGCAGCAGCCATCGGCATCGGCATAGACGTTGAAGCCCCCGAAGGCAACATGATCGTCGACATCGGCGGTGGATCCACCGAGATCGCCGTGATCTCGCTCGGCGGTATCGTGAGCAACAACTCCATCCGCATCGCCGGTGACGACCTCACAGCCGACATTCAGGAATACATGAGCCGCCAGCACAACGTGAAGGTGTCGGAACGTATGGCAGAGCGCATCAAGATTCATGTGGGCTCGGCACTGACCGACCTTGGCGACGAGGCTCCCGAGGACTACGTGGTTCACGGCCCTAACCGCATCACCGCCCTGCCCATGGAAGTGCCGGTTTGCTATCAGGAAATCGCTCACTGTCTGGACAAGACCGTGGCAAAGATAGAGAACGCCGTGCTCTCCGCCCTGGAGAATACGCCACCAGAGCTGTATGCCGACATCGTGAAAAACGGCATCTATCTCACGGGCGGCGGCGCGCTGCTGCGCGGCCTCGACAAGCGCCTGCAAGACAAGATCAACATCCCCTTCCATATTGCTGAAGACCCGCTTCACAGCGTGGCCAAGGGTGCCGGTGTGGCGCTGAAAAACGTAGATCGTTTCTCCTTCTTGATGAGATAATGACCGGGGTGTATGAGAAATCTCTTAGAATTTCTTGCCAAATATAACCACTGGTTCTTTTTTATATTCTTGGAAATCGTCAGCTTCGTCCTGCTGTTCCAATACAACAGCTATCAGGGAAGCGTCTGGTTTTCGTCGGCCAATGCCTTCGCGGGCAAAGTCTACTCTTGGGACTCCAAGGTGGAAAGCTTCTTCGCGTTGACAAAGGTGAACGAGGAACTCAACCAACGCAACATTGAGTTGGAACAGCAGGTGAGAATGCTGAGCGATTCCATTGCCGGACTCAAGGGCGACAGCACCGCCACAAGAGGGGGCGAGCTGGCCAAGCTGCAAGGCTTCAGGCTCATTCCCGCCAAAGTGGTGCACAACACCCTCGACCGTGCCGAAAATTTCATCACCATCGACAAAGGCTACGCCGACGGTGTACGCAAAGACATGGGCGTGGCCTGCGGCAAGGGTGTTGTGGGCATCGTATATATGGTGGGCAAACACTACTCGGTAGTAATCCCTGAGCTCAACACGCAGTCGAGCATCAGTTGCATGATCCTCAACCGGGGATATTTCGGCTATCTGCGCTGGTACGGAGGAGATCCCTCATGGGGGCTGCTCGAAGACGTTCCCCGCCATGCCCACTTCCGACTTTACGAGAACGTGGTGACAAGTGGTTATTCATCGGTCTTCCCCCCGGGCATCATGGTGGGAAAGATTCTGCATGTCTACAATTCGCCCGACGGTCTCGCCTACCGGCTGATGATCAAACTCTCAACCGACTTCGGCAACCTGCGCGACGTTTGTGTCATCGACAACAGCGCTATCAGCGAGAGCATCGATGTACTGCGTGCGTCACAGGACTCTCTCAAGCTTCAACAAAACGCACAATAACAAACAATTGTAATAAAGGGATAGCATGAACATAGACTTGCTCAAAGGCATCGCTCTTTTTGTAATTCTGCTCTTGGTGCAGGTATTAGTCTTGAACCATATCCACCTTTTCGGTTTCGCCACACCTTTATTATATATGTACGTGGCACTCATCTTCCGCCGCAACTATCCACGTTGGGGCATCCTGCTGTGGTGCTTCGTCATGGGACTCGCCATAGACATATTCTCCAACACCCCGGGCATGGCCGCAGCGTCGATGACACTGCTCGGCTTTCTCCAGCCCTATATCCTCCAGCCTTTCACCAACCGCGACACGCCCGACGACTTCGAGCCGTCGCTCAGGCAGATGGGACCGGCTAAGTTTCTGTGGTATGCGGCCATCTGCGTTTTTGTCTATTGCCTGGTGTTTTTCACGATAGAGGATTTCAGCTTCTTCAACCCGCTCTATTGGATGGGCAGCGTAGTGGGAAGTTCGCTGCTGACGTTTATCTTCGTGCTGGTCATTGAGAATTTCAGGAGCAAGTAAGGCCTATGAAAGATTTCAATTTGGAAAGCCGGCGCCTCATCATCGGCGGCATCGCCATCACGGTAGTCGTGGTGTATATCATCAGGCTTTTCACCCTTCAGTTGGCAAGCGACGACTACAAGAAAAACGCAGACTCCAATGCCTTCCTGAAAAAGATAGAATTTCCCTCAAGAGGAACCATCAGCGACCGCAACGGCGAACTCATGGTGTACAACCAGCCGTCGTACGACATCATGGTGGTCATGAATGAGGAAAAAGGACGACTGGATACAACGGAATTCTGTAGTGCCATCGGCATTACCAAGGAATTCTTCATTCAGCGAATGGACGAAATTAAGGACCGCAACAAGAATCCCGGCTATTCGCGTTTCACACAACAGCTTTTCATGAGCCAGCTCTCCGACCGCGAATACAGCGTGTTCCGCGAGAAGATGTTCCGTTTCCCCGGCTTCTATGTCCAGAAGCGAAGCATACGACAATATCAGTACCCCTACGCGGCCCACGTATTGGGCGACGTAGGCGAAGTGTCGGAGGCCGACATCGAAAAGGACAGCTATTATCAGCCCGGCGACTATATTGGCAAATTGGGCGTGGAGCGTTACTACGAGAAAGACTTGAGGGGCGAGAAGGGCGTGCAGATTCTGCTGCGCGACGCTCACGGCCGCATTCAGGGCCGCTATCAGAACGGTAAATACGACCGCAAGCCCGTGCCAGGTCGCGATCTCACATTAGGTATCGACCTCAAGCTTCAAGCACTCGGAGAACGCATGCTCGAAGGCAAAATCGGTGCCATCGTAGCCATAGAGCCCTCGACAGGTGAGGTACTGTGCATGGTGTCGTCGCCGAGCTACGACCCCAGGATGATGGTGGGCCGTATGCGTGGACGCAACCACCGGATGCTCTCCCACGACTCCTGGAAGCCCCTGCTCAACCGTGCCATCATGGGACAATACCCACCCGGCTCTACATTCAAGACCACACAGGCACTCACCTATCTCACCGAGGGCATCATCAAGCCCAACACGCTCTTCCCCTGCCACCATGGTTTCTACTACCGCGGTCTGCATGTGGGCTGCCACGGTCACCCATCTCCACTGAACCTCATCGAAGCCATATCCACATCGTGCAACGGCTACTTCTGCTGGGGTCTCTACTATATGATGTCCAACCGCAGGAAGTATAAGAACGTGGAACAGGCCATGAACACCTGGCGCGACTATATGGTGAGCATGGGATTCGGCTACAAGCTGGGCATAGATCTGCCAGGCGAGAAGCGCGGACTTATCCCCAACGCGGAATTCTACGACAATGCCTACAATGGCTCATGGAACGGACTGACCATTATCTCCATCGCCATCGGACAGGGCGAGGTGAACCTCACGCCACTGCAGATCGCCAACCTCGGCGCTACGATTGCCAACCGTGGCTACTTTTATACGCCCCACGTAGTGAGGAACATTCAGGGAAAGGGCATCGACCCCGAATACCGTAAGCGCCACTACACGCGTGCAGCACCGTGGGCCTACCGCGCAGTGGTGGAAGGTATGCGGTCGTCGGCACTCAAAGGAACCTGCAAAACACTCCGCAACCTGCCCTTCGAGGCGTGCGGCAAGACGGGTACAGCCCAAAACCGCGGCCACGACCATTCCGTGTTCATGGGTTTCGCCCCAATGAATGAGCCGAAGATAGCCATCGCCGTATATGTGGAGAACGGTGGATTCGGTGCCGACTTCGCCGTACCTATAGGCAAGGTTCTCTTCGAGCAATACTTGACGGGACATCTCTCAAAGTCGGCAGAAGCCGAGGCCAATGCGCTCCAGCACCGACGCATCTCCTACGGGGCAAGCAGCCGATAACTGGTAATCGTGTTGCATGACGTCATGCAGAATTCAGGCAACTCATATAAACTTATTGCTATAAGTATTTAACGGTGAATATGGCCAACAAAAGACAAAGTAATAGTGTTTGGGCATCGCTCGACTGGTGGACCATTGCCATCTACCTCATGCTACTCATCTTCGGATGGATCAGCGTGTGTGGTGCCAGCTACAACTATGGTGATACCGAAATCTTCAGTATGTCAACACGATCGGGAATGCAAATCGTATGGATTGCTACTTCCATCGCGTTGGGCTTCGTCATACTGATGACCGACGACCGTGTCTTTGACACTTTCGCCTACATCATCTACGCGGCCCTGCTGTTGCTGCTGTTTGTCACAATATTCAACCCACACGAAATCAAAGGATCGCGCTCCTGGCTGGTATTGGGCCCGCTACGACTGCAACCCGCTGAGTTCGCGAAGTTTGCCACAGCCTTAGCCGTGGCAAAATTCATGAGCACCTACGGATTTGATATCCACAACAAAAAGCATTTTGCCATGGCTGCTGGCATCGTTTTGCTGCCGATGCTCTTCATTGTCGCACAGCGAGAGACGGGTTCCGCACTGGTCTATCTCTCCTTCTTTCTCATGTTCTACCGCGAAGGAATGCCAGGCAGCATTCTGTTTACGGCCGTTGCGATGGTCGTCTACTTCGTTGTGGGTATCAAATACGAGCAAGTCATGATGTGGGACGGCTGCACGTCGGTAGGCAAGTTTGTAGTGCTGCTACTTGTGCAGATCTTCACCTCGGGCATGATCTATGTGTATTGCGGGAACAAGAAGCTCGCTCATACCTTGTTGATTTCCACATTGCTCACCACAGCCTGTGTGATGCTGTTTTCCGTCTACGTCATCCCCTTCGACACCACCATCATCCAAATCATCGTGAGCGTGGTGCTGATCCTCTATCTTCTCTATGCTGCTCTCTATTCCCGCATTTCCAACTATCTTTACATCGCCATATTCGCCATAGGCTCCATCGCATTCTTCTACAGTGCCGACTACGTGCTCAACGATGTGCTGGAGCCGCACCAGCGTGTGAGAATCAACGTATTACTTGGACTCGACGAAGACCTTGCAGGTGCTGGCTACAATGTTCATCAAAGTGAGATCGCCATAGGTTCTGGCGGTCTGGGTGGAAAAGGGTTCCTCAACGGAACACAGACCAAGCTGAAGTTTGTGCCGGAGCAGGACACCGACTTCATCTTCTGTACCGTAGGCGAAGAGGAGGGGTTCCTCGGCTCAGCAGGAGTGCTGCTGCTATTCCTTGCGCTGATACTGAGGCTCATCAAGTTGGCCGAACGGCAGCCGTTCCGATTCGGACGCGTTTACGGCTACTGCGTGTTGAGCATTTTTCTATTCCATGTATTTATCAATGTGGGCATGGTGCTGGGACTTACGCCCGTCATCGGCATTCCCCTGCCCTTCTTCAGCTACGGTGGATCTTCGCTTTGGGGCTTCACACTGTTGCTCTTCATTTTCCTCCGCATCGATGCTGGCCGCAATCTCGTGAGGGAATAATTCAAAGGTGAGATGAGGAGATGGGTCTGTAAGCATACCACACAAGGATTGAATAACAATTAAGAAGTAAGTTACCATCAAAAATCTGCAATAGCCACGAATTTCCAAGTTTTTACTTTAGGGAGGAGATATCGTGGCTATGAATATTTTTATGCTCATAAAAAGGCAGCCGGATTCCCAATAGAAAAATTATCTGATAAGAAATCACCAAAAAAAAACATCCTGTGCTTGGAAGATTACTATATTTTATCTAAATTTGCTCATTGGCAAAGACAACCACACCACGTAAACCTAAAGAAGCTATGCAAAAAAGACTACAGATTACCGGATGGTTAGCCCTACTTGTCAGCGCGCCCCTGCAAGCGCAGGTAAGTTCACATATAGAGAGCGACTCACTACATTTAGGTTCTATAGACATCGTTACCGAAAACCGGATGAACAAGGGACTGATTAACAACGCCCTCAACGCGCTGAGCGGGCAGGCTGCCGGAGTCAACGTGGCATCCAACGGTGCCGACCGCATGGCCATGCTCTCCAGTGTGCGCGTGCGTGGTACCACATCGCTAACCGGAGGCAACGACCCACTCGTCATCATCGACGGCGTAAACTCTGACCTCGCCACCCTGTCGAGCGTATACCCTGCCGACATCGAGAGTTTCACAATCCTCAAGAATGCCGCCGAAACAGCACAATATGGGTCGCGCGGTGCGTCAGGCGTAATTGAGGTGAAGACGAAACATGGCCACGGAGGACAGTTTCACATTTCCTACGACGGCAACGTGGGACTCGACGCAGCCTATAAGCGAGTGAAGATGTTGGATGCTGCGGGTTATGTAAGTTTGGCGCAAGCGTTGGGCGTCGACTACAACGACGGCGGCTACAGCACCAACTTTCAAAAGGAAATCTCGCGAACGGGATTTGTCCAAAATCATCATATCGCCTTCTCTGGTGGCAGCGAAAAGAGCAACTACAGGGCATCGATAGGCGTAATGGACCACAATACCGTCATCAAGACCAACGACTACGTCAACTTTGTCGCCAAGTTCGACCTGTCCCAAATGGCCTTCAATGATTTTCTGAAAGTAGATCTTGGCGCCTTTGGCAGCACATCGAGCACGCACGGCATCTTCGACGAGCAAAAACTATTCTACTCAGCCTGTGCGCAAAATCCAACGTTCACCTACTACCCTACATCGAACGGCAGCTGGCAAAAGAACTCTACGGCCAGCCAAATCAATCCTCCCGACGCACTCCTCAACGAACGCAATAATGAGAAAATGCAGAACTTCAACACCCATCTGCATGTCGACTTCGACTTGGACAAGCTGTTCCGGCCCAGCTTCTGTAGTCACAACAGCCTCCACCTGACCCTCTTCGGCAGCTATAGCTACAGCAATACCGAGAAAGACCAGTTTTTCCCCACCTGGGTCTGGGGGCAGGGACAAGCCTATCGCGGAAATATGAAAACTGACGACTGGCTCGCCAACGCTATGCTCACCTTCAGCCGCAAAGCCGGAATCCATGAGCTGAAGATGACACTCATGGGGGAATACCAAAAGACAAAACGTGACGGGTTCTGGACGACCGTGAAGGGATTCACCGACAACGGCGTGAGCTACCACAATCTCGATGCTGGCAGCATCCGCCCCTATGGAGGCACCGGCTCCAAATATAACGATCCCGCGCTGGCCTCCGTGATGGCAAGCCTCAACTATACCCTGCTCGACCGGTATGCCCTCGCCCTGACCCTGCGCGACGACGGCAGTAACATGGTCGGACGCGACAACCGATGGGGACTGTTCCCCTCTGTCTCGCTGTCGTGGGACATGCTGAAAGACCTCCGGTCGGCCAACCTACTGACCGGCAAAGCGGACCGCACGTTGACCATGCTCAAGCTACGCACAGGCTACGGGCTCACGGGCAACCTTGACGCTGTTACCTCCTACTACACCAGGAATCTGATGAGCGCCGTCGGCGTCGTCAACTACAACGGCTCACCAACAGTGACGATGGGCATGACACGCAACTACAATCCCGACCTGAAATGGGAAACCCGGTCGACATTCAACATCGGCGTGGATATGGGACTGTTCGCCAACCGCATCGTGATGACGGCAGAATATTATACGTCGAGGACTCACGACATGCTCTATGAGTACGATGTGCCCACCCCACCCTATCCCTACAACAAGCTGTTGGCCAACATCGGCAAGATGAGCAACTCGGGCTTTGAGCTCGGCATGGGAATCACACCCATCCAAAAGCACGACATGGAACTCAACATCAACGTCAACGTAGCCTGGCAACGCACAAAACTGCTCTCGCTTTCGGGCGACTACAACGGCACCTACATGACGGCATCGCAATATACCGCCATCGGCAGTCTCAACGGCGCAGGCTTCCACGGTGGCAACAACAACATCGTCTACCAAATCGTGGGCCAGCCATTGGGCGTGTTCTATCTGCCCCACTGCACCGGACTGACCCGTAACGCCGACGGCAGCTACAGCTATGCCATCGCCGACCTCAACCACAACGGTGCCGTAAATATCGAGGACGGTGGCGACCGCTACGTGGCCGGACAGGCCACGCCCAAGGTGACACTCGGCTCCAACATCTCGCTGCGCTATAAGGACTTCGACATCTCGCTGCAAATGAACGGGGCTTTCGGACACAAGATCTACAACGGCACCGCACTGAGCTACATGAACATGTCGAGCTTCCCCGACTACAATGTCATGGCCGAAGCCCCCGGGCGCAACATCAAGGACCAGACGGCCACCGACTACTGGCTGGAGAAAGGCGACTATCTCAACTTCGACTACCTCACCGTGGGCTGGAACGTGCCGCTTAAAAGCTCCAAGTGCGTCAGTGCCCTGCGCCTGTCATGCTCGGTCAACAATCTCGCCACCATCACCTCTTATAGCGGCATCACGCCGATGATCAACAGCTATGTGGTCAACAACACCCTCGGCATCGACGACAAACGCTCCTACCCCGCCTACCGCACTTATAGCCTGTCAGTGAGTATTTCGTTCTAAACCCTCCATACAGATATGAAAGCTATCAAAACGTTCTGCCTCTTCCTCTGCCTGCCGCTTCTCACCGCGTGCCTCGA
Source organism: uncultured Prevotella sp. (assembly GCA_900322035.1). Lineage (GTDB taxonomy): Bacteria > Bacteroidota > Bacteroidia > Bacteroidales > Bacteroidaceae > Prevotella. The sequence continues at coordinate 25,245 of ONYL01000033.1, forward strand.
CGAAACCCCAAAAGGACAGCTCGACGAAAAGCAGGCCTACGCCACCGCCACGGCACTCTATATCAACGCCGTGGCATCCCTCTACAACTATATCGGCGGCAGCAACGACAGCCAGGGACTGCAAGGCACCTACCGCGGAGTCTACGACTACAACACCTTCACTACCGACGAGGCCATCATCCCCATCCGCGGCGGCGACTGGTACGACGGCGGATTCTGGCAGCACCTCTACCGCCACGAATGGACGGCCGACGACGAGGCCCTCTACGACACCTGGTCCTACCTCTACAAGGTGGTCGTGCTCTGCAACCGCTCCCTGTCGGTCATCGACAGCCACAAGCATCTGCTCACTGCCACACAGCTCAGCCAATACACCGCCGAGGTCAGGGCCGTGAGGGCACTCTTTTATTATGAACTGCTCGACCTCTTTGCCAGCGTGCCCATCGACACGGTCTATTCCACACCGCTCGAAGACGTGAGGCCGGCCCCGCGCTCAGAGGTCTTTCGCTTCGTGGTGAGCGAGTTGCAGCAGACGGCCACGCTGTTGGCCAGGGAGCGCAGCAACAGCGAGGGCAACTACTACGGCCGCGTCACACGCCCCGTGGCCTGGTTTCTCCTGGCCCGGCTGGCCCTCAACGCGGAAGTCTACTGCGATGACGACTGGACCGACGGCCACCGCCCCGATGGAAGCAAGATCTTCTTCAATGTCGACGGCCGACAGCTCAACGCCTGGCAAACCTGTGAGGCCTACGTCGACAGCCTGACAGCCTTTGGCTACCGCCTCGCCGACGACTACGCCTCCAATTTCGCCGTACACAACGAGACCTCAGTGGAGAACATCTTCACCATCCCCATGGACAAGCAACTCTACACCAACGAGTTTAAGAACCTCTTCCGCTCCCGCCACTACAACCACGGCGGAGCCTTGGGCATGGACGCCGAAAACGGATCGTGCGCCACACTGTATGCCGTGAGAGCCTACGGCTACGGCACCGACTCAGTGGACAGCCGATGGGCCATCAACTTCTTTGCCGACACCGTGAGCGTCGACGGCCACATCGTGAGCCTCGACAACGGGCAGCCACTCATCTATCAACCCCTCGCCGTGGCCATAAACCTCACAGGCAATGAATATGAGAAGACCGGCGGTGCACGCATGTCGAAGTACGAGATCGACCGCACGGCCTACAGTGACGGAAAACTACAAAACAACGACATCGTTCTGTTCCGTTATGCCGATGCCCTGCTCATGAAGGCAGAAGCCAAAGTGAGAGACGGCGGCGACGGATCGGCCGAGCTCAACAGCGTGCGCCGACGCGTGGGAATGCCCAGCCGGCCGGCCACGCTCGACAACATCCTTCAAGAGCGGCTTCTGGAACTCATGTGGGAGGGATGCCGGCGCCCCGACCTCATTCGCTTTGGACGGTTCGGCCAGTCGTACGACATCCGTCAGGCGCTCCCCAACGAAGACAAGGGCTATACCACGGTGTTCCCCATCCCCACAAAGGCCATCAACCTCAACGGCAACCTGAAGGACAATGGAGCAAAACAAAAGGTATATTGCCCAAAGAACCGTAATTAAAAAAAATAACACAGTAAGAGAATATGAAAGACAATCAAAAGACAATCATCGCAGCCGCCCTCATAGCCATCGGTATCATCATCTTGGGATGCTGTATCCAAAAAGGTCTCGACAGCATAGCTAACAAAGACCATCAAGTGAACGTGAAAGGACTGGCCGAGAAAGAAGTGAAAGCTGACAAGGTGACGTGGCCCATCGTGTCAAAACAGTTGGGCAACGATCTGCCCGAACTCTATGCCGACATTGCCACCAAGCAGGCCAAGATCAAAGCCTTCCTCAAGCGCAACGGCATCAGCGACAAGGAAATCCTCATCAACGCCCCATTGGTGACCGACCTCAACGCACAAGACTACGCCTCCAGCCAGAGCAACCTCTACCGCTACAACGTGACCAGCATCATCACCGTCACCTCAAGACAGGTGGACCGCGTGCGCTCCATCATCGCCCGACAGGGAGAAATGCTGAAGGAGGGCGTGGCCATCGTCGATGGAGGCTACAACAATCCCGTGGTCTACGAGTACACAGCATTCAAGAAGCTCAAGCCGCTGATGATGAAGGAAGCCATCAAGAATGCCGAGCAGACAGCCGCGCAATTTGCCGAGAACAGCCAGTCAAAAATCAACAAGATCATCAATGCCGACCAAGGCCAGTTCACCATTGAGGACCGCGACGCCACCACGCCCTACATCAAGAAGGTGCGCGTAGTGACATCAGTGACCTACTCGCTGAAGGACTAAAAAAAAATTTGCTTAAAGCATGAGGGGCTATACATATTTTTTATAATTTTGCACCTGCATTCTACAACAAGAATGCATGATAAGGTAATAAGGAATATGCAACAGTCGGAAGTCTTACTCATCCAGCAACTCAGTGAAGGCGACGAACAAGCCTACAAGGCCGTCTATCGCATGCACTATGCAGTGTTGTGTGCCTATGCCCGCCAATATGTGCCCGACGACGCCGAAGCTGAGAGTATCGTAGACGATGTCATCCTCCGCATGTGGGAGATCCGCCAACATCTGCATATTGACCGCTCGCTGCGAAGCTATCTGCTTACTTGCGTTCACAACCGCTGTATCAACGCTGTAAAGCAACGCAAACTGAATCCTGCCACTATAGGACTGCCCAGCGACGATTTGCTACATGAAAACTCAACAGACTATCCGCTCAACTCCCTGTTGGAAAAAGAATTGGAGGAGAAAATCCGGGAAGCTGTCGCCTCTTTGCCCGACGACACCCGGCGCGTATTTGTCCTCAGTCGATACGAAGGAAAAACCTACGAACAGATTGCCAAGAAGTTGGGCATTTCGGTCAACACCGTAAAATACCATATCAAACGGGCCCTGCGAATGCTCTACAACCGGCTGGAGCCCTATCTTTTTATTCTTATGCTGTTCGGAAAAGGACTGCAATAGGAAAATTTTGGAATGGAAAAATATATTTTTGCCACATTACAAAAAAAATAATCTTTTTCACTACCCTCCCTCTTCGTATTCTTGTCTACTTGGTTAAAAAAAAGGAATTATGAACCAATTGAATCCCAAAATCGAAGAGCTCATCATCGCCCGACTGAGTGGTACGGCCAGCGAGCAAGGCTATAAAGAATTAGAAGCCTGGCTGAGCGGGTCACCGGAGCATCAATCCATCATGCGCCGATGCCAAGAGATTTGGTTTGACACAATGGTCGAACATGATACGTCGCGATTCAAGTGGACAAAAGGCTATGCGAAATTCAAACAGCAGATTGAAGCACGCAAAGAAAAAGATGCCACACCCCCTGATACAAGTGAAAACGACATCCCCACAATTTCCGACCTACCATCACGCTGGCAGCGAATGGGTGCAGTGCTACGCTATGCAGCAATCGTCATAGCGATAGTGGGTGTTACTGCAGTTGCCAGTATTTCCATCTTCAGAAACAACTTGACAAAAAGCATGGCCGATATTATGATGAGCGTGCCTAAGGGATCTACCATGACGACTTCGCTCCCCGACGGAACGAAGGTATGTCTCAATGGCGGCACTTCTTTAAGATATTCACAAGCTTATGGCATCAACAACCGGAGCGTGACTCTGTCGGGAGAGGCCTATTTTGACATTGTTCACCATAAAGAAATGCCCTTAGACATCACAGTGGGCACCATGCACATCCGTGATATAGGAACAAAGTTCAACATCTCCAACTATCCTGACGACCCTCAAGCCATCGTAACCGTGGATGAAGGCAGTATAGATATCAAGACTACGGCAATTTCAAAAACAATGAGAGTGGTTGCTGGACAGAAGGCAGTAGTGGACAAGGCATCCGGTGAAGTCAACGTTGCCCCCAAATCATGCGGCGGAGATTCATGGAGCAAAGGCCTGTTGGTGTTCAAAAACAACACCGTTGAGGAGATTGCGCGACAACTCGAACGCTCGTTTGACGTGACCATCCGTATTCACAGCGCTACCACAGCCCGCAAGCGCTTCTTTGGAACCTTCTCGCGAAACAGGCAAAACATCAACGACATACTGAATGCCCTCATGGAGACGGGTACCCTGGGCTATGCTATCAACGGTCGCCAGGTGGACATCTACTGACCACCGGCCATCCACAGCCTGACACAGAATCTCCAAACCTGAACCGCAACATCTTACAACACTTATAATAATCAATTTAACAACAGAACCTATATGGCAAAGTACAAACAGCAACTCATGCTAGCCACACTCATCCTATTAGGTGCCAGTGTGGGAGCCAAGGCCCAAAAGGTGAGACTGAATATGAAGTCGACCACCATCTCCCAGGCCATGTCAGCCCTTCACAAACAGACAGGCTACTCGTTTGTGTTCAATGCCGATGCCCTGCGCACCGACCGTAAAATCAGCGTTCATGCCACTAACCTGCGACAGGCCGTCAACCAGATCATTGACGGATCTGGGCTGGATTACGACATTCGGGATAAGAACATCATCCTCCACAAGAAAGAATCTGAGGGTTCGGACAACACCCTGAGGCGCACTCAGCAAGCCAAAGGCCGCACTGTCAAAGGCCGTGTTGTCGACTCCAAAGGTGAGCCCGTCATAGGAGCTACCATCAAAGTGAAAGGTTCCAACAGCGGAACCATCAGCGACTTAGACGGAAATTTCACCCTCGCCGCTTCTACAGGAGACGTGTTGGAGATCTCGTTCATTGGCTACTCCAATCAAGAACTAACCTTGGGTAATCAAGTTGACAACCTGCAAGTCAACCTCCTTGAAGACAACCAGCAACTCAACGAAGTGGTTGTCGTAGGCTATGGAACCATGAAAAGAAGCGACCTCACAGGGTCGGTAAGCGACGTGCGCAGTGAAGACTTCAACAAGGGTCTCGTCACCTCTCCCTCACAGCTCATACAAGGCCGGACGGCCGGTATCAACGTAACCAACAATGGTGGTGAGCCGGGCGGCGGCGTGACGATTCGCGTGCGTGGCTCCAATTCTATCCGGTCGGGCCAGGATCCCCTCTATGTCATTGATGGTGTCCCCTTGGATGCATCAACCGACCTGCAAGCTACAGGAGGAAGCGTACAGGGTGTAGGCTCATCAAGTTTCACAAACCCATTGAACTATCTCAACCCTGATGACATCGAAAGCATTTCTATTTTGAAGGACGCTTCAGCAAGTGCAATTTATGGTTCAAGAGCAGCAAACGGCGTGATTCTCATCACAACGAAAAAGTCAGCCAAGGGTAAAGCCCAGGTCAGCTATTCGGGAACTGCCACTGTCTCTTATCTGCCCAAGCAGATCGACGTACTCTCAGGGCCAGAGTATGTAGCCTTTGCCAAAGAGAAAGGACTGGATCCTGACAACATGGGGTACAACGTCAACTGGCAGGACGAGATATTCCGCACCGCCTTTTCCCACGACCACAATCTGTCGATTACCGGCGGGACAGAGCATAGCGGCTATCGCGCATCTGTTAACCTGCAAAACAACGACGGCATTATCAAGAACTCATACATGAAAAAACTCGTAGGGCGGTTCTATGTCAGACAAGACATCTTGAACAATCGGGTTCATCTCGAAGGAAGCATGACTGCCAGCAGGGTGAACCAGCGACGCGCACCTTTAGGAGAGTCGGGCGGCTATGAGGGGGACTTGATCTTCTCTGCTCTGAAAAACAACCCCACTTATCCTATATACAATGAAGACGGCACCTACTATCAGCATAGCCCATCTGTTCGCAACCCGCTTGCCCTGATCAATCTCATCAACGACAAGACGGTCACAGACAGAATTTTGGCCAACGCCTCGGCTACTGTAGATATTGTCAAAGGATTAAAATATAAATTCAACTATGCCTACGATTACATGAAGACCAGTCGAAAGGTCACACAGGACAAAGAGTTGACTTTCCTTGGCAACCTTGGTGAAATGTATATCAACAACATAGAATCCAAGAATTATCTCATCGAGAATTATTTCACTTATAACACGACCTTTGGTAACATCCACAAACTCGACTTTCTGTTAGGTCATTCATACCAACGCTACGACGACTATTGGTACAACTTCAGTGAGAATGGATTTAATGTAGACAACATCAATTACCTCTACAACTTGTCGTTTGGATCCAACTCACAGATCACAGGCACCTCCGACGTTCTGCGCCATGAACTGCAATCGTTCTACGGCCGTATCAATTACAACCTTATGGACAAATATTTGTTCACGGCCAATTTCCGTTTCGACGGTTCTACGCGTTTCGGTGAGAACAATAAATATGGATTCTTTCCCTCATTAGCGTTTGCTTGGAGAATGAGCGAAGAGAAATTCATTCAGAAACTCAATGTATTTGACAACCTCAAGCTCCGACTGGGATATGGTGTCACGGGCAACCAAGAAATTCCCGATAAGATCTCAGAGTTGAAACTCGGATCGGTCACGGGAGCTTTCTTAGATGGAAAATCCAGTGTAACGCCAGGCATCACACTTACGCGCACACCTAACCCCGACTTGAAGTGGGAGAAGACAGACCAATGGAATATCGGCCTTGATTTCGGTGTGCTGCACAATCGACTACGTGGTACATTGGACTGGTATTATAAATCTACGCGTGATGTCTTATTACAGACTTACTCTATTTCTCCTGCACCGACGACTACCATGTGGCAAAATGTTCCCGACATGCGCATAGAGAACACAGGTGTCGAAATTGGTCTTGATGCAGACATCATCTCAACCCGCGACTGGAACTGGACTTTCGGAGCAAACTTCACCACCAACCACAACGAAGTAAAGCGTCTTCCCATGTCGTATATCACGGTAGGCTCCGGCTCTGGTCCCGGATTGGACGGTTTCCGTTTGCAGCGCATCATGAGCGGCCATGCTATTGGCACATTTTGGGGATACCACTTCCTTGGATTTGACGAGAACGGCATCAGCAAGTATGAAACAGACGCCAACGGAAATAAGGTGGAGAAAGTCATCGGCTGTGCTCAACCCGACTTCCTGCTCAACTTCAATACAACGCTGAGATGGAAGAATCTGGAACTCAGCCTGCAGTTTAACGGAGTTTTCGGCAACGACATCTACAACAACTTGGACAACTGTATCAACACGCTCGCTATCTTCGACAGTGGATACAACATCACCCAGGGAGCACGTTCACTGAAAGAAAGCACTGACGATAATCTCGATTACTCTGACAGATACATCGAAGACGGATCTTACCTCCGCTTATCCAGTGCCACGCTGAGATATACAGTACCTGTAAAACCCAACAGCTGGGTGAAGGGCATTCTGCTATCTCTCACAGGCAACAATCTATTCTGCATCACGGGCTACAACGGGTATGACCCCGAGGTGGACTCACGCCGAGTAACAGATGGCATTCCAGCCATTGGTATTGGCTGGACCAACTACCCCATGGCACGCAGCTGGAGCCTGGGTGCAACCATTAACTTCTAAATTAAAACCGAACGAACAATGAAAAAGCTATATAGTATCGTTGGGCTTGCATTCTGCCTGTTGGCAGGCGGATGCACCAATCTTCATGAGGAAATCCTCAACGAACAAGACAACAAACAAGTGGTCAACGACCCGAACAATGCGAAGATGATCGCCGCTCCTGCTTATGCTGCCATGCGCGATTTCATGGACACGGGAGGTCTCTTCGCACTGACAGAGACTTCTACGGACGAATGCGTGTTTCCCTCGCGTGGTTCAGACTGGAACGATGTAAACAACCGTACCCTATTTTGGCATACCTACGACGCTACCAACGAGCACGTGAAGAACGCATGGAACGCCCTTATGGCTGCACTGACACGAAGTAATGTAGCCATCAACTACCTGAGCAAGCTGGAACAGTCCGATGAGGTAAAGACATATACCAATGAGGTGAAATTCATTCGCGCCCTGTCTATGTATTATCTCATGGATTATTGGGGACATTTCCCCATGCGTGAAGCCGATGCCACAGACTATTCCACGCTGCCGCAGATTCTTGACCGACCCGCTGCACTTGAGAGAATTGTCAGCGAGCTGAACGACATCATCCCCAACCTGAAACTCAAAGGTGAGGTGGCTTACGGCAGGATTACACGGGCCGCCGCCCAGACGCTCTTGGCACACGTCTACCTGAACTATCAAGTTTTCACGGGATCTGCGCCTGAGTTTACTGACGGACAAGCAGAATGGGACAAGGTGATCAGCCTCTGCTCGGAAGTCATCAACTCGGGTAAATATACCTTCTCAGACGACTATTGGAAGCTCTACCTTTCAAACAACAGTGCCGAGGCTGATGCAACGGAAGCCATTCTCCCCTTCCTCTACAACCAGTCGTTGGGTGTCTCGGGACAGTCGTGGCTAAACCTCACCCTGCACTATTCTCAGAATTTCGGCCACTACAGTTTTTGGAACGGATGCTGCACCACTCCCACCTTCCTCGATACTTGGGACAAGACCGACCCGCGATACACCGACTCAAGACTCAAGAGTCAGATTGGCTTCAACATCGGCATCATCGAGGGGCAGCAATACAGCATCGATGGCGAGGCTTTGAAGGACAGAAAGGGCAACGCCCTCATCTACACTCCTGATTTCAAGGTGGATGGGGCCAGCGAATCCGAAGGCGTCAGAGTGATCAAATATGCCCCTGATCCCAACTATGATTACGGTATGGGCAGCGACAACGACGTGATGTTCTATAAGTATTCTGACATCTACCTCATGCGCGGCGAGGCTCGTATGCGCAAAGGAGACCTTGAAGGAGCCCTGCAAGACATCAACACGGTGCGCGCCGCGCGTGGCGTGAAGCTGTATACAGCCCAAACGCTCACGTTGGAGGCCTTCTATAACGAGAGGGGATACGAGTTCTATTGGGACGGCATGTCGAGAAGAGACGACATGGTGAGATTCAACAAATATTGCGGGGCACGCTACAATGTAGAGGCTTGCGACAAGCACTTCATCCTCTTCCCCATTCCGCAGTCAGCCTTGGAAGCCAACAAGGATCTGCAGCAGAATGAGGGATATTGAAGCAAAACATGATGTTAACTACTTCATTCAACAAACATGAGATTAAGACGGTTATTGATTTTGTTTATCGCCGGATGTGTGCCGGCCCTCGCCCAGGATCCTTGGGTGCTGACAGCCACGAAGATCGACCGTAGCCACTACTATGGCATCACGGTGGCCAATGGGATGCTCGGACTGGTGTCGTCAGCCGAACCGATGAAGACTTCGTGCACCGTACTGGCCAACAGCTACGACAAGTTCGGCCGCGGCGAAGTGAGCAATTTCCTGAGTGGCTTCAACATGCTCAACACGTCGCTGACGGTCGACGGGACGCTTGTGGACTACGGCAGGATCAGCCACTACACGCAGCAATTGGACATGCGCGGGGCTGAATTCAGCGGGGCTTTCGACTACGGGCAGAAGGCTCACGTCGACTACAGCGTCGTCGCCCTGCGCGAACTGCCCTACTGTGCCTTGCTCAAAGTGACGGTCACGCCCAATAGCGATATCGTCGTGCGGGTGGACAACACCTTAGCCACGCCGGACGGCTTCAAGGAGGCCAAGTTCAGATTCGACGACATGACCATCGGGCAAAGCCAGGCCACGCTGCTCTCTACCGAAGCGCTCAGCCCCACAGGACGGCTGACCATGTGCGCTGCCTCCACATTCCTCTTCCCCGACGACGCTCCGGCACAGGCTCCTGAGGTGAGTCACCATCAGGGAGACACGGCCCACTCGGCGTGTTTCACGGTGAGACTGAAGAGAGGACAGCCCTATCGGTTCGCCGTCGTGGGCTCCACGCTGTCCTCGGCCCTCTCCCACGATCCCATCAACGAGGTGAAGCGCCTGGCTGTATATGCCCAGATGGAAGGACTCGACAAACTGATCAGCCGCCACAGGGCGCTGTGGGCCGACCTGTGGAAGAGCGACATCCTGATCGACGGCGATGCGCAGGCACAGCAGGACGTACACAGCATGATCTACCATCTCTACAGCTTTGTGAGCGCGGGATCCAGCCTGTCGGTCTCGCCCATGGGACTCTCCGGACTGGGCTACAACGGACATGTGTTTTGGGATGCCGACGTGTGGATGTTTCCGGTCCTGCTGATGCTCCATCCCGAGATGGCAGAGTCGATGGTCGACTACCGCTACAACCGGCTGGCCGAGGCCCGGCGCTACGCCTTCGAGCATGGCTACCGAGGAGCACAATATCCCTGGGAGAGTGCCGACACGGGCGGCGAGGACACGCCCGTGTGGGCCATGACGGGCCCCTTTGAGCACAGCATCACGGGCTGTGTGGCCCTCGCCGCCTGGCAATATTACTGCGTGACGGGCGACAGGAACTGGCTGCGGGAGAAAGGATTCCCCATGCTGAAGGAGACCGCCGACTTCTGGCTGAGCCGCGTCGACAAAGACGATAAAGGGGTCTGCCATATCCTGAATGTCGTCGCTGCCGACGAATGGGCAGAGAATGTCGACGACGATGCCTTCACCAACGGCATCGCCATCGCCAATCTGAGGCTGGCCGCCAGGGCTGCGCGACTGCTCGGCATGACGGCCGACAGCCGGTGGGAAGCCACGGCCGACCGCATTCCTGTCTACCGGATGGGCAACGGGGTGACACGCGAGCACAACAGCTATCACGGGGAAAACATCAAGCAGGCCGACGTGAACCTGTTGGCCTATCCGCTGATGCAGATCACCGACCCGGCGCAGGTGCGCAAAGACTTGGAGTATTACCAGCAGCGCGTCCCCGTCGAGGGCACGCCGGCCATGACACAGGCCATCTTTACGCTGCTCTACGCAAGGCTCGGCGACGGCGAGAGGGCATACCATTACTTCAACGACGCCTATATAGAGAATCTCCTCCCGCCTTTCCGCGTCATTGCCGAAACCAAGAACGGCACGAATCCCTACTTCGCCACGGGTGCCGGCGGCATTCTGCAAAGCATGATCATGGGATTCGGCGGCGTGGACATCGACCTGGTCAACGGTGGCATCAAGCAGGTGAAGAGCGTTTTGCCCAAGTCGTGGAAAAAGCTCACGCTGACCTCCATCGGGCCTGATCACAAGACGTTCACCGTCGGCCAACCGTAAGGATCACCGCCGCATGGCGGTATTCCTGCTCTTTTCCACACGATAAGACAGGGGGGGCGGTTCATCTCTGCTCCCCCTCTTGTCCGTTGAATCAAACATGATGCTTTGAGAAATTCTCGGATCATACCCAACGGTCCGTGACTAAAAACAAGAAGAACAATCAGACAATATCTCTTTTGAACAGAAAATGAAAACATACCATAAGATCATCTGCATTATTGCAGGACTGCTGGTGTCCGCCACTTTGTCAGTCGCGGAAGTCGATCCGAACACCCCTCATTTCCAACGTCCTCAAGAAAAATATGGAAGTCTGTTCGGGCATATCCTGATGAATGATTCTCTGTTCGGCCCAAACTGCTACTTCGCCGATTCGAAGGATTTCCTCGACCGAATTCCTTCGAGCGACCTGACTGGCATCGCCAAAGACTTCGATGCCCTCAAGCCTAAGACCACAGCTTCTATCAGCCGTTTTTTAACCGTCAATTTCCATCTACAGCCCCTTCCGGCCGACACTTTCAAGGATACCAGCGACATAGATACCCATATCCGGAAGTTGTGGGACTATCTCACCCGCCATTCCGCCAACGGAGGGGAAAGAGGAACGCTCATACCACTGAAATACAGATACGTGGTGCCAGGCGGAAGATTCCAAGAAATCTATTATTGGGACAGCTACTTCACTCTTCTCGGGCTGATGGCAGACAACCGGACCGACCTTGCCGCCGACATGGTGAGAAACTTTGCAGATCTCATCGATGAAATCGGCTTTGTCCCCAATGGCAACCGCACCTACTATCTGGGGCGGTCTCAGCCACCCTTTTTCTCGTATATGGTGGAGGCCCTGGCTGAGAAGACGGGCGATAAGGGCATACTGTCGCAATACCTGCCCGAGATGATAAGGGAGTATCGCTTCTGGATGAAAGGATCTGAAACGCTCACCGAGACCAACAGCCAACAGTTGAGATGCGTAAGGATGCCGGGAGGTGAAGTGCTCAACAGATATTATGACAACTACGACACGCCACGGGAAGAGATGTACCGCAACGATGTAGCCACAGGGCGCGCCCTGAGCAAAGTTCAACCCCGGGCCGATCTCCATGCACTCTACAGGAATTTGAGGGCTGGAGCAGAATCGGGCTGGGACTTCTCATCGAGATGGATGCGAAAAAGCGACGACCTAACCTCTATATCCACCACAGACTATGTGACCGTGGACTTGAACTGTCTACTTTATCATTTGGAAATGACCATAGCCCAGGCGATGTCGATAAAAGGAGACTTGGAGGAGGCTGCCAAGTACGATAGCACGGCTCACAGCCGCGCCCGTGCAATCTTGCACTATCTTTGGGATGCGGATACCGGCAGCTTCACAGACTGGGACTGTCGCAGCCGCTCGTGTAGCCATAAAATCACGGCCGCAACGGCATATCCCCTTTTCGTGGGCATTGCAGACCAGCGACAGGCCGTGCAGACAGCCCAAACCATCAAGCGTCATCTGCTCAAGCCGGGAGGAATTGTCACCACCGACATCAACTCGGGACAGCAATGGGATGCGCCCAACGGGTGGGCACCACTGCAATGGATTTCATTTAAAGGATTGTATGACTATGGAATGCTCCAAGACGCTGACACCATAAAAGAAAGATGGATGAAGATGGTGGAAAACGTTTATCATCACAGCCATAAGATCTTGGAGAAATACAATGTGATCATGCTGAGCGATACCGGTGGAGGAGAATATCCGAATCAAGATGGCTTTGGGTGGACCAACGGAGTGTACAGAGCTATGAAGACTTTCTGCGCTCCTATGCCATAAGAGCCAAGATCCAAAAGCAATGACCGCAACCTTCTATAGGGGGGGGCTATTTCGCACACGCAGGATAATCATCTGCCCATGAATGTTCATCAATCCAATCGTTGATGTCCGTTCATGGCCATTTTTTATACCCCCGCTGGCCAACATCAGGATCTACGGCACAGCTCTTGTGCACGACTGCGCGCCGGTTGCCCCTTCTCAAATTCCGGGCCGCTTCGGCGCGCTGCCTGCAGAGGTCCCGACGGGGGTGACGAAGACCACCCTCTCTCGGGCCGTGAGCACCGTGAGCTGGTCGGGGCAGGCGGAGGGCGAGCTTCTTGCAGGGACCAGCGCAGTCATTCTGAGGCATTCCTTCACTCGTTCCCGGTCAAGTGGCGTTTGCGGATCGTAGTGGCGGATGGCACGACGGTGGTCAAGTATTTCTTGTAAACTCATGTTTGAATCGTGTTTTTGGATTAGTTAGTGTTCTTTTTCGTGGGCCGAGAAATTTATCTCCATTTAAGTGAATCATATGGTCTGGCATTTCCGCTATCCAGACCTCTGTTTCCCAGGCGATTTGTTCAGAGAATCGCTTGTATTTTTTAAAGTCAAGAAATGCCGTGCCAAAGATTTTTCCACATTCCACTTGTCGTGTCATTCTTTGGATGTCTATGATGCGCTCTGGGCTCATAGGTCCAACAGAGTCCACAGCCTCGATAAAATAAAGCCAGTTCTTGTCAGCACGATAGAGAACGACGTCTGGCATTTTGTCGTGAAGTGTGATGTCAAAACCTAATTCTGTCATTTCAAAACAAATAGTTACCTTTGCATAAACTTTAGCCGCACCCGGCAAATTGAAAGCAAGCTTTCGTTGCGCCTGTTGGCAAAAGTTTTGCAAAAAAGAAAGGAAGATTATGGCAATAGAAATTAAGGCAATACCTACCTTGGAAGGTAAGGATGCAGAAAGATTCATAGAGCGTGCTGATGAAGCAGAA
>ONYL01000083.1 GCA_900322035.1 uncultured Prevotella sp.
CGCCAGTTAACAACTGGCGATTTATATAAGGATTCCATTCTTCAAAGAACATTCTCATATTCTTGATGTTGCTAACTGAGAATCCTCTTAGTCCTGGCAACTCTTGTTGCAATGCTTTAGCAATGGCATCAATGGCACCCTTGCCCCAATAGCCATCGCGACTGTGTGCAGATACATAGCCACCGACAGAGTAGTAGAGCTTCAGCAACTCTTTATTGGCGAGTTTTGCAGCCTGGTACCGGCTCCTCAGGATAGCGCTCTTGATGTCCTTTACTGCCTGTATGTATTCTTGTGAGATATGAGATACTTCCATATATTCCTTCGTTGTTGATAGCGCAAAGATACAACATTTCCTTGATGATTCTATCGTTTGGGCAAAGAAATCTCTTTGGGGAAATTCAATCTTCTGCCACTTTGCATAAGCTTTAGCTGCACTCGGCATAACCCAAGCAAGTTTGGTTAAGCGCCGAAGGCCCGACAGAATAATTCTGCCACCCCGTCGGGGTTTTAGCCCACATTGCAGCTATATTTCAGCTAACCCCCTGATTCCCAGGACTCGTTTTTTTGATATCCGCATTTTGGGTCCACACAAATTTTCTTGCCTTTATCGGCTCGCTGCATTTTCTTACTGCAATCTTTTCTCCGTTGCTCAGACTGGCTGTGCTGGTGGCTACTATCTGCTTGTTCATGACAGGTCGCAGCGACCACCATTCCGACTTGATGCCTCCCTTGCGCAACATGTATCTTGCAGTGGATACGACCCAATAGGCGAGGATGGCCAGATGAAGATGGGCCTTGATGCCTTCATCGCTTTTGTGGTATACAGGTCTGATGTCCAGATCGTTTTTAAGGACTCTGAAAACGGTCTCGACTGTACGGATTACATTATAATAGTTCCAAATAGTTTCCTCGTCTTTCTCTGTGATATTCGTACGCACGATGTATTTTCCATGAAAGCTGTTTTGCTTCTCCACCCGTTCGGTCTTGCGTTTCCAGGTGATTGCCGTGGTTGTGTCGTGCTCGTCATATTCAAAGTGGATGTCGTAGTTGAGATGTGCCGTGCCGGTTTTCTGTTCCAAACGCCCGAGACGTTCGATGACTCTGTCCCGTTTCTTGGTGCCGCCTGTCTTATGGAGTCCGGCGTCTATGGCTTTCAGCCCCTCAACGAAGAGCGCATCGGTCCGGTCAGCCATACTCTTCTCTTTCAGGGCCTTGGCATAGCTGTCAACCTGGAGGAATGTGTCGCCTGTATAATCATCCTTGTCTCCTGTCTTGGCATTTACGGCGGGCTTACGGTCAAGTTTGACAAGGCGGAGCTTTATATCCTGCTTCTTCTCGTCTTTCACCGTAACGACACGCTCGGACAGAGGGGTGCAGGCACTGTCGCCGCGCATGACGGTAATGTATTTATAATGGTTGTCCTTCAGCCATTTGATATTCTCAACACCTGACATCCCGGCATCCATCACAATGATAAGATTCTCTTTGTCAGTACCATCCTTGAGTGCGTCAATCATTGGTTGCATGCATTTGTAGTCGGCGGCGTTGCCTTCGAAGATGTCCGTACGCACAAGCAGTCCGTAGGTGTTTACCACTGCCCCGAATACGACCTGCTTGCAGTCGGTGCGTTTCTCCTTGCTGCGGCCGCGGGCCAAAAGGTCAGACAGCGTATAACGGCCCTCAAAATACGTGTTGCTCAGATCCAGGAGGTATATCTTTTCATGGATGTCGAACATGGTAACGACACGGTTATGCAGGAAGTCCTCAATCTCCTTGTGTATGCCGTAAAGCTTGCGGGCACTGCCGTAGAGCACGTCCTTGGTGATTTTCTCACTGTTGACACCGACCATCTCGCAGAGGGAGGATTCATTACGTAAATACTTGGCCGTACGGTATTCAGAACATGGGAAGATAACCCGAGCCGCAACCTGTACCAAAGCCACACGGGCCTCATCGCGGCTGAGGCCGTTGTCAATCAGACACTTTTCAAGTCCCAGCTTCCTCAGTATGGAAAGACATACGTTCTCCATTCCGACCGGGCGCGCGTTAGTAAGCTTTTGATCGAAGAAACTTTTCGTTGTGATATAGCCGCACTTGCGCTCATGTTCCTCACGGGCCTTCTCTGCCTTGGCCACATCACGGCTGTTGGTGATAATATTGTTGATCAGTCCTCTCGACTTCAATTCATTGTAGGTATCAATGACTTTCGAGGACACGTTTTTATCATCACATATTATATATTCACCACGGAGAACCAGTGCATTGAGGCATCTCATGTACATGTCGCGCTGCTCAAACGTCGGAAGTTCAGGCAGATAGCCCAGAGCAAGCAACATGTGCTGCCGGGTCTTGCCGTTGCTGTCGCGGTAGGACTCGGTCAGGCGGTAGTACTTCTGTGTGAGGACCTTACCGCCGACATGCTTTTCTCGTCTGACGTACTTGAGATACATGCCGCAAAGGTCGTAAAATACTTTGAATCCTGCAAGACCGGTGGGTCCACACAAGCACTCCCACGACCTGGCTCATTAAGAATATTTAATAAAATAGCCAAAAACAGCCCAAAAACGGGCCCTTTTCATGTGCCGGATGTCTGAATTTAAGAAAATTTACACATAATAGCATGGGTGAGCCGAGGGTCTGCTGCAATGTGGGCTAAGAGATGAAAATACTTCGACTATATGCATGCTTGTTTATTCTTTTGTTATCTACTGAAGTTTTTGCTCAGTCTGATATAACGATGAAGTACAACTGGATGTTCACGGATGTTGCCATCAGTAATTCGGGTATCACCCATAAGGTGCCGGGAATGATTGATACGGGCGCTTCTGTTTGCATCATAGACTCAACGTTTGCGGTCGACTCATGTCATATAAAGAATATCAAGGGTGACAAATCCATAGGCAATACAAGTGGAAAGAGCATCAAGTCGTCCGATTTCTATTTGGACAGTATTGCCTTTGGTGGGATCGTTTATACCAGGGTGTGGTGCTACATTGTAGATTTGTCGGGAAAACTGAAACAGTATGCTCCTAAGTTTATTATCGGAGGTGACGTCTTGAAGAAAGACCTCTGGTGTTTTGATCTGAAGAAGTATAAACTTCAACGGCTTGCGAACATTCCCGACACAGTCGAAACAACATTTAGATGGAAGAAATATTTTGATGCCGGATTGAATGAGATTTATTTTAAGGGTAAGATAGGCGGGCATAAAACGCGTATTTTGTTCGATACAGGCTCCAGACGAAATGAACTTATCTCTTCATCCAAGGTAACCCCAACATCGTTTATCAAGAGCCCTAGTGCTAATATTGCCGAGACACTAAGTTACAAAGAGGTCGGACTATGCAAGGATGTACCTGTGCAACTATCCGATTTCAGTTTTAAGGTAGACTTCATTAAACCTAAAGAACCTGGAGCTGATTATCCTCGTATCAATACCGACTTCCTACAAGGTAAAAAGTGGGTGCTGGAATATAAGCAGCGTCTCCTGGTGATACTAAATAATAGTTAAATGGATTTAATTATTACAAAAAAAACATTTAGGCGTGTTATTTTTATTACCTTTGTGCATACTAAGACTTTGAACAATAAAAATATAAGTTTATGAATGCAAGAAATGTCATTCTATTTCTTTCTGCAGCCACACTTACCTTTGCTTCGTGCAAAGACAATAGTGAAGACGAACCGATGAATCCTGTGACGGAGCAGATCCTTGCCACGGGGCTCAATGTTGGGGCTGATGGCGTAGACACAACTGTTGTCTTCCCGAAGTCAGATGCGTATGAGGCTAATATCAACTTCGCTTCAGGCACTGGTAACTGGATGACGGTGAAAGAATGTACGGATGCTGTTACGGGAGCACCGGGTATCCGCATTCAGTGTGCACCTTCCGATACTTCTCTCTTCGCCAGAGATGCCACGGTAAACATTTCCTCACCGCGAGGCAACTATGTCTTGAAGGTGAATCAGAAGCCCTATAAGTTGGCATACTTCACGGACAGTATTATCTATGTCAAAAATACGGGTGGTAGCCTTGTTCTCCGCGTTAAGGCCAATTCTCCATTTATAATCAAAAAAATACCCCAGGTGACAGGTTCTGGCGAGAATACAAAATTTGTGGATACAAGTTGGTTGGAAACAATTTATAAGGAAGTGAAGTGCAATGAAGGCCAGACGTTGGAATTTCCCTTCGAAGTCCTGTTGAACACCGGCCTGGGTAGAAGTGCAGACTATGGCATCACAGGCGACAGTCTTCATAATGATAATGCTTGGTATATTGAGGTCAGACAGGAGCCACGCACGCTGAATGCATCGGAGACAATTAAATTTGGGATGTTCTCAGAGCCGCTTAGCGTGTTATTGGGGCAAGACAAAGAGAATCTCTCAAGGCTGAGAAAACTTACAATGACAGGATACCCGACCCCTTATGACATTGAATATGCTGCTAAAATAGGTAAGTTGTCACTTGACACGTTGGATATGTCAGGTTTGGATGTCACATTCTATTCTTACGAGTTCGATATCGAAGAAAGAGAGTTCTTCGGTTCCCATCTGTCGAGGATCCTGCTTCCCCAAGGCATCGGGGCAATTCGTAATGAGGCTTTTGCCAACTGTAAGAACCTCAAGACTGTTGTTCTGCCTTCCAGTGTTGAGCACATCGGTGTCGAGGCATTTGCCAGCTC
The DNA here is from genome assembly GCA_900322035.1 of uncultured Prevotella sp. GTDB lineage: Bacteria > Bacteroidota > Bacteroidia > Bacteroidales > Bacteroidaceae > Prevotella. Next base: position 4,683 of record ONYL01000083.1, read on the forward strand.
TCCAAAGATCGAAGAAATCGTGATTCCGGCAGATTCCAAGCTCAGTAGTATCTACGATGAGGCCTTTAACACGGGTGGTACCCTGACGACCCTCTTTATTCCGAAGGCTGCTAATCTATCAGCCAAAGCGCTCAAAGGGCTCCGGGTGAAGAACCTGCATGTCGCCTTAACGACGCCGCCGACATTGGATTCGGATACCGAAGTCGATCGTAGCAAGAGTACTCTGTATGTTCCGAAAGGGTGTAAGGACAAGTATGCGTCAGCAACCTATTGGAAGGACTTCGGAAAGATTGTGGAGGAATAGACAATGCTTCGAACTCTTGTTTCGGAAGCTGAAAGTCGCAAAAAACGTTCTTGAGCGACAAAAATTCTCTGTGCCAACAGCTGATTAAGTCGCAAGGAAGTCGCAAATATAGAGATAATGAAAAAGCCAAAGTGTTGATATTCAACGCTTTGGCTTTTTAACGTGTACCCAGACTCGTGGAACAGTACTTGCTGGCCCACTCCAACACCTTCGGCAACAGCAAGTCGACTCGCTTACAGTTCCACT
>ONYL01000039.1 GCA_900322035.1 uncultured Prevotella sp.
GAGCCTTGCAGACAAGGTGAGAGGACTGTACCGCAGTGTCAACCGTTGGCTGGACGCCAGGAGCGCGTTCTACAGCCGTATCGCGGAGTTTGAGGTGACGCGAAGAGTGGCCATCCGCATCGGCGTAGTGTTCCCGCTGTCCATGGTCGTGGCGGCAGTGTGCGTGGAGCAGAATCCACTGGTGAGCATCACTGCCATGGGCGTGAGCGGATGGATTGTGTACAGGTTGAACAAAGGCGAGAAAGGAGGGGAGAAATGATTGTGGGAATTAAGAACGAGAGGGGCGTGGGCTATGTGGTCTACGCCCACACAGAGGACGGCGAACTCCTCCTGCGCAACTTCGGCCAGAACCAAGGAGCCGCCATTGAGTTCGCCCAGTGGGTGTCAGACTATGCTTCCGACGAGGACATCAAGAAGTATGCTGCGAGCTACAAACCGGTCCATATCTATACCAATCCCATCATGAGAAGCGGGAAAAGTCCAATTCTGTTGAGAAACCACATTGAGAAAGGAGGCCAGGAATGAATACCAAGGAGTTAATTGAGGCCATCAGCCTGGAGATACGACAAGAAGGCCTCTCAGAATTCGCGATCATCGTCAGCGACGAGAAGAAATGCTATGTAAAAGGCTCTATTCTCCCTACGGCGCTGGAAACTGCCCTGGTCTTGATGGGCAGACGTAGCCCCGAGCTGCGCAAAGCTATCAACCGCGCCCGTACTCGACTCTACGAACAACTTAAGGAAGGAGGCAAGGCATGAAAATCGTGTTGGGAGCTCTCATCATTGCATGTCTCCTTCTTGTCGTTGCAGGGGGAACCTTGGCCGTAATTTTAGTTTTCATGAAATATGCGCCGCATGAGCTACCCGGTAGGATCAGAAAGGAGAATAACAAATGATGGAAAATCATAAAGACAGCAAGGCTATGAGCCTGTTTGAAGAGTTCTGCGACGTGGACACCCTGCAGAACCGCATAGAGTTGATAGACGACGTTAAGGACCGTCTTCTCATGGAGCTCGGCGATAGCGAGAGCGAGGAAGAGCGCAAGACGCTCACCGACTGGATGATCAGCCTGTCGGACATGAAGGAAGACTTAAAGAAGCTTAGGAGGGCACAACAATGAACAAGGACCTGAAACAGTTCCTCGACTGGCTGAAAGAGAACGACCGCAGCGAGGAAGAGAAGATGCAGTGCAAGCTGCTCGATGAATACATGAAGACACGCGACAACCTGCCCGGCAAGGGCGTGACGGGCTCGGAGCTGGTCTTTGACCCGAAATCCTCTGACGAGATTGCTGATGACCTGCGCCCCATGTACTATATGGACATCAACATCATAGCCAACTACATGTTCCTGCACGAGTTTGGCACGACCACCGTCGAGGACGGTACGGTGAAATGGGCCATCTGGCGCGACATGGACTTCCAAGTTTAGGAGACATTTTTTTTAACCATAATCCTTAGGGGTACTGACCGTGAGGCCGGTGCCCCCCTTTTGCTGTTTTAACATATACATTAGTAGCTGAAATAAAATTAACTAATAAAATTTGCGGTTACGAGGAAATAATGGTACATTTGCAACGTCAATAACGAAAAATGTTAGCCGTATGAAGAAAAGTAAGAATAAAGCCACCACTTGTTTCAACACAAGTCTGAGACATAGTCTGCCAGGCTTTAGAACCGGTGTAGAATCCATCTCCATCATAAAATCGGCTGACCCCTTTAGAAGATACATGCGTGGCAACGACTTGTTGGACATGCGTAAGGATTGGCAGGCGATAGGTCACGATTTAAGAACAGCTATGAGAAGATATTCCCTGAAGGCGTTATGAAAGAAGAAACAAAGGATCAGCCGAAAGAGGTTAATGAAAACCATCCTTCCCCTGTGGATCTTAACGAGGTTCTCAAGAATATCAAAGACCCCGAACAGCGTGCCGTTGTAGCCCACGCTTTCTCTGCCATGGTGCAGAGAAAGACTTTTAGCGGCCCTCTTCCTGCCCCTGAGGATTTCAAGGCTTACCAAGAAGTCATGCATGACGCTCCAGAACGTATTCTTACAATGACCGAGCATCAGATAGCTCATCGCATTGATTGTGAGAAAAAGATTATAGACATCAGAGCCCGCGAGAGCCGGATAGGTCAAATTATGGCATTTGTCATAGCTCTTGTAAGTATGGGTGTTATCTGCTTTCTTGGATACATTGGTCATGATTGGTTAGCCGGAGTATTTACGGCTATTGTCGTTGGACTTGCAAGTGTCTTCCTCTTTAGAAAAGAGAAAGATGCAAATCAAGACAACGAAGACGACTGATTCTTGACTATAAAATAAAAGATAAAGCCATCGGTGCGCAAGCATCGGTGGCTTCTCTCATTATGCTTCTTTTCCGCTGTATTTTTGCCGCAATCCATCAATGCTTATCTTTGCGGAAAAGAAACGATTATGGCAATCACTATCAGCAACGGACTCAGCGGCAAGTATTTCTCCATGAGCGTACCCGACATGGTATGCACCATCGGCGGCTACCGCATGGGCGTGAAGATTCTCATCAGCCCCGACAGTAAGTCATGGACGGAGATCTACTCCGAATACCTTTGCCGACCTGGGCAACCTGCTCACCCCCTATGCCCGCCAGATGCTCGTGGTGGACGTGAAGATACAGTTGAGCGAAGAATATGCAGACAGCAACAGCATAACGTCGAGTCAGGAGCAGACCTTCACGCTGGTCTATTGCGAGGCCGACATCCCAACCACCTGCGAGGACTGGACGACGCACCACTTCCTCTCGCTGCTGCTCGGAACGAAGCTCACGGCCCCCGGCCGTCTCGAATACCTCCATTTCATCGGTACGGGAGCCGCCGTATGCACCGCCACCTATACCGACGGCAGCACGGCGACGTTCACGCCCGTGGTCATCGGCGGCAACAACAACTACACCACCATCGACGTGAGCCCCGACCGCTTCACCACGGCAGGCAAGACCCTTGCCTCCTATACCATCACGGCGGGAAGTCGCCACCAGCAGTACGATATCGACTTCAGAAAGCCCGACTGCGCCCCCGTGCTGCTCTTCACCAACTCGTTCGGCTGCGATGAGCTGATGTACTGTACCGGTCTTGCCACAAAAGCCCCCACCTTCAAGCGCGACTCCGCCTATATCGGGGGCAAGAAGCAGAACTATCGAATCCAGGAGACCCGCACGTTCAAGGCCGACACCGGCCCGCTGAGTGAGGACATGGCCGACTGGTTCGGCGAGGTGATGCGCTCGCCCTACGTGCGCCTGGTGACCTTCCGTAACGGCAGCCCCAATGTGGGCCGCGAGATCGTGATTGACGACAGCAAGACCGAGCAGACCAACGCCCTCGACGAGCAGCCTCGCTTCACCTTCAGCTACGAGTACGCCCAGCGCAACCATAACGTGGTGGAGCTGGAGCGCGAGGGCAGAATCTTCGACAACACGTTCGACTACACCTTTAATTAGTTACTAAGTTTAGTGAAATTATTAAAAACCAACATGATATGGAAAAACTGTTCAATAAACTCTCTAAATGGATGTGTGGCATACCATCGGACAAATATGCCCTTCTGCTGTGCTCTCTGGTAATCGCTTTTGGCTGTGGATTGTTTTTACATCTCTTTACGGAGTATGTGGGGTTAAGTATGAGTAAGCTCGGAGCTTCTTTCCTTGGTTTTGGTATTTCCTATATTGTAGGGATAGCCAAAGAAAAGATAAATGAAAGACAAGGGGGCATGTTCGACGTGCGCAATCTTAGTTTTTATATTATAGGTGCCTGCATGGGAGCCGTGCTATTTCTGATATGATGAAACGGCAGAAAGCCATCCATTTCAGTGAGATGCAGCGTTACCTCGACCTCGCCTATCAGCACCGGCAGACGTTGAACATCAAAGCCTTCCGCAGCGATGGGCACCGGGTAGAGTACCGCGGATGGCTCGTCCATCACCAGTACTGGAAAGGCGGCTACATGCGCATCGTCAACCCCATGAGCCACCAGCTGCGGTTGCTGCCAGAAATATTCATCTATGAAGTTAACGGAATGAAAGTATATCTATGAGTAATAAAGACTTAGAACTTGTGAAGACCGGGCAGAGCGGGAAAGTGCAGCACTTCCGCATCATACCCCAGGGAGTGGCGCGTGCCAAGGCCTACGATTCCATCGCCGAGGAATACGGTGGAGACAGCAGCAACGTCTTCGATGAGGACGACGGCACGGTGAACGTCAGACCGCTCACCATCAACGGCCGCGGCTATCAGTACGTTCCCTTCGGCGCGGACGACATGCTGCCGTACGAGATCAGGAAGGCCGTGCTGTCGAAAATGGTTACCGCCCAGTGCCAGCAGTTCAACACCCTCTGCTGCTACGGTCAGGGACTTCGGTTTGTGGACCGGAAAGAGAAGAAAGATGTCGATTTTCCCGACATCCGCTCATTCTGCCTTCACAACTCCCTGCATGAATGCTTTGCCGAGCAGTGTACCGACATGCAGATGTACAACTTCAGCGTCACCTGCATCATTCTCTCCCGCGACGGCAGCCGTATCGTCAACGTGCGTCACAAGGAAGCCTGCTACTGCCGCTTCGAGTATGCCCCGTCGACAAAATCGGGAAAAATAGAGCACGTCTTCTTCGGTGACTTCCGCATCGGGCACTTCAACGAGAAGCGCATCGAGGCCATTCCCCTTCTTGACTACTGGGACCCACTCGGCGACTTAGAGATACGCATGGGCAAGCAGCCAGACCCCGCCACCGGCCTTGTCCACAACAAACCCACCAGCGACAGAAAATTCGCCATTCTCTCACGGATGGCCACACCTGGCTACCAATACTATCCCGTGCCCTACTACTCGAGCATCTTCAAGGATTCCTGGTATGACATCTACCGTCTGATAGGCATCGGCAAGCGTTTTATGATTAAGAACACCTCTGCCCCCCGGGTACAGATAGAGGTGCATGAAGAGTACTGGGACAACGTGTGCGACAACGAGCATATCGAGGACGAAGCCGATCGCCAGCAGCGCAAGGAGCTGGAGAAGCAGAACATCATCGACTTTGTTTGCGGTGTGCAGAACGCCGGCAAGGCCCTCGTCACCGGCTACTATATCGACCCCAACGGCAAGGAGAACCGCATGGTGCGCATCATCAACCTCAACGACCCGAGCAAGAAGGAGGGCGGCAACTGGAGCGACGACATGGAGGAAGCTTCCAACGCTCTCTGCTTCGCCTACGGTGTGCACCCCAACCTTGTGGGCGCCACGCCGGGCAAGAGCCAGATGAACAACTCCGGCTCCGACAAGCGTGAGCTCTTCACACTGAAACAAGCGCTCGAAAAAATCTATCATGACGTGATGGCCAAGCCCTACCACGTCATCCTGCATTACAACGGGTGGTCGGACAGGTGCACCGTCGACGTGCCGATGCTCATGCTCACCACCCTCGATGAGAACAAGGATGCCAAGAAAGTTAGTGGAAACTCAAATCAAAACGACGATGGAGATAACGATTACCAAAAGTGATTTCGAGCAGGCGCTGCCCGTGGGTGCTGCCGCCAACGACAGCGTGTATGAGAGCGTGAAGTCCGCCCTCGGGCGGCAGTTGGCCTTCAGCAATGCTGTCCTGCTCGGTGTGGCAGGGATGGCCTACCTGGAAGAGAAGGGCGAGGACTCCCCGCTCATGAAGTGGTACAAGCAGCTCGTGTGTCTGTCAGCCTTCCTCAGCGTGCTGCGCCAGCTCGACCTCGTGCTCACCCCCACCGGCTTCGGCGTGGTGAGCAACGACAACCTCGCACCTGCCAGCAAGCAGCGCGTGGATGCCTTAGAGGGAGCGCTGCGCACACAGTACTGGCGGACGCTCGCCATGACCCTCAACCAGCTGCGAAGCGAGAACTGGGGAGCCACGGAGCAGGCCCGCCGCTTCATCGACCACCTCTACGATGAATACACCTTCTTCTTCGAGACCCACCGCAACGCCACCTACACAGACTGGAACAACTACAAGACCACCGTAGAGGAAGCCGAGGAGATGCTGCGCACGAAGATGGGCGACAGGCAGATGGACGACATCCTCGATGCCTTCCGCCGTGCCGACCCCAACAGACTGGAACCCTACCGAGAGGTCATCAGCTGCATCATACGGTTCACCGACATGTGGGCAGTGAAGGGCGCCGCCACACTCAAACAGCCAGTCTATCGCCGCCTGATGCGCATCCTCGAGAGCGAGGACAACCAGGAATATTTCAAGCTCTACCGAGAGAGCGCCAGTTATAAAGCCAACCATCATGACACGTTCAAGAACACTAAAGACAGCGCAGGCTACGTCTTCAACGGATGAGAAGAGCCGCACGGTGAACATCAACCTCACCGCCCCCACGTCGTGGAGAGCGCTGAGCCAGGAGCAGCTGCGTTATGTACTGAAACTACTGACTGTATACACTGACAAGACAGAGGTGAAGACGGTCATGTTCCTCAAGTTCTGTGGCATAGAGGTGCTGAAGAAAACTCAATTCGGCTGGAAATGTCTGGTTCCAGTTAACGGGCTGAGACAAGTGCTGTATCTGGAAAGTTGGCAGGTACAGTCATTCATTCATCAGTTTGACTTTATCGATACGTACGAGGACATGGACTGTAGGTTGGATGCAGTCTGTGGCCTCGTGGCGGTCGACCCCTTACTTCATGGGGTGTCGTTCGGCGACTATCTCATGGCTGAAAAATATTTTCAGATATATCTGGCTACAAAGGATGAGGAAATGCTTGACAACCTTGCGTGCTGGCTCTATATCGATGCCAACGGCCTTCATCCCGGTCAGGAACGTGGTAAGCTCAGAAATGACACCGACATGGTACTGGAACCGGAAGAGAGGTTCGGCACATTTTTATGGTACTACCATGTAAAAAAAATCCTATCCGGCAGATTCTCTAACTTCTTCCAGAAGGTTGACAATGGTGACGGCGACTTCACTATTTCAAGCAGGCAGATTGAAGAGCAGTACAATATCCAGCTGCGGGCACTTACCGACGGTGACCCGACAAAAGAAAACGCAGTACTCGCACTTGACTGCTGGCGCGCGCTCACCGAACTTGATGCCAAGGCAAGAGAGGCTCTGGAACTGGAGAAAATGCGTAGTAAGAATTAATTGTAGTTTTTATTGCAGATACTGCAATGAAAATTTGTATAATCCAAAAAAACTTGTTATATTTGCGATAGAAAAAAACGATATAGTCATGTTACTCGAACTTCTTCTTTCCGCAGCAGCCGTTTACGGTATTACCGCAGTCTACAAGGCTGGGAAATCCGTCTTGAAAGGTTCGTCAGGCAATGCTTGTTTTCCGATGAAAAACGGGAAATATGTGTTCCATGGCAAGACCTACGACACACTCAAAGAGTACAGTGCCGCAGAATGGCGGCAGATGGAACGCGACAGGCTTGAAAGAGTGGATGCCATCAAGAAAAGAGGCGGAGACGGGCCGTTGGATGAAGCAGAACTTCGGGCAAAGGTTAAGAAATGGGACAAAGAAGGGTTGTGAATGTATTTTTCGATATATTTAAAGGGTGCTAACTTTGAAGAAAAAATCAAGTTAGCACCTTTTTTATGGCAAATAACACACAAGAATTCAAAACCATCGTTTCTCTTAACGCAAAGCAGGCGCAAGATGAGCTTCAGAAGTTAAAGAAGCATGTGGAAGATCTTAAGAAGAAAAAGGACGATGCCTTGAAAAACAACGGCAGCTGGTCAAAGCAGGATGCCAAGGATCTCAAACAAGCTACAGCTGCTGTCAAGGCTTATGAGTCCAAAGTCGTCAAAACCATCGACACGCTCTCCAACATGGGCACCGCCAGTGTAGGAGAGGTGAAGACGGCCATGAAGCAGCTGAAAAAGGTCATGGATGACACCACTGACCCCAAAGACTATCAGAAGCTGGAAGAGTTTCTGGAACAATGCAAATTCCGTATCAGCGGAATGACTGATGCTGCCAAGCTCACGGCAAAAGAAATGCGTGAGCTGATGAACAACTCTCAGTTGGTGGCCAATGTCCTTGGGAATATCAACAATTCTTCTCTCAAAGACCTTACTGCCGCCAGAGATGCCATACAGAAGAGCATGAACCGCACTGACCCTACCTCGTGGAAATATAAGAGTCAGGAAGAGAATCTGAAAAAAATCCAGACACGCATAGAGCAAATCAAGGCAGAACAACAACAGCTCAATTCATTGGTCGATCAATACGACAACGAATTGAAAAACTGCAAGAAATCAACAGCTGAGATTGAGAAAGAAAACAAGAAGATTAACGAGACTATGGGTAAGTTGACAAAGTCGTCTATTCGTGAGTTAGAGATGGCCAGAGATCTCGTAGAACAGCGGTTGAAATACACAAAGCAAGATTCTGATGAATTTAAAATGCTCACGCGCCAAGCCAAACAACTCAACAATCAGCTTGAGATCGCCACCAATAAATCAAAGGACACTCGCGGCATCTGGTCAAAAATCTCCGGATTCTTCAATACTAACTGGGGCTTTTTCACACAGGCTATTGGTGCTCTTACCGGTCTGACCGTCACTGTCCGTAAGGCTACTACAGCCTATGCTGAGATGGAGGACACAATGGCCAATGTGAGGAAATACACGGGACAAAGTGATGAGCAGGTGAGGCAGATGAACGAGGACTTCCAGAAGATGGATACCCGCACCAGCCGTGAACAGCTCAACGAACTGGCAGGTTCCGCAGGAAGACTCGGCAAGCAGTCAAAAAAAGATATTGAGGACTTCGTGGATGCAGCCGACAAAATCAACGTGGCACTCGGTGATGATCTTGGCAAGGGTGCCGTCGATAAGATAGGGAAGCTCGCCAACGTCTTCGGTGAGGAAAAACGGCTCGGACTAAAGCAGGCCATGCTTTCTACAGGATCCGCCATCAACGAGTTGGCACAGAGCTCTTCGGCCAATGCTGGGTATATCGTCGATTTCACCGCAGATCTTGCCGGAGTCGGACGGCAGGCTGGAATGACGCAGGCTCAGATCATGGGCCTCGCTTCAGCCCTCGACCAGAATATGCAGGAAGAGGCAACGGCATCAACAGTATTCTCACAGCTAATTACAAAAATGTATCAGGATCCGGCAAAATTCGCCAATATAGCTGGAATCGAGGTAAAGAAATTCACGAAGATGCTTAAGGAAGATGCCAATGCCGCACTCTTGGAATTCATGCAGAGCATGCAGAACAAAGGTGGCTTCGCTGAGATGGCACCCATGTTCGAGAGTATGAACCTCGACGGCACCCGTGCCGTGGGCGTGTTGTCATCCGTGGCCACACACCTTGACCAGGTAAGAGCTGCACAGAATACTGCAACGAAAGCCTACGAGGCTGGAACCTCAGTGCTGAATGAGTTCAACACCAATAATTCTACCGTCAATGCTGAACTTGATAAAGCAAAAAAGAAGTTCCACGACCTGACAATAGAACTTGGTCAAAAGCTCATGCCTGTGGCAAGCATGGCTGTCACGTCAGGAAGCCTTCTGATAAAGACGCTGGAAGGCATAATGAGTTTCGTAGTCAGATTCCGCTCTACGCTTGCACTGTTGACCATCGCCATCACGACATTGACGATAGCTAAGGAAAAAGACCTTATTGTTACTAAGCTTATAGCTTTGTGGAATGAGAAACTTGTTCCTGGTTTTAAGAACCTATGGAAAATCATTAAGACTAATCCATACGCTGCGCTGGCACTTGTGGCTGTCACTGTTGTCGGAGTAATCATCGACTTGACAAGAAAGACTGACGCTTTGACACAGGCAGAGAAGAACCTGACCAAGATAAGGAATGACGCAATGGTCAATATGCAGGAAGAGAAGAGTAAGATTGATTTGCTCGTTAAAGCGGCAAAGAATGATAAGCTTTCTATGGATGACAGACAAAAAGCAATCAAGGAGCTTAATAATATCATACCAGGTTATAACGCTAAATTGGACGCTGAGACCAAAAGATACAGGGCCAATGAAAAAGCACTGAAAGACTACAATAAACAGCTTCAACGTAAATACGAGCTTGAGGGTGCCAAAGATATGCTTCGACAGCTTGGAAAACAAAAGGCAGAGGCCCAGATTGCCGTTAACCAGGCGCAGAAGGCTTTGGAAAACGCGTTAAATGCAGGCAGTGGTATGACTTACACCACATCATGGGGTATGGTAGGAAACACCACACAGGATCTTGTTGATCAGGCAAGACGGAAGCTCAACTCTGCTAAAGTCGAATTGGAAAGTGTAAAAACGCAAATCAATGCGATTACGGACAGCTACGGTAATGAACTTCAGAAAGATGTAGTAAAAGGCTCTGGCGGTAATAACAGGCCGGATCCGGATGCAGGCGGAGGCGGAAAATCTTATGTTGACCCCAAGCGACAAAAGAAAATTGAGGCCGAAAGAAAGAAACGTGAAGCTGAGGAAAAACGTAGAGCTGCGGCGGCACTGAAAGCCAAGAAAGCAGAGGATAAGCAGATAGAGGCAGAGACTGACCTTCATCTTGCAAAATTGTTAAACTCTTATGCGCTCAATGAGATATCAAGGGAAGATTTTATCAAACAGCGTGAGAAAATAGAAAAAGAGGGTCTTGACAAACGGATGAAGATTTGGGACAAGGAGAGTAGTGAATATAAAGATCTCCAGACCAAGGAAGAAGATGCCACACGGGAGAAAGTCGAAGCAATTGATAAACTGAGGAAACGCAATGTGGAATCCGACTACAAAAAAGAGGAACAGAAAATTTATCTTGAATACACAACAAAAGGCAGTTCCTTGTATATGGACGAGGATGCACGGGATGAACGTCTCTTCTACAACCAACAGGACTACATCAAGAAACGAATAGCCCTGGCCAAAATAGGAAGCGAGGAATGGTTCGATCTGCGCGATGAGCTCGAAGAGAATGACAATAAGCATCGAATTCAGCGAGAACAAAAGCATCAGGAAAGGCTCAATCAATATCGGGAACAGTTCGGCAGACAAGATCTTGCGACCCAGGAAAAGTTGGCTATCGACGGACTTGAGAAGATTGCCAAGATAGAAATGGCCAAATACAAGGACGGAACAGAGGAAAAGCTGAAGGCGGAGAAAGAGTTCCAGGAAATGCGCCAGCAGTTAGTTCTTTACTATGCCGAACAGAGGTCGGAACAGAACCTCTATAACTCCAAGGGTGAGCAGTTCAAGCGCAATGCCGACACGGCCTACAAAACGGCCTCGAACAACGCCAAGGCGGACTATCAGAATGAGCATCCTACGGGTACCGGCGTGGGCGACTATTATACCTCCGACGTAACCATCTACGCCTCGACGCTGGCCAACATCAAGAAGATGGAACAGCAGGGCGTTGTTACTCACCAAGAGGCTATGGCCGCCATGTCGCAGGCTACCGCGGATATGTGCCAAGGCATGGCCGCGAAGATGCAGGCTGCCTACGATGCCATATCGCCCATCATGTCGGCCATGTCTTCCTACTACTCGGCACAGTCAGATTACGAGGTAAGCGTCACGGAGAAGAAGTATGACAAGATGATCGAGAAGGCAGGCAACAACACGGCCAAGAGCAAGAAACTCGAAGAGAAGAAACAGAAGGAGGTTGCCAAGATCAAGACGAAATATGCCAAGAAGCAGATGAAAATGGAGATTGCCCAGGCTATCGCGCAGACGGCCATGAGTGCCATAGCCGCCTATGGCTCTGCTATGAGTGGCGTGCCTTATCCCGCCAACCTTGTCCTTGCTCCCATCGCAGCCGGAATCGCCCTTGCTGCCGGTGCGATACAGATTGCCACCATCAAGAAGCAACAGCAGGCACAGGAAGCTGGCTATTACGAGGGTGGCTTCACGGGCGGCAACCGCTACCGGCGTGAGGCTGGAGTGGTACACGAAGGTGAGTTCGTGGCCAACCACAATGCCGTCAACAACCCGCAGCTGCTGCCTGCCCTTCGTCTTATCGACGTGGCACAGCGCAACAACACCGTCGGACGGCTAACAGCAACAGACGTGAGCCGTGCCATGGGCGTAGGCGGTGCCACGGTGGTGTCGGCTCCAACCGTCAACGTGCAGACCGACAACAGCGAGCTGGCCGACACCCTGCGACAGGCCCGCGACACCTTGGAAAAGCTCGGGTCGCTCATCGACGGCGGCATCACGGCCAACGTGTCGATGGAGAACTTCAAGAAGCAGGAAAAGCATTGGAACCAGATTCAAAAGAACAAGTAAGCTATGATTGTATGTTCGCTCAACGGCAAGACGGCCTATCCGTCGTCTTCCGACAAGATAAAGGTGACGTATGAGAACCAGTTCGTCAAGGACTCTGGTTCTTATACCTATGATATCAGTTTCCCCATGGATATCGCACGCAACCGCGAAATCTTCAAGAATGTGCAGCGCCTCGACGTGAAGAAGACGGTTGGTGATTTTGAGGACTGCAAGCTGTATGCCGACAACCGCCTTATCATCAGCGGCAAGGGTACGGTTACGTCGATTACCAACGATGTGGTGAAGCTGCAGATAGTAGGAGGCAAGAGCCGAATCAAATACAACTCAAAATTCGAGAAGCACTTCATCGATGAGATAGACTATCCCTCTGTTGTTCTCGACACGGGCATCAACAAGCAGGTGTATGAGAAAGCTGGAGCGGGATACCCTAATATGAATAACACTCAGTGGGGAATTCTTACGGACCTTACTACCGGTAATATCATCGGTCAAAGAGGTGTGGCCGTACTTAGCCCTACCTACGATGAGACCAACGATATTGTGGCCAACAGACCATGCCTGATGAAGCTTGAGAAACTGAAAATAAATGGCGTAAAGTTTCCACAAGGGACTTATTCTTTCATTGTAAATTGCGCCATTAGTCCATATCTTCTTTATGTGCTGCGCAAAGTGATGGAGTACGAAGGCTACACCATTCGGCGTAACGATCTTGACAAAACGCCCTGGAACCGGTTGGTCATCGTGTCGGCTTGTAAGTCGGGGAAGATCAAAGATACCCTCCCGCACTGGACGGTGTATAAGTTCATCGATGAGCTGCGCAAGTTCTTTAACGCTTCTTTCGTCTTTGATGAGATAGGCAAGACCGTTGATGTCCTCGCTACGAACGAGCTGCTCTCCAATGACATGATAACCTATGATTACGAGGACGAATTCTCTGTGGAGTATGATGAAGAGGGCTTGGACAACCTCGCCACTTCGAATATCGAGTATTCTTTTGACGACTCAGCCAACCGTGACTGGCGGGAATATATTAGTCAAAGTGTGCAGAGAAACTATCCCATAAAGACTTATACATCCTACAACGACATGGTGGCAGCAGCTAAAAAGATGGGCACAAAAGAGCGCAAGTCCACTATTTTTAAGGTGAATTACGACTACTACGTGTGGGCCGATCTGCCAAAAGACGGTAACCCGGAAACAGAGGAAACCTCAGAGCAGTGTACGCTATGCGGAATTTTTAATCCAATTATACGCGACATGAACAGCGACACTTTCCAGGACCTGAATATCTGTCCATCGGCCATCTACCAACGCCGGCTGAGAACTGGGAAAGTTGACGTATACACGCTTTTGGGTGATAAGCTGGGAAATCCCTTTATCGTGGTGCCCTCTATAACCAACAAGAAAGAGCAAAGTTTTGAGGACATGAAGGTGGACGAAGATGGTGAGTATTACTACTCTGTACAGGATGCCATGCAGGGCAGTTCCAGCGACACGCCCTCGGCAACAGAGGATGAGGACAAGATGCCCGTCGCCTTTCAAGCGGAGAATGTATTGAACCTGAAAGCTCATGCTGCTGTGGCCTACGACAGGCGGTTGGACAATGAGGACACGAGATACAGGGTTCCCGTGCTGTACACCGACTACAGAATGTACCCCGACATACTGGTGCGGGACAGCGGCTCGTTGGCCTTGGAGGCCTTGCCCGAGCTGAGCTTCGGCAATGGCGGCCAGTCCCCGACCCCTGCGGGACGGTTCGGCGATGTGAGCGTGGACAAACACAACCAGATAGCCGTCAAGTTCATCACCGACGACATCCCCGACCCTTCGAAGATATACGTTTTCAACAACAAGAGGTATATATGCGAGAAAGTGGAAATGAACGTCACCGACGACGGCACCGACAAAGAGAAGACCGGCTACTTCTATGAGATGCTTTAAAGCTCATCCTCGTAATCGAGGATGGCTTTATTAACCTTATTCACATTGGCTGGCGTGTACATGTCGGTGATAGATATCGACGAATGCCTTGCCTGATCTCTGACAGACAGTACGTCCATATTGCTTTTCAGCATGTTCGTTATGCCGGTATCCTTCAGACTGTAGAATTTATATTCAGCAGGCAGGCCGAGATCTTTTCGCACATGTCTGTTCCAATAATCCCTGAACTGCTTCTCGCTGCATCGCTCCTCTCCTGGTTTGAAATCATTGGAAAAGAGATAATAAGAGGATGGCTCTGAGAGCACTTTCAATTCAATCATAAGGTTCATCACTTTCTTTGGGACAGTCAACACGGCATCCTTACGGTTCTTAGTGCCATTGCCATGCAAGGTGAGCGAACAACTCTTGGCACTGATATCGCCCACACGCAGGAAAGACATTTCCCTGGGCCGGACAAAAAGATAATGGAGGAAGTAACAGGCCAGAAGAAAGTATTTGTTGTTATCCTCTAAATAGGCATGAATCCGCTTGAGGTCGTTGCCATCTATGGCAGTCCTGTTCTTCACTCGGTTCCTTTTGTTGACAAGCACCAGGCCAGAGGTCGGATTCTCGTTGACGAAACCACGCTGCAATAGCCACGAGCAAAAGGTTCGGAGCCAAGCAAGATAGTTGTTCCTGGTCTGTATGGAATTTCCTCTGTCGATAAAAACGTAATCAAGAAACTTAGACATCAGCTGCTTGTCAAGTTGAAAAACATACTTAACTCTCTTTACAGCCCAGTCCTCAAAGATCTTCATATAAGAACAGTATGAAATATAAGACTCTTCCCTCAAACTCCCCTCTTTGGCCAGCCTCGAGATATAGGTTTTGTAATCCTGGCAGACTACGTCGAATTTGCTATATTCGGCAGTTTTGCTCGAATCTATCCAAGGATTCCATCCACCAAGCAGTTTCTCCATCAGACGTTGGATAATGCCGTCAGCATATATCCGCTGCGCTTTCCTGCCCTTTATCCGGCCTACCATTATTTTCTTTCGCTTCATCTTTCCTGACAGAGGATCATAGGCCATGAAGTCGACATAGCTTTCCTTACCGAGATGAAGTCGTGGAGGAGTCCATTTCTTTATTTCCGCGATTGCATCGTTTTTAGAAAAATTATTTTTTTTAACCATTTCTTTTTTATGGAAACGGTCTGTCTTGATAACCAACCCATAATGTTCGTGTCCGACTTTTGTCCGACCGGTTGCGCAATAAACGCAAGTAAGCGGTTGAAAATCAACCGCTTACTTTACTTTAAGTCGGGATGAGGCGACTCGAACGCCCGACCCCTACGTCCCGAACGTAGTGCGCTACCAACTGCGCTACATCCCGAATGCTCCGGCAAAGAATAGCGTTTCTTTGTCTTTAGCGGGTGCAAAGGTAATGCTTTTTTTTAATATTCGTGCAAATAATTGAAGAAAAATTTGCGGGGAAAGAAAAAATCTTGTACCTTTGCACTCGCTTTCAAGAAGCAGCCTCCTCAACGGGCTCTTCCGGTGGCAAAAGGGTACCTTAGCTCAGGTGGTAGAGCAATGGACTGAAAATCCATGTGTCCTTGGTTCAACTCCAAGAGGTACCACTTTTTCCAATGCCTGCGACAACCATCGCAGGCATTTTTTTTATTTTCCTCGGAACCAGTTTTCTCTCACTATTTCGCAGGATGCGCTCCACAGACAACCGGTCACCGCCACTCAACCCTCATTACTCATGCCGTCATCACAATAACAAATGGCGGAACAGAGCCTACTCCATTCCGCCATTTCTTGTCGTATCCTATGAATGCTTATCTTCCGAGCCAGGCCTCTGGATTGAGCGTCGCCGTCTCCTTGCGCAACTGGAACTGCAGAATATTGCCCGGGCCTACGGTTCCGAGCACCTGACGTGCGCTGACGTGCTGACCACTGTGAACGCTGACGCTGCTCAGATTGAAATAGACCGAGATGTAGATGCCGTGACGCACCATCACGCCGCGTGTTCCGCCGAAGCCGAACACACTGGTCACCTCACCGTCGTAGACGGCGCGCGCCTGGCAACCCGGATTCCCCTTGATCTTGATGCCCTTGTTGTCGAGCTGCACATTGTTCAGCCCCTCTACATTGTGCATTCCATAGCGGCTCACAATCTTGTAGTTGCCGGTGATGGGCATGGGCAGTCGGCCACGGTTGGCCTCAAATCCGCCATTCAGCATCCGGTCTGAAGCCGAATAACGCTGTGCTTCCTGGGCCTGCTGCTGTGCGCGCTGCATTTCCTGCTGACTGCGTTGGCGGTCGGCCTCAGCCTTGCGTTCTGCTGCCTGACGCTGTGCCTCGGCCTCACGGGCCTGCTGCTCGGCAAGGGCTTTCTGTCGTTGGGCCTCAGCTTCACGGGCTTCGGCAGCCCGCTGTTGGGCGGCCTGGGCTTCCCGTTTTCGGGCCTCCTCCCGCGCCTGGCGCGCCGCAGCCTCGGCGGCCGCCGCCCGTCGGGCCTGTTCCTTCAGTTGAGCTTCGCGCGCCCTGGCCTCCTCGATGCGGCGCTGATTCTCGCGCGCCCTGGCCGCCGCCTCCTCGCGCTGCCGCTTCAGGGCCTCCGCTCTTGCCTTGGCGGCGGCTGCCGCGGCAGCCTTACGCTTGGCTTCGGCAACAGCGCGTTGATGGGCTTTCTCCACCTCGATGGCCACCAGACGGTCGATTTGAGCATTGAGCGCGGCATCCTTCTGGCGTTGCTCGGCAATGACCTTTTGGATGGTCTTCTGCTGCGACTGCAGCGAGGCCACCACTTGCTGTTGTTCGGTCTGCTGATTCTGGAGCACCTGCCGCTGTCTCACTCCTTTATTGAGCAGCACCCTCTTCTGTCCTCTCACGTGCGAAAGCTGCTGATGCTTGGCATCCACTTGCCGTTGCTTGGCCTTGAGCATCTCACCCTGTTGCCGCTGGTATTGCGCATACTCACGCACAAAACGAAAGCGACGGTACATTTGGGCAAAATTCTTCGCCGAGAAGATAAACATCAGTTTGTCCTGCACGGTCTGCCGATGGGCCAGCGAGCGCAAGCTGCGGACGTATTTGCGCTGACGGTCGCGAAGCTGGGCCTGAAGCGTTCCGAGCTGCGACTGAAGCACCTGCATGTTGCCGTTCAGCCCCTTGATATCCTGTTCTATTCCGTCAATATTGCGTTGGCTTTCCCCAATCTGCGTGTTGAGTGCCTCCAGATGCTGGAGCCGAGAGCTGACGTCGGCCTGGTTCTTCTTGAGTGCCCGTTCCTGCTCCTTAATCTTCTGTTGAATCTGGCTACGCTGCTTTTCCAGCCCTTTGATGGAAGCATTGGTGTATACGGGGCGCTTTGCAGCCGTAGTGTTGGCGGCTTTGCCTTTCCCCTTCTGCCGCTTTGGATTGACGGCGGTAGCACGCCGTGAACTTCGCGAGGAAGCTTTGGTCTGCACCTTCTGGGCCGTCTTGGGTTTCTTTGTAGTCGTCTGCCTGCGGTTTTGTGCCGGCAGGGCGCAACAGGCTGAGACGAGCGCTAAAATAATAAGAATCCGTTTCATTTATAGGCTTAGCAATTTCTTCAATACCTCTTCGGCATCCATCTGTTGATATTTGCCCGGTACGGTGGTTTGGGCTTCCCAGTTGTCGTCGTTGGAGAGTTTATTCAACTCAAGGGTCACCGTGGCCGAATGATGCTTCTTTGTGGCGTTCGTGACGAAAGAGAACGACTGGTTGGCTGGAAACATCTTGGAGCCCATCTTGCGAAAGTCGGAATAATTCCAGGTGAGGGTCGACTTTCCGTTCTGCTTGCTGGCGTAGGTGATGAGTGCCTTGAGGATTCGTCCGGTGGCCTTCTCGGCCGTCCATTGGTAGGAGATGTCGTCCTTCTTCAGGCTGATGGGCCATGCGTCGCCCGCGGAAGTCAAGTCTACGCCAAACTTTTTGAGGTCGCTCTCGCCCACCTTCTGTGCTCCTGGCAACAACAGTTGGTTCCAGAACAACGCCTGAAGACTATAGAAATTCAGTCCGTTGTCGCGCAGAAAGTCAAGCTGACGGTAATCGGCCTTGATATATTGCTTATGGATGCGGTCGATGACGAGCACGTATGAGGGCGTAAACTCCAACCGTCCCACTTCGCTGCCGATGACGGGCAACTGCAATTGCAGGCGAATGACCTGATCCTTGCGCAGCCGCAGTTGTCCCGGCACCGAAATGTCATTGTTGCCCGAGTTGAGGGTGAAGGTCATACTGGCCACGATATTCTTCTGATAGAGCTGGTTGTCGCTCACTTTCTGTACGAACTTCAGTTGGCTGGCAGCAGCATTCTCTCCTGTCGCCGGCGAAGAAACCGTAGTTCCTGCTTTTCCATTGACCGCAGACTTCGGCGTGCCACACGAGGCAAAAGCCATGGAGATGGCGGCAGCCATGAGCGGAAGATAAGTCTTGACAACTTTCATCATTCTCATTCCTCTTTTCTTTCGTAATATTTTTTCTCTTTAATTTTTCTCTCTAACAGGGCGTCCCCGCTTTTTTTCTTCAACGCTTTCTGCCACCAGTCAACCGCCTCGTCGGTGAGACCGCATTTGAAGTAGATGTCACCGGCATGGTCGAGGAGAGTAGAGTTGTCGCCCGTCGTGTCGGTGTCCACCTGCAAGGCCAGATCGATAAACTGCCGCGCCTCGTCGTAGCGTCCCTGCCGGAAGAGCACCCAGGCATAGGTATCGATACTGTTGGCACTGTTGGGCTCGCCGTTCACGGCTTTCAGACTCATTTTCGCCGCGCGGTCGAGGTCTACTCCCTTCAGACAGAGGAAGTAGGCGTAGTTGTTGAGAACCATATAATTGTTCTCGTTCCATACCAGACTGCTGTCGAAGGCGGCAAAAGCCTCCTGTTCTTGGCCCAACTGATGGAGCGCGTCGCCCATCATGCCGTAGAGATCCGACACTTCGCTGTCGGCCCAGCTCTTGGTGCGGTGGTTGATGGCAGCCCGGCAGGCATTGACCGTCGTTTGGGGTTGCTTCAATTCATAGCCACCCTGTGCCCAGACATCGTAGAACCACTTCTCCGTGGGATTGTATTGTGCTCCCTGCTGGGCCAGCTTCAAGATCTCCTGCCAGGTGCTGTCTCTCTGCGCCTCGGAAAGTGTAGCTCCGGGGAAGGTGGCTGCGATGAGATATTGCAAAGCCTGCTGATTGCCCGGCTCGAGTTCGACCACCTTGGAGAAATATTCCTTGGCTTGTCCTATCTTGGTAGAATCCGTTGCAAGCAGCTGGCCTTTGGCCAGGAGAAATTGCGTGTTGGCCGGATCCAGGGCGATCAGCGTGTCGATGAGCTGCCCTGCGGGAGCGAGTTTCGAACTGTCGGTGAGGGCTATGGCAAGCTCCATACGCAAGATGGCCTGACGGGTGCCGACAGAAGTGCGCTTATTGAGAAGCAGTTTCATCCGTTCATTGTTCTCGCTCACCGAGTCGCCGACGGCCCGATAGTAGCCGAGCATGGACAGTTGTCCCTCAGGACTTTCGGGGTCGTCGCCCATCACGGTGTCAAAGACACGTTTGGCTTCAGGATATTTCTTTTGATTGACAAAAAAGTTACCCAACTTCAACCGGAACGACTCATCGTTGGGATTCTCCTTGATCAAGTTGTCGTAGACCTTCTGAGCCTGTTTGTGCCGGCCCATCTCTTCGAGGAGCTGGGCGCGGGCAAAGGTGAGATCATCACTGCCGCCGCCAAGGAGCTCTATCTTGTCGATGGTCTTCAGCACTTTCTCATTCTGCCGGGTGACGTAGTAGAGGTTGATGAGATTTTGCAGCACGGGCAGTTTGTCGTCGGTCTTGGTCAGTATATCCTCAGCCACCTTCGTCGCCTCCTCATAATTGGACTCCATATTGTAGGCGTTGAGCAGTCCGGTGAGCATATACGGATTGTTGGGGGCAAGGTTGACAGCCGCCTTCATGGCCTGCTGCATCACACTATTGTTGTCGAGATAAGCGTAGAAGCCCGACAGATAATAGTAGACTTCCGGTGCTCTCGGATTGAGCCTGCGGCAGAGTTCAAGCAGATCAAAGGCTGCGTCCTGCTTTCCCTGCTTCATCATCGCTATGGCCTGTGGAAAGAAATAAGAATAAGCCAGGCTGTCGCTGTAGCTCATGTTCCATTTCTCGGGCACGTCAACCGTGAAGCTGACATTGTCCAACTGCCCATTTCCGCCTGCCTGGCCGCTTTCAGCCAGGCAAGTGTCTGTATCGTCGTCTGTATATGTGGCCGTGTCTATGGCTTCGGTCTCCATTCCGTCGTCGTCCACCACGGTCGTATCGACTTCCACCGGTACATCCTTCAAGTTCACCTGCGCCGACAGCACGATGGGGAGCAACGGCATGAGAAGCACCAAACCAACCCGCAACATCTTTGTTTTCATATCTTACCTTATCAGAAAAAATATCATTTCACGCCCGTATGGCCATAGCCGCCCGTGCCTCGCTCTGAAGCATCCAAGGCGACGACTGGCTCAAAGACAGCCGTCTCGTGGCGGGCGACCACCATCTGCGCGATGCGCTCACCATCATTGACCACGAAATCCTCGGTGGAGAAATTCACCAACAGCACCTTCAACTCGCCTCGATAGTCTGAGTCGATGGTTCCCGGCGTATTGAGAATCGTGACGCCATGCTTCAGCGCCAATCCGCTGCGAGGCCGTATCTGAGCCTCAAAACCGCGGGGCAGCTCAATGCAGAGCCCTGTTGGGATGAGCTGACGCTCCATTGGGCGGAGGGTTATCGGACCATCGAGATTGGCACGCAAGTCCATTCCCGCACTTTCTGCCGTGGCATAGGTGGGGAGAGGCTGGTGGCCTGTATTCACAACTTTTATTGTAATCATTTCTTGCTATCCATTCATTTAAAATGCAAAAATAATGATTTATTGTCAGATTTCTCCATTTTGCACAATAAAAAACGTTAGAGCCTTCAACATAGACCCAAATTGTTTAAGCTCAGGCAACGGCCAACAGTGAGAATTATGAGCAGCGTCATTCTCAGGTATCGGAGTTTTTTAGTAATTTTGGAATAACTTTCTTAGTTCCTTATAATAAGGACTTTGGGAGGATTACCCGATTTTTAGGTAATGATTTGGCAACTGTGCTATTTGCAGCGTTCTGCTATGAATCGCGTTCAAATAACTCTTTATGATACAAAGGTAATATAATTGTTTAATATGCCATTACTATCCCCCTCAAAAAAATACTTATTCGCTACTCGTGTTTTATATACAACTAATCTATTCTCATTGAGTTAATAAATGAAACCGGAATATCATCCTCCTTATAGTAGATACCTCTTAATATGTGGCCATCTCTAAGTAATGATTTAGCTTCGTAACAATTCCCTTTCTCTTTAATGAAATCCTCAGAGTAGAAATTTAAGATTATATGCCGATATATTTCTGAAAACGTCTCTACAATGAATTCTTTATTATTGCTCGAAATAGTATTATAACCTTCAGGAGTAAAGTGCTTAAATACATGGAAAATTCCCCCTTGGAAAACATTACCTGAGTTAATGTTACGACAAAGGTCTAATCGCAAAATTCGGTTTGAGATAGTCTCATCATCTTCAATTTTGAAAACATAAGCCATTGTTTCTCCGCGAATATAATCAAAGAATTCTCTATCTGAATATTCTCTTAATAAATGATTCTTATCATACTCTTTTATAGCACGAATAATATTCCAATCATTCCCCGTACCAAAATATTCAGGGAATCTATCAACTATTTTGGGATATTCACGTTGTATAATAAGGCGTTCAAATGCAGGACTTGGTACTAGAATGAATCTATATTCCTTATGATTATTACTATATGACAATAGTCGCCAACTGTTTGGATGAACTTTAGCTAGACAAAAATCCTTATTCTCATGTCGCATAAGAATAAGTGAAATTTCTTCCATCCGTTCTTGAACTTCCAATGTTACTTTGTCAAATACAGCCATGTCTATAGATTGCTTATTGATTCTATACGTTATTAGTCAGTATTCCACAATGCATCATAATCGCCCTCGTATGCATCCATTTTATCATATACTGGATGATAATTGCTATCTTCATAAGAACGAGGAGCTTCTACTGATTCAATTGATGGAGATTGCCATCTGCTTGGAATTTCCTTTGACAATGAAAGATAGTGTATTTGCCTATAACCTCTTTCATCCTTTCCCTCCTTTTGCGTTTCCACTAAAATACAATCGGATTTTGTTCCATAAAAAGGGTAAATTTTATAGTAGCTTTCAGTTCCTCTTACTATATTTCCTTTTACATCTATAATTGCCCTATATGTTTTACTCCAAGAGTTTTCATATTTCGTACAAACTAATGCATGATGGGTGTCATATCCCCATATTTTTAGATATTTCCCAAACGGAACTATTGTTTCGTTTGTAATAATATTGATAACGCCCCATTTATTTTCGGTATTCTTAACCACAAAAACAGCATCATTTGCATTTGTTGGAGGTATTATCTCTTTATAATCAATCGGAAGCAACACTTTACAATCTTCATCCACAACTCCTACTAAATTATTTACTCTTACCAAAAAGAAATGTGTTGTTACTAATGCACCACTTTTATTAAATCTTTCATGTGCTCCTGCATATGCAAAATCATCTATTTTTTCATAAAATAAAGATGCTTTATCTGTCTTTTTTCTGTTGAATATGCAATCAAAAATCAATTGATAAATATTCAAGTTTTTATGAGTATAATGAGAATATACACTACCCGTAAAACTACCTATGAACTTTTTAACTTCAATCATAATACAGAGGTTTATCTTCCAAACAATAGTAAAAAGTATAACTCATCAACATCCAACAAAACATATCTAATTAACTATTTAGATATAATCAAGCGGCTCTATTGCATTATTTTTTACGGCGTTTTCAAAATCAACATCATAAATAGTCTTGTCCAAAATCCAATTTAATACACCTATACCTAAAAGCACTAAAAAATATAGCAAAACAAGAAATCCTAAAAATCCGAGAATAGAGCCATCAAGATTTCCAAAATAATGGATTCCATACAAGATGGTAGATAAGGCTAATATAGAACTGTACAATATCGTTTTAGTTCTTTTTTTACGTTTATAGCATTTAGCGCAAAATCTCACTTTATAGTAAGAATCTTGATAGGTGCGAGTGACTATTCGACC
Source organism: uncultured Prevotella sp. (assembly GCA_900322035.1). GTDB lineage: Bacteria > Bacteroidota > Bacteroidia > Bacteroidales > Bacteroidaceae > Prevotella. Next base: position 23,393 of record ONYL01000039.1, read on the forward strand.
ACTAATTTTTGTACTAACATGTTTAGACGATGCTAAAATTTTCTCAACCTTAGCATCTGTTATATTATGTTCTTTGCCACAATAAGGACATATAAATGTTGTAGGAGGTAATTTGATGTTGGCAAAAGCCTCGGATAATCTTGACAAACTTTCCAAATCCATAATACTTAATTTATCCTTAATTCCGCAACTAAGTGCATAGTTTGTTGTTAATCTTTTTTATAAGTCTCTGAGGAGCAATAAGTTCCTCAGAGTTTTGTCATGTGCAG
>ONYL01000097.1 GCA_900322035.1 uncultured Prevotella sp.
TTGATTCCGACATTCGTACCAAATTTGATGCTCACCTGTTTGTTGTCACCATTGAATGTGCGTTCATAAAACAGTGACTTTGCCTTCTTGGGGAAATATTCCAGTAACTCTCTTATAATGTGTTTCCGTGTGTATTCAATAAGATAATCATAACGGACACTCTCGACAAAGAATGACACATACATCTTTGTCGGTTTGTCCGCAGTAAGGGCAAAAGGCATACCTGACAGCACGGGGTCGTTTCTGTTGGAGCGAGAAGTAAAGAGCAGGTCAAAGACATTCTGCATAGCCTTCAACATGTTGGATTTACCTGAAGCATTGGCACCATATATTATGCCGAGCTTCGAGAGATACACGCCTGGTGTTGGCTCTACCCGCATCCACTCGTCCTCTTTGGACCTTACCTCAAAGTCCATTTCTTGACGCTCTTTGATGGAATAATAGTTCTCCACCCAAAAATCCCTTATCATAAGTTTAATTTCTTAATATTTTGCCATTTTTTGTAAGTTTGCTACAAAAATAGGGGAAATATTTGGATAAAACAAAGAAATGCCTAACTTTTTACGACTTATCTTTGAACTAAGAAGTCGTGGTGCTGTTCCGTATGCGGACGGAACAGCATGCGGATGGCAATGTCGTTGGTTACGTAGCCGATGAAGCCACCAACCAATGGAGGAAGTATGTAAGTCCAAATCATGAGATATAACGGGGCAAAGTTGAGAATCAGAAATGTGAGAGACACAGATAAAAGGGATGACAGAAAAAACTGCCATCCCTCTAATGCCACGAATGGACTTTATGCCAGATTAATCGAACGGTAGCCGAACTTCAACATCAGCTTCAGCCGCCAGTCATGATCTTCAGCATTGAGCTTTATTACCGGCTCATCATGTGTTAACAAGGTACTAAACTTATCAATTTCCTCTGCTGGTATTGGCTTCCGCTCATAAAGAGCCTCTTTCATCAGTAAGGCCGTTATAGCCTTGTTAATAGGCGACTTCGTTTTTACATATACAACATTGTCCGGCTCTACCTTGACCTTTCTCGTTGTTGTGTCGCGAACGTAGTCTGCCTTTCCGAACGTACGTTTGTACGCCTTCTTAACAGTTCTGTAACTCATAGTGAATTTTTTGTTGTTAAACGTTGTTATCATAGTATGCCATCAAGCTTGGCATATATTGTCTTTTGCTCCTCCACAGCTTTGTCAATGGCGGCAAGGCATCGGGACTTGAAGGTCTGAAGGTACTGGCGGTAAGCTTCAACGCTCTTCTGTTTCTCTACAGCAGAGAGTTCAGACGATACGGTCATCATGGGGATATCCAAGACAGACGTAGTGAGGATGGTCTGAATGGCTGTATTCTTCTTCTCTTCATCGATATCAAGAGACTGTATCTCGCTTTTGAGCTTGCCCTTGTTGTCCTCTACAGCCTGCTTCCACTCGCCAAACAGATGTTTCTGTATATCGGACAGTTGAGCATACAACCTGTTGGTTATCTGGTAATATTTCGGCTCCGACGACACGTTGGCCGGTGTGGATTTATTTCCATCTGCCACCTTCTTGGCAATACCGCCCGCAAGGACGACTCCGCCAAGTACGCCTATCTCAGTTTTGCTCAAGGCAATACCACCTATTAATATAGCTGCCCCACCAACCATCAAGGCTGTCGCTGCCTTGCCGTTTGCAGACGGGGTACTCCCACTCTGTACTACTGGCGTAGGACTCGGTAAACTAATTCTGCCAACACCATTACTTGCAAATGCAGCCAGTTCGCTCCGCTTGGAGTCGAGGGCCGCGTTGTATTTGTCAATTATGCTCATAACTTTTGCTTTATCTTATCAATCTCAGCAATGGCCTCTTTGTATTGGGCCAGTTCTTGCTCTTTATTTTCCAAGTCCTTGTCAAGTTGGGCGAGATAAGCACCTATGCTTTCGTTGGCCTTTCCTTTCAACTCTTCTTTACGGCCTTTGAAGACATCTGTAACACCATTCTTCGAAGCTTCAAGCATGGTCTTCATGTCGTCTTGGAAAGCACTGCAAATTCGCTGCACATCTACACGTATCTTGTCTTTCTTTTCATTGGCTTCAGCCTTCATATTTGAGCGAGCCTCGCTTTCCTCCATTGAGCCGAAACTTGTAGTAATCTCACAGTCTTGTGCAGCGTTTATCACTTCTTCCTTTGCACGCTCAACGATGTTCTTTAGTTCGAGGGTTTTTTCGTTGCTCATTTCAGCAATCGTCTCCGCGAGAATGTCCCTCAAGCTGTCGGCATCCACATGAGCCTCGGTGTCACGCTTCTCGGCCTCGGTGATAATATCTCCTATCTCTTTATCGATGGTGTTCAATATTTTGTCCGTGCCTTGTTCCCAGGAGTGTGCAAGTTCGTCAGCATACTGTTTGAAGTCTTTTACAAGCGTATCGATGAGCTTCTGTGTGTCAACTTTACGGTAAGAGAACTGAAAAGACTTGTTACTTCCCCAAAAAGTAGATTTGCGATTTGCCGTCACCTCCTCGTCTGTTGTAGGTATTGTGCCATTCCAAGAAAGAGAGACAGAGTTCCAGGCTCGCTTGCGCATTTCTTCGGCCTTTTGGTCGCAGACATTAGCAAGTCTTTCTACGCTTCTCTTGAAGTCATTAACTATTTTCTCCGTAGCTTCCCGTACTTTCTTCTTCTCTGATACATCTGTGCTGTCGAGGAACTTCACATGGTCGGCAAGTGCGCGCCGCTTGTCGTCAATAGCCTTGGTAAGGTTCATTGTGGCATTGGCGAAATAGCCGTTCATCTTGTCTTGTATGATCTTGTCACGATTCTTGATGAATACACCATCAAGATACTTGTCGCGAATCTCGTCGATGTTGGCAAGGTCGAAGAACGTGTCCTTAATTTCCTCATCGGTGCCAAAGTTGCTCGGATAAAACCGTTTCATCTGTTCTACGACATGTGCCTCAACCGTATCCCAACGGTCGCGGGGCTTCTTGTAAATGGAGAAACCTATGCCCGAGCTGACCGTGAACCGAGGCTCCTCGCCTTTGTAGTCTGCCGTAGCGAGATTGCGACGGAACTGTTTTTTCAACTGTCGCTCGCAGTCTTTCGATGCATCGGCAAGGGCATCCGGGAACTTTGTGCCAACATCTTGCAGCACAGAGTCGAATTTGCTGGCAATCAGCACCACCGTGCCAATGCCCTCAGAGCCGATGCGCCCTGAGAGGAAGTTTACGTCGGTGCTGTCGAAGAATCTTCCCGAATAGCTGAGCAGGAACACACCGTGGCATTCGCGCAGGAACTCACGGGTTCGGTATTCACGTGATTGTATAGGGTCGTTGACGCCCGGAGTGTCTACAATGCGAAGGTCTTTCAAACGGTCGTCGTTGAGCTTTATGGTAAGACTCTTCACGACAGGCGTGTACCTGCCATCGGCACCGACATAGTCGGAAAGAATGTCTTGAAGGTCGCGGATGTCAGCAAACGACTTCGTGTCTA
>ONYL01000009.1 GCA_900322035.1 uncultured Prevotella sp.
TCGAACTTCGACGGGAACTGCAGCCAGTAGGCGTAGATGCCACGAAGCCGCTGCAGCCGTTCCCGGACGGAAACGGCCACATTCCGCGCCTGAAGTTCGTTATCGTCGAGGACGACCAGACGCGAGTATTCATCTATGTTGACAGGTAAGCTCATATTTATATCATTGTCACTGAGGAAAGTTGTCTTTCTATCATACTGAGGCATTCTGATACCGAGAACGGCGAGCCGGCACGCGCAGCGTCCCGGATGTCCTCGCGAATTTCCCTTGCTGTTATGGCCACACCATGGAAAAAGGCACTCCGCGCAGGATGGCCGAGCGTATTGATATCATCGGTCAGTTCCGTCTCATCAATACCCAAAAGGGCGGAGAAGCAACTCTTTCGAATAATCCATTGAGGTCAATTGATTTTTTAATGATCCTGTCGAGTCCTGTATAGAGATCCAGGAATGCCTGCTGTGATGTTGTTACCATGGTACACTCAGCACGGTCGCCATAAGTCTGGTTCTGCGAAGATATGACGGATACCGTCCAACGTTCATTTTGTACGAGAACAATCTTCGAGTGATTCTGCGCAAGATAGACATTATCGAAGCAGCTGCTCATCAGCTTGGCCAGTTGTATTGTCTTTCTCAAAGCTTTCAGGTCAGCCACAAGTGACGCTTTCCCAATGAGACCTTTCTTCCTCAGATTGAGGAAGTCGGAGCAGAAAGCATCCGACGTAGAGAAAGTGCTGACCCAGACATCAGCACGTCCGGTCTGCGACAGGATCCATCCGAGCAGGCCGAGCGTGTGAAGTCCGTTGCCGAGGAAGTATTGGTTCGACTGGCGTGTGAGCGGCTGCAAGATGTCGTCAATTCTCCTGCCCCTGCTCATCTTTTATATCATCGGTGGAACCGGCATTTTCCGAAGGGTCAACTGTCTCTGATGGTTCGTCCTCCGGGAACACGACACCGGCTTCGGCAAGCTTGGCGCGCAGATCATCGCCGATGACCTCACCCTTATCGAGCAGCAGCAGCACACGATCCTGAGTGTTCTGCAGGCTGCTACGATAAGCCTCGATAGCCTTTTCTCCGGCGTTCTCTCCGAGAGAAGCTTTCTTCATGTTGAGCAGCTTGTCGTCCTTCAACATCTTACTCAGGTAGCTGCGCGCATTGGTAATGGCCTTGGCCGAATCAGCCGGATCCTCGCCATTTTCTACGGTTTCATCGTTGTTTTCCACGATGAAATCGTCATATCTGGCAAATTCAGACTTGTATTTATACCAGGTCTCTTTGAGCGTATTGAGAGACTCCGCAAGATCACATGGCTCAGTTATGCCGAGACATGTATTATAGAGGCTCTTGATTTTCTTCCATCTCTCAGCGTTCTGCGGCCATATAGCCTTGATGTTGTCAGGCAGGCTGTCATGATCCGGGCGTTTCCCTCCGTGCATGGGGAGATCCTTTTCACTGTCGTCCTTTCTGTCATTTTCTGCCGGCTCCTCGTTTACGGCAGTCTTCAGCTCGCCAAGCAGCTGCTTGGCATCGTTTTGCACATCCTCGAGCGTCTGGCCACGCTGACGGATAGGAACGAATTTCTTCAACTCATAGACGACAGTTGACTCAAAATGCTTGGGATTGGTCATTACCGTTTGAAATAGTTGTCTGTTGCGGTTGAGCTGCAAGAGGAGCGTGGCTCCGCTTATGACATCCTCGAAAGTCCGATCCGTCTTCGCCAGCCATTCATTCAATCTCTTTGTGATGGAGTTGTCTATTGGCATATTGTCATGTTTTTGATGTTATCGAAAAGGGGCGGTCTCACGATCACACGTGAGGACCGCCCCCGCACCTATATATTATACGAGAAGAAATGTTTTATAGTTATCCTGAATCAATCTTCTCCTTAGCTGTTATGGGTTTGGCTTCTCTGCTGCAGCTGCCGTGAGCTTACATGTTGCGCCGTCAATGTCTCCATCAGCGGTGTGGATCTTACCCGTATAGAACGGAGCCGGATGGAAGTCGGTGGCTGATGCCTCTACCGTTGTCGTATTAGAGTCTGTTGCCGCAGCTCCCGTGTCCTGTTTCAGCGACAACTCAGGAGAGAAGTCCTCCGAACCGATGATGCGGCATTTACCGTTGCGCTGAGGAACGAGGATGATAAGCTCGTCGTTGTTTGCCTGGTCGATGAAGCCGGAAGCCTCTTCCTCTGTACCGGGAATGGCAAAGGTCGTCTTATTGAGGAACGTCTTACATCCGTCCGTACCCTGATTCTCCACTTCAATCTTGCCGTTATCCTTGACAATACCTATCTTATAGAAGTACTTGTCTGCAGCCAGCGTGAAGTCTCCCGTAGTCTGCACGGCCTCCTTAAGTGTCTTCGGACTGTCAGGAACCGAAGGATATGCAAGAATATCTCGCTTTGACGCGGCGTACACATAATCACGAATGCCAGGCAGCTTTTTCTGTCCCGGACATTTCTCCAAATCCTCATATATCGAGGCATTTTTCGTGCATTTAGACATATTGCAATCTTATTATATCATTAACTAATGAGATGACCGCCGCTCATGGGCGACAGTCATCATGAATATTTAGGCACCGGCCTTCTTCTCAGCCACTGCGAAGACCTCAGGTGACACACTCTCGAACTGAGTGCCGAAGAACATGTTGGCGATGAAGTCCATGTCGTAGTGGTTCGACAGCGACTTCTCCACGATGTAGTTCTCGTCTGCAGTCTTCTGGTTATAGAGAAGCAGGATGTTTGTCTTCGGCGTTACCACCATAAAGTCAGCCGGGACACACGACAGCGGGACAAGCTCCACGTTAGAAGCGCCTTCCAGCGTGCGCTTATCGTAGCTCTGATTGTATGGCAGCGCTCCGTGACGTGTCTGATAAGCCTCAGTGTAATAGTGATAGGTCATATCACTGATGAACATCTTGAGGTTGGGCTGGCTGCGAAGCTTCGGGCTGATCTTAGGACCCCAGTAGAAGTCCTTCAGCGCATCCTCAGCATTATCCTTGGTGATGGACTCTGTGAGATAGAAGAGGTTTCCAAGTGCCTCGGCAATGTACACCTCCTTGTTCTCGTTGGTACCGGCGATATCATTGTCGATGATGGTCTTGAAGCCATTGAAGAAGGCAGCGGTCTCATCGAAATTCGTGCCGTCATGCTTAGCAGTGAAGGCATTCATATACAGACGTTCGCCGAGCTTCTTCAATATGTAGGCACAGACCTGTACTACGATAGGCACGTTTTTCAGGCCTTCGCCTTTGGTGATATCGCTGCCCAAGATAGTCTGGTAGATTGCATTTGGATCGATGCCTTCGATGCAGTTGCCGAAGAAGGTCTCGAGCACGCGCCCAGCGAACTTCACATCAGCGTCATGATGCTTGTCTTTCTTATAGTTGCCGATTTCAAACTTACCGCTCATCTCCGTCACGGTCTCACGGTAGCGTATGCCGGTTCGAACGGAACAATGCTTCAGCAAGGCATCCATTGCCAGCATCGGCTGTACAATGAGTTCCTTACGGTATGTCTGATAGGTCTTGGTAAGCAGTTCCGGCGTGAACTTATAGTTGCCTACCTGTACAGTATTTGTCTCTGCTCCCATAATTAAATGTCTTTAATAGATTCTGCGATGTCAAAGGCAGTTACCTGCGGATGCTCATCGGCTGGATTATCATTAGTTTTGTCCTCCGGCGCTGGATTCTTCTGGAGGTTCTTAATCTGCTCATCCTTTGTGGCGAGATCTTTTTTCACCTTTGCCAGCTCATTGCGCAGCTGGGCCACCTCATCGAGCGGCTCTGTCTTGACGGCTCCTTCGTCCTTCGGTGCCGTTTTCTCTTCCTTATTATCCTCGGCAGGTTTGGTAATAAGCTCATTGAGCTTCTTAGCCTGTTCTGCTGTCAGGACAACCTGCCCCTTATCGTCGGTAGGCAGAGAGTCAACGGCAAGCGCGGCGGTGATAGCCGCAAGTGCTAATGTTGGTTTACTCATTTCTATATTGGTTTCCTCGACGTTAGATTTGTGGAGCAGGTTCTTGATCCCCTGCAACGTCTTCTGCAGGAAAGTCGGAGTTGGATTGCCATCATCATCAGCCACGGCTCCCATCGTTTGTTTAGGCTGTGGCAATGGCGGTATGCCTGCCTCCTGGTACATATTGTTGTTGTTCTCGAATGCGTTTTTGAAGTTTGCCGTGAAGGCCTGAGCCTTCATCTCATCCTCCTTGTCCTCTCTGATGGAATCGACGAGTCCGAAGTCAAACGCTTCCTGTGCTGTCAGCCAGTTGCCCTTCTTCATCTGCTTTGCACATTCCTCTTTCGTCTTGTGCGACTTATCCGCATACATCTGCGCCAGCACATCATCGAAGGTGTTCAGGTCATTGCGCTGCTGCGTAAGATCCCTGATGTATTCGTCCAGCTGCTCTTTGTTGGCCTGGCTGTATTTCATGATGACCGTCGATGTATTGTGGATAAGGAAGAAGCTGTCCTTGACAATGTCGATGGTAGCACAGCCAAGCATGGCAATCGTTGATATGGATGCGTTCATGCCGAAGGCATGCGCATGCACCTTGCCATGGTCCTTGAAGAGCTGGTTCATGATCAGACCGTCCATGACATAGCCACCGAGAGAGCAGAAGGCGACATGCACATCCTTGTTTTTCTTCTGGTCGAGAAGATAACGCACGTAACCGGTAGACAGGCAATCCCATCCACCGATTGTCCCGGTTATGATTATGTCGTAGTTCATATTCCTCAGTTTATTTCATCGCAAAGGTAATATATATAATGTTCAGGCAAAAACACTCGCTAACCCACGATCTGAGCTGGCGGACACAGCGATGACCAGGTTATAGTTATTTCCGTCCATGAATTATCCGATGGCTTTTCTGGCAGACTGTCTTGTACGTTCATCACCGGAAAAGGCCGTCTTTCCGTCCCCAGGAGCAGATGGCTGCCGTCTGCGAGTCTAAGCCTGTAGGCATAATTCTTATGGTCTTGGAGGTCCTGACAGGTGTAGAATTTCAATGTTGAGCTGAAAACAGGTACCTTATCATCCACTTTTTCAGTTGTGGAGAGCGAGGCATGCTCTCTGCACACAACTTCATCCCATTGAATACCTTTGGGCAATTTCAGAGTATTGATCCCCACTCTGAGCAATCCGTTAAGGTTGTTGCATAATGTCCGCTCAACCTTAGTTATGATTCTTACCTTATTCATACCTCTTTATATTGTTTCTATTAAACGTTCGTCCCCGAACAAATAAGACCTTATCACGTATAGGAATTCTTGCACTTTTTTAGAAAAAAGTTTGCCCGAGCCGATTATTTCTTCCTCAAGTCCACCCCATGCCTGAGGTAAGAGTCCCGCATGCGCTGATAGCGCATCTTCAGCGTATAGTCGTAATCGGTGTCGATGCCGTTGCGCTCACACCAGGCGCGCACGCTTTTCAGCAGGGTACAGCCGCGCCGGGTCATCTCATTGAGGTCCTTCCACATCTGCATCTTGAATGTGTCGTCGATGATCTCCTCCAAGGCTTCCATGGCGTGCTTCGACATATAGTTGTAGCTGATGACACGCTTGCGCCCGCTGTCGGGTATGGCCACGGCCACCGTCCCGTCCTCCCGCTTTGCCGGTTGCCAGTCCTTGGGGCGCAGCGACACGAAGTGCCGGATGCAGGCGTTTTCCGCGGACCGGGATGGAAACACCACCGGGTTGCCATAGTGATGGACCAGCCATTGGCCAATGAATGGCTTGACTTTGAGATAGAAGTAGAAATTGCTCATGTTAGACTGCTTTATTAGATTTCTCCAGCAAAAGTAAGAAAAATTAGGCAAATATTCAAATCAACATTGGAAAATAAATAAAATGTTAATAGTCTCCGAAAAAAACGCTTTCACTTATCCTCTATTCCTGTCACTACTTCTGAGTAATTCTGATTTCGTGAAATAATTTTGTGACAACGTTTCATTTGTGACAGACTTCGCAACCTATTGATAATCAATATATTTTTCTGTCACAGTCTTCTGTTGCAGAATTTTTGGGCCGAAATAAAAAGTGCAACATGGGCATCAATGCCCCCATAGAAAAAGCTTTGTCACAAACCCGATTATTTTTGTGACAGTTTGCAACGCAACTTTGTGACAACTCTGCAACACTCAAAACCCCGATAAACACTGAGTTTTTCACCTTTTCAAACTCTCTGTTACAAAAGTCACAAAATTTTGGAACGAAATTAGAAGGGGGGCGGGAAACCGAAAAGCCGCCAAAAGGGGTGTTAGGTTTTAGATGTTTGAATATTCAACAATTATAGCATTTATAAAAATCACCTAAAAAAGGTAGAGCTGTTGAAAATCCACAACTCCACCCTACGGATAAGATTATATGTAAAGGAAGTGCTCTATGCTAAAATGGGCAATCGGCGTTAGTTGTATTACCATTCTGAGTGAACATTTCTAATTGTCTTGGCTGTGGCTTGGGTTCCGGCTTCTGCTCCTCAATCTCCGATGGCTTGCTCTTCACGTAGATCATGTCTTTGATCTTGCTGAGTCCGTCGGGACCGGTCACGCGTGACTGGATGCGGCCGGAGGCGTTCTGCATGTCCTTCGGGTTCAGACAGTCGATCCATGGCCGGGTGGCGCAGAAGGCTTTCAGCTTCTTGTTGAAGCTCTGCATGGTGATGCGGTTCACATTGGCGAAGCGCATATAGTCGTTGAGCACATTGTCGCGCTCGAGCAGCTTGTCCAGGTTGTCGCCCTCGGGCGAGAAGTAACCGTCTGCCCAGTCCTCGAAGTTTGCGCCCATGTCTGCCTTGTATTTGCGCTGGATGATGTTCTCCATCGGCGGCTGTGGCTTATAGCCACTGTCGGCCAGACTGAGGTAGAAGCGGGTGCACTGCAGCCAGAAGTTGATGTCGTTGTTCCATTCCTCCTCGGTGTAGTCGTGCTCATAGAGTGTCTTGTGGAAGTCGTCGCGGATGGAACGGGTCTCGAGATAGTCGTTCTCCTCGGTCTTCTCGTGATACCAGTCGGAGAAAACCATGTACAGGGCGCGTGCCTGGCTCGACGGGTCAAAGTTGGTGGGTACGTAGTTGGTGGTGAAGGCGAACTTCGGGCTCTCGTCAAAAGGGATGGTGAAGACGTGGTTGTTCTTAGGGTTTACGGTGAGGTCCGAGGTGATGCTGTCGTAGAACTGGCCGAGGTCCATATAGCGGTCGCAGTCGTCCACGAGCACCATGTCGGTGAACTGTGTCACCTGCTCCAGCACGTGCGGGTCATCCATGAGGTTGCGCTTGCGGCCGGAGAGCGACACGGTCTTGCGCATCTTCTGGATGGTCTTGAAGAAGAAGCTCTTGCCCGAGCGGCCGTTGCACTGGCCGTCCTCACCGATCTTGTTGTCCATGGCCTGCGGTGCCCAGGCACGCGTAACGCTCTTGTAGCGGTGGAGCATGTAGCCCATGACAAATATCTTGTTGATGAGATTCTGCTTCTGCTCGCAGATTTCCTCCGGGGTCAGCCCCTCGCCCTCGATGTCGAAGGGATGGTTTTCCAAATACGCTTTGGCTTCCTCCGGCCGGTCCTCGAAGTTATATTCCGTCTCCTTGCGCCAAAAGAGACGGCTGGTGTTAATAAGGTAGCCGAAGAAATGGCTCTTCACATTATGGATGTCGATGTCGAGGTATTCGTGGCCGTCTTCGTCGGTGACCTTCTTGATATCGAACATCGGCTCGAGTTTCTTGAAACGGTGGCTGATGACATTTTCCTTCCACACATAGTTGTTGATGCCGCCTTGTCCGTGCTCATAGGCTCTGATGCCGTCGTCGCCCGGCGAGGGCGTGTGTACATCGACGGTGGCGTTGTCGAAGAAGAAGAGCTGGCTCTGCGACGTGAAGTCGGTAAAGTCAAGTGTGACCTCGCCGAGACTCTCCAGGGCTGCTCCTGAAAGGCGGGGCGAGTTGAGTACCAGGTTGAGGATGTCACGGCCTTTATGGTGGTCTATGACCCACTTGATGACAAACTGCCTGATCTCGCCTACTTTGATTTTCTTCACGACGTTGCCGTCGATATAGATGTATTCTGGGTTGTCGCTGTTGTCATCTTTCAGCGCGTGGAATCCGTTCAAGGCAAGGAAATTGTAGAGGCAGGCCGTGTCGATCTCATATTTCCGCTTGCCGTCCTTGGTCAGCCATTCCACCCAGAACCGTGCCGGCAGGGCGTTGGCCATGAGGTTCTTGAAGTCTTTCTTCTCAGAGCGCAGCGCCATCCAGTCGCGCAGATCCTTGCGGCTGTGTCCGCGGTTGTCCTTGTATTCTGACAGCCAGTCGGGGAGCCATACCGTATGGATGTCGATGTATGTCAGTGCCAGCTCCGTGCCTTTGCGGCGGCCGGTGTCGTCGATGTCGGGGATGTTATACAGCACCTCGACATATTTCATGATTTCACGGTATTCATCGGCTGAGAGGCGGTAGGTCTCAGAGTTGAACCAAAGCGGATGATAGCCCATCGACTGGCAGCAGAGCGAGTCGCGCTCACCAGAGCAGATGAATGCCTCCGGCAGTTTCTTCTCCTTATAAGGTTTGTCGTCGTCGTGGGTGCGCTGCCACTCTTTTTCCTCCTCGGCGTTCATCTTATGGTAGGCGGCTTTCAGCTCCGAGAGTCCGTTGACATACCGCTGTGGCTTCACGCCCGCTGGCGTGTAGGAGAAGCGGAACCCTTTCTCGCAGTTAAGCGGCTCATAGACCTTGTAAAACTTGATTTCATCCTGCCCGTCCTTACTCTCTCTCAAGAGACATTCGCGCATGAAGATGGGGTAGTGGGCAGTGGAGTATTTCACGGTGGCACGGCGGTTCTTGACGTTGCTGATCCATTTCACGGAGTGCCAGTGCAGCGCGTCGACGGTGGCCTGCGTCACCTTGGGGCCGAGGACACGCAGCTCATCCTCGGTGAACTTGTCATTAAGTTCGAACGACCGTGAACCGTCCGGTTCGTCCTGCCTTGCATCGCGCTGGCGGATATCCGGCTTGTTGACCGTATGGTTCAGCTCGTCCTTCACTCCGTATTTGGCGGCGAGCTGCAGCAGGGCCTCGTTGAACTGGCTCTGACGCATCCCCTTATAGTTCATGTACACGCTGATACCGTTCTCACCCTTGCCTTCGCCGCCGAAGTCGGTCACCTGCCAAATCCTGCCATAACTTTTTGAGTCGTACTGCCGCAGGCTTGCGGAAGGAGTACGCTCATCACGGATGGCAAAGTGCTTCTTGGCATTCACGCAATCTCTCGCCTGCGGATAGCAGTCGAGGATGATGTCAAGCCCTCCGTGCGTGGCATTCAATATATCTTCAGCTTTAATCATAATCTTATCGTTTTACGCTACAAAAATAGCTAATACTTACGCCGACATGTTGTATCATACTCTTATTAAGCATCCGCGTTTCTCATCGATTATAAATCCTCCCTCTTTTATATTGCGAAAGACTTTCACCTTGATGACCTTTGTTCTTTCGGGGGGGGCATTATGATTAAACGCTTTCATTATCTCTTTCTCCAACTGCCCCGGCCAATAGGCTTTTCTCGGCATGGAAATTTGAACATCCAACTTTTCTCCATCAGAGAATGTAAGGATTACAGGTACTGTCATTAGCTCACTCATGCTATTTGTCTTTCATTCCAGATCCGATTACGCCTAAATAAGGTCTATTAGCATAGAGAGCGTTCTTCATTTTGAACGCTGTAATTGCTTTCGACTTTTTCATGCAGCTCTTCCCATGTTTGGAAAGTTTGATAAAGAATACGCATCCGAATCTGCGGGCATATGCCTTTTTAATTTTTCGATATGTCATGTTACTTACCTCCTTCTTCTGCCAAGTCGAGATTTGGGTATCTGCTCATCTTGAAACCTTTCAGAAAGAGCACTCCAGTATACTTATCGAAATGAACATCAAACGAGCCTCCCTTTTCCCATTTCTGTTTGGCCAATGTCCAGGCACGTCCTTTTTCGTCAAACACTATGAGATTGCCATAATACTTGCCGTCAGATTCTTCATAGCTTTCCGGGTCTCCGCATACGAAGAAATGCACCTGTCTGCCTTTCTTCATCTTCACTTCCAATTTATCCAGATTGAGAACATCAATCTGCTCTTCCATTTCCTTGATTGTCATTTCTTTATAGTTTTTATGGTTTCTATTTCTACTTCAAATTCATCACATGAGATTTCATATACGTTTCTGAAAGCTGGCAGATGCTTTGGCTTGATTCTTATAAATTCGCCATTCTCTGCCTTCAGAATGATTTTCCCTTTCTTGCCAACTTTAATTTCCATCTTCACATAAAGGCTTTTTGTCGTATTGAACGTATTTTCTTAACTTTTCACACCACCTGCCGTTGATGCAGTTGCGTCCATGGGCGCAGGTCCTGCACTGCTCGTTCATAGCATATACCCTCCCATGCGCATCACCCGGATAATCTCGCGGCAGTTCTTTACACCAAGTTTGTCACGGACTCGCAGAAGTTGCGATTTCACCGTATTCCTGTTCTTGTGCAGCTGCTCGGCAATATGGTCCAGCGTGCTGCCGTTGAGATAGAGTTTCACCACTTCCTGCTCTCCCTTGGAGAGACGGACCAGGCTTTTGGGCTTGCAGATGATATGCTCATCCTTGCAGATGCCACGGAGAGGGCAGCGCACTTCCTCGAAGTGCATAATATCTTCGTCGATATCCTTGGTTAGCAAGTCATGCTCACCAAAGTTGCAGCGCACAAACCTATCCACCATCTGTGAAGCATTCTTTTTATAGAGAATGGCCAACCGTGAATAGCATTCCGGAAAGCGGTTGCGCACCAAGGTTACCACCTTGTTGACAATATCCGTTGAGAATTTCGTCAGCCTTTTGGCTTCCTGCCCGTCTTTTCGATAGTAAACCTGTCCTTCAGGACTGGTGAAAAATTCTATCCCCTCCATAAGCTCTCGTTATTAATTGCCAAGTTGATGAGAACCTCATCCGATTTGGTAAAGCTACCATGATTATTAAACTTGACCACCATAGAATTGTAACCTAATCCCATCTCACCAACAAGGTATCTGAGAAATCTTCCTTTCTCTGATCTTGACAGTTTGGAGTAGTAATCCCTAAGGCCTACAGCATCTAATTCTTTGAAATCTTTCTTGTCCATTACAATTATTATTATTAAATTTGTTGCAAAGATAAAATTAAAAAAACAAACCTCCAACGTTAGAAGGAATTATTTTCTTATAATGGTGGTAATTTAACATTTGGACTATGGCATTAGAACTCGACAACCCTAACATTGGCTACATCATGGACGTGCTGAAGGAGCGCGGCATGAATCCACGACAGCTATCAAAGCAAGTGTATGGAAAAGAGACACATCGGGACATAGTGAAGGAGATTACAACTAAGCCCGATGTGAGAGCAAGTACGGTGTTGAAGCTATGTCGTGTCCTGGGCATAACTATGGATAGTCTGTATCAAAACCCGGACACTAACAGTGTGAACTATCCTTCTATTAATGGAATAGGCATCGTGAACAACTCTCCCCATGCTCACATAGATATGGCAGACCTGAGAGCTGAGAATAAAGCTCTTAAGATGGTCATTGAGGAAAAAGACAAGCGCCTCGCTGAGCAGAGCCGCTATATAAAGGAGCTCGGCGACAGGCTTGACATGGTGCTAAGACTTCAGAATAATGCGTCTGATTCACGTTGAAAAGCTAAAGATCCGGCCTTACAAAAGTGCCATAACTCTTTAGCCCTGTTAGTTTTAGAGCTACTTATTACTCGGACAAATATCGGACACGATTACAAAAAATGGTCTGCCACCACCTCCCTTTTTATCGGCCTTTGCCAATGAAAATTAGCATTGACAAAAATCGCCTCATCCCGACCAAAATACTGAGCCAATCGGTTGTCTCATCAATCGATTGGCTTTTTCTTTTCCCCATTTCTTCCTGCCGCCTATTGCCAATCGGAATGATGTCCTGCAAGGCATCAGCCCTCATTCGCCAAAGATCATCTCTATTATAGATGCTAACGTTTACCCCTGTTTCGTTGATTGCAAGTTTGCCAGACAAGAACAAATTGATAAAATTTGCAGCAAATGACAGCTGTCAACTCTTTTAGGGCATAAGATCTTGACCCGTCAACTTATTCCGTAGATAGTGAGCTTTGAGAATCCTCCGATAATAGGGCTCTAATAAAAAACAGTATTGGCACCCCGGCGAAGGGGGATCGTCAGCGAGGAGCTCAGTTTATTTTTTTGAAGGAAAACAAACACAAATGAAGAAAAACCGTCAAATTGTAATCAGAAAATTGATATTTTCTTTAAATCTTTACAATACCTAAAATAATTTTTATACTTTTGCAAGGATAATGATTAAAACGGTAGTATAATGTCAGAAGAGAGAGCGAAATTTGGAAGTAAGATAGGTATGATCCTTGCTACGGCCGGTGGTGCCGTAGGATTGGGCAACGTGTGGCGTTTCCCTTATATGACCGGCGAGTATGGTGGCGCGGCTTTCATCCTGGTTTATTTGGGCTGCGTATTGTTGTTGGGCATTCCGTGCATGATTTCAGAATTCATCATCGGCCGTCATGGTGCGGCCAACACCTATCGGGCCTATGCCAAACTATCGGGAGGCAGGCCCTGGAAGTATGTGGGACTCTTGGGCGTGATGACCGGATTCCTCATCATGGGCTATTATTCCGTGGTGTCGGCCTGGTGCCTCCACTATATCTATGCCAGTGGGGTGGGGCTGCTCCACGGCGATCCCGCCTACGTGAGCAGTTATTTTCAGAAGTTTTCCACCGCCCCTGTCCAACCCTTGTTTTGGACAGTGCTGATCTTGCTGGCCACCTATTCCGTCATCATTCACGGAGTGCGTGGTGGCATCGAGCGTGCCTCGAAGCTTTTCATGCCCACGTTGTTTATCCTGTTGCTCGTGATCGTTGTGGCCTCCTGCTTGTTGCCCGGTGCCGACAGGGGGGTGGCTTTCCTTTTCAAGCCCGACTTCTCCAAGCTCGACCGCAACGTCTTTTTGGGTGCCCTTGGTCAGTCGTTCTATTCGTTGAGCATTGCCATGGGGTGCATCTGCACCTATGCGAGTTATTACAACCGGCAAACCCATCTGCTCCGGTCGGCGGTGGAAGTGGCATCGGTCGACACCGTGGTGGCCATCTTGGCCGGACTAATGATTTTTCCCGCGGCATTCTCGGTGGGTGTGCAGCCCGATGCCGGTCCGTCGCTCATCTTCATCACCCTGCCCAACGTTTTCAACCAGGCCTTCAGCGGTATGCCCGTGGTGGGGTGGATTGTGGCGCTGATGTTCTATGCCTTGCTCTCACTGGCCGCCATCACCTCTTTTATATCCCTTCACGAGGTGGCGACCTCTTTCCTGTTTGAAGAAGCCCATATATCCCGTCAGCGAGGAGCCGCCATCGTCACCGCCGTGACGTTTGTGATCGCCGTCTTCTGCTCGCTGTCGCTTGGCCAATGCAAGTGGCTGAGCATCGGCGGCAAGTCACTCTTCGACCTGTTCGACTTCGTGACCGGACAGATATTCTTGCCTGTAGGCGGATTCCTGACCTGTCTTTTCGTGGGATGGTATTTGCCGAAGCAACTTCTCTTGGACGAGTTTACCAATTGGGGGACCGTCGGCCGCCGGTGGTTCGGGGGTTACTTCCTGCTTGTGCGCTGGCTTTGCCCCATCGCCATTCTTGCCATCTTCCTCCATCAGTTCGGCGTGTTTTAAAGAAGGATAAGTGTTGAAAACAGATACAATATAATTGACCCCTGGGGGTTATAAAGATATACGGCTTATGAAACAGGAACGCGGACATTTCGCCAGCAACATGGGTATGATTCTTGCCACGGCGGGCTCAGCTGTCGGCCTGGGCAACATTTGGCGTTTTCCCTATATGACGGGGCAGGACGGAGGCGCGGCTTTCATCCTTGTCTATCTCGTCTGCGTCGTGCTGCTCGGCATCCCCGGCATGGTGGCCGAGTTTATCGTGGGGCGTCATGGATCCGCCAACGCTGTCAGAGCCTACGGCATTGTGGGCGGTGGAAAGTGGTGGCGCGGTGTTGGCCTTTTGGGCGTCATCACCTCAACAGTCATCTTGGGCTTCTACGCCGTAGTGGCCGGCTGGTGCCTGCAATATTTCTTCTCAAGCCTGGCCGGACAGATTCACGGTGGCAGCCATGCCGCAGCCGAGTATTTCAGACAGTTCTCCACTTCGGCAACCGTTCCGGCCGCATGGGCCGTGATCTTTATCTTGGTCACCCATGTTGTGGTAACGAAAGGAATCAGACACGGTATAGAGCGCGTCAGCAAGCTCCTCATGCCCCTATTGTTCATCTTGCTGGTGGTCATCGTCGTAGCCTCGTGCAGTCTCGACGGGTCACTGAAAGGAATCCGTTTCCTTTTCCACCCCGATATCTCTAAAATCACGACCGGTGTGGTGCTCGATGCCCTCGGTCAAGCCTTTTTCTCGCTCTCCCTCGGCACGGCCTGCCTTTGCACCTATGCCAGTTATTTCGGTCGCCATACCCACCTGATGAGGTCGGCCTCGCAGATAGCCCTCATCGACACCCTTATCGCCATAATGGCCGGACTGATGATCTTCCCGGCCGCCTTTTCGGTAGGCGTGCATCCCGATGCCGGTCCGTCGCTCATCTTCATCACTCTGCCCAACGTTTTTGAGGAAGCTTTTGCCAGTGTGCCGGTGGTGGGCTACCTCATCAGTGTCTTGTTCTATGGTCTGCTCGTTTTGGCAGCGCTGACGTCGACCATTTCCATGCACGAGATAGGCACAGCCTTCTACTATGAGGAACTGCACGTCAGCCGCCGTTGTGGGGCCTGGATCATGACCTCCATCTGCTGTGTCATTGCCGTGTTGTGCTCGCTGTCGCAGGGCGCTGCCGACATTCGTCTGTGTGGCATGGACTTCCTCGACTTCTGCGACACGCTGACGAGCAATTATCTCCTGCCCGTCGGATCGCTCGCCACTTGCGTCATGGTGGGATGGGTGGTGCCACGCACACTGGTAAAAGACGAGTTCACCAACTGGGGCACCGCGTCGGCGCGTTTCTATGGCTTCTGGCTGTTTCTTGTCAGATTTGTCTGTCCTATTGCCATCACGGCCATTTTCCTTCATCAGATGAAATGGATATAATCGATACGGAAAAAACTAAAGCCTATGTTGAAAGATTTCTCTTATTTGCCAAAAAGCGATCGGGTGATTTTCATCATCTTGATTCTGTCGGTTGTGGGCTTGTTGGCTTTCCTCTATTTAGCGGGCGGCAATGACAACAGTCGCGACATTGCCGCTGTCGACTCTCTTGCCCATGACACGACCGTTCGGACGAATGACACCTTGCAAATCCCACAGGCGACTAAGGGCGGCGAGCTTTTTGCCTTCGACCCGAATACCGCCGACAGCACGCAGCTCATGAGGCTGGGACTGAACAAGTGGCAAGTGAAAAACATCTATAAATACCGTGCCGCTGGTGGGGTCTACCGTCAGCCGTCTGATTTCGCGCGGCTTTGGGGCTTGACAAAGAAGCAGTTTGAGCTACTCCGTCCCTATATCCGTATCGGTGACGATTACAAACCCGCCGCCGACTTCTATGGTCATACGGGTTGGAAGGAACAGTCTGCCCTTCCGCCCAGTCAGCAGACGGATGGGAGGGAACGAACCGTCTATCAACGTCCACCCAAATTGGAGGAAGGCCAGACCGTCGATCTCAACGCTGCCGACACCACACAGCTAAAGATGGTGCCCGGCATCGGCAGTTACTTTGCCCGCCAAATCGTCAACTATCGCAAGCGCTTAGGTGGTTTCAGCCATACCGGCCAGCTGATGGAGATACGCCAGTTTCCCGACGAGGCGCTGCGGTTTTTCAGGGTATCGGCATCGGATGTTCGCAAGATCAACATCAACAAGGCCACGCTCAGTGAGTTGCAGGCCCATCCTTACATCAACTTCTACCAGGCCAAGGCGATCCTCCAATACAGACGGCTGCGCGGGCCCATCAAAAGCCTGTCGCAACTGCGTGCCAGCAAAGATTTCACGGAGGAGTCGGTCAGTCGGTTGGAGCCCTATGTGGAGTACTGAGTGGAGCGGGAGAAAAAAATGTCACGACATTGTAGCAGTTTTGATAAATAACGGTAAACAGGAATCTGTATTTTTGCCCTAAAATAGATTTTTAAGAACATGTTGAATTTATTGTTCCGCAAATGTTTGTTGTTGGCGTTGACCTGCTTCACGCTTTCGTTGCCCGTAGCGGCACAGTTTCCCGCTCATGAGAATACGGTCTATTATGAGGGCCGTCCCTATCCCCTTCACGTGACCACAGATGCAGAGCGCAAGCTTTGGAAAAGCTATGGCAAGGATGTCAATGTTTTGGTAATGAACGACATGGGGCGAAATGGCTATTATCTGCAGAAACCCATCGCCGAACTCATGGGCGATTTTGCCGGAGCCGTAGGCATAGAGTGTGTGGTAGCCGCCGGCGACATCCACCATTTCTATGGCGTGAGAAGTGTGAACGACCCCTTGTGGACCACCAATTACGACCGTGTTTATTCCCATCCAGAACTCATGTTGCCGTGGTATGCTGTTTGTGGCAATCATGAATACCGCGGCAACACACAGGCCGTGGTGGACTATTCCACAGTGAGCAGCCGTTGGCGGATGCCTTCTCGCTACTATACCAAGGTGATCAAGGAGAACGACGCCACGCTGCGGCTGATACTCGTCGACACCACTCCCCTCATAGCCAGCTACCGCGCCGATTCGGCCGTCTACCCCGACGCCTGCCACCAGGACTGGCAGGCACAACTTGACTGGGTAGACCGCCAGCTCAGCACTGCCAAGGAAGACTGGGTGGTCGTAGTGGGCCATCATCCCATCTATGCCGACACCAGCAAGGGCGAGAACGAACGCATGGACATGCAGGCTACTTTAGGCAGAATATTGAGGAAGCATAAGAATGTGGATATGTACGTATGCGGGCATATCCACAACTTTCAGCACATCCGCAAGCCCGGTGACACGATAGACTACGTGATCAACTCTTCCCCGTCGCTGTCGCGTAAGAAAGTGAAGGCCATTGACGGAACCCAGTTTTGCTCGGGTGAGGAGGGCTTCTCGCTCATCAGTGCCGACAAGCGACAGCTCGTGCTGCGCATGATAGACAAGGACGGGAAAGTGCTGCACGAAGTGGTTAGAAACAAGTAATCTAAACGATTCTCTCTTTTTTTCGAAAGGCCATCCCTGCTGGCCTGCTATTCAAGACCTGCATCCGTCGTGCGACGGGAAGCAGGTCTTTCTTTGTGTGTCTGCCTTTCGCCGCAGTTTTCTTCGCCGTTCTTGGTCATTCGACCAGTCGCATTTTGCACAAATCGAAAGAAATTGGGGCTTTTGTTTTGAATTTTAGTCGATTTGTTTTAACTTTGCATAAATTCTTCTGCGTTGCCCCTACAACCGGCAATGCGGGCAAGAGTGAAGGAACAATAAATCTTATAGCATCATGCAGATCAATAGTCACCTTTCGGTAATCGTTCATGACCTGGCCAAAGAGTACGGTTCGAAGAAAGCATTAACGTTCCGCAACTTCGGTAGCCTCAAGTGGCTCTCCGTGGATTGGAACCAGTTTTCATTGCGTGTGAAACAGGTGAGCAATGCCATGCTGAATCTTGGCTTGAAACCGAAGGACAAGATTGCCGTCTTCTCCCAGAATTGCATCCATTATCTCTACACCGACTTCGGTGCCTATGGCATTAAGGTGATATCGATACCCTTCTACGCGACAAGTTCCGAACAGCAGATTCAGTATATGGTTCAGGATGCCGAGGTGAAGATCATCTTTGTCGGTGAACAGGAGCAATACGATAAGGCTCACCGCATCTTCCCCCTCTGCCCGTCGTTGCAGCGCATCGTGGTCTTCGACCCCAGCGTGCGCATCTCCTCCCACGATCCCCACGCCCTCTATTTTAGCGACTTCATCGCCCTTGGCGAGAAACTTCCCCGCCAGTCGGAGGTTGAGAACTTGTGGAAACAGGCATCGTTTGATGACATCTGCAATATCCTCTACACCAGTGGCACCACGGGATCGCCCAAGGGTGTCATTCTCACTTACGGCATGTATCACGCCGCCCTCACAGCCAACGGCCGTTGCGTCGATGTGACGAGCAAGGACCGGGTGATCGACTTCCTTCCCTTCACGCATATCTTTGAGCGCGGATGGGCCTATCTCGCCCTGTCGAAAGGCGCCCAACTCATCATCAATACCTATCCCAAGGAGATCCAGGAGAGTATGCGCGAGACCCATCCCACAAGCATGAGCTCCGTGCCCCGCTTCTGGGAGAAAGTTTACCAAGCCGTGAAAGACCGCATGGACAATGCCTCTCCCCTGCAGCGCCGCATCTTCAACAATGCGCTCAAGATTGGACGCAAGCGCAATGTGGAATATCTTGGAAGGGGTAAGCGCCCGCCGGTGTGGCTCAACATGGAATACCACCTGGTGGACAAGACCGTGCTGAGTCTCGTGCGCAAGGAGATCGGGCTGGAGAATCCCAATATCTTCCCCACGGCAGGCGCCTATGTTTCGCCTGAGGTGGAGGAGTTTATCCATTCTATCGGCATCTGCATGATTGTGGGCTACGGACTGACCGAGAGCCTCGCCACTGTTTCCTGCGACCGCAAAAACATGCCTTTCACCATCGGCTCAGTGGGTCGTCCGCTCGATGAGGTGGAAGTGAAGATCGGTCCCAACAGTGAGATTCTTCTCAAGGGCCCGACCATCACCCCTGGATATTATCACCGCGATTCGATCAATGCCGAGGCGTTTGATGCCGACGGCTTCTTCCGCACGGGCGACGCTGGATATATGAAGGACGGCGAGCTCTATCTCAAGGAGCGTATCAAGGATCTTTTCAAGACCAGCAACGGCAAGTATATCGCCCCGCAAATGGTGGAGTCGATGATGTTGGTGGACAAATATATCGACCAGGTGGCTGTGGTGGCCGACCAGCGCAAGTTTGTCTCGGCGCTGATCGTGCCGGAATTCCGGCTCGTGGAAAAATGGGCCGATGACCATGGAGTGAAGTATGACAGTCGCGAAAGCCTCTGCAATAATCCCGAGGTAAAGAAAATGATCATGGAGCGCTTGGAAACCTTGCAGCAGGGACTGGCTTCCTATGAGCAAGTGAAGCGTATCACGCTCCTGCCCCATCATTTCTCGATGGAATCGGGCGAGCTTACCAACACGCTGAAGATAAAGCGTGGCGTGATCTATAAAAACTACAAGGATATCATCGACAAGATGTACGAGGACTGAAAAAGTTAGGAGTTAATCAATTTAGGAGTTAGGAATTGCAGGATTGCTATTCTCCCTCTATGGAATAAGATAAAACAGAAATATCAGAAACAAATGATAACAGCAGACCAACTGAAGGATGTGGTGGACCGCGTGGAGAAACTCCATCATTATTTGAAAATCGACCAGAAACGCGTGGAGTTTGAAGAGGAATCGCTTCGCACGCAGGCGCCCGACTTTTGGGACGACCCCAAGCGTGCCGAGGCTCAGATGAAGAAGGTCAAGGGGATTGAAAAATGGATCAAGGACTATGAGACGGTGAAGCAGAACGCCGAGGAACTTCAGTTGGCCTTCGACTACTATAAGGAGAATATCGTCACGGAGCAGGAAGTGGATGACGACTACGCCCGCTCGATCAAGAACATTGAGGCCCTGGAGCTTCGCAACATGCTGCGCCAGGAAGAGGATGCCATGGATGCCGTGATGAAAATCAATTCCGGTGCCGGAGGTACGGAGAGTCAGGACTGGGCCCAAATGCTGATGCGCATGTATCAGCGCTGGTCGGAGGATCACGGTTACAAAGTGACGATCTCCGACATCCAGGAAGGCGATGAGGCCGGCATCAAGAGCGTAACGATGAAGATCGAAGGTGGCGAATATGCCTATGGGTTCTTGAAAAGCGAGAACGGTGTCCACCGGTTGGTGCGTGTCAGTCCTTACAATGCCCAGGGCAAGCGCATGACTTCTTTCGCTTCGGTGTTTGTGTCTCCGCTCGTCGACGATACGATTGAGATCTATGTCGATCCCGCCAAAGTGAGCTGGGATACCTTCCGCTCAAGTGGTGCCGGTGGACAGAATGTCAACAAGGTGGAGTCGGGCGTGCGCCTGCGTTACCAGTATGAAGATCCCGATACGGGCGAGCACGAGGAGATCCTCATTGAGAACACCGAGACGCGTGACCAGCCCAAAAACCGAGAGAAGGCCATGCAGCTGCTGAAGAGTCAGCTCTACGACCGGGCCTTGAAAAAGAAAATGGCTGAGCAGGCAAAGATCGAGGCCGGAAAGAAAAAGATAGAGTGGGGAAGCCAGATTCGCAGCTACGTCTTCGACGACCGACGCGTGAAAGATCACCGCACGGGATATCAGACCAGTGATGTCGACGCTGTGATGGACGGAAAAATCGACGGATTCATCAAGGCTTACCTGATGGAGTTCCCCACTGAGGAAGAGCAAAAATAAGAGACAACAACCTAAAAACCAATTAGCTATGAGTGATAAAAGTAAATCACGCCGCGCCGAATATCAGGCAAAGCAAGAAAAAAAGGCCAACCACATCGTAAACTGGATTTTCGGCATTCTCATTGCCTTGGGAGTCCTCTACATGATTGCAACCGTATTGATGCAGGCATGAGCGGGTTGGAGATAGAACGAAAGTTTCTTGTGCGCAAGGGCGACGCCTATCAGCGCGCCGCCTTTGCGAGCAGCCACATCCAGCAGGGCTATATTCGCTGTGAGGATGCGACAGTGAGGGTGCGTGTTCGCGACGACAAGGCTTATCTCACGATCAAAAGCCGCAGTGTCGACGGAGGACTGAGCCGCTATGAGTTTGAGAAGGAAATTACGCTCGATGAAGCTTCCCACTTGTTGAAGCTCTGCCGGGGTGGAGTGATCGACAAGCGACGTTGGCTGGTGAAGAGCGGCAAGCACACTTTTGAGGTCGACGAGTTCTTTGGCGAAAATGCCGGACTCGTGATGGCCGAAGTGGAACTTTCGGATCCGCGG
This sequence comes from uncultured Prevotella sp., assembly GCA_900322035.1. Classification (GTDB taxonomy): domain Bacteria; phylum Bacteroidota; class Bacteroidia; order Bacteroidales; family Bacteroidaceae; genus Prevotella. The sequence continues at coordinate 21,095 of ONYL01000009.1, forward strand.
GAACCTTTTGTCAAACCCGACTTCATCGGCCCCGAGGTTACGGGCGACTACCACTTCTACAATAAGCAGATGCTTGTCAACCCTTATTCGAAGTGGAAGCAAATCGTGCCAGAAGAATACCGATAGCCATGCCTAACAAAACGCCGACTCCATCGGCCATAAAGTCGATGGGATCGCCACTTCTCACGCCGTGGGTGCACGTGGCTTGAACGAATTCTATCAAGCCTCCCATCATCCATGGGGCCAGGCCACCCCAAAGCGCATAGCGCCTTGAAAGGATTTTGCATGACGGGCTGAGAGCCTTCGGATCACTGTACTCGGCTTCTTTTGTGCGGCGCTTGTCATCACGGAGCATCTCTGCCCAAATGATCACAGTGAGTCCGCCGAAGAGGACGAGGTGTGTCCATTTGTCAATCAGACTGATTTGATTGAGTGGCGTTTCGGGGATGGGAATCAGGCACAGCGTCCAAATGACGACGACTGCCAATGCCGTCAAAGGATAACGCGTGAGTTTTATTTTTTTCATCATTCTATTTCTATTGTTCCTCTTTTTGTGAGCGCAGCGTGTCAGTCGTCCACCATCTTGCCTAATCTGAGCAGCTCGTCAAAGAAATTCTTGTCGAAATGACCGTCTAAGAGCAGCAGCGAGCAGTTGTCGCCTCCCGTGATGCTGAGCAGAATTTGCGAAGGATTTTCTGTAGTGGGATAAGTCTGCACGAGAACGTTGCTGCCATTCTCTGTCAGTCGGGCATATTGATGGAAACCACGCGACAGCAGACCAGTCACGTCCTTGTTGCATTTCTTGCGCACAGAGCGCGAACTCTCGTCGAGCACGAGAACCTGGAGCTTGTCTATGCGCTTGGCAAGTTCATTGGCCGTACTGTCTTTGCTCACGAGTTGCTTGAGAAATACCGACATCAAGGGGCGAGGCACCATGACGAACGTAGCGTGCTTGGCTGATGCGTATTGGTTGAGCAATTCTTCTGCTGCCGACTGGCAAAAGGATAACTGGCAGAACAGGGCCAGCATAAATAGGATAAATGTTCTTTTCATTGTTAGTTGGTTTATTGTTGGAAGTCTCCTTATCGGATCTCGATTCCGGTTTTCGCCTTTCTTTCGCGCCTACCGTCGGATCTGTGCGGCAAAGTTAGCAAAAACAATTCATAATTCACAATTCATCATTCATAATTACCAAGCGGAGCGAGAATAATTCATCATTCATAATTATGGCTCGCGCCTTCTTCTTTAATCATAATTGCCACCGCACCGCATAGCAATTATGCATTATGCTTTGTGCATTATGGATAAAAAATGACCGATTCTGATAGGAATTCATTATCTTTGCCAAATAATAAGATGATATGAACTGGCTACAACTCATTTCAAATAAGCGACTCGGACAGGAGCACCGCCATACGGAGATGCACGAGGAAAGATCCGAGTTTAAGCGTGATTACGACCGTCTGGTCTTCTCCGCTCCATTTAGACGGATGCAAAACAAGACCCAGGTGTTTCCTCTCCCGGGCAGTATCTTTGTGCACAACCGGCTGACCCATTCTTTGGAAGTTTCCACCGTGGGCCACTCCTTAGGCAACGACATCGCCCGCCGGCTCATGGTGCTGCACCCCGAACTCCGCGGAACGCTCTTTGAAGAGATCGGCACTATCGTCTCCGCGGCCTGTCTGGCCCACGACATGGGTAATCCGCCTTTTGGGCATTCGGGCGAGAAGGCCATACAGACCTTTTTCTCCGAAGGCAAGGGGGCTGCGTTGCACCACGAGGTGTCGCCCGAATTCTGGAGCGACATCACCCACTTTGAAGGCAATGCCAACGCCTTTCGCTTGCTCACCCATCATTTCTTGGGAAGAAGGCCGGGTGGATTCCTGATGACCTACACCATGCTGGCCAGTATCGTGAAATATCCCTTCGTGTCGGAGCAGGCCGGCGACCATGGAAAGTTCGGCTTCTTCCATAGTGAGTTGGGGAGCTATCAGACCATTGCCCGCGAGTTGGGCATCCGCCGGCTCTCGGCCGAGGGCGAGCCACTGTGCTTTGCCCGGCATCCCCTGGTATATCTCGTGGAGGCCGCTGACGACATCTGCTACGAGATTATGGACATTGAGGACTCTCACAAATTGAAGATTCTCTCTTTCGATGAGGCCAGCCAGGCCCTGTTGGGATTCTTTGACGACAGCCAGCGCCACCAGATCCTGAAGCGGATTGCCGACGAGGGTATCACCGACGAGAACGAGCAGATTGTATACATGCGGGCCTGTGCCGTGAACAAGTTGGAGCATGAGTGTGTGGAGGCCTTTATCGGCCACGAGCTGGAGATCCTTGACGGCACGCTTGAGGGCAGTCTGCTGGACCATGTGGAGTCGCCGGTGCGCCAGGCTTACCACCGCTGCACCCAACTCTCCTACGAGAAGATCTATCAGAGCAAGCCTGTGCTGGATGTGGAGTTGGGTGGTTACAAGCTGATGGAGACGCTCATGGAGACGCTGGTCGCCGCCGCCGTCAACCCCGACCGCTTCCACTCCAAGCAAATCATACGCCGCTTCAGCAGCCAGTATGAAATCAAGAGTCCCGACCTCCAGACGCGCCTCATGGCCGTGATAGACTATATCAGCGGCATGACCGATGTCTATGCCCTCGATATCTATCAGAAGATGTGTGGCATCAGTCTGCCTATCGTCTGACCATCACCCACCATCTTCTATTCACCCCCTCGGATATTCGCGGCTCGATAAGCAGTTGTGAAAATCACTTTGTATGCACTACGTAGGGCGGAGATCATCAAAAAATCAAATCATTCCCTACTGAGAACCAATTTTTATTTATACTTTTGCAGTGCGAACCCGAAATAAATTCAATAGAATAAACAAACGCTATCCAAAATAACCATGTACAGATTTAAATCCATTCTGAAACAAACCCTTTGGGGAGGCGAGAAGATCAAACTGTTGAAGCACATCCCCGATGCTCCCTCACAGATTGGCGAGAGCTGGGAACTCTCTGCCGTGGAGGGCAATGTGTCTACGATTGAAGGTGGAAGCGAGGACGGCGTGCTGCTCACCGACCTCATCGACCGCGATAAGGAGCGGCTGATGGGGCGTCACAACTATGAGCGCTTCGGCCATCGCTTCCCGCTGCTCATCAAGTTTATCGACGCCAAGCAGGATCTCTCCATTCAGGTGCATCCCAACGACGAGATAGCCCACCGCCAGGGACTTCCCTGCGGCAAGACGGAGATGTGGTATCTCATGCCGTCGGAAGACGATGCCGTGATCCGTGTGGGACTGAAAAAGAAGATCACCCCCGAGGAGTATAAGCAGATGGTGGCCAATAACACCATCACCGATGCCATCGCCCACTACAACGTGAAGGCGGGCGACTGCTTCTTCCTACCCGGCGGACGCATCCACAGCATCGGCGCAGGCTGTATGCTCGTGGAGATCCAGCAGACCTCGGACTGCACCTACCGCATCTACGACTTCAACCGCCGCGACAAGAACGGCAACCTGCGCGAACTTCACACCGAGAAGGCCGCCGAGTGCATCAACTATGAGGTGCTGCCCGACTACCGCACAAAGTACGAGCCCCGAAAGAATCAGCTTGTGCTTTTGGTCGACAGTCCGGTGTTCACCACTTCCGTGCTCGACATGGATGCACCCGTGAGTCTCGACTGGCAGGCCATCGACTCCTTCCAGATTCTCATCTGCCTCTCTGGAGAGGGCGAAGTGCAGGAGGACGACGGCGAGTGGCAACCCATGCAGGCCGGCCAGACTTACCTCTTCCCCGCCACCACTGCCAAGGTGCGGCTTCGGGGAAACATGAAAGTGATCAACACCTACGTGAAGTAGTTCCCACCTATTATTATATGAAGGAGGCAAGCGCCCATAAGCGGATGCTTGCCCCCTTTCTTTATGTCCAAAAAGGAAAATGTCTTAAGGCTTGGTCACTTTTCCTGTCATTTTGTGCTGTCCCTTGCACACCTTATATATCTGTAGGTGCCTGCGGGCAACGACGATATGTCCAGGCGGTCTGCGTGACTGGCTATGAGTTTGCTGGCTCCAAAGAGGCCATAGATTTCTATGCAGTCGGCCTTGTTAGCGAGCTGCAACATTCCTCCCGCTAACTCCATCTTGCCGAAAGAGTTTTTCACTTGGGCGATCCTAACCCAACTGACACGGCCCCGGCAATTAGTCGTCGTCTTTGCGTTTTTGTGCCTTTGAGAGATAGACCATAGCGGGTGTTAATCCCCATAGACAGGGCTGTTACCAACGCGAGCGAAAATAATGGGGATGGGAATTATGGGTTTCGATGTTTTTTCCTTATCTTTGCAAAGGTTATTGGCAGTCACCAGGGGGGGGACGATGTTCGCTACCTTCCTCCACTTCGTTGCGGAGATGTTGTTACCCTTGGAGACGGAGCCTTTGCCCTTCAACGCCAGCATGATGAAGATAGTAGTCAGTATTCTGTTCGCTCTCCTGTGGCCTTTCCTTTGCCATGGGCAAAGCTATGAGCAGATGAGCCGCATGGACATCAAGGACCTTGTGGGCCTCGGCGAGCGTCGGCTTTTGGAAGAGAACAAGCCGGACCAGGCTCTCATGGCCTTCACGCTGGCCATGGGTCGGTATCGGCGCAACCTCGACGAAGGCGACAAGCAGCTGTGCATGAAGGCCTGTTATGGCGCGTGGCTGGTCTATTTCAATCATTTCTGCAACTATCAGAAAGCCTTCGAGAGCATCATGACGGCGCGTGACATTGCCGATGACATCCATCAGGACCAGCCTAAGGTGTATCTCTTGGCGGGCAACATCTACCAGACCATTTCGGAGCAGAACAACGACAGCCGACTGATGCGGCGCGCCTATACCTATTATAATAAGGCCTTCGACATGGCCCTGGTCTCCAACGACCGCTCCAGCATCGACATCTGCTTCAGCAACCTCCTTGCTGCTGCCCACTCGCTCGACTGCATCGACAAGTTGGGCTCGGTGTGGCGTGCCTATTCCACGCTGTCCGTGGGGCGGGGCGATGTGCGCCGGCGTTACAACCACAGTGCCTATCGGATGTATACCCTTTGGCACGATCGCAAGTTGCGGGCCGCCATAGGAGAGGTGGAGGGCCAGATTCGTTCCACACCCGCTGATGCCGAACACGCGAGGCTGGTTGTCAACGCCCTCCTCAACAAGGGTCGATTGCTCTTCGAGCTGAGGCTTACGGCCGGAGCCTTGAGTGAGTTGCGCAAGGCGCAGCAGCTTTCCGACCGTGCAGGACTAAAGGATGCCCTGCTCGAAATTTATGAGTTGAGGGCGCGGATTCTTCAGGCCGCCCACCAGACGAAAGAGGCCAACGAGAGCTACAACCACTATCTGAAGCTCAAAGACAGCCTCTACATATCGCGCCAGCTCTCCAATATTGACGAAATGCAGTTTGGCTACGACCTGAAGAAGAAAGACGAGAAGCTGCGTATGGAGCAGGCGCACCGCCAACGCCTGTTTGTCCTGGCCGTGACCCTCGTGGCCATAACCTTGGTGCTGGCCGTGATGCTCCTTATCATCAAGAGGAAGAACAGTGAGCTCCGCGAGTCGAACCGTCAACTCTATCTCAAGAGCGTGGCCCAGCTGAAGAGCGAGGCCAACGAGCGTGTCGTCACTCATAAATATGAGCAGGAAATCAACGACCTGCAGCGGCATTTCGCCACGGACTCCGACCACACGCGGCAGCGCTACAAGGGTAGCGGACTGAGCGACTGCGACAAGGGACAGGTGCTGGCCCGGATAAAGAAGGTGATGGAGGACGTAGACGAATACTGTTCGCCCGAGTTCAGTGTGCTAAGGCTTTCGGCTCTTGCCGGCTATAAGCCCAAAGACATTTCGGAAGTGATACACGACTTCTACAACTGCAACTTCAATGCCTTCCTCAACGAGTACCGCATCCGTGAGGCCTGCCGTCGTGTGGCCGAGGATAGCTCTTTCACTCGACTAACCATTCAGGGCATGGCCAACAGTGTGGGATTCAAGTCTCGGTCGGCTTTCATTGCCGCGTTCAAGAAATTTGCCGGGCTGCCCCCCTCCGAATACATTAAGATTTCAGCTCAGGACAGACAACAGGCCGAATGCTGACGCTGCTGCGCCCAGCTGTGCATCACGGCGTTGTAATCTGCTGCACGGAACATCTGATTGTTGTTTGAATTTTGGTTTTTCAAACATCATTTTTCTTATCTTTTGTCGTTTGAGTGTCTTTTTGTTTTATATTTGCAACATTCAAAATCTAAATTCCAAATTGCTTATGAATAGGTTTTTATTCATTCTTCTTTCGTTAGGACTCTTCCTGCGGGCTTCGGCCCAGACCTTCAGCGAGGGTGGCATCGTCTACACCCAGCAGACCGACACTACGGTGAGCGTGACCTCCAACGCCAACGGCTACACGGGAGTAGTGACAGTGCCAGCCACGGTTGAACACGACGGCACGGTATATGCCGTGAGGGGCATCGACGACCGCGCTTTCCAGGCTTGCACCTCGCTCACCAGCGTGATCCTGCCCGAGGGGCTCACCACTGTGGGAGGATATGCCTTCAACCAGTGTTCGGCCCTCGATAGTGTGTCCCTGCCCTCCACCCTCAACGAGATCGGACGCTATGCCTTCAATCAGTGTACCTCACTGCGCCGTGTAGCACTGCCCCGAGGTATCACTGAAATCCCGCAGGGTCTTTTCTATATGTGTATCTCGCTTACCAACGTTACCCTCCCCGACGGATTAACCGCTGTGGGACGCAACGGATTCAGCTATTGTGCCGCCCTCGCATCGCTGCAGTTGCCAGCCACCTGTACCACGCTCGGCTATTCTCCCTTCAACGGCTGCGGTTTCACCAAGTTTGAAGTGCCCGAGGGTGTGACCCTCATCCCCGCCTATTGCTTCTCATCCTGTCATCAGCTTGCCAACGTGACGCTTCCTGCCACCGTAGACTCGTTGGCCTCCTGCGCCTTCCAAGACTGTCCGCAGCTCACAACGGTGAGCTTGCCCGCCAGTCTGCGTGGCATAGGCAAGATGGCTTTCGCCTCCTGCATGGGGTTGAAGAGTATCTATGTGCCAGACGGAGTAGCCTATGTGGACAAGGGATGCTTCTACAACTGCGCTGCCCTGGAGCGTGTCACCCTCGGTAAAGGAGTGAGCATGTTGGGCGACGAAGTGTTTACGAAATATAAGAATACAGCCAGTATGAGTCTGAAGGATCTCTATATCTTCAGTCACACGATGCTCGGTGGAGGCAATGGGTTTGACGAGGCCCTCTACGCATTCACTACAGTGCACGTGCCGGCCAGCATGGTAGAGCAATATCAGCAGGCCGAAGGCTGGAAACGCTTCACCATCCTTCCCCTGAACGAAGAGGAAATTACCGGCGTAGACCGTCTTTCCGGTTCCGTGTCGCAGCAGAATGCTTTCTACAATCTGAAGGGGCAGCAAGTAGCCCAGCCCGTGAAAGGCCTTTATATTCACAACGGCAAGAAATATTTTAAACGTTAGAAGAAACTCAAGCTTATGAAGAAAATTCCTCTACTCATGCTCTTCGCAGTGGCATCGCTCGCGCTTCATGCGCAGGACTTCACTGAAAATTTTGAGCATGGCGGCAGTCTGCCCGATGGGTGGACCGCCTACAGCTCCGGCTCCACCTATAAATGGTCGGTGGCCAAATACTCCACGTTCGGCAAATACTACACGGGCTTCAACGGCGGCGACACTTATGCCATGAAGTCGACGACGGGAAAAATCACCAGTTCGCGCCCCGCCCCCAACTCGTGGCTCATATCGCCCGCCGTGACGGTGCCTGAGAACGGTGTGCTCAACTTCATGATGGTGACCGACGGCAGCTTCAACAAGTTGGAGACCACTCCAGAGGAGGCGCGCACCCACTTCAGCGTGCTCGTCTCGGAGACCACTGCCGATACTACGGCCTTCACCCATGAGCTGATGAGTGTCACTCCCTACGGGGTGGGCGTTTGGCAAAACTACAGCGTCGACCTTAGCCAGTGGGCGGGCAAGACCATTTACATCGCTTTCCACGATTATGGCAACACCACTGGGAAGGCATACACCTCCAATAGCGTGTATCTCGACAATGTGAGCGTGGACACTCGCCGGGGTTCCGACGTGTCGGTCACGGAGATCGTCTCTCCGCTCTCGGGCGACAATCCTGACCAGGCTGTAGCGGTGAAAGTGCGCAACAATGGCTTCGATGCCGATGGAGTCAAGGTATCCTACATTCTCGATGGCGGTACGGAGGTGAGCGAAACCCTCCAGGACGTCCTGGCCCGGGGCGAGGAAGTCACGCATACATTTGCCAACAGTCTCACGCTGTCGCAGGGAAAGCCCCACGACATCAAAGTGTGGGCCACCGCCACGGCCGATCTCAATCATGACAACGACTCGCTTTCCACCGCTGTCAGCATCGACCGCCATCTTAGTTTCCCCTATGTGATGACTCCCGCTACCGCAGCCAACGACTGGGAGAGCTCGTTCGCCTATGAGAAACAAGGTACCGTGTATGGCTGGAGCTACGTGGACGACAGCACGAAGGACATCCACGCCTGGAGCTACATCACCCCGCCCGCAGGAACGAGTGAGCTTGTGAGTGGCTGGATTCCCTTCCCCAAGGGCAAGGTAGGATTCAGAGTCAACTACAAGAGTCTCTCCTCGGGGCAACTCACGGTGACCTTGCTCGACAAAGACGCAAATATCGTGGCCACAAGCACGCTGCCTTTCACCTCTTCCGACAACAGCAATGAGATCATAGCACTGCTCAATGTAGGTGAGGAAAAAGAATGCCGTGCCGTGCTTACCGTCAACGATGGCTATTCCACCCAGCTTCTTGTCGATGGGGTGAGTTTCTATGCTCCCGAGCCTGTTGACGTGAGAGCCATAGCCATCACCTCTCCTCAGCTGAGTGCATACGCTGACGGTGGAAACCTGATCGTAGAAGCCGAATTCGCCAACTATGGAAGTGAGACCGTGAGCGACTATGAGGCAAAGCTGGAAGTGGACGGACAAGAGTTGGAGTCAGCCACTCTGCCTGACATTGCCTCGGGTGCAACTGTGAATTTCTCCTTCGATAGCAGATTGCAACTTGCTGATGGAACCCACACCTTAGCCGTCATTGCAGGAAATGATTCGGAGAAGAAAAGTCTTGTGATCTATCAGCCCCAGGCCTATCCTTATCAGGAGACCTTTGAAGATACGGTAAGTTGGAAATGGTGGAACAGCGTGAACAAAGATGCAGATCCCGTGTACTGGACTGTTATGGGTGTGGTGAAGGGAAACATCAACTACGCCAAAAACGGAACCCACGCGGCCTATGTGAGCAGTGCGGCCAATATCGTGCACGACGATTGGCTCATTTCCCCCGCTATCAATATCACCAAGACCGGTCGTCAGCGACTCTCTTTCTTCTATGTCACCACCTATAAGGCCGCCTCGGCAGGCGACGTGACAACTCTCGACGTATATGTCGACCAGAAGAATAATCCCGACACGCTGTCTGAGAAAACACCAGTGACAACAGTTACGCTCACCGACGACAACCTCAATGTGTATCGTCAGGGATTCGTCACCATCGATGTTGCCACGCCCGGCCTCTACTATATTGCCTTCCACAACACGGGCAGGGGACACGACATTGTGCTCGATGACGTAAGATTAGACAATGGCACCGACTTGGCTGTGGTCAGCGCATCTCACACTGCCACCAATGGCTTCCATCTATCGGGCGACTCAATCACCGTGAACTTGCAAAACCGCGGTGCCACCGACATCCATACCATCACCCTGCGCACACTCAACAACGACAGTGTAATGGCTTCTGCCGTCATTGACACACTCCTGCATCCCGGCGAAGAGGCCACGCTCTCCTTCGACGGAGGTTACAGTCTGAGTCGTCCGGGCATCTACAATATCGGTGTGGAAGCCGTGGCCGACAATGATCAGGAGGCTTTCAACAACAAGTGGCAGTTTGCTCCCGTGGAGTGCTTCGCCGACGCTACACTGCCCTATGAGGAAGATCTCGACTCTCTGCGCAATCAGGAGCAGTGGACGCTGACCGGAAAATGGAAAACCGGAAGCTATACTTCGTCCAACGCCGCCTACAACGGTACGGGGGCTATCAGCCATCACGGAAAGCCGAAGACTGGTGAGGACTGGGCCTACTCGGGATGTATCTCCATTCCCGCCGGTGTCTACGACTTGAGCTTCTTCTACCGCACATTTCTCAACGGCACCAATGTAGACCGATACGGACAGAATTTCGCCGTGTATCTCGGCACTGCCTGTAATCCCGACTCCATGACCATTCCTGTTTATGAATCAGACGAGAGTGTCGTGGCTCCCGAAAAGCGTTATCGCAAAGTGATCTCAACAGTGGAAATTCCCGATGACGGTGAATACTATATCGGTGTGAAATGCACTTCTACAACCGCTTTGGGCGTGTTATATATGGATGCCTTCGCCATCAACGAGACGGTGGTCAATGGTACGCAAACCGACAACTACTTGGCAGACTTTGGCGCTCGCGGTGATGAATGGTACCACTATGATCCCTCCACGCAGTTCCAGCAGTGGAAACCGTCAGCTTCTGATCCACAGCTTTTGGAGGTGAGGCAGAGTGTGCAGAAGGATCTGATGCCCACAGAGCTTCCCGGCTTGTTGGCATCGCTGCCCTTCGAGTTTGAGGAAGGCGACAGGGTGAGCTTGGAATTGGGCTATAGCATTGCCATCGACCATCCAGAGTGCTTCGCCGACTCCACGAAGGCAGGCATCGGCATGGCCGTGTGGGCTTCGACGGTGAACCTGCCCGACAGCTTCAACATTCCACTGCTTCGCGACGGCGACCTTATGGGCGATGCCGTGACCGCCCATGCAACCTATACGATTCCTAACGACGGCATCTACTATTTTGGCATCCTGCCCTACGGTGCGGAACACACCACGTCCGGCGAGGCCATCATCACCTACACGCTCCGTTCGTTCAGTTTCAACCGTGTGAGCACCGGTGTGAGGGAAGTAGGTGTGGACGACGGCCTGTGTCGGGTCTATCGCCTCGACGGCGTGCTGGTCGGCGCATACAGCAGCGGGAGCGAGGCTTTGAAGAGGCTTGCCCCGGGTACATACATTATCAAGAAAGGAATGAAAGTGCGCAAGGCTTTGGTGATGCATTGAGAAGGAAATGCGTCATTTCCAATGCGTCGTTCATCATTGGCAGCACGGTTTATTGCCGTCATCAGACAGAAAAAGGGCCGGATTCCTTGATGGGAGTCCGGCCCTTTGTTGGCCCTGTGGTTTGCCGTTGCCGTCGGGCAGCGGTGCGCCAAGGTGCTCTACTTCTTCAGCTGCGAAACGAGTTCCACGGTGTCGCGGGCGATGACAATCTCCTCGTCGGTGGGAATCATCACGACCTTCACCTTGCTGTCGTCGGCAGAGAGTATCTGCTCCACAGAGCGACAGTGGTTGCGCTCGCGGTCCATCTTCACGCCGAGATATTCCAATCCCTGGCATGAGTCCCAACGCACGCCTTCCTGGTTCTCGCCCACACCGGCAGTGAAGACGATGATGTCCACACCATTCATGGCGGCGGCGTAGGCACCGATATACTTCTTGATGCGGTAGTTGTACATCTGGAGTGCCAAGTGGGCCATTTCGTTGCCCTCGTTGTCGGCATTCTCGATGTCGCGCATATCCGACGACATGCCTGTGATGCCCAGCACTCCACTCTCCTTGTTGAGGTATTCGGCCATCTCTTGGGGAGTCTTGTGCAGTTTGTCCATGATGTAGGTCACGGCGCTGGGGTCGATGTCGCCCGAGCGGGAGCCCATCATCAGACCGGCCAAGGGGGTGAGACCCATGGAGGTGTCGATCACCTTACCATATTTCACGGCAGCCACGCTGGCACCGTTGCCGATGTGGCAGGTGATGATTTTCTGCGTCTTGATGTCAACACCGAGAAAATCGCACACGCGCTGGGAGACGTAGCGGTGGCTGGTGCCATGGAAGCCGTAGCGGCGCACGTGATACTTCTTGTAGAGCTCGTAGGGCACGGCGTAGAGATAGGCGTAGGGAGGCATGGTGCTGTGGAAAGCATTGTCGAACACGGTGACCTGCGGCACGTTGGGCATCAGGGCATCCACGGCGCGGATGCCACGCAGGTGACCGGCATTGTGAACGGGTGCGAGGTCAATGAGGCTCTCAATGCCCTTCTCCACCTCGGGAGTGACGATGCAACTCTTCTCGAAGAGGTCGCCGCCCTGCACGATGCGGTGACCGACGGCGTCGATCTCGTCGAGGCTCTTTATGGCACCAATCTCAGGGTCGAGCAGCACTTTGAACACCAGGGCCACACCCTCCTTATGGGTAGGCAGGTCGGCCATGATTTTCTTCTTCTCGCCATTGTTGAGTTTCACTTTGATGAAGGCACCATCGATGCCGATACGCTCCACGCCACCCTGTGCGAGAACACTCTCGTCGGCCATGTCGTAAAGCTTGTATTTGATAGATGAACTTCCACAGTTCAGTACCAGTACTTTCATTTTTTTATTGTATTGTTTTGATGAATAATGTTTATGTAGGAGGTTCAGCGTCCTCGCTGAACAGGGTTGTCTGCCAATCATTGTGCGGCGGGGACGCCGCACCTCCTGCTATGCGTTCTTTTTGGCGTCCTGGGCCTGGCAGGCCGTGATGGCGATCATATAATAGATATCCTCGACGGAGCATCCGCGGCTGAGGTCGTTCACGGGACGTGCGATACCCTGCAGGATCGGGCCGATAGCCTGTGCGCCACCCAGGCGCTGCACGAGTTTGTAGCCGATGTTGCCCACTTCCAGATTGGGCACGATGAGCACGTTGGCCCTGCCGGCCACATTGCTCTGGGGAGCCTTCTTGCGGGCTACGGCAGGCACAAGAGCGGCATCGGCCTGCATTTCGCCGTCGACGTGAAGTTCCGGATAGCGTTCCTTGGCCAGTTTGGTGGCATCGACCACCTTGTCGATCACATACACGCTCTTGCCCGTGGCCTTGTCGATGGCATCCTTGGCCGAACCTTTGGTGGAATAGCTCAGCATGGCCACGATGGGCAGCTTGATTCCGGCCACGGCCTTGGCGGTCTCAGCCGTGCAGTAGGCAAACTGTGCCAGCTGGTCGGCAGTGGGGTTGGGAGTGACGGCCACGTCGCTCATCACCACAACACCGTCCTCACCGTATTCCTTATGTTCTGAAATGAGCAGCATGGCGCCGCTGACACAGCTGATGCCGGGAGCGCACTTGATGATCTGCAAAGCGGGACGAAGGGTCTCGCCCGTAGTGCTCAGCGCACCGGAGATCTGACCGTCGGCTCCTCCCGTCTTGATGATCATGCAGCCCAAGTAGAGGTTGTTCTTCGTCACCAGGTCGCGGGCCTGGTCGATCGTCATGCCCTTCTTCTTGCGGAGCTCGGCCAGCGCAGCGGCATATTCCTCGCTCTTGGGATTGACGAGCGGGTCTACGATGGTGGCTTTGTCGATGTGGGTGAGTTGCCACTCTTCGGCGAGCTTCTTGATGTGGGTGGGGTTACCAATGAGGATAATGTCTGCAAGGTCGTCGGCCAAGGCGCGGTCGGCAGCCTTCAATGTACGCTCCTCCTCTGCTTCGGGGAGCACGATGCGCTGCTTGTCTGCTTTGGCGCGCGCAACGATTTGCTGTAGTAAACTCATAGCTATGAAATAGTATTATAAAATATGTTTTTAGATTTCACCATATAAACAAATGCGGCGAGTAATCAAACAGGCCGCTACAACTTCCTATCTGTGCAAAGATACGAAAATTAATTGGTATTCAAGATCCGTCGGCTTGTTTTTTTCACATGTCGGCCATTTCGCGGGTGAGGAGGCTTTCGAGTTCCTCTGCCGAAAGGCGGAGTCCGAACTGTCCTTTGATGGCCACGCTGATGTTGCCCGTCTCCTCCGACACGACGATGGCGATGGCATCGCTCTGCTGAGAGATGCCCATAGCGGCACGGTGGCGAAGGCCGAGTTCCTTGGGGATGCGGTCGTCGTGGGAAACGGGGAGCACGCAACCGGCTGCCTTGATGCGGTGCTTACTGATGATCATGGCACCGTCGTGGAGTGGGGAGTTCTTGAAGAAGATGTTCTCGATGAGGCGATAGCTGATGATGCCGTCGATGACCTGTCCGGCGCTGCCCGTGTCGATCACTTCGTCGAGTGGTGTGCTGCGCTCAATGACGATGAGCGCGCCCACACGTCCTCGGGCCATGTGCATGCAGGCATTGGTGATGGCGAGGATCTCCTCGTGGTTGGACTTGACATTCTTGCCCCGCGAGCCGTTGAAAAACTTTACGATGCCGCGCAGCCGCTGATGGGCCCCAAGGGAATAGAGAAACTTGCGTATCTCCTGTTGAAACAATACGATGAGGCCGATGACACCCACAGACACCAGTTTGTCCATGATGGCTCCAAGCAGCCGCATCTCCAACACTTGGCTGACAAAGAGCCACACGATGACGAACACCATGATGCCGATGAAGACATTGAGCGAGCGGCTCTCCTTCATCAGGCGGTAGATATAATAGAGGAGCAGGGCGACGAGGACGATGTCGATGATATCCTTGATTCCAAATTCGAAGGGCATAGGCTATTCTTTGTGGGTGTGGGTGGCGGAGTTCATCTTGGCATAGATCCGGCAGGCTTCCACGGCCGGTCTCACGTCGTGTACGCGCAGTATGTTGGCACCCTTGACGAGTGCCAGCGTGTTGACCACAGTGGTGCCGTTGAGCGATTCTTCTGTAGTGATGTTGAGCAGCTGGCGGATCATGCGCTTGCGGCTCACACCGATCAGCAGGGGGAGACGGAAGACCTGAAGGCGGTCGAGGTGGTTGAGCACGGCGTAGTTCTGGTCGACGTCCTTGCCGAATCCGAAGCCCGGGTCGAGGATGATGTCGTTCTGTCCCAGGTCGTGGAGTCGTTCCACGGCATCGGCCATGCTCTTCACGATGCCTTCCATGGTGGGCTGTACCGATTGGTAGATATAGGGACGGTGGAGAGCGGCTACGGTAGAGAACATTTCTGTATCGGCCCCCTCGCTGACGTCGTTGATGATGTCGGCGTCAAACTCCTCAATGGCCATGCGGGCTACGGAGGCTCGGAAGGTGTCGACCGATACAATGGCATCGGGCACCACGCGTCTGACAATCCTCAGTGCTTGTCTTACACGCTGCATTTCGGTCGTCTCGTCGCAGGATTGGCTGCCGGGGCGGGTGCTGCAACCGCCCACGTCGATGATTTGTCCGCCCTCGTCAAGGATTTGGCGAGCACGGCGGGCAATGGCGTCTTCGCCCTGAACACGGCTTTCGGCATAGAAAGAATCGGGCGTACAGTTCAATACGCCCATCACGATGGGTTGGGCAAGCGACAAGAGCTTGCCACGTGCGTTGATGGTTAGTTGCATATTCTTTTATTCTTCGTCTTTGTCCTCTCCCTCTCCGTTGAGGCGCAATGGATGAGGCTTGGGGGAACAACCTGCAAATTTAGCGATATTAATTGGAAAAACGCTTTTCTTTTGAAGTTTTTTCAAGCTATATTTTTGAGCAGGGCTGGAGGGGACGGGAGGGGACGGAGGGGGCGAGAGGGGGCGGAAGGGGGCGAGAGGGGGCGAGATGGGGCCGCTGTGATACAGCGGCTTACAAAACGAAAGAAAAAACAGGGCGAGAGCGAGGGAGAGCAGGGCGATAGCGAGCGGGGCGCAGGAGAGCGAGCGGGGTGCAGGCAGGAGAGCAGGGCGCAGGGCGAGGTAGAGCAGGGCGAGGGCGAGTGAGAGCGGGGTGCAGGCTGGAGAGCAGGGCGAGAGCGAGGGAGAGCGGGGCGGGAGAGCCGCCTGCCTATTCGAGGCCTTTCTTTTTGCGGTACTCGGTGGGCGTGATGCCACAGACATTCTTGAAGGCGCGCACAAAGTTGGGATAGACATCAAATCCGCAGCGAGTGGCCACTTCAGCCATGCTGATCTTGTCGTCCTCGTCCATGATTTTCATGGCTCTCTTAATCTTGACGCGCTGGATGTATGCCACTGGCGTGGAGCCCGTGACGGCTACCATTTTGCGGTAGAACTGGCTGTTGCTCATGCACATCATCGAGGCGATGAGCGGCACGCTGGTCTCGTGGTTGCCGTTGAGCTGGGTGAAGACGATGTCGGACACCTTGATGAGGAAACGGAGGTCGGCTTTGCAGGGCTGCTCACTATCGTCCTCGTTGTCCTTGTCCTGGCTCATGAGTCGTGAGTACTTCTTTTGCAGCAACCGGCGGCTTTCGAGCAGTTTGCTCACCCTGATGCGCAGTTCCTCGGCGTTGAAAGGCTTGGTGAGATAGGCGTCGGCACCGGCCTCCAAGCCTTTGAGCCGTTCCTCTTCGGTGATTTTGGCAGTGATGATGATGATGGGGATATGATTGGTCACCTCGTTGGCACGCACCTGCCGGCAGACCTCCAATCCGTCGGTTTCGGGCATCATCAGATCGGTGACGATAAGGTCAGGAACGAGCGACTGCGACTTCTCCAGTCCCTCCCTGCCGTTGGCAGCATAGAAGATGGCATACTGGCCGGAGAGATGCGAACCGATGTAGGCGGCCACGTCGGGATTGTCCTCGATGATGAGGATCCGGCATTCGTTGCCAGTCTCTCCACTGTCAGTGGGTATTGTCTCGGATTGGTGTGGCACGACGGGGACCGTCTCGGGTTGCTGTTCCTTTTCCTCTTTTTGTTTGATGTCCTGATGGATGGGGAGAGCGATTTGGAAAAGTGTACCTCGCCCCGTCCGGCTTTCCACACTGATGGTGCCTCCCAATTTGTCGATCAATTGTTTCACGAGGGCAAGCCCGATTCCCGTCCCTATGTTCTGCGTGTCGGTTTCTGCCTGATAGAACGGCTCAAAGATGTGGGCTGCCGTCTCCTTGTCTATTCCCTTCCCGTTGTCGACGACGTCGATGCGCAGGCTGTTTCCCTCACGCCATAGCGTGACGCCCACTTTTCCGTATTCAGGCGTAAACTTCATAGAATTGGACAGAAGGTTGTTCATGATCTTGTTTACATAGTCGGGCACGAAGTCCATCACCACCGTATCCTTGGCGATGAAGTGGAGGTCGATGTTTCGGCTGCGGGCATAGTCGTTGTAGCTGTCGACGATCATCTGCAGATAGGCCGTGACATCCCCGTTGCGCCAGTTGGCGTTGCCAGTTTCCGACTTGATCTTGGCCACATCCAACAGTTGGTTGATGAGATGGAGCAGGTTGTTGCCCTGGCGGTGGATAGTGAGTGCCTTCTTCTTCGTCGACGTTGAGCACTCCTCATCGTTGGCGAGGTCGTCGCTCAGTCCGATGATGAGGGTGAGGGGTGTGCGAAACTCATGGGTGATGTTGGTGAAGAAGCGTTCCCTCATCAGGCTCATCTTTTTCATGAGCCGGTTGTGCCGGCTGCGCACCTTGCTGGTGTAGAGGAGCCAGGCGATGACCAACAGCAGCAGTCCCACCAGGACGAGCCCCACGATGAGACTGTAGCGTTTCTCCAATTGGTTCTGGTCGCGCTGGTGGGCCAGTTCCTCGGTCTTGTATTTCACGTTGAACTGGCTCACTGCCTGCTCCAAGTTGTGCTGATAGATAGAGTCTTTCAGCAGCGAGTAGCGTCTCAGATGAAGGGCCGCCTCCCTGGGGTTGCTGTCCTTCAAGGCCTCGTAGAGTCCTATCTGCGCCCTGCTCTCGTTGTACTTGTCCTTGAGTTGCGCGAAAGTCTTGGCAGCCTGGGCGAAGTGGTGGGCCGCCTCAGTGTGGACACCCTTGTGGCAGAGCAGCTCCCCCATTTGGTTTTGGCACACGGCGAGCGAGGTGTTGTTGCCCGATTTGGCAAGCAGGGGCATGGCCTTCCTCACGTGTGCCTCCGCGTCGGCGTAACGTCCCAGACTCTGCTCGGCCGCTGCCATCTGTGAGAGTCGGATGCCCATTTTGGCCTTGTTGCCACGTGCCGAGTCGATGACGTAGGCCTGTCGGGCGTCGTTTAGGGCCTGCCGGTCTTTGCCCATGGTGTGATGGATTTCGGAAGCCATGCCGTATTGGATGGCCATTCGCGTTGAGTCGTTGAGCTGCCTGCTGTATTTCAGTGCCTCTCTGATGTATTTTTCACCATTGTCCAGTTGCTTTGCCACGAGGCTGATGCCCGCTAAGGAGTTGAGCGAACTGCTGATGCGGCCCTTGTCGTCCATCTCGCGGCTGATTTCCAGGCTCTTGCGCACGTGTTCGATAGCGTGGATATAGTCCGACAGTCGGAAATAGAGCAAGCCTGTGATGTGCTCGCAGTCGCTTCTGAGCGTCAGGTCGTGATTGTGACGGGCCAGGGGCACAGCCTGTTTGCCGTAATGAAGCCCCTTGTCGTAGTCCTGGGTGGCAAAGAAATACTCACTGGCCCAGTACCACACCATGAGGTTCAGACTGTCGGGCGGGGTCTCGCGGCATGCCTTGAGCAGACTGTCGGTAAACTCTTCCCTGTATAGGATGCCAAAAATCCGGTTGGCCGTAGCTAACCGTTGCTGGCCGGTCTGCGTCCCGTATTCGTCGAGCAGCTGCACCATGGTTTTACCGTGGGTGGCCGTGTCGGTGACGACGGTCTGATGCGGTTGTCGGCAGGAGCCGCCTCCGCTTCTGTCACAGGAGGTCAGCGCCAGGCAAAAGATGAGGATGAGGCTCAACGGCCCCCATAAAGAGCGGGTGGCCGGTTGCCGGAAGACGATCGTCGTTCGGCTGTGGGAGGATGTTTTGGTGGGGCAGTCGTAAGGGTCGATTCGCATCATACAGTAGGGTTCTCGGGTGGATGTCTGGGTGCAAAGTTAACTTTTTTCTTGGATAATCCCAAGCGGTGTGGCTTTGTTTTTTTTGACTCTGGAGATAATAATGGTAGGATTTTTTTCTGTCAGATGCCCAGCCATTGTGGCAAACGCCACACAATCAGCTGGCAAACGCCACGGAAGATGGGCCCGCGATCGGGCTAACTATCATAGCTATATCTTTGGTAACGAGTGATTTGCGTCTTGTGTATGACGAATAATGATAAGTCTTGGAGATGCAGATCGCACGATATAGATATTTTTTTGACGGATAGCGATAAGGGATGATCGTCTATTTGTCGTAACTTTGCAGCAATGAAATAATCATTGAAAATGCATCTGTTATGAAGTATTTTATTTTTAGCCGTCGAAGCAAACTTGGCGCGTGTCGCCAAAGTTTACCAACCCATTCTTTAACTTAATCAATATCTTCTGCTATCTCCGCCAATGCCGCAGAAATGGAATCCTGCCAAATTTCCCCTGCAACACTCTAAGCGGCTGGCGGAGAATTTCGATTTTACAATCATAACCATTATTCCAATCCATATGAAAAGAAAAACATACCAGCCGCCACAAACTGCTGTTGAGGAGTTGGTCACGGGCGCGACAGTCCTGACGGCGAGCAGAGAGTCGTCATATCTTGATCCCAAAGACTTGTCACTTTCCGAAAAGATTTGGGATTAACCAGCTCTCGCACCCTATGAGGCATCAGCAAGATGACAAGATCAACCGACGTCATAAGCATAACATGAAATTTTTGGACGACCGCTACGAGCTTCTTGAGACCATCAGAACGCTGATCGATGAAGAGCTCGACCGTCGGTTGGGAGACGGCTTGGGTCGACAGTCCCCCGGTCGGAAGAATCGGGGACTACGGTTCCATGGTCCAAGATACTCCCCCTGCGCGCTCTGTCGGCGCCTACTCAACTTCTTCCGTCGCCGCCGCTGATGCCAGCTCCACCCTGTTGCCGTTATCATAGCATGCTTTGCAAAGCTGCTTAGCATGAGCCCTTCTGAGTTTAGAAACAAGTTGTAAAAGAGAGTGATACGGCCGGCAAGGTTGTCCACCTGCTCCCGTGAGCCCTGTTTTTTGACCGGTCTTTTCAGTTTATTGATAGCTTGGCTGTTTCTTCGCTGCAAATTACATGGCTATAAAAAAATGGGAAAATACGCAAATTTTTTTTTGTAATGTTTCCAAGTTTGAGAAAGTCTTTGTATCTTTGTAGCAGAATGAAAAAGCGACTGTCCATATTCATGACCGCCTTGGCCATCCTTCTGACGATGGTAGCCGTAGGGATACATCATCACCATCATGGCGAGATGATGTATCTTGTGGTGGCAGAATGCAGCAGTCACGCCAATCATGACAAGCCATTGCCGGAGTCTCACGTCCATCACTATTTGGCCTCTGATGCCGCCAAATTGTTGGCTTCCTGTCATGAGTCCCAGTATCCCGTTCAACATCCTGGGAGTGCAGGCTTTGTGGTTGTGGCACAGGGGCTATTGTTATTGCCTATTCATTTTAATAGTTCATATCCCATTCATCCGGACCGAAACTATCTGTCCTGGATACAGCAGAGTAGCGGACTTCGTGGGCCACCTGCTCTAAAGTGAATTCCTATTTTTTTCTCTTCCCTGATTCATTAACGCCAGCAAAGTGCCAAGTGCGCTTGCCTGGCTTTAATGGGGCCGTCGTGTACGTGTGGGAAGAATACCTATCTCCATTACCTAATTTTATTACCCAGCATGATTAGAAAAATCATTGAATATTCCATCAAGCATAAGTTGATGGTGGCCCTGCTTGTTGTCACCATTATCATTGGAGGACTTTGGGCCATGAAGACCATCAGCGTGGACTCCACGCCCGACATCACCAACAATCAGGTGCAGGTGATCACCGTGGCGCAAAATCTTTCAACTACCGATATCGAACAGTTTATCACCTATCCCGTGGAAATGGCCATGGCCAACCTGCCCGGCGTGGAAGACGTGCGCAGCGTGTCGCGCTTCGGTCTCTCGCTCGTCACGGTGATTTTCAAGGACAATATGGGCACTTATCTTCCCCGCCAGCTCGTGCAGGAAAAGTTAAGCACCGTCAGCGAGGAGATTCCCGAAGGAATGGGCAGTCCCGAGATGGGACCCATCACCACCGGACTGGGCGAAATCTATCTCTACAGTCTGCAGGCCGACACCGCACTCTACACGCCCCAGCAGTTGCGCACCATCCAAGACTGGACCGTGCGCCGCCAGTTGTCGATGATCCCCGGGGTGGTAGAGGTGAACTCCATGGGCGGAAGCATCAAGCAGTATGAGATTGCTTTCTCGCCCGACCGGCTCAATGCCGCTGGCGTGAGCATCGCCCAAATCTTCGAGGCTCTGAAGAAGAATAATGTCAACACGGGTGGCGCCTATATCGAGCGCGACCATCAGAGTCATTTCATCCGCGGAGAAGGCGTGGTGAAGAATATAGACGACATCAAAAACATCGTGGTGAAAAACATGCCCGATGGTATGCCCGTGACGGTGGGCGACGTTGTCGACGACGTGAAGTACGGCAGCCAGGTGCGCTATGGCGCCTTCACCCAAGACGGTCACGAGGCCGTGGGCGGTGCCATCATGATGCTCAAGGGCTCAAACAGTTCCAAGGTGATCGACGATGTGAAGAAGCGCGTGGCCGAAGTGCAGCGCACGTTGCCGCCCGGAGTGCGCATTGTGCCCTTCCTCGACCGGAGCGACCTCATCCAGCGCACCACCTCCACCATCGCCCGCAACCTCATAGAGGGCGCCCTCATCGTGGTGTTTGTGCTTGTAGTGCTCCTGGGCAGCATCCGCGGTGGCATCATCACCGCCTCGCTCATTCCCCTGTCGTTGCTCTTTGCCTTCATCCTCATGCGCCTCACCGGAGTGTGGGCCAACCTAATGAGCCTTGGAGCCATCGACTTCGGTATCATTGTCGATGGAGCGGTGATCATTGTGGAGGGAACCGTGCACGAGCTGGAACATTATCTCAAGACCACCGGCTATGGCAAGAGCGCCATCTCCCAGTCCACCGTCAACAGGCTCACTGGCAAGGCGGCAGGCGGAATGATGCACTCAGCCTTCTTCGGCCAGATCATCATCCTGCTGGTCTTCACCCCCATTCTCTTTCTCTCGGGCGTGAGCGGCAAGATGTTCCAGCCCATGGCCTTCACCTTTGCCTACGCCCTTGCCGGAGCCATCCTGCTCTGTCTTACCTACGTGCCAATGATGACCGCCGTGCTCAATGGTCCCACCGTGAGCCGTTGGCAGTGGCTGCGCTGGGCTGAGCATCAGACCGTGAAGTTGAGCCGTTGGATCATGCGCGTCGTGTATCTGCTCTATCGTCCCGCCCTGCGCTTCTCCCTGAAGCACAAAACCACCGTCATCGCCCTCACGCTGGCCATATTCACCGGCACGGCGGTACTCTTCCAGCGCATGGGCGGCGAGTTTATCCCCAGCTTAGATGAGGGCGACATCGCCTTTCAGCTCTTCCTCCGTCCGGGCAGCTCACTCTCAGAGACCGTGAAGCGGGAGACGGAAGTGGAGCGCGTGTTGCTCAAAGAGTTTCCCGAGGTAAAGACCGTTTGCGGACGCATCGGCGTGTCCGCGGTGCCCAACGATCCTATGGGAATGGACTTCACCGACAGTTTTATCATCTTGGAAAAAGACAAGAGCAAGTGGAAGACAGCCAAGGACAAGAAAGAACTGCTCGCCAAGATCGAAGCCAGGCTCGCCCAGATTCCCGGCATCACCTGTGCCTTCAGTCAGCCCGTGGAGCTGCGCACCAATGAGCTCATGACCGGTATCCGTGAGGACGTGGCCGTGAAAGTGTACGGAGAGAATCTCGACACCCTCAATGCCATCGGCCAGAAGTTAGAGCATATTATCTCCGAGATTCCCGGAGCCAAGGATGTGGCCATGGAGCGCACGTCGGGATTGCCTCAGATCACGGTGAAATACGACCGGCAACGTCTGGCCCAGTATGGGCTCGACGTGGAGAAGCTCAACCAGTATATCAGTACAGCCTTTGCCGGAGGCTATGCCGGAGAAGTGTTTGAGGGCGAGAAACGATTTGCCCTCGTGCTGCGTCTCGACGACAAGGATCGCCGGAGTATCAACGACCTGCGCGATCTGTTGGTGGATCTGCCCAACGGCTATCAGATCCCCATGAGCGAGTTGGCCTCCATCGATTACCAGCCAGCGCCTATGCAGATCTCCCGCGACGGAGCCTCACGTCGCGTGTATGTGGGCTTGAATGCCCGCGGCCGCGACATCGCCTCAGTGGTGGCCGACATCGACCAGGCCATAAAAGACCAACTGACCTTGCCTTCCGGCTACCGTATCACTTACGATGGCTCCTTCAAGAACTTGCAGGAAGCCACCTCGCGCATGGCCGTGGTAGTGCCCGTGGCCCTCGTCATCATCTTCCTGCTGCTCTATTTCGCGCTGAAGTCGGTGGTTGAGGCCCTGATGATCTATGTGGCCGTGCCCCTCGCCACCCTCGGCGGCGTGATCGCGCTCGTGGTGCGTGGCATGCCTTTCAGTATATCAGCCGGTGTGGGATTCATCGTGTTGAGCGGCGTGGCCGTACTCAACGGACTGGTACTCATCAACCGCTTCAACGCACTTGAGCAAGAAGGCATGAGCAATATCGTACGCCGCATCTATTGTGGCACCCACGAACGTTTGCGCCCCATCATGCTTACCGCCGCCGCGGCCATGCTGGGCTTCCTGCCCATGGCCATCAGCGCTTCGGCAGGCGCAGAGGTGCAGCGTCCGCTGGCCACTGTAGTGATAGGAGGACTCTTCACCTCCACCATGCTCACACTGGTGCTGCTGCCCGTACTGTATGCCGTGCTGAAAGGACGAAAACAAAGCAACAACAACCCCCAAACCCCCAACCTTATGCGAAAGACCCTTACCACCATCATCGTCGCGGCTTCCATTCTTCCCCTGCAGGCCCAGCAACGCATCTCGCTCGACGAAGCCCTCGTCAAAGCCCGCCGTGACTATCCCGCCCTCCGGGCCAGCCGGCTGCAGGCCGCCGAGGCGCAAACGCTCACCCATTCGGCCCATGCGTTTGGCGACTTGGAACTCAGTGGAGGAGGAGAGGAGATCGGCCACAACAATGATGCCGTATACACCTTGGCCCGTGTCCGGCAGAACCTCGATCCCTTCGGAGCTGCCGGTATGCGTCGCAGACTGAAGGCGCAGGCTGCCGTGGCACAGGCCGAGACCGGTGTGAGAGAAAGAGAACTCTCCCGACAAGTTTGCGCCGACTATATCAACGACTATGCCGCCCGCCTGCGGTATGACAACATGCTGCGCATGGACTCGCTCTATGCCGACTTCTCCCATGTGGCCAAGTTGCGTTACGATGCCCAGGATATCTCTCTGCTGGAATATCAGACAGCACTCAACCGCAGTCAGCAGGTGAGCCTGGCTCTGCGCGAGGCCGCAAAAGATCTTCAGACAGCCCACCTCAACCTGAGCCGTTGGCTGTCGGCCGATACCGTCTATGCTGCCTCAGATATGGATGAGCACCTCGACGCCTCCCGCCTGATAGGCCAAGCCGAGCATCCCACAACAGTATTAGGTCGACAGCTGATGGGGCTCTCCGAGGCTGCTGTGGGTGAGGCAAAGGCGCTGCGGCTCCCTAAGTTCTTCGTGGAGGCCGGTACCCAGCGCATCGGCAGCCGCAACGGTTATTATGCCTGGCAGGTGGGCTTGAGCATCCCTATCGCCGTGGGATCCGGCAAGGCCACGGTGAAAGCCGCACGCATCGCTGCCGAGCAGGCGCAGGCCAATGCTGAGGACGCTGCCCGCCAATTGGCTAACAGACGAAAAACGCTGATGGCCGACTACGGCAAATACCGCGAGAGCACCGACTACTATCGTCAGCACGCACTCCCCCTCGCCAGAGAACAGCGGCGCATGGCTGCCATGTCATACAAAGCGGGAAGTGTGGGCTACCTTGACTTTATACAGGCTGTCGACGACGCGCTCTCCACAGAGATGAGCTATGTGGAAACGCTCACCAAGCTCCTTGAGTCGAAATACAACCTTATCTATTATTAATGATCCATACAACAATTAAACAGAATAAGACAATGAAAACCAACATATTCTCCCTCCTCCTCTGCACGGTGCTTCTGCTCTCGTGCGGCAACAAATCCAACAAGAACACAGCTGAAGAACAGACAGTGCCAGAATCGGAAACCTTCGCCCTCGACGACAAGGTTGTAGCCCAAGAGCATATCACGATGGGACAGGCCACTCCGCAGCTCTTTGCAGCAGAGGTGAGGGCCAACGGCACACTGCGCGTCACGCCCCAGAGCGAGGCCAGCGTGGCTTCGCCCATCGGAGCCAACGTGAAACGCATCTTCGTTGTGGAAGGCCAGCGGGTGAAGCGTGGTCAGACGCTCGCCCTCGTCAGTCATCCCGATCTGCTCGACCTGCAAGGACGCTATCTCGCGGCAAGCAGCCGCATGAGCTATGTGGCGCAGGAGTATCGGCGGAAAAAATCGCTCTATGCTTCCAAGATAGGCTCAGGCAAGGACTTCCAGCAGATCACCTCAGAATACCGCCAGCTGCAAGGTGAACTCAACGTCACGGGGCGTCAGCTCTCCCTCTTGGGCGTGAGTCTGAACGCGGTGAAAGCAGGCCGCACGGTAGATGCCATTGCCGTGAAGAGTCCGATCAATGGCACCGTGGAGACGGTGGCCGCCATGGTGGGACAGTATGCCGACCCGCAGTCGTCGCTCTTCACCATCGTCAACACCGATCATATCTATGCCGACGTGCTGGTCTATGAAAGTGATTTGGACAAGGTGACCTCCGGAAGCCATGTGGTGCTGACCACCAAGTCGGCACCGGGCAGCTATGAGGGCAAGGTGGTATCGGTGGGCAATATGTTTGACGGTGACAACCGGGCCGTCCATGTACGCGTAGCCATCACTTCTTCGCGGCAGCGGCTGGTGCCTGGAGCCTATGTCACGGCCACCCTCCGCTCTACCGGCACGCGGCGGCTGGCCGTGCCCAACGAGGCTTTAGCAGCTGATGGCGATCGCCGATATCTCTTTCTGGCGCAGCAGAAGGGCGGGCAGACGGTCTTCACTCCTCGCCGGATTCAAGCAGGACAGACCTCAGGCGGCTTCACCGAGATAGTTTCCGGCCTCTCTCCCTCTGAGACCGTAGTCCTCTCGGGAGCTTATACGCTGATGTCGCAATGGAAAAAAGCAGATGCCGAACATGAATAACGCATTGTTCTTTTTGTAATTGTCTTGAGATATGCAGATCTGAAAAAACAAACGGGTTTGTTTTGTCGTTCACTCGATTTGCACTACTTTTGCAGAAAAATACTGCAACAATGGAGATAAGTGAATTATACCATCTTTATCTGAAGTGCGGACAACAGCTCACCACCGACAGCCGCAACTGTCCGCAGGGTTCCATCTTCCTCGCCTTGAAAGGAATTTCATTTGATGGAAACAAGTTTGCCGCCAATGCCTTGGAGAAAGGTTGTGCCTATGCCGTGGTGGACGAAAAGGAATATGTCCCCGAGGGCGACAGCCGGTATATCCTGGTCGATGACACGCTGACCACCTATAAGGAACTGGCACGGGAGCACCGCCGGCAGTTCTCCTTCCCCGTTATCGGCATTACGGGAACAAATGGCAAGACGACCACCAAGGAATTGATTTCGGCCGTATTGGCCAAGAAGTACCACGTGGTGCACACTGAGGCCAACTACAACAATGATGTGGGTGTACCGCGCACGCTGCTCACCTTCCGCCCGGAGCATGAGATCGCAGTGGTGGAAATGGGCGCCTCGCATCCCGGTGACATCCGAAAACTCGTGGACTACGTGGAGCCCACCTGCGGACTCATCACCAATGTGGGACGTGCCCACCTGCAGGGCTTTGGCTCCTTTGAGGGTGTGAAGCGCACCAAAGGCGAGCTCTACGACTTCCTCGCAGCCCACGACGCCCAGCTCTTCCTCAACAGCGGCGATCCCGACCTATTGGAGATGGCCGGGCAGAGAAACTTCCAGAAAGTGGTGTCCTATGCTTCCGGCGGCGCCGACCATGAGGCCGTGGTGACGGGATCTGTGCAAAGTTGTACGCCTTTTCTCAACTTCACCTGGCAGTCCGGTCTCCATACGCCTTCCGCAAGTCAGGAATACGAAGTACGCTCGCAGCTCATCGGAGCTTACAACATCAACAATATGTTAGCTGCCATTGCCGTAGGCTTGTATTTCGACGTCGAGCCGACGCTCATCTGCGAGGCCCTGCGCGACTATGTGCCCAGCAACAATCGCTCCCAGCTCACCGTGACCAAAGACAACCGCCTCGTGGTGGATGCCTACAATGCCAACCCCACGAGTATGAAGGCCGCATTGGAGAACTTCCGACTTATCGACGGCGACCACAAGATGGTGATCCTCGGCGACATGCTCGAATTGGGCGAAGCCTCGGCCACAGAGCATCAGCGCATCGTCGACCTGCTGAAAACCATGGATTTCGAAACCGTATGGCTGGTGGGAGATGAGTTTGGGAAAACGGATGGCAGCTTCCGCAAGTTCCACAACGTCGACGAGGTGAAAGCCTGCATCACGGCCGACAAGCCGCGGGGCCGCTACATTCTCATCAAGGGCAGCAATGGCAGCAAACTGTGGCAGTTGCCCGAACTGTTATAATCGTAGGTGATAGTCTTTCAATGGGGGAGCAGAATCGTCGTACAAGCGGTTCTGCTCCCCTTGTTTTATGATTGGATGAAATAACAGTCCTCAAAGTTGTGTCTGAGTACCGGCCCCCAAATGTCGCCCGGTGGGCCTCCATATGCCTCCTAATGGGCCCCCATATGCTTCCCGGCGGGCCTCCATATGCCTCCCGGCATAAATGTCCACATTTAGGGAGACCAATAAATGGTGAATTATCAGAGCATCACTTTCTTTCCACCGACGATGTACACACCGTGCTTTGTGGGCTTACCGCAGAGGCGGAGGCCTGAGAGCGTGTAGTAGATCTCATGCTGTGGCTGGCGGTCTACATTACTGATACCCGTTGAAGTGATGTGGAATCTCGACTTTTCGGCATTCACGACGACACCGTCCTTGTCAATGAGCAAGGCGACGAGACTGGCGTTCTCTGGTTTAAGCACTGTGGAGGGCAGTGCCGCGCTAAAGTCGTAGTGATAGCTGTCGCCTTCCTTGATCTGAGACGGAATGATGCCGGCGAAGCCGCCGAATTCGGTCAGCAATCCACGTGCCACATCCTCAAACCAGGTCGTGTCGGCATTCAGCACTTGCCCCATGTTTTCGAAGCCGTACATCGGTCCCATGCCACCCCCGGCATAATAGTTGATTTGGTCGTAACCGCAGTAGTCGTTCAGAATTCCCGTCTCGGCGTGGGTGCGGTGAACGCTGTCTTCCACCACCACGTAGCCCAGCCGGAAGTCGGCATCTTTGTAGTTTTTGGCGAAATACACATCTGTCGCTGCATTGATTTCACCCGTCGAAGCATTGTAATTGGCTGATAGGCCCACGCCTGTGTAGTTAGCCGTGGATCCTTTGATATAAGTGTATTGGTCAGGTATTTCAGCTGGGTCGCCCCAATACAAAATGTTACGCATCAGTCCGGAATGAGGGAAGCCTGATGCTCCCATGCGGGAGAAGATGTCGTTGAGATATTCCTCACCGGGAATGGCCATGGAGTCGGGTACGTGCCGGTTCCCGTCGTTGTGGACGGCGATCCCGATGAAGCCGTCGGGGTAGTTCTCGCGCATATAGCGGAGCGCACCGATGCCACGCACACAATAGCCACACCACGTGCCGGTGACCTCCTCGGCTACGATACGCCAAGGGAAGGCCGACACCCGTCCGGTAACAGAGGCAGTGTCGTTGTCGCTCTTCACCCAAGCCCTATAGTCGGTGGTGGCGAACTTGTCGAGCAGGAGCGAGTCACTGAGGGTGAAGGTGAACGTCTCTCCCTGTG
This sequence comes from uncultured Prevotella sp., assembly GCA_900322035.1. GTDB lineage: Bacteria > Bacteroidota > Bacteroidia > Bacteroidales > Bacteroidaceae > Prevotella. The sequence continues at coordinate 50,006 of ONYL01000009.1, forward strand.
CCACCTTGTTGTTGAAAGTTTGCTCGAAGTGCTGTTCTCCGGCATCAAACCCCACGGTGAATCCATCTACAGAAGAGTTGGTAGTGGCATTTACGGTTCCGGAGAGTGGAATGTGGCCATAGCCGTCGTAGCAGCGGGGAAGGTCTATGGTGAGTCCCACCTTGGAAGGGAGACCAACGAAGAGGTCGTCAAGCAGGAGAGCAGACTTGTCCTTCGAATCGTTGACGAAGGCGATCCATACCGTCTGGCCGTTGTAGGCTTTCAAGTCGATGCAGTGTTGGGTCCAGTCGGCATTCTCTTTGCTCACTTTGAGTACAGGATTGTCGATGGAATGGGCCTCTACGTCAGCCCAAGATGTGAACACATATACGGAGAAACCGTCGCGATAGGTTTTGTCGTAGGCTTTCGAGCGCCAGCTCACCACAGCCTTTTCACTTGTCACATTGATGGCTCCCGTCACCATCCAGTCGTTGCTTTGTCCGGCATTCTTATACCAGGATGTAGACATGGCAACATGGTTATTGGTGCCTTCCTCTAAAGTGACGATCCATGGCGTGCCCACGGCAAAGCCCAGGTTGGCCATATCTGTAGAGGGCGTACGGCTGTCTAAGTCGTACAGAGTGAAACTTTCGGGCATCCCTTGCTCGAAGTCAGTAGAAAAGCAAGTCTGCTGCGCATGAAGGCTCATGGACAGTCCTAACAGCGCGCTCAAAGTAATGAGTTTCTTCATATTCTCGCGTATTATTTATGTTGTTGGATATTTCTTATGGATGTAGCTGACATCTCTTGGTTCATGCCGAAAGTCAGGTTTATTTCCTTTCACAAACATCGTATTTGGGCTCTTTCTATTCGTTGCAAAGATAGCATTTTATTTCTCTTCTTGCGAACAAAATGATAGTTTTGAGCTTCAAAATAGTATAGACAAAATCTAACAAGACCCTTTTTTGTGCCATTTTTTCGTCATTTTATTCATAATATGGTTATATTTGCAAATGAAGAATTGATTAACATCCAAAACGTTTTATTATGAGGAAACAATCACACATGTGGCTCTTGTTCGCTGCGCTGTCGCTCATAGGCAGCGCCACCGCCAACGGGCAGGAAGTAAAGACAGCTTACGGATTCTCCGATTCGGATCCCGGTTCGGGGCAAGGTGTCTATACGTTTGACATCAAGTCGGACACGGTAGACAACATCCAGCTGGTGCAGGGGGTCAATTGCGACAATGTCAGTGCCAGCTACATGCTGGATGACAAGTATTACTATTTGGACTATACCCAGAATCAGGATGGATATAAGTCCAATGGCTTCTACTCTCTCGATCTCGACTCGAAGGGTATAAAGACCATTGTGGATTATGGAGGTGTGCAGCAGGGACCCATTATTTGCCACTTGGCTTGGGACGCTCAGTCGCAGACAATGTACGGACTCAATGGCTTACAATCCGGCTCGGGCCTCTCGAAGATCAACCTTGAGACCGGTGTCATCTCCAAAGTATGTGAATTCACTTTCACAGACGAGCCCGAACCTGCCAAGAGCAATGATAACTTTCATACCCTTATGAATGCCATTGCTGTCAATTATGACGGAGAGATGTACGGTGTGAGCTATTGGGGTGGTCTCTACAAGATCAACACTTCTACAGGCGTCTGTCAGTATATTGCACCGTTGGACTACAATCCCGACAAGGCCTATATGTATATGAACAACTGCCTCTTCTTCGACAATGAGACCAACGAACTCTATTTTCGTATGTATACCTATTACGGCAGGCATTATGAGCTGTTGGAGATCGACAAGAATACAGGTCACTGCACGCATGTCTCAGAGTTGCCTTACGCTACGAGCGGCTACACGATCACGACCGCCGGAAATTTTGACGGTATTGTGATTCCGTATATCGCCGCTGAGGCCAGCGCTCCTGCCAAGGTAAAGAATCTGAAGGTGACACCAGGAGCAAACGGCGCTCTCTCGGCTACTGTTTCGTGGACCAATCCCTCCAAGACTTTTGGGCGTGGTGGTACACTCGAAGATCTTGATTCTGTTGTCGTCTTCCGCGACGGAGTAGAGGTGGCATGCTTCGACAATCCCGTCATTGGCGGTGAGCAGACTTGGACCGACAACACGTTGACAGCGCGTGGCTACTACAGCTACAAGGTTATTCCTTATAACGACATGGGACGTGGCGACCGCACCTCAGCCGCAGCCTTTATCGGCCCCGATAATCCTGAAGCTCCTGCAGATGTGCAGCTCGAAGCAGATGGTAGTGACGGCGTGCTGACCTGGACTGCTCCCACTAAAGGCAAGACGGGCGGATATATCAATACGGCCGACTTGAAATACGAGATCCTCCGTCTCCCCGACAGCGTGAAGGTGGCTACCGATTATGCTGGCACCAATTTCACGGACGACAACATCACGCGGATGAACCGCTATACCTATAGTATTATAGCCAAGGCTGGTGGATACAGCAGCGAGAAGGCTGTGTCGAATGAGGAAATCCTCGGTCCGGCCTTTGAGATACCCGACACCCTGATGAACTCCAAAGAGAACTTCAATCTTTGGACGCTGATCGATGCTGACGGCAACGGTTTTAATTTCACTTGGCAGGAACCTTCCAACTGGTCCTTCGGTGGTGCATCTATCGGCTATCCTTACGACGAGTGGACATGTGCCGACTGGATGATCTCGCCGAGAATTCACTTCCTGGGCGGGAAGCATTATAAGATGGTCTTCACCGCCAAGCCTGGAAGTGCAAAGGTCACGGAGATCATTGCGGTTGGCTTTGGCGAAGGCAACACCATCCAAGAGCAGGACAGTATCGCACAGTTTGAACTGAATACCGATCAGCCCACCCTTTTGCGTGCAAACCTGCCCGTTATGGATGAAGGCGAATACAATGTGAGTCTCCTCTACCGCACCTATATGGCCGGTTACAGCATGAATATAAAAGATGTCATCATCAGCGAGGACCACGAGGGTTATCTCGCTGGTAAGGTAACCGCCAATGGACAGCCCGTTGAAGGCGCTCTTGTGCGGACTGAAGATGGACAATTTACCGCTGTCACCGATGCCCAGGGCAATTATCGGCTGAACTATCTGCCTGCCGGTACAGCAAATGTCATTGTCAGTGCTGTGGGTTATTATGACACCAATGGTACAGCAGATATTACTGAACTCGAGACGACTACAAAGAACTTTGATCTCCAGGCTCTGCCACTGCACACAGTGAAAGGAATGGTGAAGGATATTGCCGGTGATCCGGTGGAAGGCGCCGATGTGGAAATCACAGGCTATAAGGAATTCTCCGCTCAGACATCCGCCGACGGCAGCTTTAATATCAGTGGCGTTCCCGAGAATAGCAACTATGCCATCAGCATAACGAAGAACAAACTGCTCAGTTATAGCTCCACGCTCAACGTGAATGCAGACCAGAATCTCAACGTTACGCTCGAAGACAATATTAAAGCTCCTTATAACGTGAAGGTGGACGTGGACTCTGCTGCCAATGCACTTAACGTGACATGGAACGCTCCGATGAACGACCCCGTGGAGGATCGTATTGACGACGGAACCATCACAACGTCTGTCGGTATTAGCGATCCCACTTCTACTTGTGCCTTCGGTGTGGTGCGCAAGAATCCCGCACAGGTATTCGGCGTGAAGTTCTACCTCTGTGGCGCCGCCACTCTCACCCACTACAGCGTTGCTCTCCGCATCTTCGACCTCGATGCAAACGGCCTGCCGACGAATAAGGTACTTTATGAGAATACTTATGTGCCTGTTGTCGATGACCAATGGACGAGTTATACATTGCCTGCTCCCGTAGACTGTCCTAACGGCTACTACATCGCCATTTCCGGCTCGCAGTATATGAATATTGCCATTGATGGTGCCGGCGACAGTAAGAAGTATCCCTTCCAAGAGGGCGTCAACTGCTTTACGAACGACTACACATCAGGCAACTTCTGGTACTTGGAAAGTCAGTCGAGCGATCAGCTTCACCACAATTTCCTGATGCGTCCCGTCGCAGCTCCCTACACGGTAAAGGAAGATTCTGCTGATGTCAATCGGATTGGGCACTTCGGCTACAAACCTGCTGAACAGGCAACATGCCCTATTGAACTCAGCCATTCTGAGATAGAGTCCAAGGCTGCCGGCGATACCGGAAACGAAGCCTTCAAGACCGTACAGGACCGCGTGCGCTACAATGTCTATCGCCTGACTCCTGCCACACAAGCCGATGAGAGCCAATGGGCAACCATCGCCACAGGGCAGAAAGAACGTTCGTTCACTGAGCAGAACTGGACCGGCCACGATCAAGGTAGTTATATCTATGCAGTGAAGGCTGTCTACACCGGCGATATCCTCTCTGTTCCTGCTTTCAGCGACAGCATTGGTTGCAAGACCTATGCAAAGGTGCGCATCCACCTGACCACAGATACACCCGACAACGAGGCCTATGGTGCACAGGCGACCCTCATCACGGGTGGAGGACAGCATGTCTATCAGGCTCAGGCCAATGAGAATGGTGACATCGTCTTTGACAATGTATGGAAGACCAATTATGATCTCATGATCGCGCTCGGCGGATTTGTCGGCAAAGATACTACGGTCACCATTAATGGCAGCGATGACTTCACGTTCAACTTCCTGCTGCATGAGAATCGCGTACAACCTTTCAACCTTATGATGGAGCCTGGAGAGACCGGTGTCGACCGCGTGCTGATGTGGAACTATCCCGATGTGTTCTTTGATGACTTTGAAAGTCACGATGACTTCGCTGTCAATTCTCCGGGCGCAATAGGGTGGCAATATATCGATGGCGATGGAGCTGAAACGGGCGGATTCACGTTTGAAGGAGTGGATCCATGGCCCAACGAATTCGCGGCGATGGCGTATATGGTGATGAATCCTTATAAGGTTTATCCTCAAGCGGGTTATACTTTGGCAGACTATTATGATGCTCTGAGACCGTACAGTGGGGAGAAATGTCTGCAAGACTGGTCGGCTTATGGTGCAGATGAAGACGACTGGATCATCACGCCTAAGCTCTACTTCAAGAACGACTTCAAGTTCAACTTCTATGCCCAGACTTTCAGTCCGTGGAGCCAGCCCGACATCTTCGAGGTGCGCTATTCTACTTCTGATGCCGAACCGGAAAGTTTTGTGCGCATCGACAGCGTTAGCATGGCTTACACGTCGGGTTATCAGTTCTACAGCTACGACATTCCGGCTGCTGCCAAGTATGTGGCCATCCGTACGATCACGCCCAAGGACGAGACGGGCTATGGCGCTCATATCATCAGTATCGACGATATCAGCTTTGGCTATACCGATAAGAGCAATATTCTGATGCGCAGCGAAGGCGCGCGCCGCTCGCCTGCCCCCGAGGGACAATTCAAGGTGTATCTCGACAACCACTTGATGGCACAGACCAACGCTACCACTTACAGCTTCTCCAATCTGAGCGTGGGCATGCACACGGCTGGCGTGAGGGCTGTCTACACCAGTGGAGAAACAGAGATGAGCACCATTGACTTTGAGGTGACTGCCGCTGATGGCATCCGTACCGTTGCCGGATCTGATCTGAGGATCAGCGTGAAGAACGGTGTGCTGACGGTCGATGGCGACTACGACGACATGGCTCTCTATTCTATGGCCGGGCAGCGGATGCCGATGAGCCGGATGGGTACAGGCACTTATCTGACAGGAAACCTGCCTCTGGGCAACTATCTGGTTAAGCTGACCCGTGGCAAGCAGGTACGCACGATGAAGATTACTTTGTAACCTCCCAAAACCTCTCTATCATAAAGGGGCTGCGCCGAAGTTGAGCTTTGGCGTAGCCCCCGTTTTTTTGCAGCAGCTGTTTTCTTCCTCCTCCAACCGTCGTTGGCGACGGGCCGCCCGGTCGTTGAAGCGTGCCGTTTTTTTTGATGACCTGACAGATATTCAAGAAAGTTCTTGGTCGTGTCGTTTTATTTGTGTATTTTTACGATCCAATCAACTTATTAACAACAATCTATGGACTGGAAAAAACTACAAAACGGTTCCGACATTCGTGGCGTGGCGCTGGAAGGAGTGCCCGGAGAGACCGTAAACATCACGCCTGAGGTGACGGCAGCCATTGCCAAGGCCTTCATCGGATGGCTGGCCCATCACTCCGTGGACGGTGGCTCTGCCATTGCCATAGGCACCGACTCCCGCCTCTCCGGGCCTATGCTCAAAGAGGCTTTCATCCGTGGAGCAGTGGAGACGGGGGCTACCGTCTATGACTGCGGAATGGCTTCCACTCCCGCCATGTTTATGACCACGGTAGACGACAAGCATCCCGTTGCGGGCAGTGTGATGATCACGGCGAGCCACCTGCCTTTCAATCGCAATGGATTCAAGTTTTTCACCCGGGATGGTGGCTTGGAGAAAGGCGATATCGCTGAGATCTTAGGCATGGCCGGGCGTGGCGACCTGCCTGCCCCCAAGAATGGAGGCACATGCGTGGAATTGGATTTCATGAGCCGCTACAAGTCGCATTTGGTGGATTACATTCGTTCGGGGGTAAAGGCCGCTGACTACAACAGGCCTCTCGCGGGGATGCACATCATTGTTGATGCGGGGAATGGTAGCGGAGGTTTCTTTGTCGACGTGCTGGAAGAGCTCGGCGCCCACACGGAGGGCAGTCAGTTTACCGATCCCGACGGACACTTCCCCAACCATATTCCGAATCCTGAAGACAAGAAGGCGATGGCGTCTGTCTGCGGGGCGGTGGTGAACAGCCGGGCCGACTTAGGAATCATCTTCGACACTGATGTAGACCGCTCTGCCATTGTGCTGCGCAACGGTGAGCCGGTCAACCGCAACGCGCTCATTGCCCTCATCGCGGCTGTCGTGCTGAAGGAGCATCCTGGTAGCACGGTGGTCACCGACAGTGTGACTTCCGACGGGCTCGCTGATTTCATCCAGCAGCATGGCGGCAGGCACCACCGTTTCAGGAGGGGCTACAAGAATGTCATCGACGAAGGCTTGCGGCTCAACAAGTTGGGCGAGGAGTGCTGGCTGGCCATTGAGACGTCGGGGCACTGCGCGCTACGTGAGAACTTCTTCCTCGACGATGGTGCTTTTCTTGTGGCGAAGCTGATCGTCGAGGCTGCGCGCCTGAGAAAGGAGGGCAGGGAATTGGATGACCTTATCGCCTCGCTGCGGCAGCCTGAAGAAAGCACAGAGATCAGGTTCAGAGTGGATGATGACCATGTGATGGAATATGGGCAGAAAGTTCTTGACTGGTTGGCGGAGCATGCTTCGGCCGTTGGCGGATGGACGGTGGTCAGTCCCAACTATGAGGGCGTTCGCGTCAGTTGCGCAAACGATGATGAGCGGGGTTGGTTCCTGCTCCGAAAGAGCCTTCACGATCCAGTGCTGCCGCTCAACATAGAGTCGGATGAGAAAGGTGGTATTGAGACGATCCGCCAAAAGCTGTTTGAACTTCTCAAGCCTTTCAACAAGTTGACGGTCATGTAGACCCGAGGATATCTTTCTTTGCCATCGGGCGATAGCAAGTCGTCATCCGGCTTGCTATCGCCGTTTTTCATTCATCATGACAACGGAGTGGGGGAGGTCGATTTCCTGCTCCGACATGGTTATAGACGTTAAAAAATCTGAAAGGTCTTCTCGATTGGTGTCTTTTTGTTAAATTTGTCTCTTTCTATGAGAAGTTTTGGCATGAAGATTTTATTCAGACTGTTGCAGTCTACTCGTGGAGAACGGCGCGCTGTGATGTTCGTTCTATTCTTTTCAGCTTGGTTCTGTTCCGCCTCTGTTTATGCGTCAGACTCTGTAGGCTATCATTTTCGTCCGATCGACGAGGAGTTTGACCGTATCGCCCTTCAACTCTATACCTTAGACTTGCGCAATCAGCGTGAGCGGGCCGACGGCAGGCTGGTGGCCAGTCTTGACGACATAGCGCGCCGGCGCGGCAACAAGCAACTCAAGGCCAGGGCGATATACTGGCGGGTCAGAATGGGACAGATGAGCGCCAATCCTAAAGCGTGTATCGCTTTGCTCTGCGAGGCCCGTCGACTCTCGTCGGCAGCCTATGAATACGACAATGCCTGCATCAACTACCAATTGGCCGGAAACTATGAGCGTTTGGGCAACTACCTGAAATGCTACCATCTCGGACGGTCGGCCGAGGCGGTGTTCAGAAAGACAGGTGACAGCTTCTACAAAGGTAATGCCTCCCTGTTGATGGCCCAGCTCTATTTGGATATCGACATCACTGATCAGGCTGCAGTGGAGCTTGATTCTGCCGAAGCGGCTTATCGTGCAGCCGGATTGCCCCTCAACCGTATCTATTTCTTCCGCGCCCAGCTCTCCACTGGCCCCAAGAGCATTGCGCTCTATCACAAATCCATTGCCTCGGGTGCCAACGACTGGGCCATGACCATCCAGTCGATGTCGTGTATTTCCATGGCTTGCATGGCTGCCGGACAATTGGACAGTGCTATGGTCTATGTAGACAGGGCCTTGGAGGTGATCAGGAGTCAGGGGCGTGGAAATGTACTCTTCACGGCTTTGGTGAACATTCAAAAGGGACGCGTGCTGTATGAGCAGGGCCGATACGCCGAGACCATAGCCTTGCTCAGCAGAGTGGCACGACAGGAAGGTGTGGACGATGAGCGGTTTATGGCTGATCTCTATAAGTATCTATGGCGCTCATGGGAAGCACTGCACTACGACCGGGAGGCCTATGCCTGTCTGAAACGCTACCAATACTATTATGAGCGCAACGAGAAAGAACTGAAAAAACGCGAGGTGCCCAAGGCGGTGGCCCGGGAGGTGATTGCCCGCCAAAACGATCAGATGAGGCTCTTGGAGAAGAACGCCGAGATCAGCCGCAACTACATGTACTTGGCGTTGCTTCTCGTCATCATCGTGGGCCTTATCGTGGTCATCGTGGCGATTTGGTTCCGTCAGCGCTATAAGCTGCGCGAGCTGGAGAACCGGCAGCTGCGCGATTCGCTCCGTCAGGAGACGCTGATCTACAACATGAACTTGAAGAATTTTGAGAATGACATCAAGCACAAGGATTGCGAGATCAGTTCCTCCACACTGCTCTTGGCCAACAAAAACGAGGTGCTGCAGCAAATCAGCGACATCACCAAACGTTACTACGACAATGGAAAGATTCCACATGAATATGTGGATCAGGTGAACAATGCCATTAAGAGCAGCCTGCAGAACGATGATGAGTGGTCGCGATTCAAATTTCACTTCGATGCCGTGCATCCCGGCTTTTTCGTTAAATTGAAGGAGATGTGTCAGGATCTTACGGAGAACGACCTCCGGCTGTGCGCATACATCAGCATAGGGCTGCGTGCAAAGGAAATTGCCGAGATGCTGAACGTGACGCCCGACAGTGTCAATACCAACCGCTATCGCCTGCGTAAAAAGTTGCGGCTGGGACGGGGTGAGTCGCTCGACGCGCTGATCAGAAAGGTCGCCGGCAACTGATACAATGCATCATTCATGATTGCCATGCGGAGCCGGAATATAACAAAAGAGAGTAGAAAAAATGATAATTTTGTGCTTTTGTTTGGCTTTGCAATATGAAATGATTACCTTTGCCGTGATAATACTACGATTCTATAAGTAATAATGAGTATGCAGGAAGATTCTTTAAAACAGATTGGACAACGGTTGAAAGGCCTGCGCGAAGTGCTCGGCATCCCACCAGAGGAGATTGCCGGCGTCTGCCAGGTACCGTTGGAACGTTATTACAAGATGGAGGAGGGGCTGGTGGATCCCTCGGTTTACCGCCTCTCCAAGATTTCCAAACGATATGGCATCAGCCTCGACGTGCTGCTCTTCGGTGAGGAGCCCCGCATGAGTTCCTACTTCGTTACCCGCAAGGACCAGGGACTCAGCGTTGACCGCCGCAAGGATTATAAATACCAAAGTCTCGCCGCCGGATTCCGCAACCGCAAGGTAGACCCGTTCATGGTGACCGTAGACCCCATGCCAGAAGGTATGAACCACTCCAAAAACCATCATGAGGGCCAGGAGTTTGACTATGTCATCGAGGGCACGCTCGAAATCACGATCGATGAACGCGTCATCGTGCTTGGGCCCGGCGACAGCATTTATTTCGATTCCTCATCCATGCATTGTATGCGGGCACTTAACAATGAGCCCGTGAAATTCCTTTGCTTGGTCATCTGATATATATATAATAGGTAGTCAAATGATAGAAAGATTTCTTAAGCAGACCCACTTCTCTTCAGAGGAAGACTTCAAGAAGAATCTGCAGTTCAGGATACCAGAGAATTTTAATTTCGCCTACGACGTGATGGACGAGTGGGCGAAGATCGCTCCCAACAAGGTTGCCCTCTTGTGGACCAGTGAGCGCGGTGAGGAGGTGGCAGCTACTTTCAAGGATCTGAAAGAGCAGACCGACCAGACGGCCGCCTACTATCAGCAGCTCGGCATAGGCCATGGCGACAAGGTGATGCTCATCTTGAAGCGCCATTATCAGTGGTGGCTCTCTATGCTTGCCCTGCACAAGTTGGGGGCCATCGCCATTCCCGCCACCCACATGCTCACGGCCAAGGATATTGCCTATCGCAACCAGCGCGCTTCGGTGAAGGCGATTGTCTGCTGCAACGACGAGTATGTGACCCGTCAGATCAAGGGATCCCTGCCCGAGAGTCCGACGGTGAAGGTGTTGGTGGCCGTGAACAGTATGGCCGAGACGGCGAAACCTGTGCCGGAGGGCTTTCACGACTTCCACAACGAATGGACGAAAGCCCCCAAATTCCATCGTCCCAGCTTTGTCAACGACAACGACGACACCATGCTGATGTATTTCACCAGTGGCACGAGCGGAGAGCCGAAGATGGTGGCCCACGACTTCCTTTATGCTTTGGGTCATCTGACGACCGGCGTCTATTGGCACAACCTCAACGAGAACAGCATCCACCTCACCGTGGCCGACACGGGGTGGGGAAAGGCTGTTTGGGGGAAACTCTACGGACAATGGTTTGCCGGAGCCACCGTGTTTGTCTACGACCACGAGAAGTTTACAGCCGAGAAGATTATGCGCCAGATAGAGAAATACCACATCACTTCGTTTTGTGCGCCTCCAACGATCTACCGCTTCATGATCCAGGAGGATTTCTCAAAATATGATCTGAGTTCGCTCAAGTATTGCACTACTGCCGGCGAGGCGCTTGAGCCGGCTGTGTTTGAGAAGTTCAAGGCACTTACAGGCATCAGCATGATGGAAGGCTTCGGCCAGACCGAGACCACGATGACGTTGGGCACCTTCCCCTGGACGAAGCCCAAACCCGGCAGTATGGGAAAACCCAATCCGCAATACGACATCCGGCTGATCAAGCCCGACGGCACTCCCTGTGAGGACGGTGAGAAGGGCGAGGTGTGTGTCTACACGGGTGACCAAAAGCCCATCGGTCTCTTCAAAGGCTATTATCGTGACGACGAGCTGACCCGGCAGGCCTGGCACGACGGCATGTATCATACCGGTGACCTTGCCTGGCGCGACCAGGACGGATATTTCTGGTTTGTGGGCCGTGCCGACGATGTCATCAAGAGTTCCGGCTATCGCATTGGTCCGTTTGAGGTGGAGAGCGCCCTCATGACGCATCCGGCTGTTGTGGAGTGTGCCGTTACCGGAGTGCCCGACCCCGTGCGCGGTATGGTGGTCAAGGCGACGGTGGTGTTGAGCAAGGAATATAAGGACAAGGCGGGCGAGGAGCTGAAGAAGGAACTTCAGAATCATGTCAAGCACGAGACTGCTCCTTATAAATATCCCCGCATCGTGGAGTTTGTCGATGAGTTGCCCAAGACCATCAGCGGCAAGATTCGCCGTGTGGAGATTCGCCAGAAAGACGCCAAACGCTAATTCTCATTTCGTCATTCATAATTCATAATTGTTGCTGCGCGCCCTCCTTTAATGCTTTATCGGGCTCCGCGAAGCAATGAATTATGAATTATGAATATTATTATGCTCCTGCTGTTTTCTTTCTTCCTCACCTTTCCTGTTTTTCATTCCAACTGACAATGCATGATGAATCCTCAGTTCAGCACGATGTTCTGTGGCGCACTCACAGTATTTTGCTAACGCAGCGGCTGTATCAACCATAAACGTGACTAAGCCGCACATGTATCAACCAAATATAAAAGTAATGTTCAACCGGGTCAACCAACATTAATAATAAGGCTTAAACTAGTCAACCAAAAACGTTAAACTACAATTCTGTGGCGTACTCACAATGTTGCGGCATTCGCCACACGGTGTTGCGGCATTCGCCACACGGTGATGTCGCATTCGCCACACGGTGATACGGCATTCGCCACACGGTGATGCGGCGAATGCCATGGAAGATGGATCGCCGGCGGGTCTTTGTTGGCCGATCATCCTTATGATGTCTTTCCCTGCCAGCCGATTGTTACAAACCTGTTACGTTTTTGTTTACGATACGGTTACAATGCGAAATCTATCTCCTGTCAGTTTGCCGGTTAGCGAAAACTTGATTAACTTTGCATGTGTATCATTCAAATCAGATGTTGTTTTAACCGTATTCTCATGAACAGAAATAGCCTTCTTCCTGCCGTAAAAATTCTTGTGGTAGCTTTTATTGTTAAATGTATCAATGGATTGCAGAAATCTGTTCGTTCGTCATTGGCCATGTGTGTGAACTGATCAGTGTATGACCGAGCACAAGCTTTTTTGTTAAAATTTTCCTTCTGTAGTGTTAAATTACCGAAAGATGTATAAAGATATAGAAATATATATTATTTTTGCAACACATTTTTCAAATGTTCATGACATTTCGGAAGAAAATCAAAAGAAACATTTTTAAATGTTCGACCAATAACCAAAATATTCACCCACTCACTGAACCCCATCTGCCACCGTCACAGACGGTCAGGAGTTGTTGCTCTAAGACGTGAATGAAGAAACTTAACATCAACATAACTCATAAACATAAACAACTAAAAAATGTCTAATTTCTTAACCCCACCGGCTTACAAGCCTGAGCATACCGGCCCAGAGGCCGACAAGCTGTACAAGCGCTTGCGGTGGCAAGTGTTTTTAGGAATCTTCATCGGTTATGCAGGATTCTACATCGTACGTAAGAATTTCTCTATGGCGATCCCCATGCTGGCACCTTTCGGATTTGAGAAAGGCGAGTTGGGCATCGTGCTTTCCATGAATGCCATCGCCTATGGCTTCTCCAAGTTTATCATGGCCAGTGTCTCCGACCGCAGCAATGCCCGCCGTTTTCTTCCCTTGGGTCTGGTGCTGGCAGCCCTGTCGATGATGTTCATGATCGTGCCCGTGCAGTGCATCGGTCCCGACCACAAGAACTGGGCCATCGCGCTGATGGCAGTGCTCAACTTCCTCGTAGGCTGGTTCAATGGTATGGGCTGGCCTCCCTGCGGCCGTGTGATGACCCACTGGTTCTCGCTCAAGGAACGCGGCACCTGGATGTCGGTGTGGAACTGCGCCCACAACGTGGGTGGTGCCCTCGTCGGCCCCATGTCCGTTTATGGAGCCGTCTGGTTCGGTTCGTGGTTCTATGGCGCCGACCAGCAGCGCTACTTCCTCATCGGAACCTATCTTTTTCCGGCCTGCGTGGCTATCCTGATCGCCATCATCGCCTATTGCCTGATCCGCGACACACCACAGAGCTGCGGTTTGCCCGCCATCGAGAAGTGGCGTGGCGACTATAGCGACACCTACAGCGAGAAGGCCGAGCAGGTGCTCTCTTCTAAGGAGATCTTCCACACCGTGCTGACCAACCGCTTCCTCTGGTACATAGCCTTTGCCAATGCCTTTGTCTATATGGTGCGCTACGGTTGTCTGGACTGGGCTCCGACCATCCTCACTGAGAAGGGTATCGACATCAAGAATGCCGGCTGGGCCTACTTTGCCTATGAGATGGCAGCCATCCCCGGCACCATCATCTGCGGCTGGCTCTCCGACCACGTCTTCCACGGCCGTCGCGCCTTGCCGATGATCATCTTCATGTCGCTTGTCGCCGTGGCCATCTTCATCTACTGGCAGAATCTGGACAATCTCCATGTCGTCATCGGCTGCCTCATCAGCATCGGCTTCCTCATCTACGGCCCGGTGATGCTCATCGGCGTACAGGCGCTCGACCTCGTTCCGAAGAATGCCGCCGGCACGGCCGCCGGTCTGACGGGCTTCATGGGCTACGTGCTCGGTACGGCTTTGCTGGCCAACGTCGTCATTGGCTTTGTGGCCGAGACCGCCGGATGGGGATGGACTTTCATTCTGCTCATCGGCGCCTGCCTGATGTCCATCGTGTTTATGGCCATGACCTACAAGCGCGAGCAGTATCTTGTAAAGAAATAAAATTAATACATAATCTCACATCAACCAAAAGAAATCAATTATGACAATCAAACATTATGTCTTGAGTCTTGTTGGGCTGGCCTCCGTAGCCGCTTTCACTTCCTGCTCCGACGAGCAGGAGTTCACCAACGAGAACACAGACGCACGCCGAATCAGCGTGCAGCAGCTGACCCCCGAACAGGCAAAGGTGCGCGACTACGTGCCTCTTTACGCTTGCATCGCTCACCGCGGTTCCACCTACTGGGCTCCCGAGGAGACCGAGGCGGCTTGGAGATGGGCCCGCAACATGGGTGCCGATTATCTGGAGAGCGATATGCAGGTGACAAAAGACGGCGTGGTGCTCGCCAACCACGATGAGAACCTGAAGCGTACCACCAACATTGAGGCCGTGTTCTCCGATGAGGTGCCCACCACGCGCAAGGACTTCTACCGCTCATTCCGCAACGCCGACGGCTCTCAGCATTTCTCCGAGGCCGACATCGAGGCTCAATACCGCCGCGACGTTGCCGACTTCCGTTCCAACTATGCCATGTCCTACTACTATGCCGAAATGCTGATGCTCGACGCAGGCAAGTGGTTCAACGACGACACGCCCGAGCTCGGCCGCTCCTCCTTCGCAGCCAAGCACAGCGGCAAGGTGGTCTACGACGCCAATGGAGTGCCCAGCATTCAGTATAGCGACGGACTCTATGTGTCGGCTCTCCAGGACCAGATCAACTATGCTATGGGCAACAAGCTCAACCGTGATGCCGAAGGACGCCGTATCCTTACCTATAAGGTGAAAGACGAATACAAGGACATGACGCTTGAGGAGATCTACAATGCCGGCCAGGCTGCCGTGAAACGCGACGATCCGAGCGTCGTGGGCTCAAAGGCCAAGAAATACATGGACTTCGTGGAGTACAGCTTCGGCGACAAAAACGGCTCTACGGCTTATGTCCACGACCCTGCCGACAACGGCAACCGTCCCGGCATCTATCCTGAGTTCAAGGAGTCGTGGCTCAACCCCAAGGATATCGAGATCCGTGTGTACAACATTCTCGACGAGTGGGGCTGGAACATCATCACTCAGCCAGAGTCTGCCTCCAATCCTTTCTATGTGAACGGCAAGGTGAACGTGGGCAACACCAACGGTAAGGTGATCCTGCAGACCTTCTCCTTCGATGCCCTCAACCGTTCCTACAATGTGTTCAATGGCAAGCTGCCCCTCTGTTACCTCCTCTGGATCAGCAAGCCTGCTTATGCTACCGATATTGCTTACGATACGCCGACAGGTTATGCCGACTTCATCAAGTACGCACAGGATCATGGTGCGACGATTTTGGGTCCCGCCATCTCTGGTGCACCCAACAACTATCCCGAGATGAACCAGCCCTGGGAGGCCTATATGGTGCGCAAGTCGGGTATGCTCAACCATCCCTACTCATTCGACACCTATGCTCAGATGGCCAAATACATGGGCTACTATGTCAACTTCTGGGGTGACAACGGCACGCAGTTCGACGACTTGATGGCTGTTACCACTCAGCCTACCGCCTACACCGACTTCACTTCTCCCAAGACCCAGCCGGTATATCTCGACGGTATGTTTACCAACCACTCCGAGATCACGCTGAAGTATCTCATCGAGAATGGGTTCCGTTGCAGCAGCAACATCCCCAATCCGTTCCATCCCGGACAGGTATACGACAACTCTCAAGCTCCCAGCATTGTGCCAGACGCCAACGAGGTCTTGGAGCAGCTCGGATACAACAAGTAATCAACATCATTCAACAAGCAATAACAGAATATGAAAAAATATATTTGCATCTCCCTGCTCACTCTCTGTGCCTTCTCTGCCACGGCACAGGACTTCGACTCGAAGCCCACGGTGACTATAGACAATAAAGAACAGGATCTCCACTTCACCGTTGGCGCCCGCTTCATGGCCGATGCCGCCTACTATCACACAGACTTCACACCGCTGCAGTCGGGTGCAAGCATCACCGACGCGCGTATCCGCACATCGTTGACCTATCAGAACTGGTACTTCTATGCCGACTTTGGTTTCGGCGGAGGCAAGTTCGCCCAGAAGAACATCTTCCTGCAATACAATCAGAAGACGGCAAAGGGCGGCAACCACGACATCAAGGTGGGCTACTACAACGATCCCGCAGGATCTATGGCCCGCAACACATCGCTCGGCAGCTACCACTTCATCTCTCGTGCGGGAGCTTCCAATGCTTTGGGTGAGGGACGTGAGCTCGGTGCCAGCTACAAGTACAGCGACGACCACTTCATGGCCTATCAGGGTGTGTTCACCGAGAACCAGTATAATAAGGAGGAAGCCGGCTTCAACGGCATCGTGCTCGCCGGCCGTTATCAGTGGCGTCCCATCAACGACGGCGTACAGACCCTCATGGTGGGTGGCAATATCCGCTATCAGCATGTGGGCGGCGGTGTCGTAGAGAAAAATGTCATCAAGAAAACGCTCTCTCTCGGCCAGTCGTTGGAGACCTATGTAGACGAGGACCAGCAGTTTGTCAGCTGCAGTCTGCCCTGGGCACAGAATGTGCTCGACGCTGGTGCTGAGGCCCTCTATCACAACGATAAGTTCTTTGTGCGCGGTGAGTACATGTACAAGCATGTCACCAAAAAGCGCGACTCCAAGACACTCTTCGATGCCAGCAACAACAATATCGACACCTGGGGAACACTTGACGCTTGGATGGCTGCCAATCCGCTGCGCAGCAACAACTTCCATGGCGGTTATGTAGAGGCTGGCTTCATGGTGTTTGGCAATCCCTACAGCTTCGACAACCGTGAGGGTGTATTGCGTGGACTCTCGGGCCGCTCTTTGGAACTCGTTGCCCGTTGGAACTATACTGGTCTGAACGACATCGTTAAAGGCGAATACTATTCCGCCGGCCGCAACCAGTATTATCCCAGTGGCAAGATGGAAGACTGGCCCTATGCTTCGACAAGTGTCGGCGGCGGTTGCGTCCGCTCATGGACGGTTGGTGCCAACTACAGCTTCAACCGCTATGTGCAGGTCATGCTCGACTACACCTACCATCGTCTGAGCAAGGATTTCCTGCCCAACGACAAGAATATCCATGCCGTCCAGGCTCGTGTGCAGTTTATCTTCTAAGACTGTCCGACAGGCTATAGTTCAGTTTTACTGTCCATAATAAAACGTGGGGGCGACGCTCATTGAAGCGTCGCCCCCTTCTGTTTTTTATATCTTACAGGCAAGCTATTGATGATCTTGTGCAGCGCTGGCCTTCAGCCCGGCGATGACGGCATGGGTGAATCCGTTCTCTTCCATGGTGTTCAGTCCGCGGATGGTGAGCCCTCCGGGTGTCGTCACTTTGTCTATGGCGGCCTCGGGGTGCAGGCCTGTCTGCTGAAGGAGGGCCACTGCTCCCTTCATCGTCTGGAGGATAATGTCCTTGGCAACATCGGCCTTGAAGCCCAACTCCACACCGCCTTCGGTTGCTGCCCGCACGAAGCGCATCACGTAGGCGATGCCGCAACCGGCCAATGCCGTTCCGGCCGGGAGCGCACGCTCGTCGACCGTCATCGTTTGGCCAAGCAAGTTGAAGAGACGTTCTATTTTCTTCGTTGTCTCGTCGTCGGCTTCTACCGGCACGAGAAACGTCATCGACTGGCATTCGGCAATGGCAATGTTGGGGCACGCCTCGAAAATGCGGGGCAAGCGACCGTCGCGCTCAAAGAGTTTGCGCAATTGGTTGCCATTGACTGAGGCTGCAAAGCTCACGATGGTCTGCCGTCTGTAGTCGAGCGTATCCATAATCTCGTCGACCACATCGGGCACAACCCATGGCTTTACAGCCAACACCACCACATCAGCGTCCCTGATGGCTGCGGTGTTGCTCGTTGTGACACTGGCTCCGCGTGTGGCAAAGCTCTGCAATTTTTCCTCATGAGGATTGGCAATGGTGAGGTCCTCGGCCTTGAAATCCGGTGAGGCCAGCAGGCCTTCGGCGAAGGCTCCTCCCATCGCTCCTGCACCTATGACAGCTATTTTCATGTCTAATGGCGATAAGGTCCGGGTTTACTTGGAACGATCATCCACAGGAGCAGATAGACAATGACACCGCTGAATGCGGTACCAAACGTGAGAATGAGGTAGAACAGCCTCACCCATGTGGGATCCCAGTCGAAATATTCGGCTATGCCTCCGCATACTCCGCCTATCATACTGTCGGTTGATCGGTAAAGTCTTTTGTAATTTCCCATTTGCTATAAAGATATCAAATACACTCCTGATTACAGGTCGTCTTCCTCGGGCTTCAATTTGGGCTTTCTTCCTCTTTTGCCTTTCTTCCATCCGATCAGCAATCCCAATTGCTTGGCGAGGAGATTGGTGTCGGTTCCCTCGCGGACAACGATGAAGATGGTGTTGTCGCCGGCGATGGTTCCTAAGATCTGGGGCCGGTCGGCGTTGTCGATGTCGTAAGCAATGGCGCTGGCATAACCCGGACGTGTCTTGATGACACCCATGGTTCCGCTGAAGGTGATGGTCAACACTCCCGACTCGTGCAGCATCTCGTTGGCTGTCGCTGGATTGACCACGCGCTTATACATGGTCTCATTGGGGAGCACGTAGACATAGCTGCCGTTCATGCTGGCGGCCTTGGCCACTTTGAGCTGCTTCAAGTCGCGGCTCAATGTTGCTTGTGTCACTTCAACATTCTCTTTGGCGAGCTGCTGAAGGAGCTCTCGCTGAGAGCTGATCTCCTTGCTGGAGATGAGCATTCGCAAGATGGCAAGCCTATACTTTTTGTCTTTTTTTTCGTCGTTCATAAGATGTTTCAATATTCTTTGCAAATTTACTTATTATTTATTTTATTTCAAAACAAAAGAATTTAAAATAAAAGAATTGTTGTGATATTTTAAACAAACGGGCAATTTGTGTCGGTTAATCTCGCCCTTTCATTCCGTAGAACAGTTTTTTTTAATCTTTATTCACCTGTTATTAATAGATTTTAGTCTGACGGATTATTCTAAAGATGATTTTTTATCTTTCCGAAATCCGATATGGGTGTCGGTGTAATGCATCGCCCGACAAATCTTATTCAATCGCCCATTCAATTATTAAAGAAGAAAGAAAGGTGACCGATGGGTAGGCAGGGCATCCCTATGCGGCTTTACTTTAACAAAAGGCCTGTAATAATGAATCAAAATTTCTCCGTCATTTTCTAATTTTGCAATATCATTACAAGCGCCGCTTGACTATATGTAAAAACCTTTGCGGCTAATAACCATCAAAACATCAATGTTTATGAAGAAATTTTTTGTTGAATCCAAAATTATGGAGGTAGCTCCAGGCGACTATCTCAATATGGCCAAAGAGCAGATGTTTGCCGACTTTGGCCGTTTACTCTCGTCGGGCGATGACGTGCGCAAGGCTTGGAAGGGATCCAAGGCCGATCTTTACGAGATGGCCTACCGCACCTATTTGGCCGACCGTATCACCGATGCCGAGGGTGTGCCCTTGCCCTTTATGGAAGTGATGCGGATCGTGTGCAGTCTGTTCCACACTCATCTGCCCCACAACGCCTATTCCATGGCCCGAGTAGCCTGCCGCAGACGTGGTATCCGCTCGCACTCTCTGCTAAAAAGATATGAATGGAAATTGAAGCACAACATAAAAAATTAGCGCTTATGTTGTGAATCTACATCGAGAAGTCAGGAGCTATTGGGCGACAAGACCGTCTTGTTCACTCTCGGTTGCACCGCTGCTCATGCTTACTCCTGACTTTCCTTGTGTCGTGACCTGTTATTGCTTAGGGGTGTATTTGATGGTTGTCTCCATATCGTTGCCCATCATTTTCATCTTCAGCGTCGATTCGCCCGATTTCACCCAGTCGTCATCTCCCACATAGATATGGGCTGCTCCTATACTATTGATGTCGGCCATTCCCATGGATTTTAGCGTATTGAAGATCTCTTCGGATTGGCCCGCTACTTCCTCTCCCGCTTTTTCTAACATGGCTTTCAGAAATTTCTTAGTTTCCTCCTCGCTCATATTGGATGCTATTTTCACGTCCACTTGTCTGCCGTCGGGTGAAACAGTGAATTCCCGTTTCATGTTGATGTTCTCATCCAAGAAGTCCTCGGTCATACCAGTGCTGATGGTTCTGCCCATCAACATCCACATCAGTGAGCTTTTCTGTTTGATGGCATAGGCGTTGTCGGTGAAGATCTGCTCAGCTAAGATCTTGGCGTTACCCGAAGTGCCGCTGATCAGTTCGTCGGCATTGAGGAGGTGGCGGAAAGAGCCGTCGGGATTATACGAAGCCTTAAGAGGCTTGTTGAGCATTAGTCCGAAACTCGCGTTGGCAGATTCCTCTGCCGCTTTTGATCCCTGCGTGTCGATTTTCGTCACCATGTAATTGATGATGACGCTGTCCTTTGATACAGAAGTCACCTCATACTGGTCTTCCACATGTATCGTTGCCGAGTAGTTTTGGTTGGGATTACTCACTTTTAATGTGATGTCCTGGTTGTACCCTTTCACCAGTCCTTGGATCAGTTTGGGCTTGTAAGTGGTTTGCGCCAAGGCTGTGGCGGCAGTAAGCAGACCCAACAGCGATAGTTTGATTCTCATAAAGCTTGATGGTTGTTGTTGTTTTGTTGTTATAAAAGAAATTGTTGAAGATGCCCTGATCCTTTGGCGCATATTGGGAACCGTTTTCCTATTCTATTGCGCGTCTGTCAGTACAGCGTCTGTCCCCAAAGTGATCTTGCCCATTTCCTCGCCCATGTTGATGGTTGTAGACAGACTGTAGGTGACGGGCCATCCGTCGTTGCCGAAAACAAAATGCTTTTTCACCACTGTCTGTGGGTTTGGTTCCGACTCAGCTTCCACGGTGTGTCCGTCGGTCGAGAGCCGATAGCTCACTTCCACTTCTTCGTCGCCTACCTTTTGCATGGTCCTTCCATTCTCAATAGTCTTGCCAAAGAGCTCCAGGACGGAGTTTGCCGAAAGATTGCTCACAAGGTAATCGTCAGAAAAGAGATAGTTGAGGTATTCGTCGTTGTCTTCGTCGCTGTTTTTCACTTTATAAGCGTCGATAAGTTCCTTAGCGTTGAGCAGATGGCGTGGTGTGCCATCGCGATTGACAGAGAACACCAGGGAATGTTGGGTCAGCAGTTCCAAATCGGGCAACGCGTTGCCTTGTGATGTCTGAATATGGGCATAGCCCATCGAGACGACAGCCGAGTCGGCATCAACGCTCTCGACTTTAAACGACTGGTCGGCACTGTATGTAAAGCTATCCGTCGCATTCTGGTTGACAGTCGTGTTGTAGCCTTTCAAGTGATAGGTTTTCGACAGTCCTGCCGAGAGTTGCGGCTTTATAGTGACTTGTGCTGAGGCTGTTAGACTGCAGACGGCCAACATTCCTAAAATCATCTTTCTCATAGCGATCTTTTGTAGTGTTGGTAGATAGTGTGGGGGCGTACCGCAAGGTTACGGTTTCGATTCTCCCTCGACGTATTGCTCAAGAAACATGTGCTCGCCGTCAAACACTGCATAGGTGAACTGCCATATCCAGTCGCCCAATATCAGCATTCGGGCGTGGCGGTTGAGGGCCAGGTCGAGTTCGATATGCCGGTGGCCGTAGATGAAATAGTCGATGTTGTCGTGCTCTTTCATGTACTGTTTGGTGAACTTCACTAAGATTTCGCGGTCCTCTCCCAAATAGGGCAGCTCTTTTCCGTCGGCCCTTTTCAGTCTGCTGTGCTTGGCCCACGTCAGCCCCAGCCACATGCCCATCCACGGATGCATGAAGTTGAGCAACCGTTGACAGGTGCGGTTGTGGAAGATTTTCCTGAGCAACTTGAATTTTGCGTCGTTGTCGCCCAATCCGTCACCATGCGCCAAGAAGAATACCTTTCCGTAGATCTCTGTCGTGACGGGCTGCTTGTGGACGATGAGTCCACACTCGTCGTGCAGGTAGCCATAGGTCCACAGGTCGTGGTTGCCTGTGAAGAAGTGGACCTCCACGCCCATGTCGGTCAGTTCAGAGAGCTTGCCGAGGAAACGGGTGTAGCCTTTAGGCACCACATATCGGTATTCGTTCCAGAAGTCGAACATGTCGCCCAAGAGATATATGGCGGCGGCCTTGTTCTTTATCGAGTCGAGGAAACGCACCAGCCGGCGCTCTTGCGTGCGGCCGTGCTCAATGGCCCAAGAGCCCAAGTGGGCATCGGAAAGAAAATATACATTCTTCATAAGTCTTCTCAGTCAAAGCCTAATTCGGTGCGCGCCTCGTCGCTCATCATGCTCTGATCCCATGCGGGCTCGAACACGAGGTTGACGTTGGCGCTCTTCACGCCTTTCACACCCTCCACCTTGGTGCGCACGTCCTCCAAGATGAAGTCGGCAGCAGGGCAGGAGGGAGCGGTGAAGGTCATGTCCATGTCCACAGTGCCATCGTCCTTGACATCTATCTTGTAGATCATGCCTAAGTTCCAGATGTCGACGGGTATCTCAGGGTCGTATACGGTTTTCAAAACGTCTACGATTCTCTCTTCTATTTGGGTTTTCTCTTCTTGTGTCATAATTGTTGTTTTCTGCAAAAATAACAATTTTTTTGTGGTCTGCAATGTTATTCGGTGGAAAAAACGCATCATCATGCGTAATGCATCATGCTTCATGCATATTTTGGGATGGCGAGACCCACATGGTGTGTATACGGATAACCGTTAAATTAATCAAAACCCAGCGTGAGCAATCCTGTAGTGGCAGCAATTTTTGTATCTTTGCGTGCAGTAGCGACTGACTTCATCCACCGATGGACTGTCCGGTTTGTACAAAGAAAGTTTTATTCATAGCTTGTTGTCCCCATGAAGAAATTCCTTCGCCCAGCCTTTTTCTTTCTTACGGTAGTGCTTTGTTGGTGTCTTTCCTGCAAACGGCAGCGAGTATTGCCCGATGATGACCTTTCACTGATGAATTGGAAAGAGCATCCGACTGTGTTGGTAGACTCAACCGTCTCGTTGAAGATCTTTGAACCGAAATTCAATGATATAGACCTGGTTTGCGGCACCATGCCATCCGAAGACGATTCTACGGTGGTATTCTGTGCTGAGGCCGCCTTTACGGGTGCTCTTCTCGAGAACTTCTCCCATTCAAATATCGCCGGTGACCACGTTGCCTCGGGCCAGAGATATGCGGGCTATGCTTGTTTGGTCAACTCGGGCGCCTTTGTTTATGCTCAGGGCAAATGGAAATTTGTCGGCCAACCTTATTCCACACAACTTGATTCTGCCGCCCGCCATCATGGGATGGGATTCTCACAGATCTTGCTTGTGCATCATGGCGAAGGAGTACCGATTTCGCTCAAGGCGTTGAAGGACCACAACCGGAACATCTATCGTGCCCTTTGCCAGCACGATGGCAAACTCTATGTCATGGAGAGCCGCAAGTCTATATCGCTTTTAGAGTTTAAGGCTGCACTTCTGCGCTTGGGCGTAGAGGAAGCACTCTATTTGGATATGGGTGAAGGATGGAATCATTCCTGGTATCGCGATTCGACCGGAGTGGTGCATGAGATTCATCCCTATGCCCATCCCTACTGCACCAACTGGATCGTGTTCTATCAGAAGCCCGGTCGGTGAACAGCAGAGGGGGAGAGACGGGGAGCTAACCCGGTAAAGATGACTCGTGAAGTAGCATGCTCTATTTTCCTTACGTATTTTTTTGTGGGTAGACATCGGCAAGTTCAACATAGAAGTGCAATCGGTGGACAGGTATAACCTAAATAATCTATACCTGAAAACACCGAGGGGCCAGGGGGCGAGTAGCCTCCATAAACGATCTTGAACAGCAGAAGAGATTTTTGTCTTGGACTGAGAAGCATGAACCAAAAAAACATCCGCAATGCCCTTGGTGGACATAGCGGATGCATCTTGTGTGTATTGTGCAGCTTAGTTGTGGAAGGCCTTTTTAGTTGAACGATAAGATGTGGAAACCGTTGCCGTTTACCCATACTTCATCAACTCTTTAAAGCGTGGTTTTCCACAATCTGCTGATTTCTAATTGTTTCGTCCCCCGAAAAATTGCAGAATGTATATGAACAAATTGATGAAATCGAGGTAGAGCGACAGGGCTCCAAGCAGTGCGACACGTTGTGCGGCCTCGCCTGCGTCGGGCTGCAAGGCGAGCATGATCTTGATCTTCTGAGTGTCGTAGGCGGTCAATATCGTGAAAAGCACCACAGCTACACTACTGATGATAAGGTTCAGCATGCCATTGTGAAGAAATATGTTCACGACTATTGCGATGATCAGACCTACCAAGCCCATAGTCAGGTACTTGCTCAATCCGTCGAGAGAGCTCTTCGTGAAGTAGCCATAAAGGCTCATTGCTCCGAATGTGGCTGCCGTAACGAAAAAAGCTGAGGCGATCGACTGCATCGTATAGACGAGGAAAATGGCCGAAAGCATGACGCCGTTGACTGCCGAATAGGCAATGAAAAGCAAAGTCGCCGTGGGCAATGAAAGGCGCATGATGCGCGCGCTCAATGTGAATACCATGCCGAGTTCTGCGATGAAGAGAATCCAGAATGTCCCTCGACTCTGAAATATCTTGAATGCGATGGGAAGGGTCGAGCCATCGGCGGCCGTATAGGTCACCGTCGCCATTCCGTAAGCTACGATGCCGGTGATAATCATTGCGAATGCCATCCACAGGTAGGTCTTCCGCAGAAGGGCCGGAAGTGCCGCACCGACATACCGGCTGTCAACAGTGGCTTCCTGTTCGTTGATCATTGTCTCTAAATCTTTCAGTTTCATTTTTAATCTTTTTGTTGGTTTAAAATCGCTACTTGTTTTTGTAAGTACTGTTCATTTGTATATAGCTTGTTGTTTCAGCTATAGAATGACAAAAGCTGTCCTGCCTATGATTCGCAAAAGACATGCCATGGCATCTTCTTTTGGCAAAAATACGCAAATCTTTGCATCTTTCCACTTTCCTGCCATGGTTTTAATCACATTTAACGATACTCAACTTTCTATAGTAACCTTTTGCCCGTCAGCTTGTCATCTTGTCGTCGTAGGTAGTTCATCTTCCGAAATGCGGTTTTAGATGTCGGCCTGCAAATGGCTCCCCGCCGTCCTGCAAATGGCTCCCGGCCGTATTCCATAAGCGGTCCGTCGGGGA
Organism: uncultured Prevotella sp.; assembly: GCA_900322035.1. Taxonomy (GTDB): domain Bacteria; phylum Bacteroidota; class Bacteroidia; order Bacteroidales; family Bacteroidaceae; genus Prevotella. The sequence goes on from ONYL01000009.1 coordinate 75,577, forward strand.
GCCATATGGGGGCCGGCATGGCGAGGCGGTCTTGGGCGCGCCGCGAGTCGGTGGGAGTTGTGCATGTCCGCGGCTGGTACATGATCCGCTCCCGCATAATATATAATTAGGTCTTCCGCCTCACATATTTGATGTAAATCAAGACAAGATGAAAATTTTCGGTTTCGGATGAAATTTTTTTCCGAAATATTTTGGTGATTGGAAGAAAAGCGCTACCTTTGCACTCGCTTAACAAAAATCAAGCATTACAACTTGGTTACGAACTTGAGCAAGAGCGATATTTGAAAAGTTTGAATCAGACAGAGAAACAGTACAGGAAGCGGCGGAGCTTTAACGAGTTCCGTCGGGTGAAAACAAGTTATCCGT
>ONYL01000077.1 GCA_900322035.1 uncultured Prevotella sp.
TCCCGCACCAATATAAAAGGAGCCAAAACTATCTCGTTTTTTGTGCGTTGCAGGGTATTCGGCACGATGGGCAAAGAAATTGTCGAAAGCTCTCTGAAGATCATCGAAAGCATGGGCGGTTGCATACTTAGTCACTTCGTATGTCCATGGAAATTCTTCGCCACGAATAGCATTGAAGTGGTTTCGCAGCTTGCGCCCGGTCAAGCCTTGCTCGCCCTCCTTGTAGCGTCTCTGCCATTCCGCCAGGCCCCAATTATAGGCAAAGCGGCAACATCCTATGGCCTTACGAAAGTAAGTCCTCTGCTTGTTGTTCGGCATGAGTTGGATGCGGTGGGCGAGTGTAATCATGCTTTATTTTTTGACGTTGCTCTCTACGGCTTTCTGAACATCCTCTATCAGCTTCTTGTTTTTGTTGCTAAGGCTTCCATAAAGGCGGGCGGAAAATACGGTGATGATTTCAAGGACGTCCTTGGCAAGTTCCTCTTCAAATTGAGTGTTCTCATCACCTTTGTTGATAATTATGACTTCTACGTGTTTAGCCTCGCAAATGGCAAAGACCAATTCGGCTCCGAACCGAAGCAAGCGATCCTTGTGCGTCAGCACGAGCCGGCCGACTTCACCGCCGAGAATCATGTTGAGCAGTCTTTTGAGACCTTTCTTGTAGTAGTTCATACCACTTCCAATGTCTTGTATGACTTCGTAAGTGTATCCTTTACTTGCGCAGTAAGCCTCCAATACCGCAACCTGGCGTGCCAAATCTTCCTTTTGGTCGTGCGAAGATACACGGGCGTAAGCAATAGTTTTCAACTCGTCAACATGAATTGCGGCGTTCTTGTCAAAGTTGCGGAGCGTGTCAAGACTATAACGCCTATCACCACCACGAGTGCGCTCGTCGGGATGGAGCATTCCGTTCTTATCCCAGTTGCGCATCGTGGTAGTGGTAACGCCAAGAGCTTTGGCAGCTTCGCCTATAGAAAGCAGTTTCTTCATGACTGCAAATATAGTAAAGTCTGCCAATATTTACAAGGAATTGAATTTCATTTTATAATATTTTGTATGTATAATAACACTGTTAACAGACCCAAAGGCCATCGCCAATGAGCGCGGTTGTCACAACTCTCTCACGGGCGATGGCCTCTAAAGGTTTGCATATGAATAAGCCGTCAGTAGGATCTCATTGAGCGTTCCGGCATTTGTCGCACACCTTCCCTTTGCGTTTGCAGTATCGCTCACACTGCAAGTTGATGTCGTAGCCCAAGAGTGCTCCTAAGATGAAATCCTCTTCTGGATTGAGTTGATAAAGCGGACGCGTAACGAGGAGTCGGATGGCATCAATGCAAGACTTTCTCCCGAAAAACAAGTTGATGTTGCCGTTACCAACGGGTTGGGCCACGAAGTCGATGCCTTCGTGGCGCAGGCGATTGACCACAGCTTCCTCATATTTTCCGTTGAACGTGTAGAGTACCATGCGGCGTACGCCTTTCTCATATTCGTAAATATGATTCATCAATACTTTCAAGTCAACGGAATTCATTTGCGTCTGCATCATCTTGTGGTCTGTTTAATATATATCAATCCAAATTCTTCTTCAATTCTTCAACCCAAGCTTCAATGCGGCTGTCGGTTTTGTCATCCTCATTTACTTCGTCAAGGGCCAGGCCTACGAATTTTCCGTCAACCACCGCTTCGGAGTCGTCGAAGTTGTAGCCGTCGGTCGCCACTTCACCCGTCATTGTCGCGCCGGCGTCCTTGGCTGCATTGTAGAGTTCGGCCATGCCGCCACAGAAAGTGTCGGAATAGCTCTCGGAGTCGCCACAGCCAAATACCGCTACGGTCTTGCCTTGAAGTCCGGCTTGCTTGAGTACCTTTACACCGTCATACCAGTCGTCTTGCATTTCTCCTGCTCCCCAGGTGGAGGTGCCGAGAATCAGAACGTCGTATTTGTTGACAACGTCGGCCGACAAATTCTGCACGTCGATTATCCCGTCATCCTGCACACCGAGTTGCTGGCCTATCTTTTCTGCCAGGCCTTGGCATGTTCCTGTTGAGGAACCATAAATCACACAGATATTCTTCATTTTAGCTTTTTTTTATATCCTTTGTTTACAGTTGCAAAGTTAGCGATTTGACAGCAAAATAGCAATACCTAATAATCGGGATTGTAATCGCAGACTCTTGCTGCTGATACCCAAAAAAACATTGCGCCCGCCCTTCAGGTGTATGCCTGTGAGGGTGGGCGCGTTGTGTATATGGGTGGGTAGAGCGGTCAGAAGTGTATGGTCGACCAGACTGTGAACCAAAGCAATAGGAATGCTGCGCGTACCGTCCAATTCAATTGGGCATAGCGCGTGGAACCGCAGTATTCCAACACGCCGGCCTTCATCAGCAGGGCACCGCTAATTCCTGTACCGATGCAGAGAACGGAATAGACCACTTTCGAGAGGACGTAGTTTGTGGTGGCCAAATCGCTTATGACGCCGTGATACTCAAGAAAATAGAGAAGAAACTCGAAGTCTGCCAAAAGGAAGAGGCTCACAAAGAGAAGTTTCCAAACCTTAGAGTGGTCTTCTTTTGTGAGGGCTTCTGCCTTGTGATTCTTGTAAATCTCTTTTATGGCTAAAAAACCTGCCACGATCAGAAATGCGAACATCAGTCCATAGGCGACGAGCGTGAAAGCTGCCATGTGGCCCATGTAGCCCATGATGAAAACGACTACGGAGAGCATTGCTCCGATGAGTGAGTACTTGATGATTGAATGGCTCATATATGAATATCAATTTTGGTTATTACTCTAATTCAAAGGAACTCATCCTCCTCTGAGTCTACGTCTAACTACCAGTGAGAGAAATAGGTTGTGCGTTATGGAGATGTACCTCTGGGTGGAAAGAGTGGATATTTTTCGTCTGTAAATTAAAAGTTGAAAGCTTTGCTGCAAATATACAAAAAAATAAATCTTTATTTATTTTTTTTGTTAAAAGTTTTAAAAGGTATTGTTTACGCCCTGCAAATACTGTTCAATTCCAGATAACAACTAAGTGTCGATAGTGGCGGTTGGGTCAGAGTAGGGGGAATCGGGAGAACAGCGTTTGGGCATTCCAATGTCTATCCTGATCATGATGTAGTTGGGAGTTGGCGGTTTGTCATTTTTTTCTCATCTTTGCAGGGTCAAACAGATGAAACAAAATACGATGAACAACACAAAACCTATCTTGGGGATCGACTTGCAAACACAACTCTCTCCGCATTTCACTCTTCGCGAATTTATCGTTTCCGGTGTAGCTCTGCGCCGTCACATCGACAACACACCGACCGATCCTGCCGTCGTCGACCATCTTCGGTTGTTGGCCGAGAAGGTGTTGGAACCCTTGCGGCGCCATTTTGGCGTGATTCGCATCACCAGTGGCTATCGCTGTCCGCGTCTCAATGCCGCCGTTGGCGGGCGCCCGGCCTCCCAACATCTGCGCGGTGAGGCCGCCGACATTCACATCTCTTCTGCCGAGGTGGGGGAGAAGATGTTTCGCTTCATTGAGGAGAATCTTGATTTCGACCAGCTGCTCTTTGAGCATTCCATGCGCAATGGATGCAGGTGGCTCCATGTCTCCTGCCGGGAAACGGGTAACCGCCATGAGGCAATACCTGACTACAAGGCTTGACGATACTGGCATTTTTGTTTTATTGCTCGTCTGCCATCTCATTGGTTCTACAACTCTTGATGGAGTATGAAAATTAAACTCACATCAGACTGCAACAAAAAACAGCCGCATGGATCCATGCGGCTGTTTTTTTTTGTTGAGAGGACAAAAGCTATTAGGCGATTCAGTCTCTCAGACAGGTGAGTGGCACCACGCGTATGCTGTCTTCTCGTGTATAGGCCGTGCCTGTGGGTGTGAGCACCATCATCAGGCCCGGCATGCGGAAACGCTGTTCGGGATAGCGAAGATTGTGCTTGATGACATGCTTTCTTTCCAGGTCGAGCTGTCGGGCTCCCGCTTCTACTTCCTCGGCTGATGTGGCGCACTGGATGAGGGCATAGTAACCTGTGGGCAGTACGATTACGGCATCGACGGTGCATCCGAAGCGGTCGGCGTAGCTTCTTACTTCGCCGTTGTAGCGCTGTGCATACACCCGAAGGTCGCGGAAACACATATTCTTGAAGGCCTGACTGGCTATTCGCGGATTTTTTTTGAGATCCTTCGGCGTCATGCCCAAGCAGGCTACGATATAGGACGGGTCGCAGAAACTGCGTGTCGGATGTTGACGGATGGAGGTCCAGTGATGGACGGATGGATTCCACGACGGAACTTCCTGAAACACGAAGATATTGCACAGTGCATCCTTATAAAGTTTGAGCGTGATGTAGGCCATGTAGCCGGCCATGTCGCGCACGTCGTCGAGGATGCTGTTGATTTGCGCCTTCGTGCCCACGTAGTTGGCATAGGCCTGCATGACGATTCTTGCAAACGACGGGCTGCGCTTGATGCCGTCGGGCATGCTGATATCCTCTTGGCATACGCGCTCCAGATATTTCTGTGCCACCTGCAGCTCGGTTCCGGCCGGAGCTACGATGGATTCCGGCCATCCTCCACGGCAGGCGGCATAGAGCACGTCGTCGATGCTGGATTTCGACTGGCGCCCGTCTATAACCATGTCAGGCTCGTCAATGAGCTTGCTCAGTGAGATTTCTCCCGTTGATTCCCCGCTTTCCCATAGGGTCATGGGCATCATCATCATACGCCCCAAGGTGTCGAAGTGGGCCAGCTCGGGGGCGGTAGAGTCAAAGTCCTGGGATTCTGTGAGAATATAGTTGCCGTTCTCCGTGCGGCGCTTGGCTGAGGCTTTCACGTTTTTCCAAAGACCTTCAGCCAATTGCCACTCACACAGCAGCCGGGGGGTATCGCCTTTGAGCAGCTGCTTGTTCTTCGCGTCGGCATAGTCCAAGATATCCGGGCGTTTGTCGGGGTCGGTAAGATTAATGGAACTGTTTGATTGCTGGCTGGCCGTCGTGGCTTTGCCGCAACCGCGTGGGCCCTCTATTAAGACAGCTCGATAATTGTCCAGGCGCTCTTTTAGCAAGGCGTCTGCGATTCTTGAATGGTAAACCATGTTGTCCTCCTTTCATTAACATCACAAAGATAATAAAAAATCAAAGATGTGTATTTGTTTTTTAGTTTTTTTATCAAAAACTGGGCAAAAAAATAGTTTTCCCCCTCTGATTCCTCCCTTTTTTTTCTGATGGAGGCAGGCTATTACCTTTTGGTATAGACGTTGCTTTTTTTCAAATCCCCAAAGTCCTAAGTGGGTGCAGCTAAGTTCTCGCAGAACTCCCCGTTGGCCGGGCGCTGTTTGGTCATGTCCGAAAATGTGTGAGCTGGTGTCGGCCCCCACATGGCTCCCCGCTGTCTTGCATATGGCTCCCCGCCGTATTCCAT
>ONYL01000032.1 GCA_900322035.1 uncultured Prevotella sp.
ACATGACCATTTTCCTTCCCCTTTACATATAAACTTACCATGAATCCACGGAAAATATCCGCTGTGCCGCATTTACAAAGGTAACTAAAAGGGCTGATACCTCGTGAGAAGTGTCAGACCTAATTTTGTACTATCAAAAAAGTTTTAGCGGACAGCAACAAATTATGATACACCCTCTTTTTACTGGTGCTGAGAAAGCTTAGTTGATGGCAATATGAAGACGCAAGTGCCACGGCGGCAGTACCCAAGGCTGCGATTTGCACTAACTATGGATAAGTTAGGCGGCATCTCGGAAGAAAAAACAAACGAGTTTGTTTTGTTCTTCACTCAATTTGCACTAACTTTAGATAAGTTAGGCGGCATCTCGGAAGAAAAAACAAACGAGTTTGTTTTGTTCTTCACTCGATTTGCACTAACTTTAGATAAGTTAGGCGGCATCTCGGAAGAAAAAACAAACGAGTTTGTTTTGTTCTTCACTCGATTTGCACTAACTTTGCAGCGTTATGATGGAAAATTTAGAAGGCGAGAAGCATCGCCAAGGCAGAGTGGAAGTGATTTGTGGCAGCATGTTCTCCGGCAAGACCGAAGAACTCATCCGTCGTCTAAAGAGAGCCAAGTTCGCCCGTCAAAGGGTGGAAATCTTCAAACCGACAATCGACACGCGCTATTCCGACGAGGACGTGGTGAGCCACGACCAGAACTCGATCCGTTCGACGCCAATCGATTCCTCGGCAGCGATCCTGCTTCTTGCAGCCGATATTGACGTGGTGGGAATCGACGAGGCACAGTTCTTCGACGATGGACTCGTCGATGTCTGCAACCAGTTGGCCAATTCCGGCATTCGGGTCATTGTGGCCGGACTGGACATGGACTTCCAAGGGCGTCCCTTCGGACCAATCCCCAACCTATTGGCCGTGGCCGACGAGGTGACAAAGGTACACGCTATCTGTGTGAAATGCGGTGCCCTGGCCTACGTGAGCCACCGCCTCGTGAAAGACAGCCGACGCGTCATGCTCGGCGAGCAACTCGAATATGAACCGCTATGCCGCGAATGCTTCCAGAAAGCCCTGCAAAAGGAACGCGAACAGGCAAAAGAAAAAATATCCGCTTATGACAAACAACACTAAGGAGATCACCTTCGATAAATTCATCCGCTGGGCAGGAGTAGCTACGCTGATATTGGTTGTGCTCTATGTGGTCAACTATCTCAGCAACGTATTGCTGCCTTTCTTTGTGGCTTGGTTTTTAGCTTACCTGCTCTACCCGATCGTGAAATTCGTGCAGAACAAGCTGCACGTAAAGGTGAGGGCACTCTCCATCATCATCACGCTGATTGTTGTCTTTGCCGTCATCGGAGCCGTAATATATCTGATCATTCCACCCATGATCGAACAGATATCCTCTCTGTCTGACATTCTCTCGAAATGGGTGAACAGCCAGACCCACAACAGCATCCAAGGCATCATTCGTGACTGGGTGACCAATAACCAGCGAGCCATCGAGAAATTCCTGCAAAGCAAGGATTTTACCGACGCATTAAAGACCGCCATGCCTAAGATGTTTGCTTTTCTCGGTCAGACGGCCAATGTGGTCATCAGCATCATTGCTTCAATGATCACCTTATTATATATGTTCTTCATTCTGCTCGACTATGAGTATCTCTCGGAAAACTGGATAAGGATCTTCCCCATGAAGCAACGCCCGTTCTGGCGCGACCTGAGCAAGGACGTGGCCCGGGAACTCAACAACTACATCCGTGGGCAGGGCCTTGTGGCCTTGTGCATGGGCATCATGTTCTGCATCGGGTTCTCCATCATCGATTTCCCCATGGCCATCGGCATGGGCATCCTCATCGGCATCCTCGACCTCGTGCCCTATCTTCACACCTTCGCTCTCATCCCCTGCGCCTTCTTGGCGATGCTCAAGGCAGCCAGCACCGGTCAGAACTTTCTGCTTGTCTTCGGATTGGTCATCGGCATATTCTGCATTGTGCAGGTCATCACCGATATGATTGTCACTCCGAAAATCATGGGCAAGGCCATGGGACTGAACCCCGCCATCCTGTTGCTCTCCCTGTCGGTATGGGGCGCTCTGCTCGGCTTCATCGGGCTCATCATCGCCCTGCCCCTCACCACGCTTCTCATGGCTTACTGGCAACGCTACGTCACCAAGGAAATAAGCACTTCACGGCCTGTCAACAAGGCTGCCCAAACAGACCAAACGCCGACAGCAGACGGCGAACAACAATAATATCACGCACACTCAGCCGACGGAACTCCGCCGGCTGATATTTTTCTATCGTTAGCCCACCGCAATAAGGCAGGAAGAAAGCAATGATCTTCGTGACAGAAGGCGTGATAGACCAAAGCTACATGAAATAAAAAAACACCGCTTTTTATGCGAAAAAACAAAACAGCACACCCAATTCATAACCAATCTCAGTTTCTTAGCGAAAAAAAAATAGCCGAATAATTTGGCTGTTTCAAAAATAATATGTACTTTTGCACTCGCTTATCAAAAAGAGATAAGTGGTTTGACCCGCTAGCTCAGTTGGTAGAGCATAACACTTTTAATGTTAGGGTCATGGGTTCGAGCCCCATGCGGGTCACTGAAAGGGAGAGCTGAGAAGCTCTCCTTTCTTTTTTACACACGGTCGATTAATTGATAAAGCACTGATAATACGGTGTTTACAAGGGGCAAGAGTGTATCGTGAAGCTACGACAGGATATGACGGGATAAGTCAGCTTACGACAATATTTTGATACCAATTCGATACCCTGCTCGATACCCAGGTAAAGGTATCACACTCCTATCTGCATTTGCCAGTCGTACTTATTGGTAAAAGTATGAACAACGTATCTGTTAGGCTTGCCTTTGATAGAAAACACAAAGCCACAAAAAATCACAGAGCCTCTGTACAAATGGAGGTTACGTTTATGAGCAGACGCAAGTTCGTTTCTACGGGCATACGTCTTTATTCAGACCAGTGGGGAAAAGACAGTAAGGTCAAGAACCACCCACAGTCAATTTTAGACCTATAGGTCAATAATATCCAGGTACAAAACTTACAATAGCGAATCAGTAAACAGTTGTCAGCTTAAAAACAACAATAAAAAAACATAAAACAAATATAAAATATTTTGTTGTTTGGATAAAATTGTTTCTATTTGCAAACGTACAACGTAGTAATAACATAAAACTTATCACTATGAAGAGATTTCTTTTTCTTTAGCTTTGCGTGCTTCATCAGCATGAACACTTTTGCCGCGAACTGGGTAACAGTAACGACGGCTGCTGGCAATGTTTTCCATGTAATACGGAGATTTTTAAATCCACACAGGATCTGTTTAATTGGTTTTGGAACATGGCAAACGCTGTTGACCCAAAATACCCCGATGGAACGTATCGTATGTAATTTCAGAAACAGAAGCATTGAAATGTACAATGTCAATTGCAAGCGATGGCTTCACAATGCCATCGCTATGGTTTTCTTCATTGGCTTTATCTTTTCCATGTCCTGCGCCCTTCCGGCATGTTCGCAGGAGATAAGGATGGAAGGCGACGCTCACAACTCCACCTTTCCACCCATAAAGCGTGTTGTGTATGATACGGCAATGGTGGCCGTGTACTACGAAATGAAATACAAACAAGACAGCACGATAGACAATTACACCACAGCACAGACCGTACTGCTTTGGGGTGAGAAGTATAGGCTTTTTGCAGACTACTATTCCATACTGAAGGATTCTCTCATTGACGATGCCGCAGCAAAGAACAAATCGGCCTTTGCAGTATTTGGGGAAGGTCAGGCATTGACCAACCATATCAAATACAAACAGAGAGTGCTGACCAACAACAGCACGGGACTATGCAAAGTGAGATACGAGGTGGCAATGAACCAGTATGAATACGAAGAGACACAACCTGCCATAAAATGGACGCTGCAGCACCAGGACTCTACCCTGAACGGCATAGCCTGCAGCAAGGCGTCGTGCCGTTATCGGGGGCGCAACTATGAGGCTTGGTATGCAAAGGATGTGGCCTTGCCCTTGGGGCCTTACCGTTTTGGTGGGTTGCCAGGACTCATCATGCAGCTGTATGACACCCACCGCCAGTTTGTTTTCACGCTGAACGCGCTCGACACGAATCCCAAGGTGAACAACCTCGTTTACCTTGCTGTGGAGGACAACCTTGAAAGCGGCCCACGAAACAAAATCATGGATACGGTAGACAAGGGATTGCGCCATGAATTCAACCTGCTGCTGGCCTATCCCGCCGGACTGAAAGGCAGTATGCCGGATTTCACGAACAGCAGCGACGAGAGTCCCTACAACCCGATAGAACTGGAATGAACCATCTGCAAGGCTATATCCTGATTCTCTTGCTATGCGTCTGTGGCCCAACCGGGGCGCAGGAGCTGCGGGGGCTTGTGACCGATACTGAAACCGGCAAGCCCATCGCTATGGCTACCTGCAAGTTGTTGACCGTGGACAGTTCCTTGGTCAACTATACCATCACCCAAAAGGACGGCAGGTTCACGATTCCGCTCCCGGCAGAAGCCCGCTATATAGAGGTGTCGCACATCGCCCACGACAAGATGACACTAAGGATCGACTCGACGTGTGTGGAGATGGAAATCGGGCTGTTGCCCAAATCGAGACGACTGGAGGAGCTGATTGTCAAGTCGCCCGCCATCGTTCGCAAGAAAGACACCCTCAACTACAATGTAGAATCCTTCAGAGGGAAAAACGACCATTATCTTGAAGACGTAATCAAGAAAATGCCTGGGCTGGATGTTGACCAGAACGGAACCATCAAATATCAAGGCAAATCCATCTCGCGGTTCAATATAGAGGGACAGGACATGTTGGGAGGAAGATACAACCTTGCCACGCAGAACATGCCGGCCGAAGCCGTGGCTACAGTGCAAGTGCTGGAGAACAACCAAGCTGTCAGAGCTTTGGAGGGAAGGGAATCTTCCGACCAAACCACACTGAACATCAAGCTGAAGGCCGGTTACAAAATGAAAATCATCGGGGAATTGCGAGCCAGTGGGGGCGGAGGCGGAAACGGTCCGGCGTGGGAGGGCAAGGCAGCTGCCATGCGTGTGGAAAAGCGCAACCAGACACTGCTGTTGGGGAACACCAACAACACGGGAAGATTGCTTTCAGGAATGCAACTGGACCACTTCGCCACCCGCGAGCCCATGCTGCCCCAGCCTCTCGTCGATGACATCAGCCAAAACCTTGTACCCATTGCGCAACACCGATATATAGACAACACTTCCCATTCCGCCTCGCTCAACCAACTCTTGGCGTTGTCGGAATACTCCTCCATTGTGGTTGGACTGCAAACGACCCACGAGGAGACCGCCAACGAGGACAGCGCCTTCCACCACTACGGGGGGCTGGACACGTTTGATTTGGCCGAAAAGCACCACTATTCGAAACAAACCAACCAAATCGTACCGACCATCCGACTTGAGGTCAATCATCCCAAATACTACCTGAGCAACGAGGCTAAGGCCCAATTCTCTGACAACAACATGGGAAACCGACTGAACAGCAACGGGGAGAAGTACTCCGTGGTGGCAGGAACGAGGCCCAACAGCTGGCAAAACAAGCTGAAGCTCATCATCAACTCAAGGCACAACTCTTTCTATGTCAATTCCTTCTTCAGATTTTATGATGACCAGGAGACCCTCAACCTGCCTTCGCCGGAAAGATTGGGAATCAGGCAATTCTTGATGAGCAACGAAGTGGCAACGGGATTCAACGGCCCGGGCGGATGGTGGAACGTTGCGCTGAAAAGCAGCTATGTGAGTGCCCGGCTCTCCAAGGAGTCAGACCGAAACGGAAACCATATCCTCACCAACAGCCTAAGCCTCAAACACAGCATGAGAATGCTTGGAGGGACAATCAATCTGACCCTGCCTTTCAACTGGACCGTCACTCATGTAAAATGGAGCGGAAAGACGCAGAACAGACTCTACCCCTCGCCTTCCCTCACTTACTCGCTCGACATCAACCCGCGCCTGAGGCTGCTGCTTTCAGGAGAATGCTCGAAGCAAATCAGCTACAACCAAGCTTTCAACACAGAGTATTACAGCGATTACCGCACATTGAATGGGAAAAGTGGACGGATAGGCTGGTCCAAGACATGGAATGCCGACTTCTCGCTGCGCTACCAAAGCATCCTCCACTTGTTCAACTGGTATCTGTCGGGCTACTACAGTTGGGCCAAAGACGACCATTATTTCGCTTACGACTATACGGGAGCAACCTCATCTATCTATCCCGTTTGGAAAACCAACAGCCGGAAATCCTTTTCGCTCTATACCGGAGCCCATAAGATATTCAGAAAAGGGGTCTTTGGAAAACTAAGCCTAAGCTTTGCCAGGACAGAGATCCCAATGGAACAAAACAAAACCTTCATCACCAACAAGTCCAACTTCATCTCTGCGGTTGCCTCTGGATCCGTCTCTCCCCTCCCTTGGCTGGAACTGACAGAAGAAGCGACGGGCAACATCAGTTGGACAGACGGGGTGGAAAACAGTTGTTTGAGAAGCCTGTATAACGAAGCAAGCCTGACGGCAAGAATCGCAGAACGGGTGACCCTGCGCCTCGCGTCCACTCTCCAAGTGAGCGAGATCACGAAGGGCCACTACGTGAACAATCTTTTCGTAGATGCCGAAGCAAGATGGCAGTTGGCAAAGCGTTGGTCTTTGGTTGGGCAAGTGACAAATCTCTTCAACCGTAAGCAGTATGTCAACAGCAGTCTGACCGCACTCTCGCGTTACTATTACTGCAAACCTCTGCGCCAGAGAGAACTCTTGCTGAAAGTTCATTTCAAGTTTTGACGCTCAACAGCCAAAGAATGGGAGTGGAAAAAACAGCATGGAAGATACCCGCTTGGTTAAGAAAAATGATAAACCGCAAACATCCAGCGGAGGCTTCAGCAACTGCATGAGTGGGAACCGTACCTGGCAACTGCCGTATTGATGGATGGCTACCGCCACACTGTAGTTTAACCTGTCGCACAGGCTCAATAATAAGGATGAAATGTAGTTTAACGCTTTTGGTTGACTACTTTAAGGCTTATTTTTAATATCTTCGAAGCTTATGATTCGCGCTCACAAGCCTAACGAGTAAATAAAACTATTACCAACTCAGAGATACAAGTTAGCGACTTGAGGAACTTGAACTCTGTTAAAACAGTTAAGAATTAAATTACCGAATATTGACACTAATCAGAGAAATAATATCTCCAAAATAATCTATTCACCCGACGAAAGCTCTGAGAGAGAACATGTTCTTTCCAATCGTCAATATATCGCATGGAGTCGAGAGAGATTAGAATTGAAGAGAAGATACCGTGACATCCGACAAGCGGAGATATAATAAAACGAGGAGAAAAACGTTCTTAAAGAAACATAATCCGTTTTAATAAGAATGTTTGAATATATCAAGGGAGAGCTGACCGAACTCACTCCAGCTTTAGCCGTTGTAGAAGCCGCAGGCGTGGGCTACGCGATCAATATATCTCTCAACACATACAGTGCCATCCAGGGCAAGAAAGATGTAAGGCTATTTATCCATGAAGCCCTTTCGGCAGGAGGCCGCGACGACAGTTTCACGCTCTACGGCTTTGCCACGAAGAAAGAACGTGAACTCTATCGCCTGCTCATCACGGTCTCTGGCGTAGGCGCCAACACTGCCCGCATGATTCTCTCCTCCCTCTCCGCCTCCGAACTCGGCAACGCCATTGCCTCGGGCAACGACAAATTGCTCAAGTCGGTGAAAGGAATCGGGCTGAAGACGGCCCAACGTATCATTGTCGACCTTAAGGACAAGGTGCTCTCACTCGGCATCACCCAAGAGATGAGCGCCACAGGAGTCGGACAGCCCATAGCGGAATCGCCCGTGAAAGAAGAGGCTGTGAGCGCACTCGTCATGCTTGGTTTCTCCCCTGCCCCAAGTGCCAAGGTCGTGGACCAAGTGATGAAGGACAATCCCGGTATAGAAGTCCAGCAAGTGGTGAAGCTGGCACTAAAATTAATCAAATAGGGCCATACGGTTTGAGAGCTTTTCCTTTTTCCATGTGGCACGATTCCGGATGGGCCGCTCCCTGTTTGTTGTTGGATTTCTTCAAAATAAAATTATGAAGCATTGGTCATCAATTCATCGAAGGATAATGGTTGTGGTGTCGGTTTTGGCTGCCACCTGCGCACTTGCCATGCCTTTTATGCAGGACGATCTCACCCGCCGCCAACAACAACAAAAACGCCAACAACAGCAACAGCAAAACCAACGTCAGGGCATTCGTCCGGAAAATAATGCCCAGCCGCAGGACGACAAGACCAAGAACAAGCCAAAGATCGAGGTGAAGAGCCAGGCTGTGAGCGCCGACGAAGAGGAGATTCCCGACTCGCTGCTCCATCCACGCTGGCAGATCCAGCGCACCACTCCCATCACCTACGACGATCTCGACCAGAATCCAGCCGACTTGAAACGTCCCGACAACCTCAAGCAGGATGTCGTCTACAACGACACCCTCGACCGATACGTCATCGGCTCGAAGATCAGCGACACCTACCTCAACGCGCCCATCATGATGACGCCCGAGGAATATCGCAAATGGGTGGAGCGCAGGTCGCTGCAACAATATTTCAAGGACAAGAATGCGGAAATCTACCAAGCAAAAGGCAAGGAGAAATTCGACTTCACCGACATGCACTTCGACCTCGGGCCGGCTGAGAAAATCTTCGGTCCAGGCGGCATTCGCATCAAAACGCAGGGAACAGCCGAACTGAAGTTTGGTGCCACACTGAAAAACATCGACAACCCGTCGCTCCCCATTCGCAACCGCAAGACGACGACGATGGACTTCGACGAGAAGATCAACCTCAACATGAACGGCAAGGTGGGCGATAAGGTGAACATGAACCTCAACTACAACACCGACGCGACCTTCGACTATGACGCACAGAACCTTAAATTGAAATACGACGGTAAAGAGGACGAGATCATCAAGCTCGTAGAGGCCGGCAACATCTCCTTCCCCAGCAACTCCTCGCTCGTGAAGGGAGCCAGCTCTCTCTTCGGACTGAGAACCGACATGCAGTTTGGCAAACTGAAACTGCAAACCGTGTTCTCGCAGAAAAAGTCTTCCACTAAGACGGTGAGCAGTAAGGGCGGCGTACAGCTGACACCCTTTGAGATCGATGTGGCCAACTACGAAGAAAACCGCCACTTCTTCCTCTCCCAGTATTTCCGCGATCACTATGCGCAGGGCATGAGCACGCTGCCCAACATGACTACCGGCATAAATATCAACCGCGTGGAAATCTGGGTGACCAACAAGACCGGAACGACCTCCAACACCCGTAACATCGTAGCACTCACCGACCTGGGCGAAAACTCGAAGGTGAGCAATCCGAGGTGGAGCACAACGGGGCAACCCGTACCCTCCAACAACGCCAACACCGAATATGGCGAGATGGTGGGCAGCTACAATGCCGCGCGCGACATCGACCAGGTGTCGACCACTCTCGACGGAGCCGGACTCGTGGGCGGTACAGACTACGAGAAGATCGAGAAGGCACGCCTGCTATCACCTTCTGAATACACGGTCAACCAAGCTTTGGGCTACGTCTCGCTCAACTCTACGCTCCAGACCGACCAGGTGCTGGCCATTGCCTACGAATACACCTACGGCGGAACGTCCTATCAGGTGGGTGAGTTCGCCTCCGACATCACCGACATCAACCAGGCCCTCTTTGTGAAGTCGCTGAAAAACACCAGCAACAACCCGCAGCAAGGCAACTGGAATCTGATGATGAAAAACGTCTACAATCTTGGCAGCTCAACGATAGAGAAGGAAAAGTTCCGCCTCGACGTGAAATATCAAAGCGACACGGCGGGCGTCTACATCTCCTATATCCCCGAGCAGCAGGTGAAAGCACAGACCATCATCAAACTTTTAGGCGCCGACCGCCTCGACAACAACAATAAAGCTCACCCCAATGGCTACTTCGACTACGTGGAAGGCTACACGGTGAGCAAGGGCCGCGTGTTCTTCCCCGAACCCGAGCCCTTCGGCCGCTACATGTACAACTACTTGGTGCAGCATGGCGTGAGCGCCGACGTAGCTGAGAAGTATGCCTTCACCGAGCTCTATGACTCCATCAAGACCGTAGCCAAGCAGATAGCCGAAAAAGACAAATATATGCTCGTGGGCCAATACCGCGGCACATCGGCCAATGTGATTTCCTTGGGTGCCTACAACGTGCCACAGGGATCGGTGGTGGTCACGGCTGGCGGCGTCACCCTCACCGAGGGCAGCGACTACAGTGTCGACTACAGTGGCGGAACGGTGACGATCCTCAACCAGAGTATCATCGACGCCGGCACCAACGTGAGCGTATCACTCGAAAGCAATACCGACTACAGCCAGGAACGCAAGACGATGTTCGGCGTGAACTGGGAATACGACTTCAGCAAGAACTTCCTGTTGAGCGGTACGCTGATGCACCTCTCCGAACAGGCCCTTACTTCAAAGGTCAACATGGGCAACGAGCCGCTGAACAATACCATCTGGGGCCTTAACTTGAACTGGAAGAAGGAAAGCCAGTGGCTCACCAATATCCTCGACAAGCTGCCTTTCCTCCATCTGACCCAGCCCTCCCAAATCTCCTTTACGGGAGAGTTTGCCCAGCTCATCGCCGGGCAGAGCAAAGGTACTCAGGACAAGGCCTCATATATCGATGACTTCGAGAACTCCACCAACAAGATCAGTATTCTCTCGCCGACATCGTGGATGCTGTCGAGCGTGCCGTCGATGTTCCCCGAGTCAAGCGACAAGACCACGCTCCGGTCGGGTTACAACCGGTCACTGCTGTCGTGGTACACCATCGACCCGCTGTTCACGCGCCGCTCCTCCTCACTCACTCCCGGTCATATCCGCAGCGATTTGGAGCAGCTGTCCAACTACTACGTGCGCGAGATCTACGTCAACGAACTCTATCCCAACCGCAACCAGAGCACCTACAACGGCGCCACGGCCACCCTATCGGCTCTCAACCTCACTTATTACCCCAATGAGCGCGGGCCTTACAACTTTAATCCCGATGTCAACAGCGATGGCACGCTCAACCATCCCACGCAACACTGGGGCGGCATGATGCGCAAGATCGACAATAGCGACTTCGAGGAGAACAACATCGAATATATCGAGTTCTGGATGCTCGACCCCTTCATCTACAGCCGTGAGGAGGGCAAGGCCTCGGAATATGGCGGCGACCTATACTTCAACCTCGGTGAGGTGTCGGAAGACGTGCTCCACGACGGCAAGAAATTCTATGAGAGCGGTATGCCCGTCGACGGCTCCACCAACTGGACCGAGACCCAGTGGGGACGCATTCCCAACCAGGCTACGGTGACCTACGCCTTTGCTACGACCAAAGGCAGCCGTGCCTTGCAGGATGTCGGCCTCAACGGTCTCAACGATGAGCAGGAGCTGGCTTTCGCCCCCTACAAGTCCTACCTTGACGAAGTGCAGTCGAAGGTGTCAGCACAGGTATGGGACAGCATACAAGCCGATCCCGCCGCCGACGACTACCACTACTTCCGCGGTACTGACTACGACCAGATGCAGGCCTCCATCATCCGCCGCTATAAGTACATCAACAATCCGCAGGGCAACTCGCCCGACAACGAGAGCCGCACAGAGACCTACGATACATCCTACAAGACCACACCCGACGTGGAGGACATCAACCAGGACTACACGCTCAACGAATACGAGAAATACTATCAGTATCACGTCTCCATCCGTCCCGAAGACCTTGTGGTGGGCCAGAACTTCATTGTAGACAAGCGCGAGACCACACCCGGACTGCGCAAGGGCGGACGCGGCAAGGCCGACTGGTATCTTTTCCGCATTCCACTCGACGAGTTTCAACAGAAGGTGGGCAGCATCAGCGACTTCTCCAGCATCCGTTTCATCCGCGTCTTCGTCACCGGATTCGCCCACCCCATCACCCTCCGCTTCGGATCGCTCGACCTCGTGCGTGGCGAGTGGCGCACCTACAACCAGAATCTCACATCGAGTGCTGAGACGGGCTCGATGACCACCGCTTCGGTCAACATCGAGGAAAACAACGACAAGACTCCTGTCAACTACGTGCTGCCTCCGGGCATCTCGCGTGTGCAGGACCCTACGCAGCCGCAGCTTGTGGAGAACAACGAGCAGTCGCTCTCGATGACGGTCAACAACCTGAGCACCAACGAGTCGAAGTGTGTCTACAAGAACACCACCCTCGACCTGCGCCAGTACAAGCAGCTGCAGATGTTCATCCATGCCAATGCCTTCGAGCAAAACACCACCAACCTGCAGGACAACCAGCTGGCCGCCTTCATCCGCCTCGGCTCCGACTATAAGAACAACTACTATGAATATGAGATTCCCCTCAAGCTCACGGCTCCCGGCAACTACAACAAATATAGCACGACCGACAAGGAGATCGTATGGCCTGAGGACAACATGCTCAACATCCCTCTTGAGGCCCTCACCACTCTGAAGCGCGACCGCAACAAAGCACGCGCCAACGGTCAGGCTTCCTACAACCAGCCCTACTCCGCCTACGACAGCAACAAGCCCAACAACAAGATGACCGTGATGGGCAATCCTTCACTGGGCGAAGTGAAGACCATCATCATCGGTGTGCGCAACCTCTCTGGCGACCAGAAGAGCGGTGAGGTGTGGTTCAACGAACTCCGACTGCGCGAATACACCAACGACGGCGGTTGGGCCGCCCAAGGCAACCTCAACATCCAGCTCTCCGACTTCGGAACACTCAACCTTCAAGGCAAGTACGCTACAGCCGGATTTGGAGGGCTCGAGGAAGGTGTGCAGGAGCGGTCGACCGACGACAACGGATCCTACACCTTCACCACCAACTTGGAGTTGGGCAAGTTCTTCCCCGACAAGGCCAAAGTGACCATACCTCTCTATTATAGTGTTAGCAAAGAGCGCGTAAAGCCCAAATACAATCCGCTCGACACCGATATGAAACTCAGTGAGTCGCTCGATGCCGCGGCCTCAGAAGAGCGCGACTCTATAGAGAGTATAGCTATCACGAAGACCGTCAACACCAACTTCTCCATCTCCAATGCCAAGATCGGTATTGCCACCAAGCGCCACCCCATGCCCTACGATCCGGCCAACTTCAGCTTCTCCTACAGCCATTCCCACCGGCACACACAGGGAAAGACCACGGTATATGAGAACGAGGACGCATGGCGGGGGGCCATGGATTACAACTGGACACCCAACTTCAAACCTTTGGAGCCCTTCAAAAAGATTAAATCAAAATCGAAGTACTGGGATATCCTCAAGCGTTTCGGTCTCAACTGGCTGCCACAAAGCGTAGGATTCAACTCGGAAATCACCCGTAACTACTATGAGTTGCAGGAGCGCGACATGGAGTCGACCGAGAATAATCAGCTGCCGCTCACTTTCAGCGAGCAGTTCTTGTGGAACAGAGAGTTTCAGCTGCGCTGGGATCTTACCAAGAACCTGCACATGAACTTCCAAAGTGCCACCAACGCCGAGATTGAGGAACCCTACACTCCCATCAACAAGAACCTCTACCCCGATCATTATGAGGCATGGAAAGACTCAGTGAAGCAGAGCCTGCGCCACTTCGGTACTCCATTGAGTTACAACCAAAGCTTCCAGGCCAGCTATCAGCTGCCGCTCAACCTCATCCCCATCTTCGACTGGATCAACAGCAATGCCTCCTACAACTCCACCTACAGCTGGCAGCGCGGAACGCAGCTTGAGGACAGCACCGATTTAGGCAACACCATCATCAACAACCGCACGTTCACTATCGACGGAACGCTGAACCTCGTGAAGCTCTACAACCACATACCCTTCCTCAAGAAAACCAATGAGCGATTCGACAAAGACAACCGCGCCGGCCGCCGTCGAGACGTCGATGGATTGAGAGCCCAAATGAACAACAAGGCTCCAAGAAACAACAAGGGACAGAACTCCTCGAAGGAAGACCAAAAGGCTGAAGAACAGAAAGGCAACCTGCCCAAGAACAAGAACACCTTTGAGAAGGAAATCATCCTACGCCCCGACACGACGATCACGGTGAAGCACAACAAAAAGTCGCGCCGACTCATCGTCATGGCCAAGACTGCCGACGGCAAGCCCTACAAGCTGCGCTACCGCCGCAAGGACGACAACACGATCATCATCACCAACAAGGTGGACTCTCTCTTGAAACTGAAACTCAGCGTCACCGCCAAAGCTCCTCTCGACGAACAGAAGTGGTACCGCACGGCCCAGTCGGCAGCACGCCTGCTGATGATGGTGCGCAATGTCAGCATGAGCTACACCAACCGCTACTCGATGTCGCTGCCGGGATTCATGCCCAAGGTAGGTGATGCGTTCGGACAGAGCCGCAACACCGGCGTGATGTCGCCGGGCCTCGACTTTGCCTTCGGCCTCATCGGCGACGACTATATCGAGAAGGCACGCCGCAACGGGTGGCTGCTCAACAACGATTCTGTGGCAACGCCGGCAACAACCAACAAGAGCGAGGACCTGCAGCTGCGCATGACCCTTGAGCCTGTGAGAAACTTCAAGATCGACCTCACCGCCACACGGGCCACAACACGCGGCAGAAGCATACAATATATGTATCGAGGCAACCCAATGACCGAGAGCGGAACGTTCAACATGACCACCATCTCACTCAAGAGCGCCTTCGAAGGCATCGGCGACGCTACCAATGGCTATCAAAGCAAGAGCTTCAACAAGTTCTGCAACTCCCTCGAAGGCTACCGCCAACGAGTCGAGGCCCAATATGCGGGTGCAGTCTATCCCGCAGGTTCGTCGCTTGCCGGTAAGACCTTCGACCCGGCCAACGGTGGTGTAGACAAATACAGTGCCGATGTGATGGTGCCAGCATTCCTATCGGCCTACACCTCCTCGGGAGGAGGAAAGCTTGATATCTTCCCCTCACTGGCACGCATGTTACCCAACTGGACCATCCGCTACAGTGGACTCGGCAAACTGCCTTTCCTGCGCGACATCTTCAAGAGCGTCAACATCAACCATGCTTATCGTAGCATTTTTGCCATTGGCTCCTACAGTTCCTACAGTACCTTCATGGAGTATATGAACGGACTGGGATTCATAGAGAATACTACCACAGGCAGCCCTATGCCGAGCAGTATGTACAACGTATCGACAGTGAGCCTCAACGAGTCATTCTCACCCTTGCTCGGTGTCGACGTGACATTGAACAACAACCTCACGGCCAAGCTGGAATACCGTTCCACACGGGTGCTTTCGCTCTCAATGACCAGTGTCCAGCTCAACGAGGCCACCAGCCACGACTGGGTATTGGGGGCTGGCTACAAGCTCACCAACTTCAACCTCTTTGGCAGCGGCAACCACCGCAAGGTGAAATCCTCCAAGAAGGGCGGCGACGACGCAAAGAATCAGAACAACTCTAAGAATGGGCGTAACAGCAATACCACCGGACGAGATCTCAACCTGCGCCTCGACGTGAGTTTCCGCAAGCAGGCCAACGTCTCGCGCGACATCGCCTCTATGACCAGTTCGGCCAGTTCGGGCAACACGGCTTTCAAACTCAGTTTCACAGCCGACTATACCCTCTCCCGCATGCTGACAATGAGCTTCTACTACGACATGCAGAAGAATACGCCATTGCTCTCAAGCAGCAGCTATCCCACAACGACCCACGATTTCGGCTTCAACATGAAGTTCTCGCTTACCCATTAAGCAGCTACTCACTAACCGAGACGCAAGGCACGCGCTTCACTACAACTCACGTTTCTTTTTCTCCAATGCCAAGGAGAAGCGGGAACGTGAGTCTTTGTTTTCCATATATTTGCCTCTTTCCCAATTATTTTGTAATTTTGCAGTCGTTTTATGAAACGTACATTTCAACGCAACTTCACCATTCAGGCTAAGTTGGGCTTAGTGGTGTTCCTCATCATGGCTGGTTACTTCTTTTGGCAGCGACAAGTACTGCCAGCATTGTTCATGTCATTGATCGTCGTGGCCGTCTCCGAGAGGGTACTGCATTCGGCCTACACCTTTGATGGCGATGAACTCATCATCAACAAAGGACGCTTTGTCAGGCAACGCCGCATCCGCGTGGACGAGATCACGAACTGCCGCCGGATGCGCACCACCTTTGGCCTTGTCCACTATCTGCTTTTGGAATATGGGGCCGGACATTTGGAGACGGTAGAGCCTGCCATGGAGGAGGAATTCATCAAGGAACTGAACAAACGACTGCGCACATCAACCGACCGACAGTCGACTGCTAAAGATGGGAACGCATAGGATGAAAAAATTGAATATGAGAATGAGGATGTTTCTGTCCCTGCTGTTGTCGCTTTGGCTTCTGCCAAGTCTGGCACAGACAGAGATTGAGGTAGAAAGCGACAGCATCGACGACACACTCACCATCGACACGCTTCAGGCCGACTCGGTGTCGATACCTTGGCCGCAATCCATTGCCTATCACATCAACCGGCTGTTAGAGGACGACATGTTTCAGACGTCGCAGGTGGGCATCATGGTCTACGACCTCACCGCCGACTCTGCTATCTACTGCCACAACGAGCGCCAGCTCATGCGCCCGGCTTCTACGCTCAAAACCATCACCGCCATCACCGCCCTCGACCGTTTAGGTGGCAGCTATCAGTTCAAGACCGAACTCTGCTATACTGGCGACATCGCCGACGGAGTGCTAAAAGGCGACATCTATGTAGACGGTGGCTTCGACCCGCGATTCAATGTCGACGACATGCGGGCCTTTGTAGAAAGCCTGCACAAGATGGGCATCGACACGATCCGTGGCACGCTCTACGCCGACCGTTCGATGAAAGACGACAAGATGCTCGGCGAAGGTTGGTGCTGGGACGACGACAACCCTGTGCTCTCACCTTTGGTCTTCTCACGCAAGGATGAGTTTATGGTCCGTTTCCGACGTGAATTGCAGGAAGCCGGCATCTACGTTGACGCTTTTACCTCCACGGGGCGCAAACCAGCGGATGCCAAGTGCATCATCACGCGCTTCCACACCATCGACCAGATATTGATGAAGATGCTCAAGGAGAGCGATAACCTCTATGCCGAATCGATGTTCTATCAGATTGCCGCCTCCACAGGAGAGCGGCCCGCAACGGCTTCCGACGCCCGCCGAATCATCAACCGGTTGCTTCAAAAAGTGGGACTCGACCCCAAACGATACCAGATTGCCGACGGGTCGGGGCTCTCCTTATACAATTATGTAAGCCCTCAACTCGAAGTGCGCATGCTGACTTACGCATGGAAGAACCAGAACATCTATCTCCACCTGTACCCCTCCCTGCCCATTGCCGGCGTTGACGGCACACTGCGCAACCGCATGCGCGGCTCGTTCACCAACGGCAACGTACATGCCAAGACGGGTACCGTGACAGGCATCAGTTCACTGTGCGGCTATTGCCGCGCTGCCAATGGCCATGAACTGTGCTTCAGCATCATCAATCAAGGACTGATGAACGGTCGCAACGGACGCCGTTTCCAGGATCGAGTGTGCACGATCCTTTGCCAGCCATAAGTCCAACTTCTCTTCGACAACTGCTGGAGCTCAAAAAATCTCACCATTGTCTTCTTTACCCATCAAAATTGTTGTATCTTTGCATGAAAGCAAAAGCAACCTTTCGTTATCATGACATTCAATCAAGAATTCAGCCAAGCTTGGGACTTCGTTGAGCATACAGGCATCAGCATATTTCTGACGGGAAAGGCAGGAACGGGCAAGACTACCTTTCTGAAATATGTGCGTGAACATTCCACCAAGCGCATGATTGTCGTCGCTCCTTCGGGCGTTGCGGCCATCAATGCGGGAGGTGTCACCATCCATTCCTTCTTCCAGCTTCCGTTGTCTCCCTACATTCCTGGAGCCCAAATCCAACAACGGTTTGACTTCTCACGCGACAAACGACGCATCATTTCCACGCTCGACATGTTAGTCATCGACGAGGTGTCGATGGTGAGGGCCGACCTGCTTGACGAGATCGACAACGTGTTGCGACGTCTTCGTCGTAACAACCGACCTTTCGGCGGAGTGCAACTGCTCTTGATTGGCGATTTAAACCAACTTTGCCCTGTGGTCACCCCCGAAGACGAGGCTGTGATCAGCCAATACTATCAGTCGCCTTTCTTTTTTGATTCCGACGCACTGAAGCGCACGCCCTACGTGACGATTCAGCTCAGACAGGTCTACCGCCAGAGTGACCAAAGATTTCTGACCATCCTCAACCATATCCGCGAAGGACATCCCTCCGACGCCGACCTGCAACTGCTCAATATGCGGCTGGATCCCAAATTCCGACCTGACAAGAAAGACGGCTTTATCCGGCTGGTCACCCACAACCGAATGGCCGACAGCCAGAACCGCTCGGAGCTGCAACGACTCAGCGGACGGAGCTATACCTTCAACGCTCATGTCGATGGTGACTTTCCCGAAATGTCTTACCCCACCGATGCCCATCTCGAACTGAAGGTCGGAGCGCAAGTGATGTTTATCCGCAACGATCCCACGGGACTCTACTACAATGGCAAGATCGGTATCGTTCATGCGATCAACGATGACAACGGGGTGGAAGTGGAATGCCCCGACTCTGATGGTTTCATCACCGTGGAGCCGCAGACCTGGGAGAACGCGAAATACAAGCTCAACGAGAAAAACGAGATCGTGGCCGATGTTCAGGGGACGTTCACGCAGATTCCCCTTCGGCTCGCCTGGGCCATCACGATACACAAGAGCCAGGGCCTCACCTTCGAACACGCTATTATTGATGCCGGCTACTCGTTTACCAGCGGACAGGTATACGTGGCGCTGAGCCGGTGCCGCACATTGGAAGGCATCGTGCTGGCAACCCCTATCACACGGGCCGTGATACAAAACGACCTGCGCGTAGAAAGTTATATCTGCAACCAGGAGACGGCAGCCCAGCGGAGCATTGAAGACCTGCCACGGCTGAAGCAGAATTACTATAAGGAACAATTGCTCTCGCTCTTCGACTTCCAGCCCATCCAGCAGGGGGAGGATCTGTTGATGCGGCTTTTCATCGGTTCGCTGTCAAAACAATACAACACGCTGACTTTCCTTCATAAGAAAACGGCCGACTCCCTGCAAGCACAAGTGATGGAAGTAGCCATGAAATGGCGTACGGTGATCGACCGGAAAACGGTGGAGGAACTCAAAGATCCGGCCTTCCAACAACGGGTGAAGGACAGCGCGAGATATTTCGCCACACACCTGCATACCCTCTTCGACGACGTGTTGCGCCACACCGCAGAGATCACGGTTGGCAATGCGTCTGTGGCCAAGCAGCTCAACAACAATTTGGATAATCTCAAGACCAACTATGACATTGCCTACCGGTTGCTGAAGGCCATCAGCACCAACGGCTTCGACCTTCTGACGTATCAGCAGGAACGGGCCGATGCCATCTTGGGCAAACCCAAACAGAAATCGCAGCATAAAGAGACAAGGAAAACCGAGGTGAAGAAAGAGACCAAAGAGAAGACAAAGAAAGAAGACAAGACTCCCTCTTCGATGCAATCTTTCATGCTCTTCAAGTCGGGAAAGGACATTGAGGAGATCGCCACGACACGCGGACTGAGCAAGAGCACTGTGTGGAACCACATCATCTGCTATTTCGGCGAAGAAGGCTTTGACATCAACCGGCTGATTCCCAACGACAAAGCGGAGACGATCCGCAAGGCCTTCAAGGACTTGGGCGACGACGTGGGTTTGAAGCCCATCAAAGAAGCGTTGGGCGACGACTACTCCTACGACGAGATACGACTGATCAAGCGGGAGATGATGTGAGAGAAAGAGCTGAAAGCTCTATCGATACGAAACAACGATAAGACAACAAGATAATGAGAAACCAATCATTCATAGCAATTTTGTTGCTCATAGCCGCCACCATGGCGGGATGCAACCGCCAGGGCCAGCCCTCCAACCAGCTGACCTTGGGCGACACCGTACCGGCCAAGGATTTTGAGCCCCGCGACTCTGTGGACAGTCTGGCCCCAACCAACACGAGTCACGACTTGGAGTCTACATTCATCTATCTTGATGATGCCGCCACGACGATGGAAGTGAAACTGATGCCCTCGCTGCGCGATACGATCTTCGAGAAAGACGATGCCATACAGATTCACGGCAACCTCGTCGAAGGCGACACGATCACGGTAGTTTTTGGCCACAATGCAAATGGCGAGCGCACCTTGCTCGATGTACAGAAGAAAGTGAAGCCTCAGCCTAAGCCTGATCCTGACGACAAGAGCAAGCAGACAACAGGCAATGAGCCGAAAAACGCTAACCACTGATTTGTGGTTAGCGTTTTTTATTTCGTAGAGCAGTCGAAGATATTTCTTAGTGTCAGCGATTTATTTCTCAACGTTGGTGATGATGATTACGCTGAGTGACAGTCAGAAAAGTTCCTAACTGCTATTACATCACTCCATCTTCACGCAGTTTCAGCTGCCACTTCCATGCACTGCGAAGCACATCTTCGAGCGGAGTTTCAGCTTTCCAGCCCAACACCTTATTGGCCTTTGTGCAGTCGCCCCAGATCTTCACGATGTCGCCTTCACGACGGGGGCCGTACTTCCAGTTCACTTTCACTCCGGTAGCTTTCTCGAAGGTCTCAACGATTTCCAGGGTAGAGTTTCCGCGTCCCGTACCAATGTTGAAATATTCGATGGGTTCTGTTTCCTCGTCGAGCACACGACGCATAGCAGCCACATGAGCCTTGGCCAAGTCCACCACATAGATATAGTCGCGGATGCAAGTACCGTCGGGCGTGGGATAGTCGTTGCCAAAGATGGTGAGCTGTTCACGGATTCCCATGGCGGTCTGTGTCACGTAGGGAATGAGGTTGGCAGGAACGCCATTGGGCAATTCACCGATGAGTGCCGAGGGGTGAGCACCGATAGGATTGAAATAGCGCAGGATGATGCTCTTGATGTTGGCACCGCTATGAATATAGTCGTAAATGATTTGTTCGTTGATTTCCTTGGTATTTCCGTAGGGAGAGGTAGCTTTCTGATGAGGAGCGTCTTCAGTTACAGGCAGATTTTCAGGCTTGGGCTGACCGTAGACGGTACAGGAAGAGGAGAAGATGATTCCTTTCACGTTGTACTTGGGCATGAGTTCAAGCAGGTTCACCAGTGAAACGATGTTGTTGCGATAATAGAGCAGTGGTTTCTGCACACTCTCGCCAACGGCCTTGGATGCTGCGAAATGAATGATGCCCGCAATGCCGGGGTATTTCTTGAATACGCCTTCCGTAGCTTCCTTGTCGCGAAGATCCACATTCTCAAAGGCGGGGCGTACACCCGTGATCTTTTCAATTCCGTCGACCACTTCCATCTTGGAGTTGGACAGGTTGTCAATAATTACCACGTTGTAACCAGCCTCAATGAGCTCTACACTCGTGTGGGAACCTATAAAACCTGTTCCTCCAGTAACAAGAATTGTCTGTTTCATAACGATAATATTGCAGTTGAATGAATTTGCTTGCAAAGTTAGTGTTTTTTTCGCTAACGGCAAAACACTTTGTTAAAATACTCCCTTTCCTTCCCTGACAATTTGGGGCTCGCCATCCGTGCAGTCCACAATGGTAGAGGGTTCGTAGCCTCCGATTCCCCCGTCGATAACCATATCTACCTTGCTGCCCAACCGTTCATGGATGAGTTCCGGGTTCGTCAAATACTCTATATCGTCGTCCTCATCATAGGGAATGGTCGCCGACAGCAGGGGTGCTCCCAATTGCAGACAGAGTTCGCGGGCAATAGGATTGTCGGGAATGCGGATGCCCACTTGCTTGCGGTTGCGGAAGATCTTGGGCAGATGGCTGTTAGGGTTGAGGATGAACGTGAACGGTCCGGGCGTATGGCGCTTGAGCAGCTTGAACGTTGCATTGTCCACTTTGGCATATTCACTGATATGACTCAGGTCTGGACCGACGATAGAGAGATAATGCTTCGCGGGATCCACGCCTTTGAGTTCACAGATGCGCTCCACAGCCCGCTCTTTCAGGCACGAGCAGCCTAAGGCATAAGTCGTGTCGGTGGGATAAACGATGATACCACCATCCTGCAGCACCGACGTAATGCGGTCGAGGGTGCGTTGGCTGTTGTTTTTAGAATAAAGTTTGACGATCATCTTTACTGTTCCTTATTTTTCATCACTTCTGTTTCTTTGTCTTTTATATTGCCAGCCGTGGTCTTCCTTTAGCCCTTCCGTTTTCTGTCCTTTCGCTTTCTGAGCTCTTCCGCGATGGCCTGATGGATAGACGCCTGGTCCTCATCGCCCTCCCTGGTAAGCACAGCGGCCATGAGTTCATGAGCCTCAGCACATTCCACGTCGAGATCGAGTGCTAATGCCGCGTCCTCCCGGGCCGCCTTCAGGTGGCCGACGGCAATCTGACACTCGCCACGCAGCAAAATCGCAGGCAGCTCAGCACCAGTGTTCACGGCCCTCTCGGCCCATGGCAACGCCTTGGTGGGCTGCGTCTTGAGCAGCACCCGAGCCTTCCCCATGAGGGCACGCATCGACGAGGGATCAAGCTGCAGGGCCTTGTCGTAGTTGGCAAGTGCCGATGCAGCGTCAGCGTAAGCTGTAATACACTCGTCGCCCATCTGGCTGTATTCCTCAGCCAGCCGGGTGAGCATCTCGCGTTGCGACTTCAGTTGGCGGCGCAGTTCATGATTTTGGGAGCGCAGCCGGTTGATGACGCCCAACTTCCGGCGGATATACCGGCGGGCCAGTGGCTTCTCGATATCGTAGCGGGCATGGATGGCCACAAAGAAATGGTCGAGTGCCGTCTGGAAGTCACCGGCGTCGAAAGCCTTCACCGTAGCGGCATATTCTATGTCAGCCTTCGAATAAGAAAGCGTCTGGGTGAGCTGTTTCTGGTCGTTGAAGCCATGGGCAAACTGTAGGATCTCGCCACGTACGAAGACGTCGGAGTATTTGATGGGTTCCAAGAGCTGTATGCCTTCCAACGACCTGCAGCGGCTCAGGGCCACATAGGTCTGCCCGGCAGCAAAAGCACCGCCCGAGAGGTCGATGATGACGTTGTTGAGGGTCAGTCCCTGGCTCTTGTGGATGGTGATGGCCCAGGCCAACCGCAAGGGATATTGCGTGAACGTGCCGAGTTGCTGTTCCTCTATTTTCTTTTCCTTCTCATTATAAGTATAGCGCATGTTTTCCCACATCACGCGCCCCACGTCATATTTTTGTCCGCCCTCCGTCTCCACCCTGACGAATTCCTCTCCGAAGTCCACCACCTTAGCCAGCGTTCCATTCACCCACCGGCGGTCGGGATCATTATAGAGCAACATCACCTGTGCGCCGCGCTTGAGCTCCAATTCCTGCAAGGTGGGCAGGCTGGTCTTGGGAAACTCACCTTTGATCTCGCCCTTGAGGCATACGATGTCGTCGTCGATGCTGCTCAGATGCTGGTCGTTGATAAAGTCCACCTTGTCGCGCCTTGTGGCCAGTGTGATGCAGAGGCGGCCTTCCTGCGGTACGGCAGTCTGGCGGAGGTTGAGCAGCTGCAAGTCGGTGGGCGTGATGGTGTTGGTACGGATGCGGTCGAGCACAGAGATGAAAGCCTTGTCGCGCTGGCGGTAGACCTTGCGGAGCTCAATGCTGAGCAGGGGCATCTGCTGGAACACCCGTGCCGAGAAAAAGAAGGCGTTGGGATAGAAGCGATGTAGTATCTCCAACTCGTCGCTGTGGACGACAGGCTCCAGCTGGAACACGTCGCCGACGAATACCACCTGCTTGCCACCGAAGGGTTCTCGCATCTTGCGACAGAAGACACGCAGCACCTTGTCGATGAAATCGATGATGTCGCAGCGCACCATCGACACTTCGTCGATGATGATGAGCTGCACCTCGTTGATGAGCTTGCGCATGTCACGGTTGTAGCGCAGCGACTCGAAGATCTTGCCATGGCGCAGACTATAGTTGGGATCGTCGGGCAGAATCAGATGGAGCGGCAGGTGGAAGAAACTGTGAAGGGTGGCTCCCCCCACGTTGATGGCGGCAATACCTGTGGGAGCGAGCACAACGTGTTTCTTGCGCGTGTGCTCACATACATATTTGATGAAGGTCGACTTTCCCGTCCCGGCTTTCCCGGTAAGGAAGAAGCTCTGGTTGCTGAAGCTCACGAGGTTCAAGGCATCCTGAAATTCCTTATTGTCGGGATCGGGTGTGAATGCTTTTGCCATAGGCTACAAAGATACAGATAAAATCTCGAATCTGCGCATGATTTTAGAGAAATCACATAGGTTTGTTGGCTTGATAGGCGATGAAGAAGGAAAGGAAAGAGAAAAAATCAAGAGAATCTTTTGCGCAAAAGATATTTTTTACTACCTTTGCACCCGCAAACCAAAATATTCGGGGTGTAGCGCAGTCCGGTAGCGCTCCTGGTTTGGGACCAGGTGGTCGCAGGTTCGAATCCTGTCGCCCCGACCAATCATGATGAGTAAGCGTTGTATCCAACGTTTGCTCATTTTCTTTTTTATCCCCTTCCCATCTAATTGACAAGTGATTTGGTAAATCAGGCCAGAAGTCAACAAGTGATTTCAGTAAAAGACAAGAGCAGGAGGTGAGGCCTCCGCCTTTACCCCTCTCTTGTTCTGTTATGTTTTTGCTTACGCAGCGGCTGTATCAACCATAAACGTGACTAAGCCGCACTCAACCAACATTAAAAATAAGGCTTAAAGTAGTCAACCAAAAGCGTTAAACTACATGTGGCAAACGCCACGTAACCGTGTGGCATTTGCCGCAGTGTCTGACCCTCAACCTGACAAACTCCTCATTCCAATCTTCCAACTCCAAACTCAACCCTTCTCTTCTTACTTTTCTCTCACGCCTAAACAAATCACTCTTTTTCTTTGCTTTTCCGCCAAAAAAAATTAAATTTGCAATTGAAATATGATTACACTACTCAAAGCATCTTATTATGAAACAGAAAACCAAATTTCAACTGGCAGCAGTTGCGTTTTTGCTTGCTTTGTGTCCCACTGCCGTGAATGCGCAGCAGATGGTGGTGGAAACCCAGCAAGGAAACGATGTCTACAACCTGCCTGACATTGTCAAGATCCTCGTCAAGGAGGAAGGAATGTCTGTGGAGGAGAAAGCCAAAGAGGGCAAGACCTACAGCTACCCGCAAATCTTGAAGATCACCTTCAACACGGCTACTTCGGTGGCTTCGCTCAAGGCTGATCCTTCCAATTTCAAGGCTAAGTTGGAAGACGACGGAAACGCCATTTCGTGGACTGGAACCAACGGAGAACAGGAGGTGACGCTCCTCGACATCACGGGCAAAATGATCAGACACGCCCGGCAGACCAGCCAACGAATGGACATCTCGGCCCTGCCCCATGGCACATATATCCTCAAAGTGGGCAACAACAATATCAAATTCGCCAAATAATCACGCTTAAAATCCCAACGACATTATGAAAAAATATCTATCCCTTACCCTTTTACTCCTCTTTTTCGTCATGGGCGCCGCTGCGCAGGAGAGCCACAACTATGTGATGAAAATCCAAAAGAAGGACACGCTGCTGAGCATTCCCGTCTCTCAGATCGACAGCATCTATTTTGAAGAGCAAGCTCCACAGGGCAGCCTCACCTTCGACATCAATGTGAGCAACATCACGGCCGGTGATGCCAAAATCGTCATCACGCCATCCAACGACGAGAGTACTTACTACTACAGCATCACGGACTCAATCGGCCGCGACAACCGCGACAACAACTACAACGGCTCTTGGTATGAAATGGAAGTGGGATGGTGGACCTACCTGTCCCAGTTCTACAGCATGACCTGGCAGGAGGTGATGCAGAAATTCCTCGTCACGGGGCAGCACACGGCCAACATTGAGGAAGACTATGGCGGCCGACTGATGTGGGACACGCCCTACTATGTATACTGCTTCGGTGTGGACAACGAAGGCAACCTGACCTCTGACATCGTGGAGAAGCTATTCCGCACGACAAAGCCCGTTCCCTCCGACAACGAGATCACGGTCACCCTCAAGCAGGAACTCTCCGACGGTGTGCTGATCGACGTGGCCACAACCAACGACGACACCTATTTCATCGACTGCCAGAAGAAGAGCTACGTGGACTACTACCTCGACGAATACGACGGTTCGAAGGAGCAGATGTTCTACCGCTTTTTCAGCTCCATACGCACACAGATCAACGACCAGTATTTTCACAATGGCGACCAGACCGACCTGAAGGCCAAGGCACTCACACCGGATGCAGACTACTACATCATCATCTGCGGATTCAACGATGGTCCGACGACCGACATTCAGCTGATACCGTTCCACACGGCAGCACAATAATCCTCCCACTATATCGAAAAAGGAGACAAGAAAGGGCAGCCCATAACAAGCTGCCCTTTTTTGTCTCCTCATTGTCCAAGAAGTTTTTCTCTTACTGTGATTACTTGGCGAGTTTCAAGTCATAGTTTCCGGCCACGCCCTCCTCCAAGTCCTCGTTCACCAAGCGGAGCGTGTTGCCGTCAACGGCGAGGAAGTAGTAGCTGTCGTTGCCCGTGGTGGTGAACTTCAGAGCCTTCTTGCCCGCCTTCTCGTAGGGAGCAATCTTACCCGTTTCATAGAAGGTCTCCTTCACCTTCTTCTCCGTCTCCATGTAGTCCTCCTTCATACTGAAGTTTTTCTTTGCGGCATCCATAGCGATGCGATAGCGGATGCCCTCGCAGTCGGCTGCGGGCACCATACCCTCATAGACCAGAGAGTCGGTAGCGGCGGCGGTCGTGTCAGCGCCACTGCTGTCGGCTACAGCCGTAGAGTCGTTGGCAGGAGGTGTCGCATTACCGTTCTTGTTGTTGTTGCAGCTGGCCAGGAGAGCCGTAGCTGCCAAAATCATTAGAATCTTTTTCATACGTTTTATCTTTTTGGTGGCTGCAAAGGTAAGCTTCTTTCATGAAAAGGCAAAGGATTACCGCATATTTTTTTTCGATTGACGGTAATGCGGTAACCATTGAGCGAATCGCAGGCCATTACTCGCTCACACCCTTGCCCAGCTTGCGGCCATCCGGGGGAACCGTACTCTGTGCCGGCTTGCTATGTCGCCGCCCATCCGAATTTCTTTACCCACCTCCACACTGTGGCACGCGGGAGGCCCGTCAGATTCTGGATTTGGGGATTGGTGAGGCCCGCACGAACGAGATAGCAGACCTGCATCTGTTCTTCAGTGAATCGTCCGAGCCGCTCTGTAAGAAGATTCGTGAAGTTGGGGTGGATTTCGTTGATGGCGGCATAGATCCGCCTCCAATCCTCGGCAGTCATCCTCTTGGTGCCGCCGGCCGACTTCTTGACCGCCTCCAACACGTCGCCAGCTCTTCCCGCAAGTTCTGACTTGTGGAGCAAGCTGAGGAACGACCGGTTCTGTTCCATCTTCGAGGCGAGCATTTCCTCCTTGCTCTTCAGTTCGGCGCGCGATTGTTGCAGTTGCCTGTTGATGTTGTCAAGCCTTTCCTTTACCGAGCTAATCTCTGCGCTCGACGCGGCGTATTGGTCCAGCGCCCACCTTTTCTCGCCATGGCAGAGTCCAAGCAAGCTTGGCTCTGCTCATTTGGCTTATCGAAAAGGTTCTGCAGGCTATCGGGACTCAAAACGTAAGTTGAAGAGGGAGTGTAGCGGGCTACATGACCGATGAGACTTGACGTTTTGAGACCGGTAGATGCAGAAGACGACCGAAACGACAACTGCACTTTATCGATTATTCTATCAGCCTAATTTATAGAACCAGCCTTAATTTCCATCCTTTGTTTGTACCAGCCCCACTTCTGTAAACCAAGGAAAAAGGAGACAAACCGTCCAAACTGCGGAGCATCAGAGGAATCCCCTCTTCCACTTTAGGGGAAATCCGCCGTTGATTTAGGGATTTGCCAAAGGCGGCAAACGGATTTTCCACTATCTTTGCAACGTGGCCCGACGAAGTGACATTGGCTGAGGTCGGAAGACGGACGGCGGGGACGCGACGGATGGAGAGCCACAAGAAACGCAACAAAAAAGACAACGATTATGAAAAAGATGATTTTCTGCCTGATCGCAGCCATGATGCTGCTCGGCACCGTGAACAGCAATGCACAGCGGTTCGTACGCTACGACAAGCACCGCAAGGAGATGAAGAGGGATGGCGACCGCCACCACCGTCACCACGGTCACCACCACAAGCGGAAAGTCGTTGTGGAGCATCGCTGCGACCGCGCACCCGAACGGGTGTATGTCGTCAGGGAGTGCCCCCGCCCAGTGCGGGTGGTTGAGGCTCCTCCGCCTCCCCCCCGCCATCGGCCGCGCCGCGCCAGCCCGACTACCAACACCGTGGTGGCCGCAGCAGTGGGTGTGGCAGTGGGCGCCATGATCACTGCCGCCGCACGATAGGCGGCCCCTCCTTAAGGCTGGTTCTAACAACAGTTAGAACCAGCCTTTATTGCAAAATTGGTTACGAACTAACGCCATGAAATTGGAAATGGTCTATTTGTTTTCATCCTCAAGCTGACAGCAAATTGTCTTGGTATAGGGATTACAGGTTGAAGTTATAGCCGAGCGTTAGGAGTAATCGGGGGAATGACGGAACGAAGACTCGTGCGCATACGGCCATCCCATCTGTATCGTCATTATTTTGTGGGCAATCCATCGAGCAGCTGCCGTTCCATTTCTGGTGTCCACAGGTCTGTGCAAATAGAGGCCGCCATCTCGTTCTGAGCCAAGCATTGCTGGCGGGTGATCGTGCGGTGGTCGGTATGATGGGGCCACGGAGCGAGCATGAGCAACGAACCGTCGGCACAGGCCTCAAAGTAGCGTCCGGGAGGTTTGTAGAGCGGTGGGAAACCGTTTTCCAAGATGACAATCAATGGTAGCCCGGCAGCGAGGATGGCGCGTGCTATCTCCTTCTCTCCGGGCGATATGCAGGGACTCACAACCACCGCCCCCATCTTTCCCCATTCGAGGAAGTAAGCCTTTTGCAAGGCGATGAGTCTGAGATTCGCCTCCGAGGTGTTGTTGTGGCATCTTACCTGCATCCGCATGGGTCTGTCGAGAAGCCACCGGTTGCCGATGGCTGAGAAGGGGCGGCCGCCAATGCTCAGACCGCTGACAACGCGGAAAAGGTTGGGGTTGCCGCGTTTTATCAAGGCTCGGCGGGGGTTGTCGAGCACATAGTGTATCATGTTCCTCAGTTGCCCCTTGCCAATGAGCACCGAGTCTTGGTAGCCAGAAGAAAAGAGCGAGGGACCCTTGGCGCCCTTGCTGCGAGGAAGAGGGGCTGTCGGGTTCGCCGTTGGGTTCGCTGTCGGGTTCGCTGTTGGGTTCGCTGTTGGGTTCGCCGAATTATAATTCGGCGCACAGAACGGCGCACAGAACGGCGCACAGGACTCTGCATCCGCTGCCCGGCAGACCTCTGGCTCCATCTCCCACCACGCGTGGGTACAGCCTATCTTGAAGCCAGCTATAATCTTTCCTAAATGGGCTTTCTGCTCATGCGTGACGAAGAGCACACCGTGGAGATGCTCGGGCATGATCTGAAGCGCAATGGAACTAACACCCGGATAGCGCCGCGGAATCTGCTGCCAGCAGCTCCTTACACACTCGCCAAGAGGCGTGAGATCAACAACGGCCTCTCCTTTATCTGTCCATCTAAGGTTGCCCAGCCGTGGCTTGCTGCGGTCGGCCAGGGTGATGGTGATTTGGTAGATGCTACGGCCTCTATAGTCGTGACCATCGAGACGCCGGAGCATGGAGTGTTCTGTGGAGTAGCGCCAACCTGTGCCAAGGATGATGTGTGGTCGCTTGTCGGTCATGGATTGCTCATTCAAATATCTCGCACAGCTCCTTGTTGCTGAGCTTGCCAATCCAGCTCTCTCCAGAGGAGATGGTGATTTCCCTCACTGCCCCGTTGCGTGCATAGCGTGCGCCGCGGGGGATGCGGTTCTCGTAGTCGATGTTGGTCAGCGAGCGGAGCCATTCGCTCCCCCACCATGTATTTCCAAAATCCTTGGCCATTTTTTCTTATTGATACATATTTATTCAAGTTCCGCAAGTTCAAAATAGGGTATAAGGCGGAGTCAATTAGCAAGTGCAAATTTACAAAGTCTTTTTGTAAAAGACTTCATCTGGAATGAGGAAATTTATTTTTTCCTTGGTCTTGCGTTTATTTCTCTTTGTATCA
Source organism: uncultured Prevotella sp. (assembly GCA_900322035.1). Taxonomy (GTDB): domain Bacteria; phylum Bacteroidota; class Bacteroidia; order Bacteroidales; family Bacteroidaceae; genus Prevotella. Next base: position 30,353 of record ONYL01000032.1, read on the forward strand.
ACACAGGAAACAACCCAACCTCTTTCTTAATGCATAATTCATAATGCATAATTGACATTCGCCAAGTTACGGATGGTTGAATAAGCGGTCGAACATTGTTTTAAGGTCGGTTCTTAAAATTAGGTCGAGGCGCTGAGCCCAATACGCCTCGACCAAATTTTTAGAACCGACCCATACTGGTGTGTGTGGAGCTTTTCTTCACCCTCTTGTGTAGATGGTTGGCAGAATGCGAGGGCATAGGGGTTGCTACGCCCCCGCCCATTCGTACTTCTTCACCCACCTCCACACTGTGGCGCGCGGGAGGCCCGTCAGATTCTGGATTTGGGGATTGGTGAGGCCCGCGCGAACGAGATAGCAGACCTGCATCTGTTCTTCAGTGAATCGTCCGAGCCGCTCTGTAAGAAGACTCGTGAAGTTGGGATGGATTTCGTTGATGGCGGCATAGATCCGCCTCCAATCCTCGGCAGTCATCTTCTTGGTGCCGCAGGCCGACTTCTTGACCGCCTCCAACACATCGCCAGCTCTTCCTGCAAGTTCTGACTTGTGGAGCAAGCTGAGGAACGACCGGTTCTGTTCCATCTTCGAGGCGAGCATTTCCTCCTTGCTCTTCAGTTCGGCCTGCGATTGTTGCAGTTGCCTGTTGATGTCGTCAAGCCTTTCCTTTACCGAGCTAATCTCTGCGCTCGACGCGGCGTATTGTTCTTTCGTCTCAGCAAGCTCCCTGTTCTTCTTGTCGATTTCCTCCTGTAGGAGCCGCTTGTCGCTTTTGGCGGATTCCAACTGCCTCGACATGGCGACGAGCGTCTTCAGTTGGCTGTTTCTTCTCTTCACGTGGAATATGATGAAGAGCGAGACCATCACGATTGCGCACAAGGCAAGGGCCATGCCCCAATTGCGGTATTCGGCCACCTTCCTCTCGGTCTCCATTTCCTTGTTGCGGTCCAAGTGGTATTGGTATTGGTTGTTCACCGTCGCAGCCATTTCCTGGCGTTTGCCCAAATCAAGCGAATCACTGATGTTCACGTATGATTTGGCATACTTGATGGCTTCCTCATTATTTCCTTGACCCTCGTATAAGTCAAAAAGGAATTTAGAGGCATCATAGGCATAAGCAAAGTCTGATTGGTCTGCCATGACACTCTTATAATAGATGGCGGCAGAATCCTTGTTGCCTATCTTGTCGTAATATTTGCCAATTGCAATGAGGTCTTTGCTGCCAAGCTTGTAGTGCTGTTGCCTTTGTAAAATGTGAATGCATTTTCGTGCTTTGTCCGTCTCGCCTAAGGCAGACAAGTTGTAAATCAGGGAGGCAAGATTGCCATAGTCGATGTCATTGTTGTGTTTGCATACTATCCTGTATGCTTGGTCGAACATCTTCCTCGCCTTATTGGTACTGTCGAGCATGGAGTAGGCGGTTGCGACATGCATGATTTGCAAGAGACCGGCGTTGTTTAATTTGCAGGACAAATCATATTCGTTAAGCGCATAGATTAGGCTGTTCTTGAAATCCTGCACATTATAGAAAAGCGCATGTAGATTGGAATAGGTGTGTTGCAGCAGCATGGAGTCTCTTTTGGGATAGCTTTCGCCTATTTCTGCCGCTTTCAAAAAAAACTCCAATGACCTTGGCGTGTCGTCAAGGTCTCTGTATACGCTGCCACAATAATAATAGGCTTCTTGTTTTTCCAAGTCGTTTCCATTCTTCTCGAAATATTTGACAACCTGCTTGGCCATGATGTCAGACGTGGCAAGGTGATAGGCTTTGTCGTTCAATCTTAAAAGAAGCATTTCGTATGTCATCCGAATGTGGCTGTGTGAATTTGTAGCCTCGCTTTTTATGGAGTCAATCATAGATAGAGCCAGCTCGGGATTAGTGTCCCCAGTGCATTTTATTTGCGTCATTCTTTTTTCCAACAGCTTGGCGTTGTTGCTGCATGTCATGTTTAGTGCAGCGAATAGTAGGAACATTAACCAAAGGTAGTGTCTCATATCTTATTTTTTAGTTCAATCCTTGGCAAAGATAATAAAAAAGAAGAAATACATGTTACTTATTGTCTCATTTTGTTTCATCTGAAATAATTGTTATAGGCTTTCTATTGATTTTTGTTTAAAACGTATACTGTTGATAGCAAGCACATTAGTTAATATTGATATTATACGGTCGAAAAAACAATTCAAATTGAAATACCTTGAAACAAGAAAAACTTGGCACTTTTTTGTTAATCTTTTATCTTTGCACCATCAAACCAAATCTAAATAGTGATATGTATAAAGGAGAATTTTAATTTTTTGAACTAATAAACTAAATAATTATGAGACAATTCTATTTGTTGTTGATTTTGGTGATAGCCAGTTGCTGGGTATCCTGCTCCACGAATGATGTGGACAATGATACTTCTATGAACAATGTAGAAGTACTAAGGATGGTGGTTACAAAATAATAATCAAGAGCGATGAAAAATAAGATTTTGTTGACACTGCTGCTGTTGGCAGTTCTGATTCCATTGCAGGCCCAGAAATACTATGTCTGCGGAGAGGAGGATCTCGTGAGATACGTCTCAACCAGTGAGAAGCCCTACAGAATATTGTACATCTTCTGCACCTATTGCCATCCTGTGCAGTATAACTTGTCTTTGGACAGCTTGATGGCCCAGCATAAGAGCGACAGCATAGAGTATTTCCCTCTCACGTGCCAAAGCACCCAGGAGGGGTTGCCCTACTTGATGAAGCATGGTTTCCAAACCCCAGTGTTCTTTGTGAATCGGAATAAACCCAAAAAGAAACGCTGGGGGATATTTGTTTTTGAGAACCCCGTAAGCGATGCGGTAAAGATTTTGGAGAGGTTTGACAATGCGCATACGAACATCGGAGCGGGCGGGTATCTCATACTCGACAGGGAGAACCGCCCCATCCTTTGGTCTGACTACAAGAAAAAGAAGTTTGACCAATCCTTTATGGAGCTGAAGGACTTCATCAGAAAGCACTGAAGAGCCACCTCTACTCTCCCGCACCCGACAAAAGCTATGTTTGGAGAGGTGAGTTCAAGAGCAACCATTTGGCGAATTGTACTTTTAAGGTCGGTTCTAAAAATTAGGTCGAGGCGTATTGGGCTTGCACCCACCTTTTCTCGCCATGGCAGAGCTCAAGCGAGCTTGGCTCTGCTCATTTGGCCTATCGAAAAGGTTCTGTCAGCCATCAAGACTCAAAACGTAAGTTGAATAAGAAGTGTAGTGGACTACACAGCCGATGAGACTTGACGTTTTGAGTCCGATAGATGCAGAAGACGACCGAAATAACATATATACAAACTGGCTTGGTTTCTAAACCTAATTTTTAGAACCGGCCTTAAACAAAAGCTATTGAACTTTGCGGTTGAATTTAGGGTTCAAATATACAAAAAGAATCAAATATATATATTTTGTTTGTCTCATTTTGTTTCATCTTATATCATTTTTACAAAGAGATTTTAAATTGTCTTTTTTGCATAATGTATTGAAAATCAATGATATGTTTTTGTGATTATTTTATGTTTTAATTTTTCTTATGATGAAACACTTTGAGACATAAAATGTTTTTTTTTATTCTTTTTTTTTATTATTTTTGCGGCATAACAAACCTAAGAAAATATGACAGCTCTTCGTCTAACACTTGTGTTATTATTGGCCTTCTTTGCATCCTTTAGTTCGCTAAAGGGTCAAATTCAAGCTGATGCAACTACTGGCTTGAATGGACTTGCAGGGATGCCATTGGCAATTGACATTGGAAGTAGGCCTGTTAGTCGTGATGCTACTGCTTCAAGGATGGCGACTTTTGCAGATGCAAAAGGCTATATGATTGGCGGTGGTAATATCTATGACAATACCCAAAAGCTGCTTTTGCTTCTGAATATATAAATATAATGTACGGGCTTCAAGCTTGTCTCCATCTTCTAATGATGAATTGATGAAGGGTCTCGGCATAGCTATGGCAAGCTCCGTTTTATGGAATGTTGATTATTTCAAAGAATCTGATGAATAAACATTTGCTATTATGAAGAAAGTATTGTTTTTGTTTGCGCTGATGTTAGGAGTATTCAGCGCATACGGCCAGACGGGAGTCGATGTGGTGAACAAGTACAAAGGCTGCAAGGGTGTCTCTTATGTGAACACTGACGTGGATGCGGCCAAAGGCTCGTTGGCCGAGGCCGAGAGTGAGTTGAGGGCCGCTACGGACGGAGTCATCGACAAGTCTTTCATCAACAAGTTCGTAGCCGGAGTGAAGGGGGTGAAGACCCTGGAGACGGTTGTCTTCTCCGAGGATTCTGCGACTCTTCTCAACGCCGTGAAGGCCGATGTAGGCAAGCTCTCGGAAAATGGCTACATGGTGGTGGAAGACAACAAGGTGCAGGGAAGTGCCGTAGGCGAGTTGGCTTTGGCCAAGGTCGATGGCATGAAAATCACCGAGGTGGTGTTTCTCTCGCCCATCAAGGAGAAGAAGGCTTACATCCTCTGTGACATGAGGGGCGAAATCAGCATCGGAAATTGAGGTTGTTGCCTGAAAGGAATGCGGCAATCCGAGCAATGGCCAGGCGCATAGCCGTGAGGCTGTTGATGGGAAAGAGGCTGCACAAGAAAAAGCATAATCCATCATACCGTTGAGGAAAACATGATGGATTATGCTTGAAAGACAAATAGCCACAAACGTTGCGGCTATGCTATGAAACGGGTCTTATTCCCACACGTCCCAGGTGGAAAAATCGTTGGACTTGGAATCGACGTAGTGTCCGACCCCTTGGTGTAAGCATAGACGGTAATGGTATTAACGCCATCTTTGTTGTTCTGGAAGGACAAACCGTAGGCACAATTTACCCCCCACTTAGTTTCAGCGCCTTCGTTGGTATAATAGTGCCAACCGGGAGAAATCTACGCTTTAAGGGTAAAAGACGTGAGCAAGGTGGCACAAAGCGCAAAAAGCCGCAGCCCCGTCTTCATGAACTAAATCATAATTGTAATGTAATAATTAAACTGTTTGTGTTTGTTTATATTTACACATCATGTGGCAGTGCCCAGTCGCATCTGCCCTTCCCCCTAAAGTTCATCCCTTCCGTCATAGGCTCACGGCAAGGATCATGGGTTAGGATTGAATCGGGTGCAAAATTACAAAAACTAATAACATGGAAGAAACTTTTTCTGTTTTTTGCGAGGAGTCCAAAAATGAGTCATTTTACGGCATAATAGAATATTCTCAGAGGATATAAAGATGGAGCTGTACTTTTCCTTTCGGAGATAACAGAAATTCCTGCCACGGAAACAATAAGTCTTACAAAACGTTTGCATTTTGTTGATCATTTACTATCTTTGCAAAAACAAATCTCCAAAGACATGAAAAGACTATCGACCAACGCAGACCATTTCCGCAAATGCCTGTTGACCGGCCTTCTGTTAGGAACATCAGTGTGGGCAACGGCCCAAGTGCGTATCAATGGTCGTGAACCCTTCACAGATAGAGCAAAAGGAAGATTGCTGTATGTCACTACATCCATCAGCATGTCCCACCTTTCGGCTACCGTTGAGCCCAATGATGCGAAATGGACAGAACTGAGCATCAACGGCATACCACTCAACGGAGCTACAACTGTTGACTTCGGTGAAGTCACTGCTGGCCGCACATTCCCGCTAAGCGGCAAATATGAGGACAAGGACAGCACACTGACGGTAAGCTTCACATGTCTGCCCGTCGTGGAGATGAAAAAGCCGACTGCTTTCACCGACGACTATGAGCCCTGCCAGATCATTATCGACGAACCCGACTCGGCCCATGCAGCTCCCATCTATACGGGTAAGGTAAAACACCGTGGGGGCACCACCAACACCGCAGACCGCCACAAGCGCAACTATCATTTTAAACTGTTGGATGAAAACGGAGCATCGCTCGACCTGCCGCTGATGGGTATGCGGGAGGACAACAGCTGGCTGCTCGACGCGGGACAGGTGGACTTCTTCCGCTTGCGCAACCACATCTGTCATGAACTGTGGATCGACTTCTCAACGAGACCTTACTACCACGAGCAGGAGTCGAAAAGCGTCAATGGTTGCCACGTGCGGATCATTGAGCTGTTTGTCAACGACGAATATCGGGGCATCTATTCGCTCATGGAACCTGTGGACCGCAAGCAGCTGAAAATCAAGAAATATAAGAAAGGGGTGAAGGGATGCCTATGGAAGGCTGTTGAGTGGGAAGGTACTACATTTTATGATCCCGTCGACTCCTACGACAACCATTCGGCGACGCTGATGGGCTTCGAGGCGAAATATCCGGAGCCGGGCGACGATGCCGACACCACCGACTACGCACCGCTGACTGCCGTGATGAACTTTGTCGCCAACGCTTCGGATGAGAACTTCAGAGATCAGATCAACACCTATATCGACCTCCCTGTGATGATGGACTATTCGCTATTCATCGACATGATCAACGGAATAGACAATGGCGGGAAAAACTGCTATTGGAGCATCTACGACAAAAACAAGAGCGGACGAATGAGCATCACACCCTGGGATATGGATGCGACATTCGGACAGAACTATGCAAACAACGTTGAACCGTCGGAACTCACAAAGCCCGACAACGAGTTAGGCAACTTTACGAATATCGAAACACGACTGATCGCGACCCAGGGCAAGGAATACAACGCAAGCAAGCAACAGCGCTATGCGGAACTGCGGCAGACGGTCTTTGACGAACAGCAACTCAACGCACGCTTCGAAGCGCACTACGACACGCTCACTTTCAGTGGGGCCACGGCACGCGAGACGGAAAAATGGAGCGGAGACAGCGACTTAGGCGGAAAGGTCCTGGATTTCAAGGCTGAACTGACGGACATCAAAAGTTGGATTCATCAGCGTCTCGCCTATCTGGACCAAAAATACGGTTATGCTCCGTCGGGCATCACGACGATAAGTCACCCCTCTAATGATAGAGCTTGGTACACTCTTAGCGGTCAGCGCGTGAGCCGCCCTGGGGAAGGCATCTATATCCATCAGGGCAGGAAAGTAGTGAAAAAATAAGATGGGAGTTCCGCTCCGCATGGCAATTATGAATTATAGAAAGGCAGGACACAGATTACAGATGGTCTATCTGCTCGATCGTCAGGCCTGTAGCTTTAGAGATATCGGCAGAGGGGTAGTTGAGAGATTTTAATTCTTTGGCAATCTTAAAAGACATATCTGTCCGTCCCTTCTCCATGCCTTTCTCCATGCCTTTCTCCATGCCTTTCTCCATGCCCTGCTCCATGCCTATTTCCATACCTTTTTTCATACCTTGCTCCAAGCCTTCTTTCAGACCTTGCTTCAGACCTTGCTGGGTTCCGTATTTGAGGGCATCATCATTTTTTGCTTGGGATGCGGACACATGTCGCCCAAGGTTGTCGACAATCTTGCTGACGAATGTCAACAACCGGGGCACGCAATAGTAGGATGACGGTTTGAAGAAAAAAAAGAGGATGTATCATAAACTGAATGATGATACATCCTCAAGCGAAAGTATTTAAGGCTGGTTCTATAAATTAGGTCGAGGCCTATAGAACCAGCCTCAAAATAATTGGAATTGTTCACTTATCTTACAGCCTTGAGCGATACTGCAAATCCACCACCAGGGGCTTCGGTCAGTCGAAGAGTGTCACCGCGGCGTACCTTCTTGTGAGTAATCACGTAGGCTTTAGGATTCTTGTCAAAACTTGCATCTTGGGCGTCTGCATAAATTGTGCAGTCGTAGATTCGGCCCTTGTCGAGAAAGTCAAGTTTTACTACAGACTTATGACCGTCAGCATCGCACTTGCCGCCAACATACCAATCGTCACTGCCTTTTCCCTTTCGGGCAACTGTGATAAATTTGGCAGGCTCAGCCTCAAGATATTTTGAGTCATCCCAATCGCATGGGACGTCTCGAATGAACTGGAAAGCATCGTCGTATTTCTGATAATTCTCAGGCAAGTCAGCAGCCATCTGCAATGGGCTATACATCACCAAATAGAGCGCCAACTGTCCCACGAGCGTAGTATGTACATAGTTCTGATTGCTACTCCAAGTTTTGAGTTGTGTTTCCAGAATTCCGGGTGTGTAATCCATAGGACCTCCTTGCAGACGAGTGAAAGGCAGTATCACCGTATGATAGGGTTCATTACCTGCAAAAGACTCATATTCAGTACCACGTGCACTTTCGTTGCCAACAAGATTCGGATAAGTACGGCAAAGGCCTGTTGGACGTACGGCTTCGTGGGCATTCACCATAATATGATGTTTGGCTGCTTCTTTTACAGCATAAAGGTAATGGTTGTTCATCATCTGCGAATAATGATGCTCTCCGACAGGAATGATATCTCCAACATATCCGCTTTTGACAGCATCATATCCATAGCGGTTCATCAGCTCGTATGCATTCTCCATGTGGCGCTCATAGTTCAGCACGCTCGAAGATGTCTCATGGTGCATCATCAACTTGACACCCTTGGAGTGGGCGTAGTCGTTGAGATACTGAATATTGAAATCCGGGTAGGGCGTAACGAAGTCGAACACATAATCCTTCTGATGGCCAAACCAGTCCTCCCAGCCTACATTCCAGCCTTCAACGAGTACCTCCTGTAAGCCGTTGTCCGCGGCGAAATCAATGTATTTCTTCACATTCTGCGTGTTGGCTCCATGCCGGCCATTGGGCTTTGCGCTCGACCAGTCTGTCTGGCCGAGTTTCACTGATGGATACTCGTCGGTATAGTTCCACGAACTCTTGCCTACTATCATCTCCCACCAGACTCCACAATACTTTATAGGATGGATCCATGAGGTATCCTCAAGTTTGCAAGGCTCATTGAGATTGAGAATAAGCTTGCACGAGAGCATGTCGCGTGCATCGTCGCTGACCATCACCGTACGCCATGGTGTCTGACAAGGTGCTTGCATGTAGCCTTTCAAGCCTGTCGCATCAGGCGTAAGCCACGACTCGAAGACGAAATTCTTGTCATCGAGATTGAGGTGCATGGTCGGATAATTCACGCAGGCAGCCTCATGAATGTTGATGTAGAGACCGTCAGCGGTTTTCATCTGCAACGAGGTCTGAACTCCCGTAGGTGAGAACGATGTCTGAGAAGCATTGCTGGAGATAGCATCATGCATGCGGCCACGTATTTCTGAAAGTTTTGAAATTTGGGTCTCGTACTCCTGTGTGTCATAGTCGCCTGGTATCCAGTAGGCCGTGTGGTCACCAGCCATGGCAAACTGTGAATGCTCCTCTTTGATAATAAAATAGTTGAGCGTGTTTTGCAGTGGAAATTCATAGCGGAATCCCATGCCATAGTCGTACACACGGAAGCGGATGATCATATTACGGTCGGATGATGCCTGATAGAGTCTGACTTCCATCTCGTTGTAATGATTGCGGATATTGGAGGTCTCACCCCAAACTGGCTTCCAAGTCTCATCGAATGACGAAGTGGAACATTTCTTTTCCTCAAAGCCATCCATTAGGTCGGTCTCCTCCATCCCTTTGCTTGCGTGCTTGTCTTTGGCCAATTCCAGGCCTAATCTGCTCTGTCTCACAACAGGCTTGCCTTTATAGCTCATTGTGTAGGTGGGGGTGCCGTCGGCTGTGAGTGAAAAGCCTACTCTCACATTTCCATTGGGCGAGCTTACATAGTCTGTAGCGTTGCCACACAAGGGGAAAGCGAGCAGAAGACTGGTTATCAATACTACAATGTTTTGTCGCATTATCATTGGATGATTATTTGAAAATTATTGTTCGATGACTATCATAGACCAATACTTCAGCATAGGAACGGTGAACACCACACGGTCGCCATTCTTCTCAAAATGAAGTTCCTGTGCGACACCACCATAGCAGTCTGGGGAAGCCACCCATATACGCTTCACATTCCCTGCCTTTACAGCCAAAGTCAGGCCATTGATCTGTTGCGGCTCAGGCATGTCGCCCTTGAGGTCACGCCAACTCAAGCTGTTTGCATTGACGAAGTTGAGCAGATTGACCACTTTCTTGTCGTCAACCGTCTTCGTATAAGCCGTAACAGTGCCAAGCCGCGGCGGCCAATTGGCAATTGTCACATCAGAACTTGTGGTATAGATGTCGTCGTCATTCTGCTGTCCTTCAACACGGAGCAGGTCTTCGTATGCAGTGAAGAAATCGTAATAGCAGACAAGCTGGCTTTTCAGGTCGTCGCTCATGGCCAGATGGCTGTTGGGGAAATATTCATGGCAAAGCATGTGGTCGCCCAACTCCAGATGATCTGCTCCTATGGCAAACATCACTGCATCTGTCAGCAATACCCCCGGTGTGTTGAACTCACTCTTGTCATTGCACTCATAATCCATATAGGCTGCATAAACCTGGCCTGCACCAGGCCTGTAGCTTCGGTTTTGATTCAGAATGGAGAGCAAGTCGGCGAATTGAGACTCACCTCCCCACAATTCGGAGTATAGAAAGTCAACATCCCCGGTATTGGCAATATTGAGCTGGCCATAGTTGGCCACAGCGTTCATCACAAGCCGCTTCCCTGGCTCAGCCTGTTTCATTGCCTTGATGAAATTGGCAAAACCAGAGGGCAAGTTGACCGTATTGCCATAGAAGTCATAAACAGTACCGCGATTGCCCACTTGGTCGATATGGTAGCCGTCGAAATCAAAATGCTCGTAGACATCCTTGTTCTGTGCAGCAAGATATTTCTGCCAATCCGTATTGTTGGGATCGGTGAGATAGATGTCACTCTTCCAGTCCGACGACATATCGAGACAATCTTTTTTGCTGTGGTTCTGGTCCTTGTACAGATACCACTGATCCTTCACGCCTTTCTGTGAGGCATTGTCCAATGCACCGTAGCAAAGGTTGTAGAACATCGACTTCATACCATAACCATGCTGTGCGGAGATATATCGACGCACCACATCGGCATCAATCTCACGATTGGCGATATCGGTATAGACGGCATCCGGCGTGTAAGGCTGATGATGGGCATAATGCCAGTCATAAAACTGCACACCATTGATGTGATAGCGGTTGAGCAATGCCATCTCTGCGTCTATTGTCTTCTGATTTTTCGACTTGTCGTAGGTAGCCACAAAACCATAGCGGGGAAAACGGTTCCAATCACTCGAAACGTCTACGGCGATAGTGCCGTAGACGGTCTCGCCCGAGCCATTCTTTGTGTATATGTCCACAAGATAACCTGTGAAGTCTTGCGACGGAGCTGTCCACGTCCATGTGGAACCAGACAGGGGCTGCTCTTCAACGACGTCAGCACCATGACGGTAGCGCACGATGGCGCCTGCAGGAAGGTTGCCTTTCACGGAGAAGCTGATGGTCTGCCCAGGAGCATACAAAGCCTTGTCGGTGGAGAGCTCAAGCGTAAGGCGGGAGGTGATTTCTACAGCAGGCTGAAGAGATGACGCCTTGGAAATATTGAAAGTATCGTCGCTGCTGCAGCTCGCAAAGAGCAGTAGGGCGAACATCATTTTTGAAATTAGTTTCATCTTTTCCTATTATTATCGTTTTGTGATGGTCACTGTCTCGTGGAGTTGGTCGAGTGTGATGGTATAGGTGCCCGATTGCGAAATCTTCCATTTCTGGTCGATGTCTCCAATGCTAAGGTCAAGATATTGAGCCTTACAGTTGTCGCTGCTCTTGTCTATAAACAAAGCCTGCTCTGGCTTTCCTGTTGGTTCCATATCGTTGCCGGCTGCACACATGAACCAGGCTCCATTCCAGTCGCTCTTCTTGTCGCAGGTGAATTTCATCTCGCCGGCGTTCAGCTTTCCTGTCCAAGTGAAGACATAGTCGCTGCTCTTCGTCATGGCCGTAGCATTGGCAAGGTCCCAGCCATTGGGAGTCGCGTCGCCTACGAGCCAGATACCCTCATAAGGATGGAACTCACTCATGAGCATACGTTCCTTGCCCGAACGAATGTCCACGCAAATCTTGTACGCCTTGTTTGTTTCGCCGTCCTGAAGATACCATTTGTCGTCTGGATCATAACCTGAAACAAACTTCATGCTCGTGTCTGTGTAGGGAGCGTTGGCCTTCGTAGCCTTATACATGTTTTCCCAGCTTCCGTCGCTGGTTCCGAACTTAAAATCCCCTCCCTGATCAAAGAACCGACCCAAACGGAAGAGATAAGGATCCAGGACATCGCGGGTCATCTGCTCAAAGCTCCAACCGGTCATGTTGCCTACGAAAAACAACTGTTCGAAAGCAGGTTTGCTGCTTTCCGTCTCCTCAATGGCGACCACACCGGTGAGTAAGTTGATGCTCACCTTATAATAATGTGCCTCACTGATGTGCCACTGATTGTCAGGCTGGTCATCAGACGTGCGGAGTGTGGCCAGACCATCATCACCAAGGTTGTACGAGGGCAGCAACTGTCCCAATGTGGTAATGAACTTCAGGCTGCCTTTTGTCAGGCTGCCCTCCCAGGTGAAGATTCCATTGTCCGTCCGCGTCATGGGAGTAGCGTTGTCTGCGCTCCAGCCGTTGGGGGTCGCATCGCCAATGAGGTAAAGCGTTGAGCTGACCGGCGCATAGGGAACGAAAGAGAAGCTGACCTCAGATTGCTGAACCTCATCATAACCCGTAACGGAAGCCGTAACACGTGCCTGCAGATCAATACGTTTGCCAGGCTGCCCACCCATGTTGTCGAGGATCATATTATTAAGATTTTCCTCGTTTCCGCTCCACTCATAGGTTTGTGTGGCATCGCTCACAAGTGTGCAGGGATTGGCAAAATCAGTACCGGCCTTAGCCAGTTCCAAGGTGTAGGCAATGCGGTTTCCGGTGCCACCATTGTTGCCGGTCGTCCAGTTCAGGGTCACGGCGTTGCTGGCGTGACTGGCTTCGTCCAGTGTGTCCGTACTCTGCGTTGCAGAGAGGGTGAGCGTATCATATCCCTTGTTGTACTCCTCATAGTCTTGGTCAGTACAAGCAGCTGTCGTCGCCAACAACAAAAGGGCAAGAATCAATTGGTTTGAATATTTCATCATGACAAATATTATTTATTGTTTGCTTGAATGTCGGAGAGTGAAGTCATTTCTACTTTTATAAACGGTAGGAGCAACTTCAATCTCCATTTTTTTATTAGTATCCAGGATTCTGCTTCATAAGCGGGTTGGCATCAATCTCGGTCTGCGGGATTGGGAAGAGCAGACGGTCTTTATTGACATTTTTGCCAATTGACTTCAAGAATTTGATGGCATAGTTGCCATGGTCCAGTCTAATCATGTCAAACCAGCGGTGTCCCTCGAAGGCAAGTTCCATACGGCGCTCGTGGATGATTTTCTCCCGCATTTCGTCTTGTGACAACCCGGAAACATCCGGCAGCCCCGCCCTACGGCGCACAATATTCAGCGGTTCTGCAGCAGCTGCAGTCTGTCCCATCTCGTTCAGAGCCTCCGCCTTCATGAGTAATACATCCGCATAGCGGTATACTACGAAATTAGCCGGACTGGTGTTGTATTCAGGAGAAACGGTCTTTGAGACAAGAAACTTGCGCACATTGTAGCCCGTGTAGCTGTAGCTGGACTTGTACACATTTCCCTCATAGTCAGGGCATCCCTCATAAAAGACGGTGAGATCTTTACGCTTGTCGCCTTTCTCCCACTGACCCATAAATTCCTCTGTGGGCTGGTTCCATCCGTAACCACCGGCCACGAAATTGGAATTGCGTGGCCCCATGAAGCATGAGAGCCAGCTTGACTGTGGATTGTTGCCCCAGAAATCATACTCTGTATTACCGCTGTATTGCACTTCGAAAATACTCTCCGGGCCATTGTTGACCAGTGCGTTGAAATTATCGCTGAAATCACATCTTGTCAAGTCATACCCCAGTGCGGTAACGGAATCACAAAGGTTGACCACATGCTGATAGTATTCCTTATGGTCGGGTGCCAGCGTAAGATACATATCTGCCATCATCGTCAGAGCGGCATCTTTGGAAGCACGTCCTACATTTTTGCCATCATACTCGCTCTTGGCAGGCAGCGACTCAATGGCTTTCTGACAATCAGAGTGGATGAGGCTGTATACCTCTTCTGCCGACGAACGTGCTATGGCTGTCGGCTGTCCCGGTTCGAAGGGTTGCGTGCGGATGGGAACACCCCCATAAAGCCGTACCAGCACATAGTAGTAATGTGCGCGAAGGAAATAGGCCTCAGCCAAGCAGCGTTGCTGGATAGCGTCAACATCCTTGCCCTCCAGAGCTTGGATGAGGATATTGCACTGTCCGATGCCAACCCATGGCGACCGCCACATATAAAGAGCCATACCGTTGTCGCTGTTCGTGGTGAAGTTGGCCGCCTGAACCGTCTCCAGGCCATCCGTACCACCACCAGCGCCAACAATGCTGTTGCCCGCAACGATGTCGAGCGTCCATAAACGCTGGTTATACATATTTGATGATTGCAGGGTACGATAGCAGGCATTTGCCATGGCCACTGCCACTGAATCGTTGACGCTCACGTTGGGATCTACCGTATTCTTAGGCGCCTTGTCCAAGAAGTCGTCGCTGCAAGAAGTCAGGGTCAGCAACGAGGCAAGGATGATGTTGAATATTTTGCTTGATTTCATCGCTGTCGAAATTAAAAGTTTACATTCAGCCCTATATTAAAAGTTCTGGAAATGGGATAAGTGGAAAGGTCTATGCCATTGATGCCGACTTCGGGATCCAAGCCTGAATAGCCAGTGATGGTAGCCACATTCTCGCATGAGAGTGTCAGCCGGCAGCTCTGCATGGTCAGTGGCTTCAGCCATCTCTTGGGGAAGTCATAGGAGAGTGAGATGGTCTTAAGACGCAGGTAAGAGCCAGGCTCCACGTACCTGTCGGATACTCGGTTGTTCCCATTGGGGTCGCCGTATACGGCTCGGGGCATCACATTGCTGGTACCAGCACCATGCCAGCGAGATAGCACATCGTCAAGCTGATTGTAGGCAGCCGACATACCTGTCAGATCAATCTTATTGGCATTGAAGATTTTATTGCCTGCCACACCTTGCAGATAGATGTTGAGCTCAAAGCCCTTCCAACTGAGAGTGTTGCCCATGGAGAAGAGATGGGTTGGATTGGGATTGCCGATGACAGTACGGTCCTCATCATTGATGACACCATCGTTATTCAAATCCTTGAAGCGAATATCACCCGGTTCTGCTCCAGCCTGAATGGCATGATTGTCCACTTCTTCCTGAGTCTGGAAAATTCCATCGGTAACGTATCCATAGAACACATTGATGGGATAGTTGTCAGCGAGCATTGTCACATAGCTGTTGTTGATCTGGTTGATATAATAAGGAGTGCTGCTGTTCAAGCTTACTATCTTATTCTTGTTATAGGTATAGGACACACTGGTGTGCCATTCCAGAGCCCCTTTCAGATTAACCGTGTTAAGGGTTAACTCGATACCTTTGTTCGTCACCTTTCCTGCATTGGTATAGGTCGTACTGGTATCCTCGAAACCAGAGGTAATGGGGATGGAGGCCTTCACCAACATATCTGTGGTCTTCTTATAGTAGGCATCCAGTGACAAATTGACGCGTGACTGGAACATGGCCACGTCAAATCCGATGTTGGCCTGCTTCACGCTTTCCCAGTGAATATTGGGATTGGCCAATGTGGCTGAGACAAGGGCCACTTGCTCATCCCCGTTGACACCAAGGGGATAGACACTGGTGTTGTAGGATGCCAAGTAGCTATAGTTGCCCACCGAAGCCTGGCTTCCCGTTACGCCATAGCCGACTCGCACTTTCAGGTCGTTGACAATATCGTTCTTCTTCCAAAAGGCCTCTTCCGACGGCCGCCAAGCCAGCGATATAGAGGGGAAAGTACCCCAACGCTGATTCTTGCCAAAACGGCTGGAGCCATCACGGCGAATTGTGGCTGTCAACAGATAACGGTTGCAATAGTCGTAGTTCAGGCGGGCCATGTAAGAGAGCAGTGACCATTCAGTCTCATTGCCACCGATGGAGTACATTTTCTGTCCGTTGTCCATCTCGTGTACATTGGCAAAAGTAAATACGTTTTTCTGTGCATTAAAATAATCATAATCATTCCACTGGGCGGAAGTTCCAGCCATCAAGCCCACATGGTGCTTGTTGGCAAATGTCTTGTCAAAAAGAAAATAATTGTCCCACAAGTAAGTAAATGACTTGTTATGGCTCTTGTAGCGCGATGCTTCTTCAACGGGAATGGGTTTCCAATCATAGGCTGGCGTAAAGTTGTCATTGTCCCAGAACTTGGCGTCGAGTCCAAAAGTTGACTTGAATTTCAACCAGCTTGTAAGACTTATCTCTCCTGTGATGTTGCCCAGCAGATTGTATCCGTAGGTTTTGTACAGGTCGGTGTCAGTCGGACCAACAGGATTCTTCGTAGAGCCATACCAAAGAGAGTTGCCGTCAGGACCGGACCAGTTTCCATCTTCATCCTTCACTGGATAAACAGGAAGTGCTCGGTAGGTTGCCCCCAAGTCGTAACTGCCTTGCTTCTTCTCGTCGGCTGAGAAATTGAGATTTGTACTCACTTTCAGCCATTTCAGCACTTGGGCATCGTTATTGGACTGGAAAGTGTAACGACGATACTTCACGCTCCTTACCGTACCTTTTTGGTCGAGCACGCCACCTGAGATATAGTAATGCGCTTTGTCCGAACCGCCGGAATAGCTCAGTGAATAGTTCTGCAGCCAACCGGTCTGGAAGACTTCGTCCACCCAGTCTGTACTTTGGGCCAACGATGCTGGATTGGCCCAAAGTGGATTGGCCTCATATCTGGCATTCTGCATCATCTCATTGCTAAGCTCAGCATACTGGGCAGAATTGAGCAGGTTTGGAGTGTTGGTTACGTTCTGGAAGGATGCGCTGAGGTTGAGTGACAACCTGCCTTGTCCTGTTTTGCCTCTTTTGGTAGTAACCATGACCACACCATTAGCGCCTCGGGAGCCATAAATGGCAGTGGCAGAAGCGTCCTTCAGCACGTCGATACGGTCCACGTCCATGGTGTTGAGATTGTTTAATCCTAAGTCGGTAGGGACACCGTCGATCACGATCAGAGGGTCGCAGTTGTTGATGGAGCCCAATCCGCGAATTTTAATCGTCACATTGTCACCGGGTTTACCGGCGTCCACCACTTGCAGGCCTGCTATTTTTCCCTGCATTGCCTGGCCTATATTGGCTACCGGCTGTTCGCTCAGCCCCTTGCTGCCCAGTGAGCCTACAGCACCAGTAAGGTCACTTTTGCGCATAGTGCCGTAGCCTACTACCACTACCTCGTTGAGTTGTTGGCTTGCAGGCGTCAAGCTGACCTGAAGCTCGCTACTGCCATTGACTTTTACCTCCTTGGTAGTATATCCCATATAAGAAATGCTCAGACTCACATTGTCAGGAACTGACAGCGTGAAGTTGCCATTTAGATCAGTTACTGTGGCGTTTGCAGAACCCGTCTGCTTTACAGTAGCTCCGATGACAGGCTCTCCCAATTCGTCCTTTACAACTCCATGTACTTGTTTGCCTTGCGCCAGCAAGGATGCGGGGAACAGAAGTCCCACCAGACCGCACAGCAGTCGCCGTTTTGATTTTAATTTTGATTGTCCCATACGATATACGATTGAGTTATATTGTTTGTTTTTGGTTTTCGCTGCAAATTTAATAGATTTTAAGACATGATGTCGCTTGGTGTAGCATTCAAGTAGATTTTCGTATTTGTTGAATCATTTGAACCACCTATGTTTCAGGATATTAAACAATATTTTAAATTTTGTCTAAGTAGAGGCTCTATACTCAATCTTTTTTGCTATTTTTGCAGCAGACTTCTCTGTGAGTCGATCACAAAGGCGTTAAACAACTGTCATCTCGGTTTAGTCATATAGAAAAAAACAAGACGATAATGAGAGCAATACTTACTTTATTTATTTGGATGTTGACTGTTCCATGCCTGCAGGCCTCTGTTGTGAATGACAGCCTGCTTACGAGAATGGATAAGGTATTGGCCGACCGTGGAAAGATCAGCTCTATGAAGAACGTACGCATTAAGGCTCTTACGGACTATGTGAAAAAGGTCAAGGAGCCACGAAACCTTCTTCAGATATATGAATCCCTTTTTCAAGAGTATGAGGTCTACCAGTTTGACTCCGCATTGGTGTATATTGAAAAAGCACAAGAGTGCGCCTTGCGTATTGGAAGCAAAGAGAAGGCCAACCATTGTATGGTGCAGAAAGCATCATTGCTGAGCACCGTGGGATTTTACAGTGAAGCGCGGGTTCTACTCGATTCAGTGAAGCTGCTCGGTGACAATGCAGAGAAGTTTTATTATTACTTCACGTATTTCAAGTTCTACTCCAATCTCAGTGATTACTACAGCAATGACAAGTTCTCACGGCAATGC
This sequence comes from uncultured Prevotella sp., assembly GCA_900322035.1. Classification (GTDB taxonomy): domain Bacteria; phylum Bacteroidota; class Bacteroidia; order Bacteroidales; family Bacteroidaceae; genus Prevotella. Next base: position 48,747 of record ONYL01000032.1, read on the forward strand.
AAGGAGAAGGCGAGGCAATGTTTCATCAAGGCCAAGCAATATCTTACCGAAGATATCTCGGGACATGATTATTATCTTGGAGAATACTATGTCTATGTGGAGCCAAACGACAGGAAAGCCCTGTATTATTATTTCAAGACGCTGAGAACGGCACCAGAAAACTCAAGATTCTTTGCCATGGCAGCCTTCGCCATAGCCGGCAACTATAGTGCCAATGGCAATCAGCGGCTTTATGCGGATTACCTGACAAAAGCTGCCATCAGTGATGTGCTGAGCAATACAAAGGAAAACCTCGCTTTACAAGAACTGGCCGTGTGGCTAATGAAGCAGGGGGGTAGCAAGCAAATCAATAGGGCCGACAACTACATCCGTATCGCGCTGAACGACGCACAGTTCTATAATAGCAGGTTGAGAGTTATTGAAATTGCGCAAAAACTGCCCACCATCGTTGGCGCTTATGAGAACAACATCAAATCTTCCAATCGCGGACTCTCTTTGATGCTTATTCTCGTAACAGTACTCATCCTCGCCTGCATAGTTTTCCTTTTCTACATTTTGAGGCAAAACGGCCGATTGCGCGACAACAGGCAGAAGTTGGCCGACAGTAATTCCCAGCTCACAGTACTCAACTCGCGCCTTGAGCAGCTCAATGAGGAACTTATCGGTACCAACCATAAGCGTGAAACACTTGTAAAGCTCTACATTGACTTGTGCGCCAAATTCATAGGACGGCTCAACCGATACAAAAGTCTCGTTGAGCGAAAGATAAAAGCCCATCAGGCAGACGACCTGCTAAGATCCATCACCTCGACCAAACTTTCTGAAGAAGACGCTGAGACCTTCACCAACCGCTTCGACAAGTCCTTTCTGGAGCTATACCCCAACTTTCTACAAGAGCTCAACGAACTTTTGGTCAAGCCTTATCCTTTGCCGGCTTCAAAATACACGATGTTGCCAGAGCAGCGTATCTATGCCCTCATCAGACTTGGCGTAACGCAAAGCAGCGAGATTGCAGCTGTACTGTTCTATTCCCCGCAGACAGTATACAACTATAGATCCACCGTAAAGATGAGGGCAAAGAACAAAGATACGTTGGAGAAGGATGTGCAAAATCTAAACGCCGTCATCAGATAATATGGTTCAATGGATATTTTCCGTGGATTGGATATGTTGTTTCATTTCGTATAGTCCTGACTTCGCCAATGAATAAATGGTAATAGAAAATCATGGACAGGCTTACGCTCCATAGTAGCTCTGAGGCTCAACCTGTCCATGACGAAAATTGCCTGGGCATAAAATTGCGCCAAAGGCGCATATAATCAGCGCATCTTTGCATCTGCCCAAAAGCGGTTTGGAATGCCTTGACTTGAAGCTTTCTGCCGTAGAATTTTATGCGTTAGGGCGCAATTTTACGCGATAGCGATTTTCGTCATGGGCAGGCTTGCCTCCAAAGGTGTGGTTCTGAAGTGACGGGGTAGCCGTCGAGCTTGCTCGTAAGGCCACCCCATCGCTTCAGAACCATAGCTCCGGTAGGAGCGTAAGCCGGGACATGACCATTTTCCTTCCCCTTTACATATAAACTTACCATGATTCCACGGAAAATATCCGCTGCGCCGATAATATGGAAGGGGAGCGGTGCTGTCGTGAGCGTTAACTTCACTTCGTCCGCACAGCTTTCAGCACAGCCAACCACTGCAGCTCGCCCTTGATGCCGCAGCCTACCCATGTTCTGTGACAGTTGCCACACGACAATGAGGCTTTCGCCACACGGTTACGTGGCATTCGCCACACGACAATGCGGCATTCGCCACACGACAATGCGGCATTCGCCACACGGTTACGTGGCGTTTGCCACACTGTAGTTTAACGTTTTTGGTTGTGTAGTTTAACGCTTTTGGTTGACTACTTTAAGCCTTATTTTTAATGTTGGTTGACCCGGTTAAACATTACTTTTATATTTGGTTGATACATGTGCGGC
>ONYL01000030.1 GCA_900322035.1 uncultured Prevotella sp.
CAAAGATACACAAAATATCTCAACTTTCTATCGTGTAGTTACGATATTTGGCTGATTGGATGGGCTTGCCCCAGCCACGGAACTTTTCCGATGGGCCCATAGTTGGATAGATTTTATTTTCTAACGGTTATTTTCTTTGTCAGTGGACCTTGTGCCGTCTTAGCCCGAAGAATATAGGTGCCTTGTGGCAGACCAGTTGTGGACAAACTTGTTCCGTTGGATGAGGCTACGCATTGGCCAACCATGTTGTAAAGGCAGATTTGCTGTGCCTGGCAAAGTATCCGGCTACCATCGAAACTGATGACTTTGTCCACAGTCGTCTTTGAGATGCCGGTATTTACCGGTTCTCCGGCAATGAATTTTACACGATTGTTGTCGCTTGGTATTATGTATTCGCTTGATTGCGGATTGTAGAGCGACAATTCGTAGGTGTGTCCCTCTATGGCCTTTTCCATCGCTAAGGTGAAAGTGAACGTTGTACCAGTGCTGCCAGCTGGAATGGCAATGCTGTCGGTGGCGATCCTTTCCGTTTCTTCCCACTCATCTTCGTCGTAGAAGACTGCCGTGAGCGGACCATTGAAATCATTTCCCTCATTGCTGATGGTGGCCTCAAGGACTATGTTGTTGGAAGGGACTACACCATTCTCACCGGAGAGAATTCTTAGATCGTCGTCTATATTCAACATAGCTGGTTTGACTGCACCCTTTAAGGCGATATGTCCTATGGCAAGTTCAATGTCTTCCTTGTCTCCGTATTCATCCTCTTCTGTACTCGTGCCTATGAATTTTACCACGTAGTCATCATCGGTGACGAGGTCATCGTTGAGAGGTTCGGTAAATGTTAGGGTTGTAACAGTGTGTCCGGGAATGGCCACGATGCGACTCTCAGTGGTTTGGGTGGGGTAAACTCTGCGTTTTCCGTTGACATAGAATAATAGACTAACGTCGCCCACGTAGTCACCGCCCTGATTGTTGAAGGTCACCGTAATCTTATTGGTCTGTCCGCCGATGAGCGTGTCGGGAGTAATGTCTTCCACAGAAACCTTCGGTCCACCTTCAGTCTCCCAGGTCATGTCCGTGTCGGTCAAGGTCAGACTGTAGTATTTGTTGGCTCCGGCAAGCACATTCATGAAACGCGTCTTGCTGTAGTCGTCGTTGGCGGTGGTGTAGGTAGGTACCAGCAGATAGCTGCCAGCTTTAATACTGTCGGGGATAGAAAGCTTGTATGTCAGTTTGTCGTCTCCATCATAGAGGCCTAAAGTATCGGGCTTTATAGTTGACTGCCATATGATGGTGCTGTCAGGAGTCATCAGTGTCCAGTTGAGCTTGCAGAACAACGTATCTGACGTGGATGAAATGTTGGTCAGTCCGTAGATTGAAGTGCTGACGGCAGAGTTGCGGTCGAAGGTGTCACTGATGCTTTTTACTTTGTTGTAGACCAGATTCCACACCGTTTCAGCCGAGCCGCCCTGGTCGGGCTGCATACCGGCGATGAAAAGCTGATGATATTTGAAGGCAGCATTCGATGCCGAACCGCCTACCCCCTGTTCCATGGGCTGGAGTGAGGAAATCAAGAAGTAGCCGTTGTTCATTCCGCCCCACCCCCAGTTGACGTGGTAAAGGCCATCGGCATCCATACCGTCGAGCACGAAGAAGTGGCCTTCCTGTCTCCTGGTCACTCCACCATACGGAACGGGTCGCCCGGCTTCAATCTCGCTGATGAGCATGCTCTCATAGTCTGACGCTGGAGTATAGTCGCGGGGGACATAGCGCGCCCCCTTGTCATAACCAAAATATTTGGTAATCACAGGAACCACATCCACATCGTAAGCCCCTGTGCCACTGGGTGTATAGTCACTCTGGAGCGCTGCTCCGATGTTAAACATCAGTTTCGCGATGGCACTTTTCGTCGTGTCTTCACTATATTTGTCGCATGTCGGCGTCATCACGCTCCAGTCGTAAGACGTATTCAGATCTGCACTTACTGTTTGTTTGGCCGTGGCTGTGGTATACGAGATGCTGCCCGTAGAAGCATTAGGATATTTCCAAAAATACATCACTTGGGCCAAGGCCGTGGCTACACAACCCGTTGGAGCGCGTCCGCTCACCTCTTCCTCCTCATATTCGTCATAGTACGTGATATAGGGACAATAGAGATTGTAAGGTGATTCCTGGTCCCAGGCAATCTCTCCGAGCAGGGGCTCCACCACTTTCGCGGCCCGGCGAGGCTTACTCATGGTTGTATTGGGATGTGAGATGAGATATTCCATTTGAGCTTCCATCTGGCTGATCCACCATTTCATGTTGGTAGGCATGATGGCTGTGTCGTATGTTCCTCGGTCGGTATATCCAAGAATTTCGGGTGCTCTGTCGTCACCAGCGATGATCACGAATCCTTCGTTCCGCCCATTGTTGAACGCATAGAGCGTGTTTTGCCCTTTGGCATCCTTGCCGGTATAGGCAAGTGAAAGGGTCTTGGCAGCAGGCGCGACTTTGTGTCCTTCGGCTGCTCTGATAAGATACTGCGCGGCAATGGCCTTCGCCCTGTTTGGAGTCACTGGGGCGGAGGTAATGGTGAGGCTTGTCAAAAGGAGAAGAAGCCCGGTTAGATAAATTTTCTTCATAATGAAAATAATAGTTTAGTTCGTTGCAAATTTAAGGAAATTACAGACAGTGATCGTTCTTTTCCCCTTTCGGGGTGTCTAATTTCAAGGAATTAGAACATAAATAGATGTTTGGAAGTCTTGAAAAAGTGAATATCTCTTTGAAATTATTTATTAACTTTGCACTTGAATTTATTATTTTGTCATTCATGCGATATACCCTATATGTTCTCTCTTTTCTGTTCTTTGCAGCAACGCATAGCCTTGCTGCAGGGGCCTCATTAGACTCAAGAGAATTAAAACGCTATGCAGACATGCCAACGGAACGCCTCTCGGCCTTAGGAGTACACTATCTCAACGAAAGACAGAAACCCGATTCGGCATTGGTCTGCTACACCATCATCGCCGATAGATATCGAAATAAGGAGGGCAGCAAAGCAGAAATGCGGTGCTATGCGCTGGCACTCAATAATTTGGGCTATCTCTACGGGGGCTATTATTTGGATTTTGAACATGCCTACGACTATCTTCTTCAGGCCGTCGTGGCAAGCAAGAAATATCATATCAACGACAACCTTGCCTATGCCTATCTGAATTTGGCAGCTATATATTTCAACCGCAGTGGGCTGTTGGGAATCAGCGACAACGACCATCAAATACTGAAATACTCGAGAATGGCCTTTGATGAAGCCATTAGACAAAAACAATGGAATGTGGCAAGCGCGAGTTTTTTCAACTTGTTCTCCTTTCTCTGCGATTCAGGTTCTATCGGTGAGATACAGGATGAGGTCAGGCGGTTTCTGAGTATTCCAGCCCTGAAACACGATCCGCTATCTAAATTTGTCTTCGATGATTATCAAGGGACTTTGGCTTTTAAAGCGGGAAATTATGAAAAGTCTTTAATTTGGTATCAGAAACAATTTCGTGATGCTGAGAATGTAAAGATGGTGACCGTGAGCTGTAAGCTGTTAGCGCTTTGGAATATCTATGAGGTTTATCATAAGAAAAAGCAATGGCATGAGGCGAAGGCTATCCTGCAGCAACTCGACGGCTATGCATCGAAATATAATGATGCTGCAACACATAACAGAGTACTTCGCCACTGGGCCGGTTTGTATCGTGAACAGGGAAAGAGCGCTTTGGCAGACCGCTATGATTATCTGTATCTCAAGTCCAAAGACAGCTTGCTGACAAAAAGCAATGCCGAACGTATGGAGCGATCTGCTTTTGTCTATGAACTTTCTCAGTTGAACAATCAACTCTCAGCCAGCAATGCCCGTCATCATCAGATGGTGATGATCGTGGTGGTATTGTCGGCTTTCATCATCGTTATTGCCGTAGCCCTCGTGATTAACATCCGTGGACTAAGAAAGCAGAAAGCCTACGTAAGAAAGCTTTACGAGAAGAATGTGGAGTTGCTGGCGCATAAAATGCCCATCACGAAATCTCCTTCGTCGGCAGAAGAACGTCCGTCGGGACTTAACGAAGATCTAAAGAGCTCACTGTTTGGACGTATAGACCAAGCCATCAACGAACCTGAAAATTTCTCCTCTCAGGATTTCTCCCTTCATCAATTAGCCATTCTTGTCGAGTCCAATGACAAATATGTGTCGCAGGTGATCAACGAGAGGTATCATAAGAACTTCAAACAGCTGCTCAGTGAGGTCCGTGTGGCTGAGGCTTGCCGCCGGCTTAGCGACCAGGAACACTATGGACATCTCACCATTGCTGGCATTGCAGCTGATGTGGGGTTTGGCTCCCGTTCTAATTTCGCCTTAGCTTTCAAGCGGATCACGGGGATCTCTCCTTCAGATTTCCTTCATCAGGCGCGCAGGCAAAGTTAGGTCTATATCTCTATGACCATCGCTTAAACATGAATACTTGCCTGTTGTGGCCTTATGAATGAGAAATAGCAGTGTCCAATATGCATAAAAAAAAACGCTCCGCCTCAGAGATACTGAGACAGAGCGTTACATTATTTAACTGCTAAATTTCTATTATGGGAAAAACTAACTTCTGTTTTCCTTGCCAAGAACCACTAATTTCTGAATAGCAGTCCCTGGTTGTCGGCATCCACCGTGATAGGTTTCTCGCGCGTCACTTGCTCGGCCAGGAGCTTACGGCTGAGGTCGTTGAGCACGTAGTCTTGGATGGCGCGCTTCACGGGACGGGCACCGAACTCGGGATCGTAGCCCACGTTGGCCAGATAGTCCACTGCACGGTCGGTCCACTTCAGATTGAAGCCCTGCTGCTCCAGCATCTTGGCCACACGTTTCAGCTGCAGGGTCACCACCTCGGCAATCTCGTGCTTGGTCAGCGGCAGGAACATGATGATGTCGTCGATACGGTTGAGAAACTCTGGACGGATGGTCTTCTTCAACATTTCCATCACCTTGTTTTTCGTTTCGCGAATGGTCTGCTCGCGGTTGCCCTCGGTGAGCTTCTCCATCTGCTGCTGGATGAACTGGCTGCCCAGGTTGGAGGTCATGATGATGATGGTGTTCTTGAAGTTCACCACACGACCCTTGTTGTCGGTCAGCCGGCCGTCGTCGAGTACCTGCAAGAGAATGTTGAACACGTCGGGATGGGCCTTCTCTATCTCATCGAACAGCACCACACTGTAGGGTTTGCGGCGCACGGCCTCGGTGAGCTGACCACCCTCGTCGTAGCCCACGTAGCCGGGAGGCGCACCGATGAGGCGGGAGACACTGAACTTCTCCTGGTACTCGCTCATGTCGATGCGGGTCATCATGTTCTCATCGTTGAAGAGGTAGTCGGCCAGAGCCTTGGCCAGCTCCGTCTTGCCCACACCGGTGGTGCCCATGAAGATGAACGACGCAATGGGGCGGTTGGGATCCTGTAGTCCGGCACGGCTGCGGCGCACGGCGTCGCTCACCGCACGTATGGCCTCGTCCTGACCGATGACGCGCTTGTGGAGCTCATCCTCCAAGTGGAGTAGCTTCTCGCGCTCGCTCTGCATCATTCGCGTCACGGGTATTCCCGTCCAACGGCTCACCACCTCGGCGATGTCGTCGGCGGTCACCTCCTCGCGGATGAGAGCCTCGCCTCCCTGCGTGGCCTTGAGCTGCGTGGTGATGTTGTCGATGTCGTCCTGCAGGCTCTTCAGCTTGCCATATTTGATCTCGGCCACCTTGGCGTAGTCGCCCTCGCGCTCGGCCTTCTCAGCCTCGAAGCGGAGGTTCTCCATCTCCTGCTTGTCCTGCTGAATCTTGTTCACCAGACTCTTCTCGCTTTCCCATTTAGCACGGTAGGCGGTTTCCTTATCCTTGAGTTCGGCGATTTCCTTGTCGAGCTGTTTGATTTTGTCCTCGTCGTTTTCGCGCTTGATAGCCTCACGCTCAATTTCGAGCTGTTTCAACTTGCGGATGAGCTCGTCGAGTTCCTCCGGCACACTGTCGCGCTCCATGCGAAGCTTGGCTGCCGCCTCGTCCATGAGGTCGATGGCCTTGTCGGGCAGGAAGCGGTCGGTGATGTAACGCTCGCTGAGTTTTACGGCAGCGATGCAGGCATCATCCTGTATACGCACCTTGTGATGGTTCTCGTAGCGCTCCTTCAGTCCACGGAGAATGCTGATGGCATCCACCTCGTCGGGCTCGTCCACCATGACGGTCTGGAACCTACGCTCCAAGGCCTTATCCTTCTCGAAGTATTTCTGATACTCATTGAGTGTGGTGGCACCGATGGCTCTCAACTCACCGCGGGCCAGAGCCGGCTTGAGGATGTTGGCGGCGTCCATGGCGCCCTCGCCTCCTCCGGCGCCGACGAGCGTATGGATCTCATCAATGAAGAGGATGATGTTGCCCTCAGAGTGGGTCACCTCCTTGATGACGGCCTTCAGGCGCTCCTCAAACTCACCTTTGTATTTGGCACCAGCCAGGAGCGCACCCATATCGAGCGAGAAGAGCTGCTTGTTTTTCAGGTTCTCCGGCACGTCGCCGCGCACGATACGCTCAGCCAGACCTTCCACGATGGCCGTCTTACCCGTACCCGGCTCACCTATCAAGATAGGATTGTTCTTGGTGCGGCGCGAGAGAATCTGCAGCACGCGTCGAATCTCCTCGTCACGGCCAATCACAGGATCGAGTTTGCCTTGGCGGGCATCCTCTACCAAATTGCGGGCATACTTGGAGAGTGCCTGGTAGTTGTCGTCTGCGCTCTGGCTCTGCACCTTTTGTCCTTGGCGCAGCTCCCCGACGGCTTTCCTCACCATTTCCTCCGACAGTCCGGCATCCTTCAGGATGCGCGCTGCCGTGTTGTTGCCTTTGAGCAGGGCGATGAGCATCGGCTCGATGCTGACGAACTCATCACCCATCTTGCCGGCCACGTCCTGGGCCTGTTGCAGCACCTTGGCGGTGTCGTTGCTGAAGTAGGGTTCACCTCCGCTTACTTTCGGCAGGTGTTGTATTTCGCTGTCCACAAGAGTTTGGATCTGCTGCGGGTTGACTCCAGTCTTTCTGAAGATAAAATCGCAGACATCCTTGCCCTTATTCATCATACCAGAAAGCAGATGCACCGGTTCGATGGTCTGCTGTCCGGCTCTTTGTGCAGTATTAACGGCTTCTTGAACCGCTTCCTGCGCTTTGATGGTAAACTTGTCGAATGTCATAGTTTGTGTTCCTTTCTTTCTGACCTATTTCTCGCAAAGGACGTGCCGATAAATACTGGCTGACATTTTGACGCAGAAGATAAGACAAACTGTCGGATGAATAATAAATTTAAAAGAATGGGCCCGAGGATAGAGACTGGGTAGTTGAAAAAAAAACTTGAATGTTTTGTTCTTCCCCCGAATTCCATTATCTTTGCAAGAAACTAAACAATTTTGCACATGACAGAAGTAGAAAAGGCAGAGAAGCAGGCCTATCAGTTGCCTGACAATGCGTTCCGGGAGTTGAAGCCCGGGGAAGAGTATGAGCCCATCATGCGGCCCGATAAAGTTTATCCAGAAGTCACCCCGTGGTCGGTGAGCTGGGGATTCGTAATGGTAGTGCTGTTCTCAGCCGCAGCGGCCTATTTAGGTTTGAAAGTGGGTCAGGTTTTTGAGGCTGCCATCCCCATTGCCATCATTGCCATAGGCTTGCAGCAGGCCACCCACCGCAAGAATGCCATGGGCGAGAACGTGATCATCCAAAGCATCGGCGCCTGTTCGGGAGCTGTTGTTGCCGGTGCCATCTTTGTGTTGCCTGCCATCTATATGCTCGACCTGCAGGCCAGTTTCTTTAAGATCTTCTTGGCTTCGGCCCTTGGCGGCGTGTTGGGCATCCTTTTCCTCATCCCCTTCCGCAAGTATTTCGTCAAGGACATGCACGGCAAGTATCCCTTCCCCGAGGCCACGGCTACCACGCAGGTGCTCGTCTCGGGTGCGCAGGGCGGCAGCCAGGCCAAGCCATTGTTGCTCTCCGGTTTGATCGGTGGTCTCTACGATTTTATCGTGAGCACGTTCGGATTGTGGAACGAGAACTTTACCTCGCGTGTGACAGAATTCGGACAGTATGTTGCTGATCATGCCAAACTTGTGTTCAAGGTCAACACCGGTGCGGCCGTTTTTGGTCTGGGTTATATCGTGGGCTTCCGCTACGCCCTCATCATCACCCTCGGCTCGCTCAGCGTGTGGTGGCTCATCGTGCCGGCACTCAATCTGTTTATGCCCGACACGGTGCTCAACATTTGGGACCCTGCCATCACTACCCCTCTGAGTCAGATGTCGCCTGAGGATATTTTTAAGAACTACGGCCGCAGCATCGGTATTGGCGGTATCGCCATGGCCGGTGTGATTGGCATCGTGAAGAGCTGGGGTGTCATAAAAAGTGCCGTCAGTCTGGCCAAACGCGAGATTAAGGGCAAGGGTGCCAGTCAGCAGGAAGTGATCCGCACGCAGCGTGACATCTCCTTCAAGATCATCGGTTTCGGCAGCGCTGCCGTGCTGCTCATCACCTTCATCTTCTTCTATTTTGGTGTGATGAACTTCAACTTGCTACATGCCGTCGTGGCCATCCTGCTTGTGGCCGTCATCGCCTTCCTTTTCACCACCGTGGCCGCCAATGCCATAGCCATTGTGGGCAGCAACCCCGTATCGGGCATGACGCTCATGACCCTCATCCTGGCTTCCGTGGTGATGGTGGCCGTGGGACTCAAGGGCGAGGCCGGCATGTTGGCCGCCCTGCTCATGGGAGCTGTGGTCTGCACCGCCCTCTCCATGGCCGGAAGCTTCATCACCGACTTGAAGATCGGTTATTGGCTCGGCACTACACCCAAGAAGCAGGAGACATGGAAATTCCTTGGCACCATCGTGTCGGCGGCTACCGTGGCCGGTGTGATGATTGTTCTCGACAAGACTTACGGCTTCAAGAGTGGCGCCCTTGCCGCTCCCCAGGCCAACGCTATGGCCGCTGTGATAGCCCCCTTGATGAACGGGCAGGGCGCTCCGTGGGTGCTCTACGGCATCGGTGCCGTCATCGCACTCATTCTTGATCGTTTCAAGATTTCGGCTTTGGCTTTCGCCTTAGGCATGTTCATCCCCATCCAGCTCAACGTGCCTCTCTTGGTGGGTGGCGCCGTGCACAGTTTCATCGCCAGCCGTTCCAAGGATGAGGAGGTCAACAAGGCCCGCAGCGAGAAGGGTACGCTCATCGCCAGCGGCTTCATTGCCGGTGGAGCTTTGATGGGTGTTGTCAGCGCCCTGCTGAAGTTTGGCGGCGTGGACTTCGACTATGCGGCTTGGTGGGAGACCGCCAATTCTGAGTGGCTGTCGTTGGCCGCTTACCTGCTGCTGATTTCCATCTTTATCCTTATGACCCGTCCTTCGAAGAAATAAAAAATCATCCATGGCTGGTCCTGCGCCGTCTTTGTGGTGAGGGCCAGCCGCTACAAACGAGACAAGCGGCTAAGAATGGAAAGCTATCCGTTCTTCGCCGCTTTCTCTGTTGTTGAGTCCTCTGTATCATTCTGAAGCCCTATTTTTTTACGGTTGAATTGGCACAGCGGATTTTTTCCGTGGAATCATGGTAAGTTTATATGTAAAGGGGAAGGAAAATGGTCATGTCCAGGCTTACGCTCCTACTGGAGCTATGGTTCTGAAGTGACGGAGTAGTCTTACGAGCAAGCTCGACGGCTACCCCGTCACTTCAGAACCCCACCTTTGGAGGCAAGCCTATTCATGATTTTCTATTACCATTTACTCATTGGCGAAGTCAGGACTATACGAAATGAAACAACATATCCAATCCACGGAAAATATCCATTGAACCGTTGAATTTAGGATTCTATTATGGCAAAAAACAGTATAACCCTTGCTGTGATTACACCGGGCAGCCTCTTGGACCGCGGATCTCACATTGGCGAATGCCATGCAACCGTTTGGCGAATGCCATGCAACCGTTTGGCGAATGCCATGCAACCGTTTGGCGAATGCCACGCAACCGTTTGGCGAATGCCATGCAACCGTTTGGCGAACGCCATGCAACCGTTTGGCGAACGCCATGCAACCGTTTGGCGAACGCCATGCAACCGTTTGGCGAACGCCGCAATTTGTCTACGGATGATGCATGAAGACAGGTAGATATACATGTGTCACAAAGAATGGTAAATGCGTGTCTCCCTCTTATGGGTCTTGGGAGGAAACTATTTTGATTGTGGATGATGAACTCCCTACTCAGCGTAGCAGCTGCGCCCTGCCGAAGATCCACGACAGATGCAGACGGTCGAGGGACTTGGCAATGAGCAGCGAACCCACAATGCCCATCACGATGACCGCTACGGCATGCAGCACTCCACTTGCGTCGAATTGGAAAATGGGAAGAAGATATTTGCCCGCCATCGTGAAAATGGGGTGGAACATATAGACGGGCAGGGTGTTGCGGCCTAAATACAAGATGGCGTCGAGCGGCTTGCCATGACAATACCGCTTGAGGTAGGCGGCCGACGAGAGAAAGCAAAACGCCATCACCAACACGAGGACATTGCCCCAATACCACTCTGAGTCGATGAAGAGCAGCAGCAACAGGGGGACGACGGCCAACCAAGAGGGGGCGAACAGCTTGTTGTAGTCGACCATAGAGACACGCAACACTATACCTATATAATAATATATGGCGTGGGTCCAGTTCAGTAGGGGAGTGAACTGGGACACGCAAAGGAGGACAATGCCGTAGGCGATGAGCTTGAACGAGCCGGACTTGCCGGGAAGGCAACGGAATGTGGCGTAGCCCAAGAAGCCGCACACCAACATGACCCGAAAGAACCAGTAGGGGCCTATGGCGTGGATGCACAGCACGTAGAACGCCGTGTCCCAATCCAAATGGTCGATGCCGTCCCTCACGGGCAAATAGAGCGAGAGCACCATGTAGCCGGTGACCAAGATCACGTAAGGCGACAGGATTCGGAGCAGGTAGACGGCAAACTTCTTGACGGGCTTGTCGAAGTTGACCAGATAGCCGGTGACCAACAGGAACGTGGGCATGAGAAACGACAACACGCCACTCTTGACATTGGGGTGGATATTGCCAAAATTGACAATATGCACAAAGATGACAAGGGCAATCAATATGGCTCTCTGAAAGTCTATCTCGTCAATGTGGCTCTTGGGCATGGCGGTCAGCTTTTGTCGTTCAGATTGGCATGGATGACACTGATGAACTCATGGGTGAAGAGGTCTGCCCCATGGCTGTTGAGGTGCACTTCGTCCTTGAACAGCTCGGGATGCAGATAGTATTTCTTCGACCAGGAATAGTCGTAGAGGGGGATTTGGCGATCCTTGCAGTAGCGGGCCAGCCATTGAGAGCAGCCCCGTGTGGTCAGGCGGAGCGTAGGAGCGTAGGTGACGACGAGCCTCACGTTGCGGCTGCGGCAGAGGCTGACGATATGGTCCAGCCTCGACAGGCGTACTGAGTCGGGAGAGAAGGGCTTGGTGGAGACTTCGTGGGGAGTGTGGTAGGCACCGTCCAAAGGTTGGTAGCCGCACAGTTCGGGACACTTCTTGGAGAGGCACAGCTGCAGCACCTCGTTGAACACGCGGTTGTTGCGATAGAGGTTGGACTGCAGCTTCAGCCGCTCCAAGGGACTGTAGGCGCTGTCCATGGCCTGGGTGAGCGGCACGCTCATGCCATAGAGGCATTTCAGGTTCTTGAACTGGTCGTCCTTGGGGGCTTCCATCATGTCGGAGCTGACGTCGAGTACAATCAGCTTGGGCGTGCAGCGCTTGAGATACGAGGCCACGCACAGGTCGAAATAGTCCATCTTCACCCCCGACCGCCCTCCGTTGAAGCAGCTGAGGCCCGTCTCCCGCTGGATGATGCGTGGGTCGAAACTGTGGTGGGCCCTCGACGCTCCGAGGATGAGAACGTCAGACGTGCGGTGGAACAGCGTCTGGATGGTGTTGGAGAGGTTGTACTGCGTCTGGGGCGCATGGCGGATGATCAGCTTGGAGGTGGCTCCCACCACAAGGTCGGCACAGAGGAGGGTGGCGGCAAACAAAGCGACGAAAAATATCTTTTTCTTCATTGACCCTAAGTCTAAAATTGGAAATATATGAATTGCGGCCCGTTGAACTCTCCCTCCAACAGGATGACGGCCAAGAGCAAGGCCATGCTCACGGCCTGGACATACCATTTGGGAGAGTGGAAGAAATGGATGTTGAGCTTCTCCTCGTCCTTCCAGTCCTTGAACAGCATGAGCAGCAAGGGCGGGAAATACATGATGAACGTCACGCGCTGGGCCACATACGGATAGAGGAATCCCGCGGAATACTGCGACAGATAGCCGAAGAAGTCGGCGATGCTATTGCTGCGGAAGATGATGTTGCCAAGCGTCACGAAGGCGAGCATCTTCAGGATGCGCAGGTAGCGGTAGGTGGTGTTCTTCTTCAGGGAGTGTGCTTTCTCAAAGTGTTTTCTCCTCTTCGACACCAAGTTGTTGAAGATGAGGCAGCAGCCATGATAGAATCCGAAGAGGATGAACGTCCAGTTGGCTCCGTGCCAGGCGCCAATGGCAAGGAGGTTGATCATCACGGCCAAGTTGAGCCCCCACATGCCGAGGTTGCGGAACTTGAGGTTGAGCGGTGTGAACACATAGTCGGTGAGCCAGCTGGTGAGCGTGATGTGCCACCGCTTCCAATACTCCGTGATGTTGACGGCGAAGAACGGCAGGCGGAAGTTCTCCAGGCTTCGGATGCCCAATATGCGTCCCACGCCGATGGCCATGTCGGAATAGCCCGAGAAGTCGGCGTAGAGCTGGAACGAGTAGAGCACGGCGGCGATGGTGAGCGAGGTGGCGTTGTGGTGGGTGTAGTTGTTGAACACGGCGTCGGTGTAGCCGCATATCACGTCGGCTACGCACATCTTCTTGAACATGCCCCAGAGGATGCGCTTGCAGCCTTCGGCCACGTCGGCCAAGCAGAGCTGGTGCGGCGTGCCCAACTGCTCCAAGAAGGCCTTGGGGCGGTCGATGGGGCCGGAGAGTATGGTGGGGAAGAAGGCCACGTAGGTGGCGAAGCGGATGAAGTCGCCCTCCGCGTCCATCTTCTTGCGGTGTATCTCCACGAGGTAGCTGATGAGCTTGAATGTGAAGAAGCTGATGCCTACGGGCAGGATAATCTTGAGGGTGTGGTGGCTGACGTGGAATCCCATCGAGGTGAACAGGTCCTCGAACGACTCGATGAAGAAGTTGAGATACTTGAAATAGAGCAACAGCAGGATGCCCAGCCACACGCCAAGGTTGGTGAGGCGCGACGCCTTTCGGGGGGCCGCGTCCCTGTGGCGTTGGATGCCCTTACCTATATAATAGGTGACGACGGTGCTCACCAAGAGGATGGGAACGGCCTTCCAGTTGGCGTAGGCGTAGAAAAAGTATGACGCTATCAGAAGAAGTATGTTCTGCCAGTTTGAGTTCTTTCGGCAAACGCCGAAGTAAAGGACCAAAACTGGCAGAAAAAAGAGCAGGAAGGCAAGCGAGTTGATAGTCATCTCTATTTCTTGAGTCTGTTCTCGATAGAGTCAACCAATTGGCCGACGTTGCTCCAACTCAGGATTTCGTTGGAGGTAAACTTGATGCCGAAAGCCTTCTCTATGGCCACTATGAGCTGCACGTGGCTCAGCGAGTCCCATTCCTCCACATCGTCGGCAGTGGTATCGTCGTTCAACACAATGTCTTCGTTGTCCAACTCGTCGCAGAAGATTTCGTTCACTTTCTTGAAGATTTCACTTCTTTCCATAATCGATAAATGTTGTTACTTATTTCTTGTTTACTAATTCCATGAACCCCATTTCGGCATTGAAGAAATAGCATATCTTGCGGTTTCCCAAGGCCGGGGCCTCCACGGGTTTGAAGAGGGGAGTCCAGTTGTTGGCGGTCAGCTCCTCGCTGAGCCTGTCCACGTCGTCGCAGGCGTAGCAAAGGTGGTAGGGCGCTACGCCCCGCTTCTTGAGCATGCGGAGCATCGTGGCGTTGTTGTCGTAGGGCCGCACCAGCTCGATGTCGGTCTCTCCCTCCTTGCGGAGGAAGCAAATCTTGGTTCTCTGCCGGTCGTCGTCCACCGTCGGCCCGCGCTGGTAGCCCAAAAGCTCAAACTGGCGGGCTGTGCGGTCGATGTCGTCGGTGAGGTATCCGATGTGTTCCAATTCGAAGTCCATAGCTGTTATTCTTTTGTGATGTAGCATTCGCGGGGCTGGTAGCCGTCCACGCTAAGCTCGTATCTCTTGGAGCCGTCGGCCTGCTCTTCCATCAAGGTGAATCCCAATTGGTCGTAGTGTTCCTTCACCATCTGGTTCTTCAGCGTGGGCAGGTACTGGCCTACAATCTTCCTGTAGCCGCGTCTGCGGGCCTCCTCCACCATCGTGTTGAGCGTGAAGTTCTCCATGCCGCGTTTCAGCACCCTGCAACTCATGAACCACGTGTCCACGAAGAGACTTTCGCTGTCCAAGGGCCTCATGATGACGACGGCGATGAGGCCGTTGTCGCCGAACTTGTCTTTGAGCGTGAAGCTCAGGTCGGCCACTTTGTCGTCGTCGGCGAAAGCCTTGATGTCGGCCTCCGTGTAGCGCACCGTGCGCAGGTTGAACTGGTTGCTCCGCTGCGAGAGCTGGGCCACGCGGGGGGTGTTGAAGGGCGTGAACCCGCCGACGGTCGACACCATGCCCAACGACTTGAGGAAGTCGGCCTCGCTGTCGAAGGTCTTCTTCAGCGATACGCGCTTGGCCTCCACCTGGTATTGCTTGGTGCGGTCCTTGTCGGCGCTGCTGTAGTTGGCCGTCTCAAAGAGATTGAGCGAATAGAGGTACTCCAAGTATTCGGCGGGGTCCTCGGGCAGCTCGGGAACGGTGATGCCCGGGATGTGTTCCCTCACGATGTTGCGCTCGAAGGGATTGTCGTCGAGGAAGACCATGGAGTCGAAGGCGATGTTGAGGATGCTTTGTATGGTCCTGATGTTGTCCACCTTTGTCTCCCAATTGGCCTGGAACACGGCGATGTCGTCCAACTTGAGAATCATGTCGGGATGCTTGAGGAAAGGCTCCTTGGCCTTGTCCTCGTCGTTCTTCGAGGCTACGCAGACGATGATGCCTCGCTGGCGCAGCTTCTTCACCCACATCTGAAACTCCGTGAAGGCCTTGCCGATGCCCAAGCCGTGGCCGAGCTGGATTCCCTCCAGCCCGTCGTCGCCTACCACTCCGCCCCAAAGGGTGTTGTCCAAGTCCAAGATGAGGCATTTCTTGAACTGTCCCTTGCAGGCGCAGATGATGTCCATCACTCTGTCGGCCACGTAGGGGACAGCGTCGACGCTGAGCACCATCTCCGTGCTGACGTAGATGTTGGCGTCGAACATGAAGTCGCGGCCCAGCTTGTTTTGCAGCCCGGCGATGTCGCAGACGAACAGGTTGGGGTGCTTCTGGGCAAGTTCCATCAGTCCGAAGTTGAGTTTGCGCACCTGATAGGTGAACGACGACTCCACCTTGTTGGCGTAGGAGCCGAACACCGTGTCCTCAATCTCAGGATAGTTGAGGCAGATGATCTTCTTGCCGCCCAATGCGGGTGTCTCGGCTACGGACTCCACAAACTGCAACCGCTCGCTGGCCAAGGAGACCTGCTCCTGCGGGGAGAGCATGCTGTGCTTTTCGCAGAGTTTGTGGGTGGACTGGAAAAGGACGATGAACTCGGCGTCGTGTTTGTAGAGCTCGCTGTCGGGATCCATGAATTGTTGGTACACTTGGTTGTACTCGGCCTCGAATAGGTCGATGTTGTATCCTTTGGCCACGCCTAAGCCACGAAGAGCCGTAGCCAAGAACTGGGTGGCCGTGTCGCCTATCAGGGCTACGCGGACCACAGGATTTGATGCGGCGGGCTGCTTGGCCAGCCTTTTCAGATCTTTCAACGTTAGTTTGCCCATACAGTGTTGTTGCCTTAGCTTAATTGGTTTGTTGGTTTGTCCGTCAGCCTCTTTCCGCCCGACTGCTGCGTCGGCTGTGAAATCGCTGGCTGTTACTTCCCGATGGGCCCGGCTTCGTTTCGCCAAGTCCTGGCCCGTTTGCCGATGGCCCCGAAGTAAATGCATGCAAAGGTATAAAAAAATCCTTTGTCTGCAAAAATAACGTTAGGTTATTTGCTCCTCGTGCAGGAAGAAGGGGCAAGGCTGCTATGGCTTCCATCTTGGACAATGGACAACATCGTCAAAGTTGTCGCGTGTGGCCCCACTCCTGACCCCTGGTTGCACCCCGCTGCCACCTCCCTGCAAAAAAGTGGGGCTATCGCTCAAAACATCTACCCAAAGGCGCCCACCCGTGGCGGATGCATGCCTTTGCGCCTGAATTCCCGTTCCTTCATGGCCTTCTGCGGCACAAATCGGCTCTGTTACAATCGTGTCTCATGTATCAAAACGTCATGCAATGTGGGTATAACAGCCCCCTGTACTTCTTGTAATCCTTTCTTTTTGTTGTCAAATGTGTTGTAAGCGGCAACTTCATAAATGCCATCTGGCCGGACACAAATCCTTGTAAATAAGTTTTTGTGTAATTAGTTGACAAAAAGTCGAAGAAAAATTTGGTAGTTTTGTCAAAATGATTTAACTTTGCATTCGGATGAAAATCCAAGCTCCTTAGAAAAAAGGTAGCGTAGCCAGAGCGAGAAATGTCGTCAATTCTGACTAAATGGGTATGACGAGAATTGGGCCTGTTATTTAGGAATCGGAACCACTTAGGACAGGTCTGTCATATATTTCTCAAAGAAACTTCCTTTTATATCTTCTCTTTTGTCAGACGGTTCCGACAAAAGCTCAAGGTCGGTTCTTCGCGAGAAGGCCGGCCTTGTTTGTTTATCGTGAAATTTTGGCTATTCCTTGGTTCAACGGCAGCTCATTCCACAGTAATCGTGTAGTCTCGGACAATCTGGTCCAAAGCATGCTCGTCGCTGATGGCGGCGACGAACCGATCGAGAAGGTGGACACAGCCCGCACCGAATAGCCTGATGGCACCTAAGAGACTTTCCTTGACACAATATTCCCGGGCAACACCACAGATGTCGATTTGCTCTATGTTTTCGTCGGCCACAAGCCGACGAAGGCGGTCGGCCGACTCCTGGTTGTCGAATATGGAGTATTCCTCTACTTCCGGGCGGATGCCCTTGGTGAGGTAGACGCATTTGCCCGCTGTAGCTTCTGCGGTTTCGACGAGAGAAGATCGGATGCCGGCTCCATCGCTGTGCTGTAGGCAGTGGACGGGCCAAATGCCACCGTTAGTCTGGAAAGAAGAGTGATTGTAGGGATGCCAGTCTTGGGTGAACACTTTCAGCAGGTAGTCGCCGTCGTGCTGACGAATATAGTCGGCCAGCCGGTCCATCATCTGTGGTGCGCCCTCCACGCTGAGGCTTCCTTCGAGGAAGTCGCGCTGGGCGTCAATGACGAGGAGTAACTTTCTCATTCTTGTGTTGTTTGGTTGCGTATTCTTTCTGTTTCATGAGGATATATCTCACTTGCGCGCAGAGCACATCGTATCGCGCCTGCAGCGAGTCGCGCTTCACCGAGAGCATGTTGCGGTCATAGTGTGAACGGGCCATTTCGAGCTGTCGGCCGGTGGCTTGCAGAGCAGAGTCGGTGAGCCCTACCTGTTGGCGTGTCATGTCGAGCGAGGCTTTCTGCCACACCTCTAAAGCATGGCTGCGGCCTTCCACGTTCTTGGGGAAGCGGAGCCGGAACGACTCGATGGAGTCGAGCGTCTGTTGATAGGCCTTGGCAGCATAGAGCGAGTCGATCTGCCTTAAGAGGGTATCGGCGCCTTGTCCTGCGGGGGTTGTGCAGGCGGCCATAAGCGCGGCGAGGATGATAACTGCAATTTTTCTCATGGCTGCAAAGGTAATGAAAATATTGGAAAGGATGGGTGATGTTGGAGATTTTTAATTGATTTCGTCATGGGCCGAACGGGAAAAGAGAAGAAAAATATAAACGGTTTTATTTTGTATTCCTCACGATTTCCACTACCTTTGCAAATCAAAAGGAAAAAATACAGATCATGCGAATGCTTTCGGATGCCGAATTGGCACAACTTCTCGATAAAGATATCTTTCACCTCATAGGCGACGTGGCTGACGAGTTAGGATGTGAATGCTATGTTGTTGGCGGCTATGTAAGAGACTTGTTTCTTGAGCGACCCAGCAACGACATCGACGTGGTCGTTGTCGGCAGCGGCATCCGTGTGGCTGAGGCCTTGAGAGACCGGCTGGGAAGGCGGGCGCATTTCTCGGTGTTTCGTAATTTCGGAACAGCACAGGTGAAATACAAGGGGTTGGAAGTGGAATTTGTCGGAGCCCGCAAGGAAAGCTACAGACACGACAGCCGCAAACCCCACGTGGAGGACGGCACGTTGGAGGACGACCAAAACCGCCGCGACTTCACCATCAATGCTTTGGCGGTGAGCCTGAACAAAGCAACTTTTGGGGAACTCGTCGATCCCTTCGATGGCGTTTACGATTTGGAAGACGGCATCATCCGCACACCACTCGATCCCGATGTGACCTTCTCCGACGACCCATTGCGCATGATGCGCTGTGTGAGGTTTGCCACCCAGCTCAACTTCTATATCGAGGATGAGACTTTCGACGCCCTTACGCGCAATGCCGATAGGATCAAGATTGTCAGCGGCGAGCGCATTGTGGTGGAACTCAACAAAATCATGCTCTGCAAGACTCCCAGCCGAGGGTTTGTCGACCTGCAGCGCTGTGGTCTGCTGCGGCTCATCCTACCCGAACTGTCCGTGATGGATGAGGTGGAGACGCGCAATGGCCGCTCCCACAAGAACAACTTCTACCACACGTTGGAGGTGGTGGACAACGTAAGTTGCGCCACGGCGGGCGACGACTTCGATCCAGAGCGCCGTCTCTGGCTCCGATGGGCGGCCCTTTTCCACGACATTGGCAAGCCCCGCTCCAAGCGTTTCGACCCTGTGGTGGGATGGACGTTTCACAACCACGACTTCATAGGCGCCAAGATGATACCCCAAATCTTCAGACGTATGAAGATGCCCATGGACGCCAAGATGAAATATGTGCAGAAACTTGTAGAGCTTCATCTTCGTCCCATCGCCATTGCCGACGACGAAGTGACCGACAGTGCAGTGCGCCGACTGCTCAACGACGCTGGGGAGGACATCGACGACCTGATGACACTCTGCGAGGCCGACATCACCAGCAAGAACCAAGTGCGCAAGCAGAGGTTTCTCGACAACTTCCGTATCGTGAGGGAAAAGCTTGCCGACCTGAAGCAGCGCGACTACAAGCGGCTGCTACAGCCTTGCATCGACGGCAATGAGATCATGGAAATGTTCCACCTCAAGCCCAGCCGTGAGGTGGGGCAGCTCAAGCAGGCCCTCAAGGATGCAGTGCTCGACAACAAGGTAGCCAACGAGCGGGAACCGCTGATGAAATTGTTGATGGACAAAGCCCACGGAATGGGCTTGTGTTAGGCCCTGCCATCACCCTGTCTTCCTTCGCTAAAGGACAATATGGCCGCCGTCAAGCTGCTTGACGGCGGCTGTCTGTTTACTTCTTCCAATTACAACTAATGTTTGTTAAAACTCAGATACATTGGTTGAGTTTCCAATTATTATCGTTAATTTTGCAGCTGAAAACCGAAAAGGAGTTTTTAGTTTTCTTTCTAAGTTGCGTAAACTTTAGCTTTGATCAATAACACTTTATAATATAAATAGGTATGAGAATTAAAACAATTTTGCTCGCTGCCATTGCAGCACCCTTGCTGGTTTCCTGTGGAGGCAAGAGTGGAGGTATGCCGAACTTTGGCGATAACCAGTTTGCCGTGCGGACAGTTGAATCTGGTAGCGCGTCGTTGCAGACTACTTATCCCGCAACGATCAAGGGTATCCACGATGTGGAGGTACGCCCCATGGTTTCCGGTTTCATCACTAAGGTTTGCGTGCAGGAGGGGCAGGCCGTGCAGAGAGGCCAACTCCTCTTCACTATCAATAGTGAAACTTATCAGGCTCAGTTGCGACAGGCACAGGCTGCACTCAACACAGCCCGCTCACAGGCTAACACCACGCGCTTGACCTGGCAGAACAACAAGAAACTGTTTGACAAGCATATCATTGGACAATATGAGCTTTCTACTTCCCAGAACAGCTACGAAAGTGCTGTGGCCCAAGTGCGTCAGGCTGAGGCAGCAGTGGCTTCTGCCAAGGAGATGTTGAGCTACTGCTACGTGAAGAGCCCCGCCACGGGCTATATCGGTTCGCTTCCCTACAAGGTGGGTGCCTTGGTAAGTCCTTCCATCACCACGCCGCTGACCACCGTGAGTGACATCAGTGTGGTTGAAGTGTTCTTCTCCGTCCCCGAAAAGACCGTGCTCAGCATGATCAAGGGCTCCGGAAGCGAGAAGGCAGCCATAGCTTCCTTCCCCGCAGTGAAATTGCAGATGAACGATGGCACCATCTATAATCATCCCGGCCGCGTGGTGAAGATGAGTGGAGTAGTGGATCCCTCTACGGGAGCCTTGAGCGTTATTGCCCATTTCAACAATCCCGAAAAACTTCTCAAGAGTGGCGGCTCCGGCAGCATCATCATCCCGACCGATGACAGTCATGCCATCCTCGTACCGAAGGAAGCCTGCTCTGAGGTGCAGGATAAAATCTTCGTTTATGTCGTGGGCAAGGACAACAAGGTGAAATATACCGAGATCAAGGTGAATCCCCAAGATGACGGCAACAACTATATCGTTACCTCGGGCCTTAGGGTTGGCGACCGCTACGTATCGAAGGGCATCACCAAACTCACCGATGGCATGCAGATTCAGCCCATCACCGAAGAACAGTATCAGAAGAATATAGACAAGGCAACCGAAATCTCCAAACAACAGGGGACGGCCTCAGGCTTCGTGAACGCCATGAAAGGCAAATAATCCGCGAGGCGGGGACAGACTGCGGCCAACGTCGCCTGCCCTTAAACGAAACACTGTCTGATAACTTAACATAAGTAAGAAAACAATGACATTTACCAATTTCATAAAACGACCGGTGCTCTCCACCGTGATATCCATCTTCTTCGTGCTGCTGGGTACCATCGGTTTGGTGTCGCTGCCTATAGAGCAGTATCCCGACATTGCACCACCTACCATCATGGTACAGGCATCCTATCAAGGAGCTGATGCCGAGACGGTGATGAAGTCTGTTGCCGTGCCTTTGGAAGAAAGCATCAATGGCGTGGAGAACATGACCTACATGACCTCTCAGACCACCAACGACGGTATGTGTATGATCACCGTTTATTTCAAGCAGGGAGCCAACCCTGATATGGCTGCCGTTAACGTGCAGAACCGTGTGTCGCAGGCCCAGGCCCTGCTGCCGGCTGAGGTTACTCAGGTGGGTGTGACGGTGACGAAGCGTCAGACCTCCAACGTCATCATGTATGCCGTCACCTCCGACGGACGCTACGACGACCAGTTTGTGACCAACTACAACAACATCAACATCGTGCCGCTCATCAAGCGTATCAACGGTGTGGGCGACGTGAATAGTCCCTCTTCGGCCAACTACTCCATGCGTATCTGGCTTCAGCCCGACAAGATGAAGGAATACGGACTGATGCCCTCCGACATCATAGGCGTACTGTCCGAGCAGAACATCGAGGCTGCCCCCGGTAAGTTTGGCGAGAACTCCAACGTGGCCTACGAGTACACCCTGCGCTACAAGGGTCGTCTGTCAACGCCTATCGAATATGACAACATTATTCTAACCAGTAAGACCACCGGTCAGACGCTGAAACTCAAGGATGTTGCCAAGATAGAGCTGGGATCGCTGATGTATAGTGTGAGCCTTCGCAACGATGGCATCCCCGCTTGTATGGGTATGGTGCAGCAGATTGCCGGCTCCAACGCCACCCAAATTGCCACCGACGTGAAGGCCGCGCTCGACAATGCACAGAAGTCCATGCCGCCGGGCATGAAAACCGTCATCATGTATGACGTGACCGACTTCCTCTTCGCTTCCATCCACGAAGTGATCATGACGCTCGTCATTACCCTCTTGTTGGTGTTCCTCGTGGTGTATGTCTTCCTGCAGGACTTCCGCTCCACGCTCATTCCTATGATCGCCGTGCCAGTGGCCTTGATCGGTACTTTCCTCTTCCTGTGGGTGTTTGGCTTCTCTATCAACCTTCTGACGCTATCAGCCCTACTCTTGGCCATCGCCATTGTGGTGGATGATGCCATTGTGGTGGTGGAGGCTGTCCATGCCAAGCTCGACCAAGGCTATGACAGTTCGCTAACCGCCGCTATCGACGCCATGAACGAGATCTCCAGTGCCATCATCTCCATCACGCTCGTTATGGCAGCCGTGTTCGTACCGGTATCTTTTATGGGAGGCACGAGTGGTACCTTCTATCGTGAGTTCGGTGTAACCATGGCTGTGAGTATTGTGATCTCGGCCGTCAACGCTTTGACGCTCTCGCCAGCCCTCTGCGCCATATTCCTAAAACCTCACAAGGCTGAAGAGACAGAAAAGAACAAGACTTTCGTGGCCCGTTTCCACGCTGGCTTCAACCGCGTGTTTGAGAAAACCACCAATAAATATAAGAAAGGTGTGGAGTATGTCATCAACCATCGCATCATCACCGCCTCACTCGTTGTTGTCGGTATAGTAGCGTTGGCTGTTCTGATGAATACCACCAAGACCGGTCTGGTGCCAGACGAGGATACTGGAACGATATTCGTGACCGTCTCTGCTAATCCGGGAACCTCGCAGGAACGCACCAAGAAGATTGTGGATGAGGTGGACAAGATGCTGGCCAACAATCCAGCCATCCTGCATCGCAACGCTATTCTTGGTTATAACTTCATTGCCGGCCAGGGCTCCGACCAGGCCACGTTCATCATCAAGCTGAAGTCCTTTGAAGACCGTGCCGGTGGTATCACCGACCGCATCAAGCGAGCTATCAAGGACAAGGATCCCATGGCCCTCGTGGTGAATCCCTACGAGCAAAACTCCGTATTGGGAATGATCTATAAGCAGACGGCCAGCATCAAAGACGCTCAGATCTTGGCCTTTGGTCCGCCTATGATTCCGGGCTTCTCTGTGCAGAACGGTGTGACGATGACCATGCAGGACAAGACCGGCGGCGACCTGAACAAATTCTTCAGCGTGACCAAGGACTTCCTTGCCGAGCTTAACAAGCGCCCTGAGGTGCAGCAGGCCATGACCTCTTACAACCCCAACTATCCACAGTATATGGTGGACGTGGATGTGGCCAAGACCAAGCAGGCCGGCATCTCACCCAAGGTGGTGCTCTCCGTGATGCAGGGCTATTACGGTGGTCTTTATGCCTCCAACTTCAATGCCTACGGTAAGCTCTTCCGTGTGATGATCCAGGGCGATGTGGCCAGCCGCATGACCCCCGAAGGACTCTCGCGCATCTATGTACGCACCGCCTCGGGAGAAATGTCACCCGTGAGCGAGTTCGTCACTCTGCATAAAGTCTACGGACCTTCAAATATTGGCCGTTTCAACCTTTTCACGGCCATCAACGTCAGTGTCAACGCCAACTCCGGCTATTCCTCCGGTCAGGTGATGAAGGCCATCGAGGAGGTGGCCAAGGACAACCTGCCCGACGGCTATGGATATGAATACTCTGGATTGAGCCGCTCCGAGGCTGAGTCGAGCAACTCCACGGCGCTGATCTTTGTGCTTTGCTTGGTGTTCGTCTATCTGATTCTCAGTGCCCAGTACGAGAGCTACATCTTGCCCCTGTCCGTGTTGCTGTCCGTGCCGTTCGGTCTGGCCGGGGCTTTCGCCTTCACCAATCTCTTCGGCCACAGCAACGACATCTACATGCAGATTTCGCTCATCATGTTGATTGGTCTGCTGTCGAAGAACGCCATCCTGATTGTGCAGTTCGCCCTTGAGCGCCGCCAGACGGGTATGGCCATCAAGTATTCGGCCATCCTCGGTGCCGCAGCCCGTCTGCGTCCTATCTTGATGACTTCATTGGCCATGATTATCGGTCTGTTACCTTTGATGTTTGCCTCCGGTGTAGGCAAGAATGGTAACCAAACCTTGGGAGCTGCAGCCGTGGGCGGTATGCTCATTGGTACCATCTGCCAGATCTTTGTGGTGCCGGCACTCTTCGCCGTCTTCCAGTGGCTGCAAGAGAAGGTGAGCCCATTGAAGTTCGATGATGAGATGAACACCGAGGTGCTCAGCGAGCTCCGCCAGTATAAGCCGAATGTGTCTATTGAAGAATTTGAAAAAGACTGATGCATTATGAATAAACCATCCATTATCATATTAGCCCTTGCACTGCTCTCCTTGAGCGGCTGCAAGAGCCTCTATGGCAACTATGAGCGTCCCGAAGTGAAGACTTCCGGCATTGTCCGCGATACAGCCACCAACCACGCCCTCGCGGAGACCGACACGGCAAGTTTCGGCAATCTGCCCTGGAGAAGTGTCTTCACTGACCCGAAGTTGCAGACACTTATCGAACGGGGACTGAAAAACAACTACGACCTGCTCAATGCTGCCCTCAATGTAGATATGGCCGAAGCACAACTCAAGGCTTCCAAACTGGCCTTTCTGCCTTCGTTCACTTTCTCGCCGCAAGGCACCATCTCCTCCTGGGACGGTGGAAAAGCCACCAAGACCTATAGTCTGCCCATCAATGCCAGTTGGAATGTGGACCTCTTCGGCAACTTGCGTTCACAGAAGCGGGCCGCACAGGTGGCGTTGCTCCAGTCGAAGGACTACCAGGTGAGCGTGCAGACCTCGCTCATCTCCAACATCGCCAACTGCTACTATTCCTTGCTCATGATGGACAAGGAAGTGGAAATCCTCGACGATATGACCAAGCTGACCAAGGAAACCTGGGATATCATGAAGACCCAGATGGAGTTGGGCCGAGTAAGATCCACCGGCGTTCAAAGCGCAGAGAACAACTATTACTCAACGCTCACCCAGAAGACGGAACTCTTGCGCCAGATCCGCGACACAGAGAACACTCTCTCCCTGCTCCTTGGCGAACCTGGGGGATCCATTGCCCGTGGCAAACTTGAGGATCAGAGTCTACCCAGCAATTTCTCAACAGGTGTACCCTTGCAGTTGCTCAGCAACCGTCCCGACGTACATGCCAACGAGATGGCCCTGGCCCAGTGCTTCTACAATGTGCAGACGGCCCGCTCGCGCTTCTATCCCAATCTCACCATCTCCGGCAACGGTATCTTCACCAACTCCGGAGGCATGGGCATCGTCAATCCCGGCAAGTGGCTGCTCTCGGCTGTGGGCTCGCTCGTGCAGCCCATCTTCCAGAACGGCAAGCTCGTGGCCGGACTGCGTGTGGCCAAAGATCAATATCAGCAGGCATACAACACATGGCAGAACTCTATCCTGAAAGCCGGCAATGAGGTGAGCAACGCTTTGGTGCTCTACAACTCTTCAGCTCAGAAGAGCAAACTTGAGGCCCATCAGATCGAGGTGTTGAAGAAGAATGTGGAAGATACGCGAGCCTTGATGGGTGAGAGCAGCTCTACCTATCTTGAAGTCATCTCAGCCCAGTCGAATCTGCTCAATGTGGAACTCTCCAAAGTGCAGGACGACTTCTATAAGATGCAGGCTGTGGTCAACCTCTATTATGCTCTCGGAGGTGGTGCCAAGTAAGGTTTTCGTTTAACATCTAATTCAGAAAGATTATGGCAAATCATATCAGTGACAGAGCTGTTGTCGATCCCAAAGCGCAGATTGGTGACAACGTCACTATTTATCCTTTCGCGTATATTGAGGGCGATGTGGTCATTGGCGACAACTGCGTCATCGCTCCCAACGTCAATGTGCTCAATGGCACACGCATGGGCAACGGCTGCAGGGTGTTTCAGAATACCGTGCTTGGAGCCATGCCCCAGGATTTTCATTTCAAGGGCGACGAGACGGAGTTGGTCATTGGCAATAAAGTGACCTTCCGTGAGAACGTGGTCGTGAACCGTGCAACCTTTGCCGGTGGCCAGACTGTGATAGGTGACAAATGCTTCCTCATGGAGGGCACGCATATTTCCCACGACACCAAAGTGGGTCCCCACTGTGTGTTTGGCTACGGCACAAAGATAGCAGGTGATTGCGAGATAGGCCGTGGTGCCGTGTTCTCCAGCAATGTTATTGCCAACCCCGATGTGCGTGTAGGCGACAATGCGATGATCCTTGCCGGTACTACCTTCTCCAAGGATGTGCCGCCTTACATCCTCGCCGGAGGCACCCCCGTGAAATACGACGGCGTAAACACCGTACTACTTGAATATCTCCACAAGGAGAAAAAAATTCAAGACCATATCGCAAATGCTTACCGCCTGGTGTTCCACGGACAAACGAGTTTATTTGATGCTGTACTCCAGATTCAGCAGCAGGTGCCCGACAGTCCTGAGATTCAAAATATCATCAGTTTCTTGAAGGCTTCTAAATTAGGAATTATTGGTAAAATGTAGTTCATACCTATACATTTTTACTCTGTGATGGGTGGGTTTGCCGTGAGGTAAATCCACCTTTTTAGTGTGTTGGGAAATTCTCTTGCGTATTGGAATCTTGGGTCTTGGCTGGCGAAACAGTGTGGCGGTCGCCGCACAACAGTGTGGCGGTCGCCATCCAACAGTGTGGCGGTCGCCATCCAACCGTGTGGCGGTAGCCATCCAACAGTGTGGCGGTAGCCATCCAACAATACGGCAGTTGCCACACAACAACGTGTCAGTGGGCGCGAAAGAGGCTTAAACAAATGAGATCAACAAAAGAATTGCAAAAACAACAGCTCAGACAGATGATTTCTCCTATCTCTTCCGTATCTTTGCATTATGAATCAAACAGTCTCCACAATCCTTATTCAATGGTATCGCAGTCATGGACGTGATTTGCCTTGGCGGCACACGCGTGACCCTTACGCCATTTGGCTGTCAGAGGTAATTTTACAGCAGACCCGCATAGCTCAGGGGCTGAGTTATTGGCAGCGATTCATGCACCATTTTCCTACCGTTGAGCGTCTGGCTTCTGCTACAGAAGATGAGGTCTTGCTCCTCTGGCAGGGTTTAGGCTACTATAGCCGTGCGCGCCATCTTCATGAGGCAGCGCGCCAAATCGTTGCAAAGGGTGGTTTTCCTACCACGCTTAGGGAGATTAAAAGCCTTAGTGGAATCGGTGACTATACAGCGGCTGCCATTGCATCCTTTGCTTTTGGAGTTGATGCAGCTGCTGTTGATGGTAACGTCTATCGGGTGTTGGCCCGCGTTTTCGGTATTGATACTCCCATTGACACATCCAACGGTCGGCATCTTATTGCAGCTTTGGCTCAAGATCTGGTGCCTAAGGGGCATGCAGATGAGTTCAACCAGGCGATTATGGATTTCGGCGCACTCCAGTGCACGCCACGCAAAGCGCGTTGTGAAACATGTCCTCTCTTAGACAGGTGCGTGGCTGCGCATGATGGAAGAGTGGAGGAACTGCCTGTTAAGCTGAAGACTACAACGATAAAAGAGCGGCACTTTACCTATATCTTTATACGTTGCAAGGGACAGACTGCTATTCACCGTCGAAAAGCTGGCGACATCTGGCAGGGACTTTGGGAGCCAGTTCTTGTTGAGGGAACTGCTCTTCCGCAATGGCAAGGCCAGTGGACGCTGGTTTGTAAAGAGGTCAAACATCAGCTGACGCATCGGCTGATCTTTGCCGACTTTTATCTATTTGAGACCGACAGCCGCATATCCTTGCCTGCTGATTATATCTGGATAGATGAAGCGGCATTCAACTGCTATGCCCATCCACAGCTTGTAAAGAATCTTGTGGGCCACATTCATCTACATTCTCCATCTCTGTGACGCCCTCGCCCTGATGATGTATACACTTACAAAAAAACTGGAACCCCATCTTGAGGCTCCAGTTTTTATGTATTTTATCGAAAGCTTGAATCAATGTCTATTCCTTGTTTGCCCTCTTGCGCTCCAAATGATCGAGAATGATCTTGCGTATACGCATACTCTTTGGAGTCACTTCTACATATTCGTCTTCTTTGATGTACTCCAAACATTCCTCAAGACTCATGACTGTCTTGGGGATCACATGAGCCTTCTCGTCGCTACCACTGGCGCGCACGTTGGTGAGCTGCTTAGCCTTGGTGACATTAATAACAAGGTCGTTGTCGTGGACGTGCTCTCCCACAACTTGCCCGGCGTAGACCTCTTCACCTGGATCGATGAAGAACTTGCCGCGATCCTGGAGCTTATCGATGGAGTAGGCGTAGGCTGTGCCCGTCTCCATGGCAATCATGGATCCGTTGGTGCGGCGCACGATATCGCCTTTGTAGGGCTGATACTCTTTGAAGCGGTGGGCCATGATGGCCTCGCCTTGGCTTGCGGTGAGCACATTGGTACGCAGACCGATAATACCACGAGAGGGGATATCGAAAGTGATATTCACGCGGTCGCCCTCTGGCTCCATTCCGGTGAGTTCTCCCTTTCTGCGCGTCACCATATCCACCATCTTGCTCGAATAGTCGGTCGGCACGTTGATGTCGAGTTCCTCAATGGGCTCGCACTTTTGTCCATCGATTTCCTTATAGATCACCTGCGGCTGGCCCACTTGCAATTCGAATCCCTCACGGCGCATGGTCTCGATAAGCACTGAGAGATGGAGCACTCCACGTCCACTGACAATCCACTTGTCGGTCGTGTCTTCAAAAGGCTTCACTCTCAAGGCGAGATTCTTCTCCAGTTCTTTCTGCAAACGATCATTGATGTGGCGGGAAGTACAGTATTTGCCTTCACGGCCAAAGAAGGGCGAGTCGTTGATGGTGAACAGCATACTCATTGTGGGTTCGTCGACAGCAATCGGTGGCAGCGGCTCTGGATTTTCAAAATCAGCGATGGTATCGCCAATCTCGAATTTCTCTAAGCCCACTACGGCGCAAATGTCACCGCTCTCCACAGCGTCGGTGCGCTTATGGCCAATGCCCTCAAAAGTGTGGAGCTCCTTGATCTTAGTTTTCTCCTGGGTGCCGTCACGGTGACAGATGGTGATGTTCATTCCGTCGCGCAGCGTGCCTCGGTGTACACGACCCACGGCGATACGACCTGTATAGTTGCTGTAGTCGAGCGATGTGATGAGCATTTGGGGTGTACCTTCCAGTTGCTTGGGAGCCGGAATCACTTCGATGATCTTGTCGAGCAGATAGTCGATATTGCCCGTAGGGGTTTTCCAGTCTTCACCCATCCATCCGTTCTTGGCCGAGCCGTAAACGACGGGGAAGTCAAGCTGGTCTTCTGTGGCGTTGAGATCGCACATCAAGTCGAATACCATCTCATAGACCTGCTCTGGGCGGCAGTTGGGCTTGTCCACCTTATTGACCACCACGATGGGCTTCAAGCCTATTTGTAGTGCTTTTTGGAGCACGAAGCGTGTCTGTGGCATGGGGCCTTCGAATGCGTCGACCAAAAGCAGACAGCCGTCGGCCATGTTGAGCACACGCTCAACCTCACCGCCAAAATCGGAGTGTCCAGGAGTATCGAGAATATTGATCTTAGTGCCTTTCCATTTGATAGAAACGTTCTTTGATAGAATCGTTATCCCTCGCTCGCGCTCCAAGTCGTTGGAGTCGAGCACTTCGCCGCTGTTGTCCTGGCCGTCACGGAACAGTTTACCAGCGAGCATCATCTTGTCGACCAAGGTTGTCTTACCATGGTCTACGTGCGCAATAACTGCGATGTTACGAATGTCTTGCATCTTGTTTACCTTAAAATAGCTATTTTTATGGTGCAAAATTACAAAAAAAACGGCTAATATTTGTGCGTGCATCGGAAAAGTTGTAACTTTGCACCGCATTTTCGGAAAATCCGATGCATTCGACAGCGTGTAGGGGTTGTGATTAAGGCTCCGGGCGCCCGAAGGATGTAATAATGCGCCAACCATTAATCATTTATTAAAATGTACTTAGACAAAGCAAAGAAGGAAGAGATTTTTGAGCAGAACGGTAAGAGCAAGGTAGATACGGGTTCTGCAGAGAGCCAGATCGCATTGTTCACTTATCGCATCCAGCACCTCACTGAGCACGTGAAAAGAAATCACAAGGATTTCGTCACCACTCGTTCTCTGACCCAGCTTGTAGGTAAGCGTCGTGCCCTGCTCAACTATCTTTACGACCGTGACATCGAGCGCTACCGTGCCATTGTGAAGAAGCTCGGTTTGCGTAAGTAATCCCCTTCTTCTACTTTTTAGACGATTAAAGCCTGCTTGCATCCTTGCAAAGCAGGCTTATTTTTTTTCGGATGGTCTTGTCTTTCTATTCCTTCTTGTCTGAAGGGTGTGAGGCATCCTCCATAATTTCGCGGAGGGGCACGGTAACGAATTCCCTTTCCCTGATGTGGGGGTGTGGAATGGTCAGCTGGGGCGTATTCATGGTCAGATCGTCATAGTAGAGAATATCTATGTCGATCAGTCGGTCGTGATAGATCCCATTCTTTGATTTTTCTGTTCTTCCTAAACTGCGTTCAATTTTTTGAGTAGCCTTCAAAAGTTGAATCGGCGAGAGTGCGGTGCAGATCCTGCAGCAGGCATTCAGAAATTTGTTTTCCGACTGGAATCCCCATGGTTCCGTCTCAATCATTCTCGACACACGCTCCAACTTCCCCACCCGAAGGTTGAGCAGTTGGAGCGCGCGATGCATATTCTCTTCCCGGTCGCCGAGGTTGGTGCCCAGGCTCAGATATACTCTATGGCAATTGTTCATTTCTTGTTAGTCGTTGACGATCAGCAGACTGTCGCCGAAACAGCCGAACTTGTAACCATTCTCCACGGCTAACTGATAGCATTTCATGACATTGTCATATCCGCCAAAAGCGGCCGTTTCCATGAGCAGTGTCGACTTGGGATGGTAGAAGTTGGCCACCATGGTGTCGGCCAGTCCGAAGTCGTAGGGCGGGAAGATAAATTTGTTGGTCCATCCCTCGTATTCTTTCAGCAGTCCGTCGGTGCCCACAGCCGTCTCTGTAGCCTTTACAACACTGGTGCCGATGGCACACACGTGGTGGCCTTCCTGTTTGGTCTTGTTGACGATGTCGCATGCTTGCTTGTTGACAAACATCTGCTCAGAGTCCATTTTATGCTTTGTCAGATCCTCCACTTCAATGTCGTTAAAGTTTCCGAGTCCGCAGTGGAGGGTGATGTATGCGCAATTGATGCCTTTGATTTCCATGCGTTTCATTAGCTCGCGGCTGAAGTGCAGTCCTGTGGCGGGAGCCGTGACGGCCCCTTCGTTCTTGGCGTAGATACACTGGAAGTATTCCATGTCCTCTGCCGTGGCATGGGCGAAGTCATCGGGCGAGGGTGAGGGGATGGGGTTGCCGTTCTCATCCTTCATGTTCTGATACTTCTTGGGGTTCTTCTTCATGTCCTCGTGCAGAATTTCCGTGCGGGCGTCCACCACATATCGGGGCAGCGGCGCCTCGCCCAAGGCAAACAGCTCGCGCTTGAACTCGTCGTGGGGACAATCGTAGAGAAAGCGCAGTGTGCGTCCGCGGCTTGTCGTGTTGTCGATCACCTCGGCCACCATCGATCCACTGTCGTCGAAGAAGAGTTTGTTGCCGATACGTATTTTGCGAGCCGGCTCCACTAATACGTCCCATAGGCGTTGGTCGGCGTTGAGCTCACGCAGGAGAAACACTTCGATCTTGGCATCGGTCTTCTCCTTCATGCCATAGAGGCGGGCGGGGAAGACCTTTGTGTCGTTGAAGACGAAGGTGTCGCCTTCGTCGAAGTAGTCAAGGATGTTGCGGAAGTCAAGAAATTGGCCTTTTTCGGGTTTTCCCTTGGCGTTTTTCTTATACATTTCAATTTCGCCAGAGATACGGTGGAGCACCATCAGACGTGATTCGTCGCGTCGAATCACGTTAAAGCTGCACTTTTTTCCGTTCTCATCTGTGAACTCTCGCTTAAAACTGTGAGGATAGAGGGCAATGCTCTCTTCCGGAAGATCGAAACCGAACTGTGATAATTTCATATTTTTATTCTTTCTCCTTGTTGTTTTTCTTGTCCAGCGTCTCCGTAACCCATTCGTCAAAATGGTCGAAGTCTACACAATTCTCCACTTTGTATTCTCCCACCCTTGTGCGGCGCAGAGAGGTGAGGTAGGCTCCGCTTTGCAGAGCCCGGCCCAGATCACGGGCCAAAGCCCTGATGTAGGTGCCCTTGCCGCAGACCACGCGTAGGGTCAGCAGCATCTTCTCGGCATCGAAGTCTACGACCTCGATCTCGTCGATATGGATGTGTTTGGGCTTGAGGTTCACCTCCTCCCCGTTGCGTCGCATTTTGTAGGCACGTTCGCCTTCTATCTTGCATGCGCTGTAGGAGGGTGGCACCTGGTCTATATCACCGACAAAACGCGGCAGCACGTCGTCGATCAGCTGTCGCGTAATGTGTGTGGTAGGATAGGTGGCGTTCACCTCGTGCTCCTTGTCGTAGGAATCCGTTGTTGCTCCGAGCTGCAGCCCTGCCACATATTCTTTCGTGTGGTTCTGCAGTTCCTCTATCTGCTTGGTGCACCTGCCGGTACACAAGATGAGCACTCCTGTGGCCAGGGGATCGAGAGTTCCGGCGTGGCCCACTTTCACTTTCTGCCCCATGTGCTGTGTGAGTACCCACCGGCAATGGGCCAGCGCGCCGAAACTCGACATTCTGTATGGTTTGTCGATAGCGATGATCTCGCCTTTGATGAAGTCCATAAGGCGCAGATCAGTCAAACATTACCATGCTGTGGCCGGTCAGCATCCAAATCAGGATAAAGCCTCCCACGAGGATGCGGTAAACGCCAAACCACTTGAAGCCATACTTTGACAGAAAGTCGACAAACCATTTCATGGCGAGCAGGGCCACGATGAAGGCCACCACGCTTCCCACGATGAGCATCACGATGTTGTCGGTCGTGGCCCACGATGTGCCGACGGCGTGATCGCCGATAAAGAGTTCCAGGAGGTCGAGTCCAGTGGCTGCTGCCATGGTGGGCACAGCGAGGAAGAAGGAGAACTCGGCGGCCCGGCGACGGGTGAGCTTCTGCGACATGCCACCGACGATGGTGGCCATGCTGCGGCTCGTGCCGGGAATCATCGAGAAGCACTGTATCACACCAATCCAAAAGGCCCGTCGCTCAGTGAGCGCGTTGGCTTCGCTGCCCTTGTTGAATATTCTGTCGCAGAAGAGCATGAACACACCACCCACGATGAGCATCACGGGTACGATCCAAATGGCGTTCCCGGGATTGAGCATGAAGTCGATCATGCCGCTTTTCTTCACGGCAAAGCCAATCACGCCCGTGGGGAGGAAGGCTACGATGAGCAGCCAGTAGAAACGCCATTTGTGCTTGATCTTTTGCCAGGGCGTACTGCCGGCAGGCGCGGGGGTATGGTCGAGTCGGAAGAAACGGTTCCAGTAGAGCACGACCACCGAGAGGATGGCGCCAAACTGGATGATGACCGTGAAGGCCCTCACGAAGGCAGAGTCTTCCACTCCCAACAGGTTCTCGGCAATAAGCATGTGACCCGTGGAGGAGACGGGCAAAAATTCTGTCAGGCCCTCCACGATGGCAATGATGATGGTTTGAATCAAATCCATGTCGGGCGGTATTTATTTTTCTTCGTTATCGTGGTGATGGGCATCTTCCGTGGTAGTCCCTAAGTGGGCTGTCGCGTCTTTTTTGTGGTAGATCACACCGGCAATCATGAAGATGTAGCCCACAAAGCATACCACCGGAGCCACTTTGATATGTTGGGCGGCGAACACCCCGGGATTGAAATGGTCGGGTGTGGATGGGGCACAGGCCATGAGGATGAAGCCTAAGATGACGACGCACATGCCGATGGCCAACATGATGAAGTTGGTGCGGCCGAAAGCATAATTTCTCTTGTCCATTGTGTTGATTAAATTTTATAAAGTTCGCCAGCCTTCATCTTCAGGAAGCTGCTGACGGAGATGTTTGCGCAAATAGCCGTGATGGTGATGCCGAAGACAAACACCACACCGGCAGTGATGGCCAGCACTTGCCAGGTGGCCACGTTCACGATCTCGGGTTCGAAGTTGTAGAGCGCATAGAAGCATCCAGCCAAGACGACGTTGGCGATGACGGCTCCGAGGAAGCCCGTTGCCACGGCCCGCGCCACAAAGGGCCTGCGGATGAAGCTCCACGATGCCCCCACGAGTTTCATCGTGTGGATCGAGAAGCGGCGGGCATAGATGCCTAAGCGCACAGTGTTGTTGATCAGCGAGAAGGAGACGAGCGTCAGCAGTACGGCCAAGAACAGCAGTCCGATGCCGATTTTGGCTAAGTTGCGGTTCACCACTTCGATGAGCCCCTTCTGATAGTTCACCTCTGTCACCTTCGGCATCTTCTTCAGCTCGGCCGAGATCCAGGCCAGCGAGTCGTTGTTGGCATAGTCGGAGAGCATCGTGAGTTCTACAAACGACTGGTAGGGGTTTTCGCCATCGGTAAACTCCGTGGGGTTGATGCCCATCTCGCGGGTGGCCTCCTTGAGGGCCTGTTGCTTGCTCACATATTCGATGTGCTTAATGTAGGGGCGTGAGCGCAGCTTTTGGCATACACCCTGGGCCTCCGGTGTGGTCATGTCCTGGTCGAGCATCACCGTCACCACAAAGTTCTCCTTCACCGATGCCGAAAGGTTGCGCCCGGTCAGCCCGAAGAAGACGACGATGCCCAAAAGAATCAGCACCAGGGCAATGCTGATGCATAGAGTCACAGCCTGCAAGCTTGAGCGTTTGCCGGCTTTATTTCTTTTCTTTCCCATTTTTCTGATGCCCATTGATAAAAATTCGATGCAAAGTAACAAAAAAAATGTTGGAATAAAGAGTGTTTAACGTGTATTAACAACCATCGTCGAATATTTTTGCTTAACTTTGTCAGCGATAACAACAACGTCGCGGGAGCCTGGAGCCGATCGTGTTCTTTCCGGCTCCCTGTCTTAACCAACTTTAGATTATGTCAACCCTTCTCTATCCGTCGCCCATCTATGGGCCCGTCCATTCCCGCCGGTTAGGCATCAGCTTGGGCATCAACCTCATGCCTGCCGACGGCAAAATCTGTACTTTCGACTGCATCTATTGCGAGTGCGGCTACCAGCGCGACCGCCTCACGCGCAGTCCTCATCCCTCCCGTTCTGTGGTGGCTTCGGTCTTGGAGGCCCAGTTGCGCAAGATGCATGAGGAGGGAGTACATCCCGACGTGCTCACCTTTGCGGGCAACGGCGAACCCACTAGCCATCCCGACTTCCCTGGCATCATCGACGATACGCTCCGGCTGCGCGATGAGCTCTGCCCCGGGGCCAAAGTGAGCGTGCTCAGCAACTCTACCTTCATCCACCGACTGGCGGTGCGCGAGGCGCTGATGAGGGTAGACAACAACATCCTCAAGCTTGACACCGTCGACGCACCATACATCCATCGGGTAGACCGTCCGCTCCAGCCGTCGTACGACGTGGCTAAGATCATCGAAGACATGAAGCGCTTTCATGGCCATCTGATCATCCAGACGATGTTTATGCGCGGCACCACAGATGAGGGCATCGACGTTGACAATACCTCCGAGGCTTTCGTCGCTCCTTGGCTGCAGGCCGTGGCCGACATCGCTCCGGCCGAGGTGATGATCTACACCATCGACCGTGAGACGCCCGACCGCCACTTGCTCAAAGCTACCCGCCAACAGCTCGACGCCATCCGTGAAAGGGTGAAAGCCCTCGGTATTGAATGCACGGCTTCCTATTGATCCATAAAACGTATCATTGCCATGCGGAGCGGATGGTTATGAATACACAACACATAATTGCCAAGCGGATCGGCTTGTCATGCATGGGCCAACTCGTCATTATATTTCGATATATTTATTTGTTGTTTCGATTTCATCCGGGGCTGCCCCCATTCCATACTAACTCCTAACTCTTATATAGTTGATGAAGAATATTTTTATATATGGTCTTTTGTTCCTATTGGGTTCGAGTGCTTCTGTGGCGCAGAACACCGTAGGGAAGTGGTCACTGGTTCCACACATCGGCGTATCCTTGGCCACCCTGTCGAAAGATGAATTCCCCTCGACCGCCGTAGAGTGGAATACTCAGACCCAATTCCGTTCCAATGTAGCCGGCGGCGTGGATGTAGAATATCAATCTTCCGAGGCCTGTGCCTTCTCCGCCGGACTGTGGTATCGTGAGGGAGGGGCACGCTATAAGGATCAGACGATCCTCATGGACGAGACCGAGGGCACCGGGCGCGCTTTTCATGATGGCTACGTCAGGCTCCGCTATTTGGCTCTGCCCCTCATGGCCCACATCTATTTGGCCAAGGGGCTCGCGGTCAATGGCGGGCTGGAAGTGGCATGGCTCATCAGGCAGAAAGCGCAATATCAGATGCAGACCTACACTTTCGATGCGGAGCACAAAAGTTGGAGGGAGGAGGCTGATCTCAAGTATTCCGACGACAGCAGTGCCCCCTACCATAAGTGGATGCTCTCCGTTCCCCTGGGACTGAGCTACGAATATGAGCACGTCCTTCTCGACCTTCGCTATGCGTTCGGATTGACCAGCGTCTTTAAGCGCAGCGTCTCCGACGCCCGCACCCATGGCCTGGTCTTCACCATGGGCTACAGATTCGCGCTATAGCCAAGAGCCAAGCATAAGGCAACCGTACACCAACGATCGCTCGTTTTTATTAGAAAGTTCGACGCCCCCGCCCGGCACAAACCGATAGATCTCTATCCGTGTTTGTGTCGGGCGGGGGCGAGTTTTTTTGGGGCGGCTGGAGAATTGATCTCCGTTCGCATACGGACCCTCGGTTTTATCATTTGGTGCTTTTGGGCAGAAGAGCTTTTTATGCTTCCTCTGTATTTTCTTACTGAGATCCGCAGATAAAAAACTGAGCTCCTTTGTTGGGAGTTCAGTGGATGGGCAAAAGAGACCGATGGGACAGAAGATGGTTGGGGGCGTTATGCCTCAGCATCCCGCGGGGAGACTGTCCGGTTGCGGTGTCGACAGGGGGAAGTATCTGGATTCGAAGGCTTGCTTTCGCTGCCGTGTGGCTTCGGCAAACTGCCGGTAGGCGTCGCTGTCGGGGTGGAGCGGGCGATGACCGAGGGCCTCGCGGATGGGTGCCCATTCCTCAGCCATGCGGAGGGCCGAGGGCGAGAAATAGGCCTGCTTGAACCGCGCGTAGAGGTAGTCGGCGGTGGACTCTGAGGGATGGAGCATGTCGGGCGCATAGAAACGATAGTCGCGCAGCTCGTCGTTGACGATCTCGTAGGCAGGAAAATAGACCATCCGGTCGGAATCCTCCTCGGAGAGCAGGCGGTCGATGGCGAGCAGCAGCGCAGCCTTGCTCAGCTGGCTGGCGTGATAGCCGTATTTGCGATAGCGGATGGGGCTGACGGTGAACACGGCTCTGACGCTGCTGTTTTGGCGGCGCAGGGCGGCGACGATGGCTTCCAAGGTCTGGGCGCAGGCTTCCACGTCCAACAGCCTCTCGCGGAATTCGCTCTGCGGCCGTTTCTGGCAGTTGTCGACGACGCGGCCGGTAGCGAGTTCCTCGTAGACGTGGTTGGTGCCTAAGGTGACGATGGCCACGTCGCAGGGGGTGGCCGGTGCCGCAGGGCCGTCGCGGCGAGGGTAGGGTTGGCCCCGGAGCGTGTGGAGCACGCTGACGGGATTGTACATCACGCCGAAGGGATTGACCACGGCACGAAAGTGGTCGGCCTGGAAGCGTCGGCCGATGTGGCCGGCGAAGCAGCTGCCCACGCAGAGGATTCGGTCGGTGGGCAGTATGCGCCAGGAGGGTGACGGCACGTCGACGGGAGTTTGCCACTGCATCATTCCACCCCCTTCTCTTTGAGGTACAAGGCCCGCCGGAGGATTTCGGCATGGTCGAAGGCCAGCCGGGGCAGCCGGGTGAGGGGAAACCACCGCGCCGCGCGGGCATCGTCGGCCCCCACTGCCTCGGGGGAGCCTTCGACGTCGGCCCAGAAGGCGATGGAGAGCACGCGCTCGCGCGGATCGCGGTCGACGGCGGTGAAAGCGCCTATGGGGTGCAGGGTGACGACGGTGAGTCCTGTCTCCTCCTTGAGTTCCCTCCGCGCCGCGTCGTCGGCCGTCTCGTCGATATTCATAAACCCGCCCGGAAAGGCCCATTGGCCTCGGCAGGGCTCGTTGCTGCGCTCGATGAGCAGCAGACGGGTGGTGCCATCCTGGCAGTGACCGAAAACAAGACAGTCGGCCGCTACGGCAGGATGGGGATATTTATAAGTATATGTCATTTAGTTGATGAGTCATTTTTAGTTATTTAGCTTCTGCTCACCTGCAGTCCTTCGTGGCTGAGGGCCATGTCGACAAAGCGAGCCCGCGGGTTGAGCGGATGCTGACTGAGGATCCGGCGTATGCTCACGGCCGCCTGTGGGTCTTTGGCCACCATATAGAGGTAGCCGCCACCGCCGGCCCCGGGGAGCTTGTAGCCCAGGCAGAGGTCATCGATCTGGCGGGTCAGCATGGCCACGGCTTCGGGATTGGTACCACTGTCGAGGAGCTGATTCTGCCGCCATGTCTCGCGCACGAGCCGTCCCATGCGTTGAAAGTCGTTGCACTGGATGGCATCGTACATTTCCAGCGCGTGGGCCTTCATCTGGCGCAGGAGCTGAAGCTCGTCGTGCTCGTTGAGGAACATGCGGCGCACGATGTCGGCCAAGATCTTCTTGGCCGTGCGCGTGATGCCGGTGTAGTAGAGCAGGTGGCAGTCGCGGTATTCGGGCCGGGTGAAGAGATCGTCGGGGAGCCATCTTGCCTGCGGCCGCTGGTCCCATCCTGGCTCGGTATGAATGAGCTTCACGCCCGGCAGCAGTCCGCCGAACTGATCCTGCCAGCCGCCGCCCGTGGTGAGCAGCTGCTCGAGGATGAGCGTGCGGTGGCCGATCTCGGTTTTGTCCCAGCCACAGCCTAAGAAGTCGCTGAGCGTGCCCAACACGTTGGCGGCCAAGACGCTGCTCGTACCCAGTCCGGATCCCGCCGGAATGGCCGAGAGCAGCGTGATCTCGATGCCGCCGCCAAAGTCGCTCAGCTGGTCGCCGAGCGAGGCAAACCGCTCCTCGCAGAAGTCGGGAAGGAAACCGCAGAGTGCCAGTGCCGCCTTGGGAATGGAGAAGGCACTGCCCACATGGTTGAAGTCGGCGAGCTGCTCATAGCTCGTCACCGTCTCGCTGGCCCCCAAGTCGATACTTCGGATGACGATATGGTTTTCGCGGCACGGCTTCACGTAGGTCTGGATGGGAGGCTGGCCGTTGAGTTCTATGGCGAGGTTCACCACGTCGCCACCCTCAAGGATGCAGTGGGGCGGCGTGTCGGTCCATCCGCCGGCGATGTCGATGCGCACGGGAGAGCGCCCCCATACAATCTGGTCGTCGCACACCCTCCTGGTGGGTCTCACCTTGTGCTGCAAGGCCTGGCCCGTAATGCCCTCGGCCAAGAGGCGGAAGGCCCGGCGCTCGTCTTCGCCGGCATGAGGGTTGGCACAGAGCAGACTGCGCATCATGGCGTCGCTGATGCGCTGCATCAGGGGAGCCGAGGACGGGAGCCCGGCGGGAAGGGGAAGGCCGCCGGCGTTGAAAGCTTTAGAGGCATCCTCCAAGTCGAGCTGATAGAAGACGCTGTGGGCGTGATTGACCTGCAGGGCCAGCCAGTTGTCACGGCGATAATTCCGCCGCTGCGCTTCCAGCCGGCGGAGGTTGGCCCGAGTGGAGATCTGTTCGGCACTGAGCAGGTCGCTGTGGCTGTCGCTCCGGCCGCTCATATAATCGTCGAGACTGGTCCATGTGTCGAAAAGCGGGAAGCAAGGAGTGGTCTGTGCCTCACCGGCGAACCTATCCAAATAGCCGTATCGGCGCACCACCCAGCCTTCCTGTCCAACGGGGATGAAGTCGATGCAGTCGTCGGGGCCGAGCGTGACGGCCCAATCGTTGTCGGGGGCTCCTGTGACGATATTGTTTCTCGTCAGTTTCCATCCCGGTCCCACACAGCTGTTCTCCACCCAGACGTTCTCGTTCTCGTCGGTGAACCTGATGGCCGTGTGGGCGTTTTGCACGAAGATGCTGGGGCAGGGCTTCTGGGAATGGTGCATGATGAGGCGCTGGTCGTTGACCAGACTCTGAATGGCCACCGTGGAGGAGAGCAGTTCGTGGGAAGTGCCGAAGTGGTAGAACTCACCACCGGGCAGAGGCTGCACAGCCACTTTCAGTCCCGCCACGAGCGGATCCTGCTGTGACGGACGCTGGCCCAAGCAGCAGCCAAACGTGCCGTAGAGATCATACTCGTTCACTCTCCCGTCGCTCATGGACCGCTCGATCAGCACCTCCACGGCTTTGTCGCTGAGCAGCCACAGGCCGATATCGGTAAGGTAGTAGTGGTCTTTGGTCAGTTGGCCTAATTGCTGAACCGAAGGCTTTTGGAGCATACATTCCATCTGGCCGGGTGTGGCCCGACGCGATACAAACACGCCGTGGTCCTTGGCTATCTCCGGCCCCAGCCAGAGTCCGAAGCAAACCACGTCGGCATCGGGGATCGCCGGGAGCGGCTGTGTGGCCCTGATGAGCACATCGCCACTCACGACCATAGTGTGGAGGTTGGCGGGTGCCTTGTCCATGATGTGCTCGTAGAGAGGAATCTGCAGTGAGAGCAGGTCTTGTGAGAGTCGTTGCCCCCGCTCCCAACGGAATACGGGGATGGGCGTGAGGATCTTGCCGGATGGGGCGTAGGCGGGGAGCCGACGGCTCTGACCGCCGGCATGGAGCAGCAGACGGCGGTCGGACTTCAGCCATTGGCCGAATTTTTCCGGATCGGGGGAGCCCTCGCAGCCTGTGGCCTGACGATAGGCTTCGAGAAGGAGCCAGGTGGTGCCTCCACCCGAGCCCAATTTGTGGCCGACGGGGTCGTGGGTGCAAAACCAGTCATCGCGGCTCAATCCTGTAATATCATGAAAACTTTCCACCAAATTGGGAGGAAGGGAGAGCAGTTTTTTCATCTTTATTTCGGTTTTTTGTTTCTTATCATCCGTATTCTCCCCGGCAGGGGGATAACGAAAGCATGGGCAAAGGTAGTGAAAAATAAGAAAAACCGCTCAGTTCTCCGTTCTAAGTTTGCCATTCTCTCAAAAAAAAGTGGTGAATGACGGTTTATACAATACTTTTCATTAATTTTGCGCTCACAAATCGAAACAACATGCAATCACCCTTATCAGAAAAACCCAAGGACGGTCTGTTCACCGTCAATGGAGTCAATTACCTTTTGCCGTTTATCATGATCACGACGTGCTTCGCCCTTTGGGGATTTGCCAATGACGTGACGAATCCCTTGGTGCAGTCGTTCAGCAAGATCTTTCAGATTTCCAGGTTTGAGAGCAGCTTTGTTCAGGTGGCTTTCTATTTGGGATATTTTGTGATGGCCTTTCCCGCGGCCCTCTTTATCCAACGCTATTCGTTCAAGGCAGGAGTGGTGATGGGTCTCTCCCTGTATGCGGTCGGCGCCTTGGCTTTCCTCCCGGCCCGATCGACGGGCATGTTCTACGCTTTCCTGCCCGCTTATTTCATTATGACCTGTGGGCTGTCGTTTTTGGAGACCAGCTGCAATCCTTTTGTCTACTGCATGGGAAGTGAGGCGACAGCTACGCGCCGACTCAATTTCGCCCAGTCGTTTAATCCCTTGGGAGCCATCACCGGCGCTTACATAGCTCTGACTTATGTTGCCGTAGGGCTCGATCCAGCCTCCTCAGAGCAGCGCGCCTCGCTCAAGCAGTCGTCACCCGCACAGT
Source organism: uncultured Prevotella sp. (assembly GCA_900322035.1). GTDB lineage: Bacteria > Bacteroidota > Bacteroidia > Bacteroidales > Bacteroidaceae > Prevotella. The sequence goes on from ONYL01000030.1 coordinate 41,948, forward strand.
TTGAAGCCATCAAGGCCCACGATTTAGACATTCTTGTTCAGCCCTACCTTTATATCGGCATCGTGATTCTTGTGTTGCTTTTGGTCATTGTCTTGACACGAATGCCCAAGGCAGGCGAGCAGGGTGAGAAGAAGAGCTTGTGGACTGCCATCCGTCAGTTGGCAGGAGAACGCAACTACCGCAATGGGGTCATCGCTCAATTTTTCTATATTGGCGCTCAAACCGTCTGCTGGGCCTACATCATGTATTATGGCCTGCACGTCTTCCACGACGTGGAAGGCATCGACGAGAAAGTGGCTCACCAAATGACGACAAATTTCTATTTGGGAGCTCTTGCGCTGTTTGCCATTGGCCGGTTTGTTTGTACTTATTTTTTGAAATATGTCAGCCCCGGTCGGCTGCTCTGCTACCTTGCCGTCGCAGCCATCGCCTTGTTGATGTCTACGATATTCGTAGGAGGTCGCATAGGACTTTGGTGTCTCGTGCTGGTCAGTGGATGCATGAGCCTGATGTTTCCCACGATTTATGGAATCGCCTTGAAAGGACTGAAAGACAATGTGAAATTCGGTGGAGCAGGATTGGTGATGAGTATTCTCGGTGGAAGCGTCATCCCTCCTGTCCAGGCTGCCATCATGGATGTGAAAGGCGGATTCTGCGGATGGTCTTTCATCAATTTGAGTTTCTTTGTTCCCGTAGTGTGCTTCCTTGTCGTAGCGTGGTATGGCTGGCGGACTTTTAAGGGTTGAGGCTGTTGCTGATTGCCGGGAGAAATGCGGCAATCAGCAGCAGCTAAAGAATTTCGCTATGGGCTTCATGAATCTTGTGATGGCCCGGGGATGAGGCCTGCCTGTGTAGTCGTAGCTTTCGTCGCCCACGCAGACGCTAATTCGCTTGCGGGCCCGGGTGAGGGCCACGTAAAACTTGCGTGCGTCTTCCTTCAGCAACTCCGGGATCTCACTGTTGTAGTAATTGGGATAGCGGCCGTCGATGGCGTCAAAAATGAATACGTTGTCGTATTCCAATCCCTTGGCCTTGTGCACAGTGGTCACAAATACCCGCTCGTCCATGGTTTTGCTGCCACAGAGGTCGGCTTCTTTCAATGTGTTGAGCTCTATTAGGTGGGCGTCGAGTTGTTCCTTCAATGAAGGAGTCTCCTTCTTGTCAATCAGATCGAACGACAGAAACCGGAGGATGTGGGGCAGATTTTCAATGGATCGGAACACACCCTCCAGTCTCATGGCCTTATACATCGATTCCATTTCGGCCACCAAGATGGGTAGGGATCCGTTGAGGCCCTGGTTGTAGAGAATGGCGCGGTCGTGAAGAAACAGTCGTTGATACAGGCGGCGCAAGTTGCCGACATGGCGTTTCACCGTAGGATGGTCTAAGAACATCCTCTGTTGGGGGATCACTTCACGTGACTTCTGCAGGCAGTAGAGCGTAAGCGAGCAAGTGGCGAATACATCGTCATCGGCCAAGTGGGAGTTCTGGCCTTGCAGATGGAGCTCGGCAAGCAGGGTTTTCAGCTTGAATTGTTTCAGGTCGGGACGCAGCAGGCGTATCAGCTTCAAAGAGTCGAAATACACCGGGAAGAGCGTTTCCACCTGTTTGCCGTTTAGGTATCGGGCCATATTTTCGCGCAGGATGTGGTAATCATAGTCGGCGTTGTGTCCAAGCAATACGCATCCCCGGGCATAATCAAGAAAACGGCCGATGCCCTCGGCAGGTGGAAGCAGTGGGTGGTGTTTGCGCTCTTCGATGATGGGGTTGACCACGTCGCCCAACATGTCGGGAATCTCCCGGTCGGACTGCAAGTATATACAGAAATCGCTGCCTTCGACCACCTTGCCTCCATGTATCTTGCGGGCGGCAATCTGCAGAATGTCATCGTGGAAGATGTCGAGTCCTGTGGTCTCCGTGTCAAATACTACGATGTCTTGGGTGTCGCAGGTCTTAACGAATTCGGCAAGATAAGTACTGTCGTTATAAAGCAGCACATCACTTGGCATCATGGCGTGCGACTTGAATTCCTGAACGAAGGCCCTGCACGAAGCCGACGACTCCAAGATGCGCAATCCTCTTAGCACCCGCGTCCATGCCATAAAGTTGAGATCGTTGGCCAGTAAGTCGAAATGAGCCATGAGGCATTTCATTTCGATGGAAGAGAAAAGGTCATCACCCGAAATCCTGAAGTGACGGATGCCCATTCTCCGCAAGGTCTCGCTCATTTGCTGCGCGTCGCTGTTGGAATTGACGATCACCGCCATGGTCTCCTTGTCGGTGTGGCGCAGGCAGCCGGCGACCATTTGCCCGACGTCGTCAAACTCTTGTTCCAAACATTTGCTGTGGGCGACGCGCAGCTCATCGCCCCGTCCGTTGTCGGGATCGGAAGGCAGGGGCAGCAGCTCCGGAGAAATGTCCAAAACCTTCTCGGCGTATTCGTTGAAGACGCGCAGGAGGTAGCGGGGCGACCGATGATTGACGCCCAAATGATGGATATGGCCCCGGCAACGGTCTTTCAGCTTCTCGATCATTTCCATTTTGGCTCCCATGAAAGAGAAAATGGCCTGCTGGTCATCTCCCAGATAGACCACAGTGGCCTCCTCATCGGTGAGCAGATCAACGATGCTCATCTGCAGCGGGTTGAGATCTTGCACCTCGTCGACCTGAATCCATTTGTAGCGCGGGTATGTGTGCAGACGGTCGTGGCTCAGCAGGTCGAAGGTGATGATCAGCAAGTCCTCGAAGTCGAGCAGATGATGGTCGTTCTTGTATTTTTCGTATTCGAAGGCGAGTTGCATTTTTCTCAGTGTCAGTCGGAGCTGCCGGGTGTCGGTCTGCCTGAAAGCCTCACCGTCGAGAAGGTCTTTATAGAAATCGGCGTGACGATAGATGTCGTCGAGCGACGAGGGCGAAAACTCCATGCCCTGCGCCCGGCAGATCGTGCGCAACGACAGGATGTCCTCCCTCGTCAACACCTCCTCATGCATGCGTATCTCACGGGCATGCCGGCAGACGACTTGATGAATGAGGTGGGAGAGCTGCATCACTTGTGAGTAGTACTTCTTTCGATGGAAATCGTGGCAGACCCGGTCCTCGTCCTCCTGCAAGAATCGGGCAATGATGGAGACCGACTCCTCATCGTCGATGATGGAGCTGTCGTTAGCTACGAGTCCGTTGGAAAACAGAAAACGAGAACAAAACCGGTGGACGTTGCCCACAAACACGGCGTCTACGTCCTCATCATCTACGATGGCATGAATGCGTTCAAACATACCGCGCGCCGCCCGGTTGGTGAAAGTCAGGCACAGCATCTCGCTGAAGGGAACCCCCTGGCGATGCGCGCGTTTGATTCGCTCGCTGAGGATCTGCGTTTTTCCACAGCCAGGCGACGCCAATACCAAATGGTAACCCCCTTCAGCCTTGATGACCTCCCATTGCGTGTCATCGGGAACAAATTCTACCTGCTTCATCATCTTTCGTTTTGTGTTGCTCTGCAAAATTAATGATTTCTACCGGAAGAGAGACAACGCAAGGGAGAAAACATACATAAGGTTTCCACTTTGAGTTTTTTTTCATTGACTAAACCGAAAAGTGGGATTCGCATCACTGTCAAATACACGATCATCGCGCTGCTTGATCATCATGCAGAGGGTGTTTTTATTTGGATTCTCCTATTTTTTTAGTAAGTTTGCACCCAAAAAAGAGGAAAGATCAATGGAAGTATTTGCAAGTTGTTTTATATCAACTACTTGTGTGTTAAACGGTAGAAAAGTGATGACGCAGATTCTGTAAAGGGTGCAGATGATGAAGTTTTAACGTATTTAACTTTTATAAACCACAAAAGGCGGATGTATGTGCATTTTTTTTGTGGCACACCAATATCAATACCACAGAAATTTACGGCGATGTGATGATTGAAATGAATTTGATGGTATTATCTATTTGGATGGCGCGGATGTAATATGTTGCGTAAAAAGCCAAAATACTACATTGATTTCATGAAAAAGACGACAAACAATGATTTTCTAGTCTCATTAATTCAAAATATTGGCAAAATATTTGGTTATTGCCGAAATTTTGCGTGTCTTTGTCCCCACAAATGACATTTATAATGAAGAATTACAGTCAAGACATAATGGACTATGCTCTCTCGCATCCCCAATTCGGGTTGCATGAGCTATACTCATATCTTGACAAGGAAGGTAACAAGGATATATCCCACAAAACGGTTTCTTGGTATCTCACAAAATTAATAGAATCAGGAAAACTCCAAAGGGTGGCACATGGGAAGTATGATATAGGGGCAAAACAGCAATTCTTGATAACCCCTACAGATGAACAGTTTAGCCTGAATGAAGAGCTTAAACAGAAATGGCCGTTTGCCAACTTCTGTATATATAATGGTAGTGTCATCAGCCCTCTGCAGCATCATCTTTCAGCCAATAATATCACATACATAGAAACCGAGCGTGATGCCGTAACAGCTGTATTTAACCATTTGAGGGATGAGGGGAAAACCGCATATTTGCGCCCAACGCGCGAACTTATATATAATTATATAGACTTGTCACAGCCTTCCATATTCGTCAAGCCGCTTATTACAGAGTCACCCGTCCAAGAATGTAGTGGAATACTGGTTCCTACATTAGAAAAGCTTTTGGTGGATTTGCAGAAAGACAAAGATTTTTTCTACCTGCAAGAAGCTGAAGGCGTGAACATATTCCAAAACGCGCTATCACTCTACTCTATCAATGAAAGTCGCCTTTTGCGATATGCAAGTCGTCGTGGTATAAGAAAAGAAATAAAAACAATTATCCAAACCATCAACTCACATGATTAACAAAGAATGCTTCACCACTGAATGGATTGCCCAGAAATCCACAGAACTGCAATACAATGACATGAACCTCATTGAAAAGGTCATCCGTGCTTTTTCTTTGCTCGAAATGCTGTCTGCATCCGGTTGCCCATTCCATTTCAAGGGTGGTACAAGTTTGATGCTTATTCTTGGCGGCGGTTCTCATCGTTTGTCTATCGATATCGACATCATGTGTCCACCTGGTACAAACATTGAAGACTATCTGAAGGACTATGCACAAAGCGGCTTCTTGGAGTATCAACTCGTGGAACGCCGTCAAGCAGGGAAGGATGTACCGAAAAGTCATTCCAAGTTCTTTTATCAAGTGGCATTCAAGGGTGTATCGTTTCACTTCGCCCAATAAAAGCACAAAAATTTTATTTTTTTTTGTCTTTTCGCCAAATATTGGGATAAAATGAGTACCTTTGTACCCGCTAACTCACGCCGAGCCACCTCTTATGAGGTAGGAGCGGCAATAGGGAGGGAGCACTACATATTGAGAAAAGTGTTTGCTAACGCTTTGTTTTTGGTTGTCTTGAACGTCGGAACTTCAGAACACAAATCAAGAGCAATGCAGAGGTAGATGCTACGGGTAGGTACTATATATGCTGTCCCGTCCGGTGTGCCGACGGCTAACCATGCCGTCATGCACACCTTTATGGGGCGCAAAGTATATACCAACGGCGTGGGTATCAAGTCTGTTTGTTTATTTGTGAGGTTTCCGACGACCTGAAGACGACGAACGAGCAGAGGCCAGATACCCCGCTTTCTTTTTGTGTGGTTCATAACTTAATTAAACTAACAAGCCTGACTCTGGGTATCTAACAGGCATAACTTTTCAGTGTACAATGAAAAAGTTATCATTTCTTACGGCCATTTGCGCAGGCCTGCTCGCTCTGAGTTTCACAAGTTGCGCATCTTATCAAAATGAGGCTGCGGTTATGAGTCTCGGGAGTAATCTCAACACCTATGTAGAGGCCGACATTGACTATGCATCAGCAAAGAAAGTTGAGGCAACAGTGAACACCGCTACTCTGTTGGGCTTTATCCAGTTAGAGCGTAACGGAAACAAAACGTTGAGAAGTGCCAATCGCTACAAAGGCCTCACAAAGCGTCAGAGCCAAGCTCTGTATCGCGCCAAGGAAAATTCTGGCGTAGACATCATTCTTGAGCCGGAATTTGAGAGTGAGAAGCACAGTTGGTTCTTTGGAGCCTATCGTACTTCAAAAACTAAGGTCAAGGGCTGGGGCGTAAACGTAAAGGGAATCAAGGAAGACAAACACCAAGATTGCACTCCCAATCGCTAAGTTATGAAGTGTTATGGTTCCCCATCTGACGTAATATTTTACCAGATGGGGAACATTTATAGACAGATGCCTTATGAGAAGAGTATTTATCACTTTAATTGCCGTATCATTCCTCAACTTGTCAGCATTAGCCCAAATTAAAGGACAAGACTATGTTGTAGACAAAAATGGGGATATAATGATTACCAAGATAGTAGAAGGTCTTACTATTCAAAGAAATGAAATATTTTCGGTCGCATTGAATTATATGGAGTATGCCTATAAGGACACCAAGTATAAGATTGTCATTAACTCTCCAGAGAATGGGGTCGTGGCAGGTGAGGGTGAATATCTCCAGTTTCATGAGGACAGGATTTTCCCCTCTTCGTACTTCCTAAATGCACCAATTACACTTAGAGTAGATGCGAAAGACGGAAGAGCCAGAATCTCCGTCATTTTGAGCTACTATACAGGCAAGCGGTCGAACATCAACGAAAGTGAAGACATACACGACCGTATCAGCGAGTTCCAACCCGTCAACGAAAGCCAGACGGAACGTCGCAAATTATATAATGCTGCTTTCCCTGTGTTATTCCAAAAAGCCCAAAAGACACTAAAGGAGGTAGAAGAAGTCTTGAAGTCTACGCGTTCTTCTGTTCCCGATACGGACTGGTAAGAAAGCCTTTGAATAACAGAGCGGGAACCCTTACCGACATTCTCAGCCTCAGGTTCCCGTTCTTTGTTTCTCCACATTATTATATATTATAGGCCGTCCGTCGTGGCGGTCTTTTTTGCCCCTTTGGCTTACGCCGCTTCCCGATTAACGGGAATGCTCAAATGTGGTCACGGTAGGCTGTGTGGAGCACGGCTCGGAAGGTTGACCAGTAGCCAGCAATAGTGTTGGTGTGCAGCCTCTGCTTCTTGTGGATGGTCTGTGGGGCAGTATAAAGGTACTCCTTGAACCTGTTGCACAGGTCAACGTCTATCTCGCCAAAGGTGCATTTCCCTTCGCAGAAGGCTTCGAAATGCTTATAGACGTTCTGCCACTTGGTGTTCCTGGCATCGGACTTCTTCTTGAACCATGCGAGGAAGTTTCCTTTCTCCTTCTCTCGGTCGAAGAAATCGTAGCGTTCTTCACGATGCTCTCATAGCGGCGGCAGCGCAGTGCCTCGGCTTTCTCAGTCATGCGCTCGTTGTAGTCACGCTCGCGCTGGTTCTTGGGCTTGGCAAAG
>ONYL01000103.1 GCA_900322035.1 uncultured Prevotella sp.
TTGTCCAAGATGGAACTTCCAGCGGTTGATGCGCTGGTGCTCGTCAGTATCGAAGTGGAGCTCACCCGTAGGCAGCGTGCTGATGAGATGCTGTGTGGAAGGCGTATTATAATAGGTGTATTCCACGTTGACCTTCGTGCCTGTAGGCAACTGGTAGTCGAGCATCACGTCATGCATGGTCTTTCTCGTCCGATAAGCATTGGTCGCCATCACGTTGCCCGTCACGTCTTCGCGTGCGTGTTCCGTGTCGTAGTTACCGGTGTAGCTCAGGCTCAGCCGATGATTGTCGGTAAAGGCATAGTCAAGTCCCATTCGCCACAGATGCTCGTGATCGCGACTGCGCTGCGCCTCGTACGTCTCAATGTCGTGTGTCGTTCCGTCGTCAAGATGATGGAGCGAGGTCTCGTCCGTTGTTCCGTAGGTCTTGCCATGATTGTGTTGATAATTCACGCTGAAGTCGAGTTTTCCTTTATGATAGATCAGTCCGGCCTTTTCGCTCCACATCGTCTCGTGCTCTTGGTTCCAGGCTCCCGTGAGTTCTCCCTGCCATCCGTCAGGCTGCGAACTATCAGAGACGATGTCGAGGTTGATGCTCGCCCCACGCACCTCGTAGCGGGCAGGTGTGGTGTACATCACTTCGGCATGCTTCAATCTGTTAGCGGGAAGACTCTTCAGCAAGGCATTGAGTTGAGCGGCATCCATCTGATAGTGCTTGCCATTGATCAGCACGTTGAAGGTATTGCCTGCCAGCGTGAGCGAGCCGTTGTTGTCAGTCACGCCAGGGATGAGCTTCAGCGCGTCATAGACATTGTCAGCGCTTTCTTTCTTAAGCAGCAGTGGCATATCGTAGGTCAGCTTGCTGCCAGCCACCTTCACGATAGGTCGCTCGCCTTTGACCATCACCTCAGGCAGGGCGTGGATGATGCTGTCCATACGTAGTGAGTCGGCAGAGCTTGTGGCTGTGCCCGCTCCGTCTGTCTGCGCATAAGCAGCAGTCGCTGCCATGCAGAGCATCAGTATCATAGCTTTTCTTTCCATCTCTCTGAGTTTTTTATCATTGCAAAGTTAGGTTGAAAAAACAATACTACCAAGTCTATCCACTTATACATCCTTAACGCCAAGGCTTATATAGGCTTAACATCATTGCGGTGTTACGCCAGTTTCATCCGCAGAAAGTCGCCAAGGTGAACATGCTGTATGCCATCAACGTTGCTGCCGCTTGTCCATTCGTCCAGGCTGACAACATATTTGGGATAGTTGTCGCTGATAGCATTCAGATTACCGAACTCGCGCTTGCGTGTGGCCTCGTCGACCATAAGATAGGTAGCCTGTACATAGATACGCTGGTCGTCGTGAAGCCCGACAAAGTCCACTTCCTTGCCATCAGACATCTGTCCCGTAAACACCTTGAAACGCTGTTGGCAGAGATACAGATAAATGGCATTCTCTATAAGCTTATTGATGTCTTGTTGGACCGAAGAGCTCAAACGGCAGTTGCGCAGTCCCAAATCCTCAAAGTAGTATTTATCCCCTATCTCAAACATGCGAAGGCCATTGATGTCCACTCGGCGTACTTTCTGTATCAAATAGGCATTCTGCATGGCTCGCAGGTAATTAATAATCTGTGTAGGCGAGGTATTAACATGCTGCGATTTAAGATATTTACTGATATTGTTTGCTGAGAACAGGTTTCCCACATTGTCGGCTGTATATAATGCCAATGTCTCCAAGAAATCAACGTTGCGGATGCCCTCACGCTTAACTACATCTTTCAGAAGTATGGTATTATAGACATTCTGCAGATATTCAAAGACAATATCCCGCTCAAGGGGCAGATGGGTAAGATAAGGCATTCCGCCATAGAGCAAATAGTCTCTTAACGATTGATTGGAAGGCTCCAAATGATGGAACACCAGGAACTCATCGTAGCTGAGACTGTGGATAGGAAACTCCACATAGCGGCCAGAGAGATGGGTTGACAATTCGCTGGAAAACATTTTGGCATTGCTGCCGGTGATGTAGATGTCGCAAGCTTCTGAGGCTTGTAGACTCCTAAGCGTAACCTCAAAACCATCTATATCCTGCACCTCATCGATGAAAAGATAGTTGGCTACACCAGACTTCAGCTGTTCCCCAACGTATTTGCTCAAATCGTCATGAGTATGGATGAAAGCGAAGTTCTCCAGTTCTTTATTGATAGATATGATATTGGTATCAGCATTTGTCTCTGCTATCTTGTTAGCCAATTGCTTGAGGATACAACTCTTCCCTACCCGGCGTTGACCTGTCAGCACCTTGATTACGTTCTTCCCGATAAAAGGACTAATCATATTGATATAATACGGACGTTCTATCAGTTTCTCCATAAATCGTAATTAAAACTTTCCACAAATATAGCGAATTTATCAATTACGATTTATAAAAAGACAGAAAAGAACCAAAGTTTTAGTTATGATTAACAAAGTAAGGCTATGCCGCACAGTGCTTGGCTATGCGGCATGGCCTTTTGTCATTTTCCTTTTGTCATTCTCCTCTTGACATCCTCACAGTCTCTTCTTCTCTTCGTTTCCTGCACCGGTACCCTTGTAGCGACTGCGTGTGGCATTGAAGTTATAAGTCACAGTGAGCGAGATGTTGCGCCTAAAATTGTTGGCGTCTTTTCGGCTGATGACATCCGTGCCATAATACGTCCACCGCTCGCGATTACTCTTGGTCAGGTCCGAGGCTTGGAGGAGGAAGACGAGACGATCCTGGAAGAACGACTTGCGCAACCGTGCATCCACGGTCACAAGACCTGCTGTCCGCCGCATCGGTTCATAGCTGTCGGTGTAGCCATAGAAGTCGATGCCCGCCATCCAGCCATGGGGAAAGACAAGGCTGTTGCGAAGCACGAAAGTAAACGAGGGATGGTGGGAGCAGAGACTTGTAGGCTCACGGAAGAATAACTGGGAATAGTCTATCTCCCAGGAAGGCTGATACCAACTGAATGTCGGTGAGGCCGTCACGGCAGCGCTCAGCATCTGATAGTGCCCCATATTGTGAACCGAGAAATAGGCTATCTCCTGGTTGTCGTACAAGCCAAAGGTATGTAGCATAGGCTTGTGGACAGACCGAGGCACTCAGCCATTTATGCTCGAACGACAACTCCACGTTGTGGGTATATTCGGGACGCAGGTAGGGATTGCCGCCTTCATAGAGATAGCGGCTGTCATACTGCATGAAGTTGCGCAGGTTGTTGTATCCGGGTCGGGAGGTCTTCATGGTGTAAGACAACTGCCATGACCACAGGTTCTTATCCCATGACAGCGAGAGGTTGGGAAAGATGTTGCCATAGCGCCGGCTCGGCTCCTGCTCCCGTTTGCCGAAGCTGTAGTAGTCGGTCGTGACATGCTCGTAGCGCAGTCCGGCGTCGAGCTCATAGTGGCCGAAAGGCAGAGAGAAGTCTGCGAAGCCCGCAATGTTTGCCTCGCAGAGCTTGGTGCTGGAGGCAGGCACATAATTCTCGTTGTTGACATAAAAGCCCACACTCTTCGTATGCGTATATTCCGAGCCGAAGGAGAGCGTGCCCTTCCCCACCGGGTAGGTCACGACGAGCTTCCCGGCCCACAGGTCGCTGCGCTGTCCACCGTTGCTCGCCACGTCGCGGTTGCCTAATTCCGTACTGTTCTCCGTGCTCTGCTGGCTCAGCATATATTTCATGTGGAGGTAAGAGGCATTGAAGTCGATGCTCCAGTTGCCGAGCTTGCCCGTATAATAGAGGTTGGCCTCGTTGCGTGGTCCCACATCCCTGTGCTGGCGCTGGCTCTGCAGGATGGAACCCTCATAGGCACTGTTGCGCGTGATATTCTGGATACTGTTCGCATCCATGTTGTTTGACAAGGTCTTGTAGAACGAATAACTGCCGCCGATGGAATTGTTTGCATTGAAGTCGTAGCTCAGGCGGAAGGTCTGTGACAGCACGTTCTGCCGGAAAGCGTCGTTGAAATGCTGGTCGATGTTGATGATATTGTCCTTGGGCATGAGCGTGTAGCCCGCGTTGATGTTCTCTTTGAACACTTGGCTATAGAGAAACGAGGTATTCGACAACTCCAGTCCTTTGATCCGGTATTTGATGGTAGCTTGGTCATATCCTGCCCACATCGTGTTGTATTTTGCGTTGGCATCATTCCTTACGCTCCATCCCTCGCCCGCTGGCTTACGGGTACGGATGCGGATTACGCTCTTTACCGTGGCATCATACTGCGAGCCGGGGGCGGTGATGACATCCACGTTCTTGATGTTCTCTGACTTCAGTTCCGTCAGTTCGCGGTTGTCAGTCACCTTCTTGTTGTTGATATAGATGAGCGGCGTGCCCTTGGCAAACACCTTGA
>ONYL01000021.1 GCA_900322035.1 uncultured Prevotella sp.
ACCAACAAATATATTCAGTTAGAAATACCCTTCGACGAATGGTAAGTTACAATCAGTAAGCAAAGCCGAATGTTAAAGGATTTAAGTGGACACTAGTGAAACACAGTCGAAATATCCACGATAATCTTCGGCGATGACGCATTTTATGGCCTTTTCGGCAACCGAGCGTGGTTCCGACTTACCGCAACTTGCGAGTGTTGCAAGCATTGTGACAAACATGAGAAATGATAATAGCTTTTTCATATATTTTATTTGTTATTGGTGAAACTTGATCATAGACTTGAGATGGCGTGATTCGTGTATGTCGGAAGGGAAAATGCACGTAGCCTCCAGGACGGGCAAATCTATCTTGTGACGCCTGCCTTCAGCCAGATCGATTCCCGCAAGACGATAGGCATAAACGATGAGTTCCGTGCAATACATCTTCGTTGTGTCATTATCGTTGAACGTGTCGTCAAACAGCACGCCTTTACGGTAAACCCGCAATGCAGCCTCTGCGGCTCTTTGGGCTATGGAGTCATTTCTTGGCCGACACACCTCTCCTTTTGTCGCACGCTTTCGTGAGAAGAACCTTTCCGGTGTGTCCATCTTCACCCGGTCAGCATCGCCATCAAAGTCCGGTTCACCGGGAACGGCATGAACAATCATCTTGCTCCCTGCTGAATCAACAACAATGCCAACGTGGGAATAATTTCCATTCGCATCCGCTGCAAGGACCACGCGGCTCGTAACGCCCTCCCCCCGGCGGAACACCACATCGCCTGCACGCAGTGTGAAATCATCGGGCAGGATGCTGCGCTCTCCTACTCTTCCCTCACAGGAAACAAGCACGACAGCCAGGCTGGCAAGCCATATTCTACCCATGGGCAGTCGCAGGTTTCTATGCAACAGGAGCTGGTGGTGAACTGATGCTTTTAAACTCATTTGCAACGGATTGACTTTTTGCAAAGATAAGTCAGCAAGGGCATTTTGACAAGAGCAACAGGTCAATTGTACTTTCTGGTGCCCATTATTTACTTTTTGATCTTCTTTTTACCGATTGACATCAATAAAGAGCTGGAAGGTCGGCGGATTCGTCTTTTTTTTGTATCTTTGCCCCATAAACCTATTGCTACGATAATGGATCAGAGTTTTGCAAAATCAATGTGTGACTTCTCTTTTGGTATGCTGTTTATGGCCCAGTTGGTATGTGCCGCCGCAATGTACTATAAGGGGCAGCGCAACGACCTACAAAAGATGATGTTCCGGTTCATGGTATATCTTGTGCTGATAAGCGTTGTCGACTTTTTCTTTTTCTACACGTCCGGTAAGCCTTTGCCCACATTGTCGGCACCTGAGACAGACTTTTTAGAGATGACCGTAGTGCCATGCGCGCTATTCATTCTCATCAGGCTTACCACTCCTCGACAAAAGATGAGCCGGCTTATTGCTATCAACGCCTTGGCATATTTCATGGCGTTAGTTCTATATATCATTACGGAGAACGTGGTGGTTTATCAAGCCACACTTTTACTTACCATCATCTATTCGTTAGGCATTCTAATATATGGCTATTACGCTGTTGAAAGATTCAACCGTCAGATGGAGGCCGATTTCTCCGATGAAGAGTTGTCGTTGTATTGGTTGAAATATATCGTGTGTCTCTATGCCGGAATGTTGTCACTGTGGGTGGCAGCCACCTTATACAGTTCGGAGGTAATGGCTACTTTTTACAACCTTGTCATGATTGTTTTGTTGGGTCTGTTCTGCTATTTTGTCTATCGGCAGGAGGATATGCTGAAGGCATTGGACAATCTGGACAGGGAAGAGAAGAAAAGAGACTATACAAGGGCTTATGAGTTTGAAGGCCGCTTCCGGAAAGTATTTGAAGAAGAAAAGATCTACCTCAATCCAAAACTTAACATCGTGGAACTGTCGATGGCAGTCGGCACGAACCGCACCTATATCTCCAACTATATCAACCAGCAGCTTCACACCACGTTTTATGAATACGTCAACAAATGGCGAGTGAAACGTGCAAAGGATTTGCTGTCCTCAACGTCTTTGCCATTGGAGGATGTCTCCACACAGTCGGGATTTAATTCCCTCAGTAGCTTCCACCGCTACTTCACCAAGTCGGTGGGAATGACGCCTCAGGCTTTCCGCAAGAAGACATTACCTGCGTAAAGTAAACATGGACAGGGCGCAGGTTTGTGGTATCATTGCCTTAAACCAAGTCTGCCAATTGTCACCCACTCGGCTCGCAATTGTCAGCCGAACGGCCCACTATTGCCGCCCGTTCAGACACCAACTGCCAGACGATATCAATCAACCAAATTCGACAAACCTACGCTTTGTTATTGACACACTTACCTTTAGTTGTAGCCTTGCCACTATAGGGCGGCTTGAATACTCGCCCCCGGTCAGGACAAGCCCATGACAGTCAAACCGAAAAAAGCCCGGCGAAATTCGCCGGGCCTGATGATTATCATGCGGTAGGGATTGTTTCAGATCACTTGGCCATCCCCTTAACGGTCTTAGTGGTACCGTCGGCGAATGTTACTTTCTTTAAGTACAGACCTTTAACAGGAGCCTCAATCCGACGCCCGGAGAGGTCGAAATACTTCACGCTCTCCACAGCGCCATTGTCTGTCGTGACCCCCTTGATCGAGTTTGCAGGATTCTCAGCCCAAACAATATTGGATCTATGCGATTCACCGCCACCTGTATAAGTGGTGCTTACGCCAACCTGATCATATTCGGCCACATAGTAATATAGCTGATGGGTAGATCCTTGCAAAAAGATATCCCATCCGTCGGAGAAATAGAAAGGTATATCGGTCATATCCTGTCCGAGCGAAGTGTAATCGTCTGTAGAGAGGGTCTCTGGAGTCTCAGAGTCGAAATAGATATTGTAATAGATTTTCGACGGTTCTATGAAATTGCCATCCACATCCACGGTAGGAATAAAGAACACTATATAACCATAGCCGTAATCGGTGTTGTACTCACTGACCTGTGTAAAATACGGGTCAGCCGGAGTTCCTGCCTTCTCAACAAAAAAGGCCAGTTCCGGATTGTCATAGACCGACAAATAGTAGACGCGGTCTAAGGCCGCGTTGATGATCATCGCGTCAGCGGTATCCTGAGCAGTGAGCTTCTTGGCTGCGGGATCGTAGTTCATCACCAGCTCATCCGACAAAGCATACCTTTTACCTTGGTCATCCCAAAACGAAGTGCCCGGGAAGAAAAACACATGGGTAGCATAGTCTTCGTTGACGCCTAAATATTGCGGGCCTTTGAAAGTCACCTTGTCGCCTTCGATCGTGCCCTTGAACCAATAGAGGTTGTTGTTGGCGGTCGGGTCGTTGATATAGATTTCGTTACCGTCGACGGCAACATTCACCAGTTGCGACCGATTGAGCACCCACCTTTCAAAGGCGACTCCGGAAGGCAAGCTGGTTGTCGTGTAAGGATTATCATACATGGCGATGTCGTAATCGCCAAATCCATACCAAGCGTATGTGTCGTCGGTCAGACCAATGATGTTTTCGAATGAGAGATCGGTGGATTTGAGCGTGTCGCCCACCAGTTCAAAATGAACATCCTGGTCGATACTTCCGTCTGAGAGAGTGTCGGCGGCGTAGCTGTTATGTTCATCGTTGATCTTCAGTTTCGAGGCATAGTAGTGATAGGTTGTTCCCTGGTATTCCTCATCATAGATGGGTTGAGGCAAATGCGCCACATACTTGCCGTCGCCCTCAGCATCCAGCTTCAAATAAGAGTCGGTGGTAAGATTGGTGAAAGGATCCTTGAGATAGATGGCGTCGTCGGTCTTCACATAGTTGCCCGTCATTGCATAAGCCGTCGAACTGAGGACATAACCATACAAAGAGTAATAACCCGTGCCGCTGCGGATCACGTTGTTGTGCACCTCTCCCGCAGGGGCCGTGGTGATCAGCGAATCAACGGTAGGCGTAAAATCCTTGCGGGGTGCAACTCCATGAACTCTCACCTTATCCCGCAGACTCGAAACCTTGAAGTTCTTCTTAGCTTTCAATTGGTCGGCAGTCATCACCGTATTGCCTTTTGACGAAGTAAGCCTCTGCGAGAAGGGGGCCTCTTGGGCGAAGGTGAAGGTTGAGACAAAAACTGCCCATGCAGTAAGCGTAATTTTCTTCATAATCGACAGATTTGGTAAAACAATAGCGACACATCCTAACATTTTGTGGGAAAGTCGTAGTTCAATAACTCACGACGCAAATATAATATTTTTTTCAATATCAACCAAGAACTCCTTACACTTTTTCATAATTTACCTTCAATTTATCTACAATAAGTTACATTTTTAGAGAATTTAATGGCAAGTAACGAACAGTAGAAATATACAGTCGGAAACAGTAAGAGCGTCAGCATTTCCTCCCGAATTATTTGATATGTTACAAAAAAAGGTATACCTTTGCAGTTGACAAAAAGGGGTCACTCTGCACCGCTTTAGGTGTACGGTAGTCAGACTTCCTTATCTTTATAACGTTATGTCACAGAAAAAACAACGCGACAATTATACTTATCTTACGAGCGGTCCCGTCCATCGGGTCATTATCACCATGGCTTTGCCCACGATTGTCTCGATGCTGGTGACCAATCTCTACAACATCGCCGACACGTTTTTCGTGGGCAAGCTCAACACCGCCTCCACTGCAGCCGTGGGCATCGTGTTCACGCTGATGTTTTTCTTTCAGGCCACAGGCTTCTTTTTCGGTCACGGCTCGGGCAACTACATCTCAGCCGAATTGGGAGCGCGCCGCCACGACAACGCCGAGCGCATGGCAGCAACTGGATTTGCGTGTTCCTTTCTCTGCGGACTGCTGTTCATGATTTTAGGCCTCATCTTCGTCGAGCCTCTGTCGATGCTGTTGGGTTCCACGCCCACTATCCTCCCCTATACGAAACAATATTTAGGCATTTCGCTGATTGGCATCCCTTTTTTTACGAGTAGTCTGACGCTAAACAACCAAATGCGCTTTCAGGGCAATGCCTCCCGGTCAATGTTCGGTATCGTCACGGGTGCCATCCTCAACGTCGGTCTCGACCCGCTGTTTATCTTTGTTTTCAATATGGGTGTAGCCGGGGCGGCGCTGGCCACAGTGGTTGGACAGGTTTGCAGCTTTCTCGTACTCCTATATCTGAGCCGCCAGCCGGGCAACATCGCCATCCGCCCGCGGCTGTTCACTCCCACTAAGGCCATGTTCAAGGAGATTTTCTACGGCGGAAGTCCCTCGCTCAATCGTCAGGGCCTTGCCGCTCTCTCCACGCTGCTGCTCAACCTGGCCGCCGGTGGATGGGGCGATGCCGCCATCGCCGCCATGACCATCGTCAACCGTATTTCCATGTTCGTGTTAGCGGTTGTTATTGGATTGGGACAGGGCTTCCAACCCTTCTGTGGCTTTTGCTATGGGGCTAAACGCTACGAACGACTGAAAAGCGGCTATTGGTTTACGACGAAGATAAGCTTCTGGTTTCTCCTCATCGCCTCGGTGGTGTGCCTAATCTTCAGCCACGACGCCATCCGAATCTTTCGCAATGACCCCAACGTGATCCACATCGGAATAGTGGCCCTGCGCCTGCAACTCATCACCTGGCCTTTGGGCTCCGTGATTGTCATCAGCAACATGCTTTTGCAGACCTGCCGTCAGCCCTTGCGCGCCAACCTCGTGGCAGCGGCGCGCAGTGGGCTCTTTTTCATTCCGCTCATCCTCATTCTGCCCCACCTGTTCGGGCTTTTAGGTGTAGAGATATGCCAGGCCGCCAGCGACGCCTGCTCGGCGCTGCTCGCCTATCCCATAGCCAAAGGCTTCCTTCGCAAACTGAACAATTAAATTAAGAGATATGACCCAACTTATAGCAAAATATCAAGTGGCTTCGTCCATGGTGAGAGGATTCTTCGAAGGATTTATCACCGGACTCATCGACAGCGACCGGGAAAGCAACCAGGGAAAACCTACCCCGCAACTGACGAAACAGCTCATTGCCGAACACTTTGAGCACATCAACGAATATTTCTTTCACGTGATGTTCCCTCTGCTTATCGCCATCAATTTCGACGATTATGAGCAGGCCGTCGCCGACATGCACAGGCGCAAGTTCTCCGACGCCACACCGCAAAAGATGCTGTTGCGCTATGCATCGGGATCAAAGCCTCTCTTCGACCACATTGTCGATGAATACAAGAGACAAATGTATAGCCTTCTCGACGGCCACAAACAGAGCATGGCAGACCATATTGCCCAACGCCGGTTGAACATTACCAAGGAGAATGACGCCCAGACTGTCGACGTGGGCAGGGCCATCAGGGCCATGGTGAGGTCCACCATGCACGCCTATGCCGTGGGCCTCAAGGCATCGGGCAAAGACAAGGCGGCATTTCATCAGCCTTCGGTGCTGCGCATGATGGCTGAAGGGGCAGCCACGCTTCTCCACAGCGCGCCCTTCGATGTTTGGGCCGATATGGACACTGTGGGCCTCGACGGCGTTTACAGGCGTGCGAGTATCAGCAACGAAAACTATGAGACGCTCATCAATGAGATGAACCTGGCCTACGAAGACTTGGCCGAGCTTTAAGCGTGACCTGCCTCCCCACCGACAGAGTGAGAGTATCTTTCTCCAGTTTCTGTCAGATTTTCATCTCCTTGAGAAGCTCACCGTCGAGTGTGAACATAGAGATCAGTCCTTTGTCCATGGTTCCCAACGTAGGAGGATTGCCCCCCTTTGGAAACGTGACGGAGCCCGTATTGCAGCAGACCGTCTGCCCATTGCGCTCCAAATGCCAAAGATGAGTATGGCCGCAGACGACAGCATCAAAATGCCCCGGTGGCAGTTGGCTGTCGCTGTAGACATGGCCATGGGTAAGCAGAATCTTGCGCCCCTCGTCGACGAGCAGCGTATAGGTCTGCATGATAGGAAACCGGAGCAGCATCTGGTCTACCTCAGAGTCGCAGTTGCCACGCACCGCCACAATGCGGTCGGCCAGCGCGTTGAGCCGGTCGGCGATGCCCCGGGCGTCGAGACCCTCCGGCACTCCGTTGCGTGGACCATAGTTGAGGATGTCGCCCATGAGCAGAATCATGTCACATTGCTGCTTACGTCCAAAAGCCAGTGCCTTTTCGAGTGTCGGCAATGAGCCATGGATATCGGATAGAAGAAGATATTTCATTGGTTATCTTTATTGTTTCGACTGCAAAAGTAGTAAATAGCAAAGGAAACACCAAAGAATGACGGCCGAAAACCACTACAGGCCTGCCGCTTCTCCCCTTCGGGATGATACCGCTACCTCTGCTTACGAAGATTGATAAAATTTGCCTGTTTGTTTGGTATATTCCACAGAAAACTGTAATTTCGCAGAGTGTAGGCCACAGAAAGCTTTCACAACTCACAAAGATTGATGAAATGGATAAAAAAGAACAAATACTCATTAGTATATCAGGAATCGACCACCCCGGCCTTACGGCGCAGGTGATGGAAATTCTCGCCCGACACGAAGCTCAGATTTTGGACATCGGCCAAGCTGACATCCATTCCACGCTGTCGCTGGGCATACTGGTGAGAATCAACGAGATGGCTTCCGGCCAGATGATGAAGGAACTGTTGTTCAAGTCTACTGAGCTTCATGTCAACATTGACTTTGTGCCCATTAGCGACGACGAGTATGAAGACTGGGTGAGCCGTCAGGGCAAGAACCGCTATATCCTCACGGTGATCGGAAGGGATCTCAGCGCGCGTCAGATAGCACGGGCCACAAAGGTAATTGCCGAACAGGGACTGAATATCGACTCTATACTCCGCCTCACGGGCCGCCGCAGTATTCGCCACCAGAACAAGCACGTCAGAGCCTGCATAGAATTCTCTCTACGCGGCACACCCAAGGACCGCGCGCTGATGCAGGGCGCGCTGATGCGGCTGAGCACTGAGGAGGGCATCGACTTTTCGTTCCAAAAGGACGACATGTACCGCCGTATGCGCAGGCTCATCTGCTTCGATATGGACTCAACGCTCATTCAGACAGAATGCATCGACGAACTTGCCGAGCGTGCCGGTGTTGGCGACAAGGTGAAAGCCATCACTGAGCGGGCCATGCGAGGAGAAATAGACTTCAAGGAGAGCTTCACGGAGCGTGTGGCACTGCTCAAGGGACTGGATGCCAGCGTGATGCAAGACATTGCCGAGCATATGCCCATCACTGAGGGGGTAGACCGGCTGATGTCGGTGCTTAAACGCTGTGGCTACAAGATTGCCATCCTCAGCGGCGGATTCACCTATTTTGGCGAATTCCTACGGCGCAAGTATGGTATCGACTACGTATACGCCAACGAATTAGAGATCGACGACAACAACAAGCTCACTGGCCGTTATGTGGGTGAGATTGTCGACGGACACCGCAAGGCCGAGCTGCTTAAGCTCATCGCTCAGGTGGAAAAGGTGAACCTTGCTCAAACCATCGCCGTGGGCGACGGTGCCAACGACCTGCCTATGATCAGCGAGGCCGGACTGGGCATTGCCTTCCACGCAAAACCCCGTGTGAAAGCCAACGCCTCGCAAGCCATCAGCAACATTGGCATCGATGGCGTGCTCTATTTCCTCGGATTCAAAGACAGCTATCTCGGCGAACAAGGAAAACTGTGAATGAGTTAGGAGTTTTTAAGTTTTTAAGTCTTTGAGTTTTGAAGTTCTTAAGTTCTTGAGTTCTTGAGTGAGAAGGTCTGAGTGAGAAGATAAAAAATCAAGAACTCCTGAAGACGCGGGAATAAGGAGCCTGGAGTGCGGGAATTCCTTCCAAAAGAAGAAACCGTAGACTTAGAAAAAATGATAAGTCACTGGGGGGCTTTCATAAAACAAGAAATAAGATAAAAGGAAACAATATGAACAACGACGAACAACTGCTGGACCGCTACTTTGCGGAAATCGGCAAAGAACACTTGCTGAGCGCAGAAGAGGAAGCTCGACTGAGCCAGCAAATCCACCAGGGCAATCGGGCTGCCGCCGACAAACTGGTAAGGGCCAACCTACGGTTCGTAGTGGCGGTTGCCAAACAATATAAAGGACGCGGGCTGGCCTTGGACGACTTGGTGGCCGAGGGCAACGTGGGGCTTGTGCAGGCAGCCGCGAATTTTGACGCAAGCCGGGGCAAGCGCTTCGTCACGTATGCAGCCCCTATCATCCGTGCTGCTATCGAGAAGGCACTGGACAGCCAAAACGGTATCTTCAAAGTGCCGAGCAAGGAGAAGACTCCTTCGTCGGACAAACGACGGAAAGCACTGTCGATAGACGCTCCTTTGGGTGGAAGCCCGGAACTGAGTCTGCTCCATGTGCTGGCCAATCCCAATTCGCCCTACGCCGACGAACGTGTAACCCGTGAAATCATGCTGGGCGACCTACAACGGGCCCTCGACGTGCTTCCCAGCCGTGAACGCGAGGTGGTGGAATACTTCTATGGCATCGGCCGCGCCAACCTGACTTTTGCAGAGATTGGCCAGCTGATGGGATTGAAACGGGAACGCATTCGCCAGATACGAAATCGTGCGGTCAGACGGATGTATCAGCAGGGAAGGCTTGGCAGCTCCATGAAAGCCTACCTCAGAAAATGACATTTCAAGCGAGGTAGATAGTTATCAAAAACAGTTGTACGATGAAATCTTTGAGAGAATTATATAGAATAGGCCGCGGCCCAAGCAGCAGCCACACCATGGGTCCACAGCATGCGGCCCATATCTTCAAGACGCGTTATCCCTCTGCTTCACGCTATGAGGTGACGCTCTACGGCAGTCTGGCAGCAACGGGAAAGGGCCACATGACCGACGTGGCCATCACGGAAGAGCTGCAGACTGCGGCTCCTTGTCACATCACTTGGAAACCGGACGTGTTTCTCAGTTATCATCCCAACGGCATGAAGTTTGAAGCGCTCAACGAGACAGGGGCACCAATCGGAGATTGGACCGTATTCAGCGTTGGCGGTGGCGCACTGAGTGAAGGCAAGGAAAAAGGCGATATGTTTGATACTCCCGAAGTCTACGACCTCAACACGATGACCGACATCATGCACTGGTGTGAAGACCGAGGGGCAAACTACTGGGAATACGTCGACAAGTGTGAAGGTCCCAGCATCTGGGACGAGCTGCAGAAAGACTGGGAAGTGATGCAGGAAAGCGTAGAGCGTGGCATCAACCATGAGGGACGTCTGCCCGGGCCGCTCAATCTGAGCCGCAAGGCTCCGGTATATTATGTCAAGGCTTCCGGCTATAAGCAGAACTTGCAGACGCGCGGTCTGGTCTATGCTTACGCGTTGGCCGTTAGCGAGGAGAACGCCTCGGGCGGCGTGATTGTGACAGCCCCCACCTGCGGCTCATGCGGTGTGATGCCAGCTGTGCTCTATCATCTTTCACGGGGACACAAATTCTCCGATCGCAAGATTCTCCACGCCATGGCTACGGCAGGACTCGTGGGCAATGTGGTGAAGCACAATGCCAGCATCTCCGGTGCCGAAGTGGGCTGCCAAGGCGAGGTGGGAGTGGCATGTGCCATGGCCTCAGCAGCAGCCTGCCAACTGTTCGGTGGCAGTCCGTCGCAAGTGGAATATGCGGCAGAGATGGGGCTGGAGCACCATCTCGGCATGACCTGCGACCCCGTGTGCGGTCTGGTTCAAATCCCTTGCATCGAGCGCAATGCCTTCGCCGCCACGCGCGCCTTAGACAGCAACCTCTATGCAGCTTTCTCCGATGGCCGCCACCGAGTGAGCTTCGACCGGGTGGTAGAGGTGATGAAACAAACAGGACACGATCTGCCATCACTCTATAAGGAGACCGGAGAAGGTGGACTTGCGGCAGGCTATGGGCGTAATGAGAGAAAGAATGCATGATTTCAACACTCTCTTTGCAAAAAATTCCGACTTTCTCTTTGTCGGTTGAAAAATTATTTGTACTTTTGCGCTCGAAATCATTCATAGGGGCATAGCCCAGTTGGTTTAGAGCGCTGCAGTCACATTGCAGAGGTCATCGGTTCGAGCCCGATTGTCCCTACAAAAGGTCCACCAAGTGGACCTTTTTTTTATTTGTCTTAAACAAATCAAAAATCGAGCCCGATTGGCCATACAGAGATCCACGAAATTCGTGGACCTTTTTTTTCGTCTTAAACAAATCAAAAATCGAGCCAGATTGTCCCTACAGAGATTTTTAAACAAATCAAAAATCGAGCCAGATTGGCCATACAGAAATCCACGAATTTTCGTGGATCTTTTTTTGGTCTTACACAAATCAAAAATCGAGCCAGATTGTCCATACAGAGATCCACATGGATCTTTTTCATTGGTCTTAAACAAATCAAAAATAGAGCCAAATTGTCCATACAGAGACCCACGAATTTTCGTGGATCTTTTTTATCTGTAATATTTTCAGTGAAATTACGCTAAAATCTGCTGAATAGCTTAAAATGAGCTATTTATGAGTCTTTCATCTCAATAGAGGTAATGATTTGGCAACAGTCCCAATTTCTGCAATATGCATACGTTTGCTGTCAAACAACTCTTCTCTGCTGTAAAGGTACAATAACTACATGAAATAACAATCGTTATATTGGAATAATTTACATAAAATAGCTTGATTTATAAGGATTATCGCAAAATTTAATATATATTTGTAGCAAAATTCGGTGAATTTATGAAACTAAACAAGATAAAAGATGTCTTAGATAGCAAGGGTATTTCACAAACCTGGCTGGCAAAACAGTTAGGCAAGAGCTTTAGCACAGTTAATTGCTATGCTCGGAATAAATATCAACCCGATTTAGAGACACTTCTTGAAATCTCAAAGATTTTAGAAGTTGACCTCAAGGATTTGATTACGGACGAGAACGAAAGAGTGTAATGAACTCGTAGTTTCCTGTCTTAGTAAATATGTTGTAGAACTTCTGATAATAAAATATTAGTTGAATATGGGCATAAGCAAAGAATTAACAGAAGAGGATGTCAAGTTCCGCTATATCAACGAGGCCATTACAAGCAAAGGATGGTCAAAGGATAGCATTTTTATGGAACAGAAGGTTAAATTTACTGACGGTAAAATTAATCTTCATGGCAATCTTGTGCATAGAGAGAAGCCTAAGTTTGCCGACTATGTGCTTTATGCAAACAAGGCAACACCCTTAGCCATTGTAGAGGCAAAGGATGCCAATCATTCTGTTTCTCATGGATTGCAACAAGCTATGACTTATGCCCAAATGCTTGATGTTAAGTTTGCATATAGTTCTAATGGTGAAGGTTTTGCCGAACATGACTTCTTAACAGGGAAAGAACGCACTTTTGCCATGGATGAGTTTCCGACAAAAGAAGAACTTATCGAAAGATATAAAAGCGAGGCTAACGGTGGCAATGGACTTAACGAGCAAGAATTGGCTGTCATAGAGCAACCGTTCTGCACTGGTCAGAATATATTTCCTCCACGATATTATCAGCGCAATGCCGTAAATCGTACTGTCAATGCTATAGCAAAAGGGCAAAATCGTGTCCTTCTTGTCATGGCAACTGGTACAGGCAAGACATACACTGCTTTTCAGATTGTATGGCGTTTGCTTCATAGTGAATTGAAAAAGAAAGTGTTATATCTTGCTGACCGCAACATATTGGTTGACCAATCCATACAACAGGACTTCAAGCCGCTAAACAAGGTAACACACAAGATTGACTACTCCAAAGATAAGAATCACTTGGAGGAATTGAAATCTTATCAAGTGTTTTTTGCGCTATACCAGCAGTTGATTGGACAGAATGATGCCAAGAATTATCAAGAGCTGTTCCCTAATCCCGACTACTTCGACCTTGTTATCGTTGATGAGTGTCATAGAGGTAGCGCAAAGGATGATAGCAACTGGCGAAACATCTTGGAATATTTTTCTTCAGCTACTCATATCGGTATGACCGCTACGCCAAAGGAAACGAAGTATCAGTCAAGTATTGGCTACTTTGGCGAGCCAGTCTATACTTATAGTCTTAAAAATGGAATAGAGGATGGTTTCCTCGCTCCTTTCAAGGTAATCAACATTACAACAAACATCGGTGACGAATGGAGACCGACAAAGGGGCAAAAGGACATCTACGGTAACGAGATAGAAGACCGCATCTATAATAATAGCGACTATGATTATAACATTGTTATAGAAGACCGCATAAGGGAAGTTGCGCAGGAGATAACCAACTATCTGAAAAGTACAGATCGAATGGCTAAGACCATAGTATTTTGTGCTGATGAAACTCATGCGGAACGTATGCGAATGGCTTTGGCTAATGCCAATGCTGATATGTGCAAGAAAAATCCCGACTATGTGGTTCGTATAACAGGTAGTGATGAATACGGGAAAAGTAAATTAGATTACTTTATTTCTGTTTCTTCTAAATATCCTGTCATAGCAACAACAAGTAAGTTGCTTTCAACTGGCGTTGATTGCAAAATGACAAAACTAATTGTGCTTGACCAACAAATCGGCTCTATGACAGAGTTCAAGCAGATTATCGGTCGTGGCACTCGTCTTCGTGAGAAAGAAGGAAAGACATACTTCACTGTAATGGACTTCCGCAACGTGACACGATTGTTTGCAGACCCAGATTGGGACGGACCGATTGAGATAGACCCGAACTATCCGCCCAAGCAGAAAGAGCCTAAGCCGTATGTACTTCCAGAAGACAATGAACCTAAAGGTGTGACAGAACCAGATCCCGAACCACGTCCAAAGCCAATAGTAGCCAAGGATGGTTGTCAAGTTATGGTTATCAACAAGGTTGTTTCAGTCTATGACACAAACGGCAAGTTGCTTCGCACGGAAAGCATTACGGACTATACAAAGAAAAGTATCATAGACACATACGCAACGATAGACACATTTACTTCCAAGTGGCAAGAAACCAAGAAGAAGTCAGATATTGCTGAAATGCTTAAAGACAGTGGTATCGATCTTGCAGCATTGAAGCACGACCAAGACATGGACGATGTGGATGATTTCGATTTCATCTGCCATATAGCCTACGGCAAGAAAACACTTACACGGCGTGAGCGTGCCGAACAAGTGAAGAAACGAGATATATTCAGCAAGTATGGTGAACAGGCACGACTTGTGCTTGAAGCCTTGTTGGATAAGTACACCAAGGAAGGTGTGTCAGAATTGGAAAGTCTTACTGTGCTTGAAAATGACCCTTTCCGCAAGTTGGGTTCCAAAGCAAACATCGTGAAGTTCTTCGGTGGTAAGCAAGGCTATCTTGATGCCGTAAAGGAACTGGAACAATACATATATAATATAGCATAAAATAGCAACAAAATATGAGTTTATCAAATTTCGTAAAACGGATACGCAATATAATGCGCAATGATGCCGGTATCAACGGTGATGCGCAACGTATAGAACAAATGGCGTGGCTGCTGTTCTTGAAAGTCTATGACGAGAAAGAGAATGACTGGGAGTTGGACGATGATGATTACAAGTCTATTATTCCAGAAGAATGCCGTTGGCGTAACTGGGCGCATGACGATGGAAGCGGTAATGCCTTGACTGGTGATGAGCTGCTTTCGTTTGTCAACAACACATTGTTTGTGAAACTCAAAAACATAGAGGTAACACCAACAACCCCTATCCGTCAGGCGATTGTAAAGACCACATTTGAGGATGCCAACCAATATATGAAAGATGGAGTTCAACTTCGTCAAGTGCTGAATGTGATTGACGGTTTGAACCTTGGTGACTATGAGGAAAGTCATGCTTTCGGTGAGATATACGAGTCAATCCTCAAAGAAATGCAGTCGGCAGGTTCCTCTGGTGAGTTCTACACCCCAAGAGCCTTGACCGAATTTATGGCAGAGATAGTCAATCCGCAGATTGGTGAGAAAATGGCAGACTTCGCTTGTGGTACAGGAGGTTTCATCACAAGTTGGTTGGGTGAATTGGACAAGAAGGTAAAGACTGCTGAAGACCGCAAAGAGTACAATCAGTCTGTATTTGGCATAGAAAAGAAACAATTTCCATATATGCTATGCGTGACTAATCTGTTGCTGCATGGTATTGACACGCCATTGGTATATCACGACAACTCGCTTACCAAAGATGTACTCAACTACACAGACGAAGACAAGTTTGATGTTGTGTTGATGAACCCACCATACGGTGGAAACGAGAAGTCGGATGTCAAGTCACACTTCCCTTCTGATATGCGCAGTAGCGAGACTGCTGACTTGTTCATAGTTCTCATCATGTACCGACTGAAGAGGAATGGTCGTGCAGCGGTCATTGTCCCAGACGGTTTCCTGTTTGGAGCGGACAATACAAAGATAGCCATCAAGACCAAGCTGCTCAGAGATTTCAACTTGCATACCATTATACGTTTGCCTGGCAGTATCTTTGCGCCTTACACTTCGATAGCCACGAACATTTTGTTCTTCGATAATACCTGTGCGGAGGGTGCTCCAGAAGGTTATTCTACAAAGGAAACGTGGTTCTATCGCCTCGATATGCCGGAGGGTTACAAGCATTTCTCCAAGACAAAGCCCATGAAGTCGGAACATTGCGACCCAATCCGTGAGTGGTGGAACGACCGTAAGGAGATTATCATTGCTGATGGTGACGAGAAATCTCGTTGCTATTCGGTTGAAGACCTTATCGCCACCGATTGCAACTTCGACTTGTGCAAGTTCCCGAAAGAGGATGAAGAAATCTTGCCTCCTGCCGAACTGCTTGCCGACTATTTCAAGAAGCGCAAGGCTCTCGATCATGAGATTGATAAGACTTTGGCGGAGATACAGCGTATCTTGGGAATTAAAATAAACATTGAAGAATAATACAATGAAGGATTTAACCGTATCAAAGATTGAAAGGCTAAACGTGTTGAACAACCGTTTTGCAATAGAAAAGATACAAAAGACATTAGACATTACTGGTATGATGTTTGATGGAGAATACCGTTTTACGAAAAAAATGGTGGCCGATTTCTATGAAGTTGAAGAACGAACAATTGAAAGATATCTTGAGAATTTCGGTTCTGAATTATCTGGCAATGGATATGTTTTATGTAAAGGTAAACGCCTGAAAGACTTAAAGTTACAATTTGCTCCCGTCATCAATGTCGGGAGCAAAACTACACAACTCGGTTTGTTCAACTTCCGCTCGTTTCTAAATATTGGTATGTTGCTTACAGAGAGTGAAAAAGCCAAGGCTTTGCGTAGTGCAATTTTGGACATTGTGATAGCAACAATCAACGAAAAAACTGGTGGTGGAACAAAATATATCAATCGCCGTGATGTGAACTATATACCAGCAGCTATCACTGAAGAGAACTATCGGAAGAACCTAACCTCCGCAATGAGCCAATGTGTGGGTGGACACAAAACCTACAAATATGCACAAGTAACAGACTGGATATACGAAGCTGTGTTCAAGGAAAATGCCAAAGAATACAGAAGGGTTCTTTCTCTTGACTCCAAGGATAATGTGCGCCATACCCTCTATGCCGAAGTGTTGCTTGTCATATCTTCATTTGAGAACGGTATTGGTGCTGTTATACAGCACCAATACAAGGAAAATGGAGGTAGATTGTTATCAATGGACGAAGTTAAACAAATTGTTGACGACTTGGCAGAGCAACCGATGCAAAAGCCTTATCTTAATGATGCCCGTACCAAGATGGCTTCTCGTGATTTCAGCTTCCGTGATGCTTATCATGGCAATATAGCCGAATACCTCAGAGCGGTAACACCAGAAGAATATGAACGTTTTATCGGGGATAAGTCGATTGATTTCGACAATATCCTTGCAGAAAACAAGGATGTCTTGAGAAGATTAAAGCAGGCAGACAATGAATGAGGAAGTAAAATACATCAGTTACGAAGAGGCCTTAAACGTTTATGCAAAGATGATAGACGCAAGCGATGGTGGCTTTGATGGGGTCAGAGATGAAGGTGGAATACGAGCTGCTCTTGAGTTTGTGCAGAACGATATGTATTATCCGAATTTCTCAGATAAACTCTGCTCTCTGGTATACAAGTTCTGCTCTGGTCATTATTTCAATGACGGTAACAAACGTATTGCCTTGACACTCGGAGCATACTTCCTGTACAAGAACTCATATGTTTGGCAAGCTACAATTTTTATGCGGCAAATGGAGTCCATCGTCTATCATGTGGCAGCATCAAATATCGACAAAGACTTGCTTCTCCGCATAATGACTTGTTTCATGAATGGTGAGGATTACGATGAGGAATTGAAGATTGACATTGCCAATGCGATGAGCAGAGGGGAGTTAGGTGTCAGAGGTGAGGACTATGAATAATTTATGAATTTGCTAACCACTGGTTAGCAAATTCGCAAAGTAAAGAACAATGAACGGAAAACAATTAAAGAACAGCATATTACAATGGGCGATACAGGGAAAACTTGTACCGCAAGACCCTAATGACAAACCTGCAAGCGTATTGCTTGAAAAGATTCGTCAGGAGAAAGAATGCTTGATCAAGGAGAAGAAAATCAAGCGTGACAAGAACGCATCTATTATCTACCGTGGTGAGGACAATTCCTATTATGAGAAGATACTTGACACGGGGGAGGTGAAGTGCATTGATGAGGAGATTCCGTTTGATATACCACAGGGGTGGGAATGGTGCAGACTTAAACATATTTGCTCTATGCAAGCTGGCAAAAACATCTCTGCAAGCAGAATATTTTCAGACAAAACAGAATTACATCCTTATAGATGTGTTGGGGGAAATGGATTGCGAGGATATACAGGAGAGTTTAATACTCAAGGACATTATTCAATTGTTGGTAGACAAGGAGCGTTATGTGGTTGCGTAAACATAGAAAAAGGAAAGTTCTATGCGACAGAACATGCTGTGGTTGTAGATACCTATGAGATTTTATCTCCTTTGTTTATGTATTATTTCTTGATGGCATTAAATCTAAACAAATATGCAACCGCTACAGCTCAACCTGGACTTGCCGTTTCTAATGTGTTAGAAGTGATGTGTCCTTTGCCTCCACTCAATGAAGGTGAGCGCATCATCAAAAAACTTGCTCTGCTAATTCCTTTGGTTGAGAATTACAATGCGATTCAAGAAAAACAGAATGCCCTTAATTCCTCCATAAAAGAGCGATTAAAAAAGTCTATCCTCCAAGAAGCAATTCAAGGAAAACTTGTACCGCAAATAGCAGAAGAAGGTACTGCGCAAGAACTGCTTGAACAAATAAAGGCAGAGAAACAAAGACTTGTTAAGGAGGGCAAATTGAAAAAGTCTGCCCTCAAAGATTCTGTCATCTTTCGTGGTGACGAAAACAAGTATTATGAGCAAATAGGCAAACATTGTGAAGATATAACAGAGGAAATACCATTTGAATTGCCTGCTTCATGGAATTGGACAAGAGGTAAAATCGTGTTTATGCCAATGGAATCAACAAAGCCTACATCCGATTTTATCTATATTGACGTAGATGCAGTGAACAACAAATTGAACATCATAGACAACGCTAAACAGATGAGTATTGATAATGCGCCAAGTAGAGCAACAAGGAAACTGCACCAAAATGACATCCTCTTTTCTATGGTGCGCCCTTATCTAAGAAACATTGCACTGGTCGACGATACTTACAAAAGTGCAATAGCAAGCACAGGTTTTTATGTGATTACACCAGGAATAGTATATTTCCCTAAGTTCTTGTTCTATCTAATGTTATCTAACTATGTTGTAGATGGGCTGAATACGTTTATGAAAGGAGACAATTCACCATCCATCAATAACAGCCACATTGAAAATTATCTATACCCATTACCTCCATTTAAAGAGCAGCAACGCATTGTTGCTCAAATAGAAAAACTATTTGAGCAACTGCTTTAATTGTTCTATCTTCTGAACTATTCTTCTCTGCTCTTGCTGTGGTGGAATACCAATAATAAGCCCATAAAACAATTCTTTGTTGAGGTGTGGAATTGCTGCACCTTTCTTAGAGTTGCGCAATGTCTCTTTATAGAACTGTATAAAAGCTAAAACATAAGGTTCGTACATTGAGGAACTTATCCATAACTGCTTGAATGTACTACCCATATAGCCATCTTGTGGTACGATGAAAACTTCACCAGAGTTTTCACCGTCCACAAGTCAGAACTTTTACCACGTAAGTATTTTGCATCTAACAAGCATTGCTTGCCAATGGTTTTCAAGCCGTCTGTAAGTTGACAAACAGTATTTAATCGAGCAATTGACCAAGTACTTGGAAAGTCAAAAGGAAGTTCTATCTCGGTTACTTCGCTCCCTATTTGCTCATAATACTTGTTATCGTCACCATGGAAAATAACAGAATCGTTGAGGGCAGATTTCTTTAGCTTACCTTCTTTTACAAGTTTTTGCTTCTCAGCTTGAATCTGTTCAAGCAACTCTTGTGCAGTACCTTCTTCGGCAATTTGCGGAACGAGTTTGCCTTGAATAGCCTCTTGAAGGATGCTCTTACGAATAGTATTGGAAAGTTCTTCATTTAACTTATTAAGTTTATCCTGCGCTTTTCCATACTCATCTATATATGGCATCAACTCCTTTATTCTAGACGTCATTGTTTCTGTGCTTACACGAGGCATTTTTACACCAAACGTTGCAGAATTAATGTAATCATCTACGTAAGGTGATTTCAAAAAGCTAACAATATAATCTTTGCATATATTGCCGTAGCAAGTGAAAGGTATGATTTCGGGAGTACAAATACCTCCTTCAGGTGCTACGAGTATCTTTAATAAATATGGACGAAGTTTGCTGTATAAAATGTCACCACAGTTGAAGACGGTCTTGTCACCGATGGCTTTTCGCTCACCAACAGTTTTAATATTCAGCAATCTTCCTCCTTTTTCTATATCTTCCAAATCCAATTCCCATAATTGAGTATCGGCATTCGATGCGTTGATTTTTCTCTTTGTTTGGGCATAAGTTGATATTTCTCCTAATCTGCACCATTCCCACCCCTTTGGTATCTCAAACGGCACTTCCTCATCAATGCATTTCACCTCTCCTGTAGCAAGCATCTTCTCATAATAGGAACTCATAGAACAATACCATGCCTATTTATATGGACAACTTTATGTTTCACTAATAAACGAATAGAAATGGAATTAGACAAATTTGAAGAGTTCCTAAGCCAAGGCAATATGGCTAAGAACACGATTTCGGCATATCTGTATGCCGTGAAGGAGTTTGGCTCTCGACACAAAGAGTTGAACAAGAGAAACTTGTTGGTTTACAAGACCTACTTGATTGAGACTTACAAACCAAAGACGGTAAACCTTCGTATTCAGGCGTTGAACAAGTACCTTGTATTTGTAGGCAAGACTAAACTCCGCTTGAAGTCGGTCAAGGTGCAGCAACGTTCTTATTTGGAGAATGTCATCAGCAATGCCGACTACACCTTCTTGAAGAACAAGTTGAAGAAGGAAGACAACTTGGAGTGGTACTTTGTGGTGCGTTTCTTGGCTATACGGCGTATCTATATCCCCAAGACATTGCGCACGGAAACAGAAAAATGGTTGCAGACACTCAACCGTACAAGTGGCTATCTCTTTCTCAATCGCTTTGGCGAGCGCATCACGACAAGAGGCATATCACAGCAGTTGAAGA
The DNA here is from genome assembly GCA_900322035.1 of uncultured Prevotella sp. GTDB lineage: Bacteria > Bacteroidota > Bacteroidia > Bacteroidales > Bacteroidaceae > Prevotella. The sequence goes on from ONYL01000021.1 coordinate 20,649, forward strand.
ACTATGCGGTGAAGTATGGCTTAAACGAGAAAGTGGTGTACCCTCACTCGTTCCGCCATCGCTATGCCAAGAATTTCTTGGAGAAGTTCAACGACATAGCCCTGCTTGCAGACCTTATGGGACATGAAAGCATAGAGACTACACGTATCTATCTGCGAAGAAGTAGCTTGGAGCAACAAGAAATTGTAGATAAGGTTATTACTTGGTAAAATGCCAATAAAGGTTCATAGGAATAAGAGTAGAAAGAGATGCAGGTCTCTTTCTGCTCTATCCATGTAAAACGTTTTATCATATGACATGCATTTCCTCGTCTATGCCACTTAAAGCCAACGGCTGCCACAACCACTTGAAACTCAAAATAAAAGCATCTTCTGTTATTTTTTGCTTTTTTAGACGTTATTTTCAGTGAAAATTTTGGTCGCTTCAATAAAAAAGCTTATATTTACTACCGCAGACATCATGATACCCATGCTCCAGGGATGTCGCTTATTTGCGCGGTTTCGGCAATTAGATGATGCCTAACAACTCAAAAAACACCTAACAAACAAAAACAACATATAAAGAGATGAGAAAAATTGCAATTCCAACAAGTGAAGGGAAACTTTGGCTACACTTCGGCAAAGCCCCACAAGTGACATTCGTGACCATTGGCGACGATGGCAAGGTATCCAACAAGGAAATCTTAGAAGCTCCTGAGCATGCCCACGGAGCCATGCCTAAGTTTATCCAAGAACACGGAGCCACCGAGGTCCTCTGTGGAGGACTCGGCCAGGGCGCAGTCAACATGCTGCGGCAGTTAGGCATTGAACTTCACGCTGGTGCTCCCGCCATCGACATCGATAAAGTTGTCGGCCAATATCTCGACGGCACCATCGAGTATGGCGACAGCAGTTGCCATCACGACGGTTGTGCAAAATAGTCAGCTACATCGTGGCGACCGTCGCATGATTACGTGGCGACCGCCGCATGATTACGTGGCAACCGCCGCATGATTACATGGCGACCGCCACATGATTACATGGCGACCGCCGCATGATTACATGGCAACCGCCGCATGATTACATGGCGACCGCCACGATTTGTATGAAGCTAAGGTACATCGTGCCAGCAGCGCGCATGACTGTGCCGCGGGGTTGGTCTCTGCTACGTAAGATCAGAGGCTAAGCTTATGATACAGAGATGTTATTGAGGAAAGAACATAAAAAAAGTCCAAACATCCTCACGGACCCTTGGACTCCACTTACTGAAATCTACCTATATAAATTTAAGACATTAATCACTCTTTCAAATATATTATTCATTTAATTTCTCTGTTGCAAAAATAAGAAAAAAAGGGTAAAATCCAAACTTTTTTCAGTAAACTCTTGTTTTTTTTCAGTGAACAGATGCTATAATACGTATTAAGCCGAAAAAACGAGCCTTTGACAGAGCCTCGGCACAAGAAAAGATACTTTCAAGACGGCACTCTATCCGGGGCAAAGCCCCACTTGCCGCATCGCCCTGCGCGGGCCCATATACTTCAGCCCAAATATTTTGTCAGATATTTAGCATAGACACTATTGCGTATTTTCTGAATTCCCTTTTCCCTTATCTGTCTCACCCGCTCACGAGTCAACCCATAGACATTGCTGATTTCCTCCGGGTTGCGTTGGGGCACGCCAATGCCGTAGGTGTCGCAGATGATCTGCCGCTCGCGTGGCTTCAGCACCCGGTCCATGATGGCTATCACCTCGGTCACCATCGACTCGCGCTCGGAATAATGTTCTGGGTTGCTCTCATTACTGCTTGCGACGATCGTGTCGCCATATGAAGTGTCGCTGTCCTCGCCCATTGGCACATCAATGCTGACCTCATGGCTTTCGGCCTGCATGGCCTGGTCGATCTTGTCCAAATCAATCTTCGTAAACTCGGCCAATTCCTCCGACGACGGTTTGCGGTGGTGCTCCTGCTCAAACTTCGCAATGGCCTGGTTGATGACCTGAATATTGCTCACGTGGTTTAGTGGTACCCTAACCAGCCGGCCCTGCTCGGCCATGGCCTGGAGAATGCTCTGGCGAATCCACCACACGGCATATGAGATAAACTTGAAACCTCGTGTCTCATCATATTTCTCCGTAGCCTTCACCAGTCCGATGTTGCCCTCGTTGATGAGGTCGGACAAGGTCATGCCACGGTGCTGATACTGCTTGGCCACAGAGACGACAAAACGCAGATTGGCCTTGATCAGTTTATCCTTGGCCCGCTTGCCCTTCGCTCCTCCGAGCTTTACCTCGTGAGCAAGTTCAGATTCTTCCTCCGGTGAAATCATAGGTATTCTGGCAATCTCAGTCAAATACTGATTCAAATCTTCCTCTGTGCGATTGGTGATGCTTTTTTGAATTTTCAGCTGTCTCATGATGTCTACTTTTCAATAGTTGTTGAAACTTACCGACTATTTATCTCCTTGTTATGATAGGTATTTATAATAGATTTTGTCGCAAATGTAATGAAAATAATTGTAAACAAAGAAAAAACAAGCATTTTTTTTGTTGGAACGCCATCATTTACAACATTCGCAACTTACCTTTCAATATGCTCTCATTGCACAGGAAACTGCCGCAGAAGGATGCAGATGAATGCCGGCACGGGTCTGACAGTCCTGACATCGGGAGGAAGATACAACAGCCGCACTCCTCACGGGTACAACCGATTTTTAGCTTGTTGTGCCCGTGTGGAGTGCGGCTTGCCCTTTCTTTGCAATCGTCTCACACAAGGAGAAGACTATTCTCTCAGCAATGCATTTCCTACACATGCGCTCGGCATCTGAATGTGCAGCATCTCGCAGATGGTCGGGGCAATGTCTACGATGCGGGCGGGCGTGGAGGTCTGGCCGTGATTGACATGCCAGCCCATCAATACAAAGGGAATATGAGTGTCGTAAGGATTCCACTGGCTATGACTGGTGCCACGGAAATCGGAAGCGTCACTGTTATCGCCAAACTCGGGACGCTGCACGAAGAACACGTCGCCACTGCGCCCGCGGAAATAGCCGTTGATGATCCGCTCCTTGATAATCTCTGGAATGGTAGCCTCAGCCACATGGTCGTAGTCTACGGCAAAACGAATGCGGTTGTCCTTCAGCAGCCAGTCTATCATGGTCTGGCGAGCCTTCGAGATGTCAACACCCTGGCGTTTAAGCAGAGCGTCGTTGAGCGTCACGCGGCCGGCGCTAATCTGCGAGACCACCTTTCCCTCCAAGCCAAGAGCCTTCTGCATGTAGACGTTGGCTTCTTTCTCCATATTCCATGTCTCCAATCCACCAGCCGGAATCTTGTGCTGTTTCAGAAAGTTGGGATTGTGCACAGCGCCATGATCGGCCGTGAAGAAGAGCAGATAATTGCCACGTCCTATCTTCTCGTCAAGTAGGTTGAGGAATGCCGCCATCTGCCTATCGAGCTCCATATACACGCTCTTGTTCTCCGGGCCACGTGTAGAGAAGACGTGACCGATGGCATCTGTTGAGGAAACAGAGATACAAAGCAGGTCGGGATCACTGTGCTGCCCCAACTGTTCGCTTTCTACCGCAGCCTCGGCGAGCCCGAAGGTGAGGCCGACACCTTTGTCGGAAGTCTTCACATTGGTGCCGGACTTTTGCTGGTTAAGCTTGTTGAAATCGATTACCCACTGGGGGAGCTGCTTCATGTAATAGGTAGAAGTGACAAAATGCCCGGCCGATTCGTCCCACCAGTAGGCAGCGTCAGCACTGTGGCCCGCAGGCAGAATGGCCGCACGATCCTTGAGCGCGATGCCGATGACCTTGCTCCGAAAATCGGTGGCCAGCTTCAGTTGGTCGCCAATCGTAGAGGCCTGAAAACGATGGGGCGACATCTGGCCCTCCTTGGAGTCGCTGCCAACACTTTTCACCGCACTGTCCTGGCAACAATAGACACCGGCACCGTCTTCAAACCATGTATTGGCGGCTATGCCTGTGAGGGCGGGAATGGATCCGCTCCAGACACTACTGTGACCGATGGCCGTCACCGCCGGTACATAGTTGATCATCGTGTTCTCATAGCTATATCCTTCATCGACGAGACGGCGAAGGCCACCCTCGCAAAAATCATTATAATAATAGTATAGATAGTCCCATCTCATCTGGTCCACCATTAGGCCAACTACAAGTTTGGGACGCTGGATCTGAGCTTCAGAAGAAACCGAAATGGACACGAACAGCAAAAGGAAAACAGACTTCAAAATGCCCTTTATTCCTTTCTTAATTTGAAAAGTCATCTTTCTCATCTTATTCTTTTGTTTTTTTAACACTAAATTCTTTGTTTAATTCATATAATAAATTACTTTTGCAATGTGTTTTTCATGGTATTAGATTATTAAGGTTAATGAATGGGATTGGTTGTTGTGAAACAGCCAATCTTTTTTGTTGTGGTTTTTGATTAACCCAAGTCTGACTCTACTCATTTTTCAACAGTTGTTTCAAGAGAAAAGGCATATCTCCCTTTCGATTGCAAATTTACAAAAGCTTTTTTGATTGCCTGCAAAATCATTAAAACTTTTTTGTTAAGTTTTCGGCCCGACAACACCCGGCAGTTATGTTTTGTCACAAAAATGAGGGTTTCTTGTTTTTTTTGCCTACCTTTGCATTCATGAAGGTAATTGAATTGCTCAAGCGCTATGAGAGCCAAAGGAAAGTATCATTCGAGGTGCTGCCTCCACTGAAAGGAAACGGCACTACCACATTGTTCGCTTCCCTCGACAAGCTCATGGAGTTTGATCCGCTCTATATCAACATCACCACACACCACAGCGAGTATGTCTATATACCGCTTGCCGACGGCAAATACGAGCGGCGCCGCATCCGTCGCCGACCGGGCACCGTGGCCATTGCCGCTGCCATACAACAGCGCTACAGCTGCCCCGTGATTCCCCACGTCATCTGCTCCGGAACTACGGCCGAGGCCACGGAATACGAATTGCTCGACCTTCAGTTTCTCGGCATTGAGAACTTGCTCCTGCTGCGTGGCGACAAGGCACGCGACGAGCGCTCGTTCACACCTGTGCCGGGTGGCCATCTTCATACCACCGACCTTATCAAGCAGGTGAACCGCTTCAACGAGGGCTACTTCATCGATGGAACACCGATTCGCCATCCCGGAAAACCGTTCCACTTTGGAGTGGCCGCCTATCCCGAAAAACATGAAGAGGCTCCCAACATCCATCAAGACATGGTACACCTGTTAGAGAAACAGCAGTTGGGCGCCGACTATGCTGTGACACAATTGTTCTACGCCAACAGCCGCTTCTTCACCTTCATCAATGATGCCCGTAACATGGGCATCACGCTGCCCATTGTGCCTGGCATTAAACCCTTTGCAAAGCTGTCGCAGATCTCGCTGGTTCCCAAGACGTTCCATTGCGACTTCCCGGACGATCTCGCCCGCGAGGCACTGAAACTGAAGACCGACGAGGAAGCCCGTCAGTTAGGCGTGGAATGGACCGTGGCACAATGTCGGGAACTCTTCAGCAAGGGCTTCAACGACATCCATTTCTACACAATGGGAGCCGTGGACTCCGTCAGAGAAATATGCAGACAACTGCTCTAAACCGATCGTATCATTAAGCATGTATTTCAGTGATGTCATAGGTCAGGAAAAGTCACGCCGCCGTCTGCTGCAGATGGTGGCAGAGAACAGAGTGCCCCACGCGCTGATGCTCTGCGGACCGGAAGGCTGTGGAAAGATGGCGCTCGCACTCGCCTTCGCGTCCTTTCTCTTAGGCGACATCGGGCCAGAGGAAGATGCCGACCCCGCACTCAAAAAATTTGTGAGCGGGTTCGACCAACGCAAGCGCATCAACGCTCACGCCATGCTCGCCAAATGGGAGCATCCCGACCTCCACTTCTCCTTCCCCGTAGTGAAACTGCCCGGACAGAGCGCTGAATATCCCACGACAAGCGCCGACTACATGCAGAAATGGATCGATTTCCTTGCCGACGGACCTTACATCGAACACGACCGGTGGTCGGAAGTGCTGAACGAAAATAAGATAGCCGTCATTTACGAAGCAGAGAGCGACCGTCTGCAGCACGAGCTAATGTTGAAGTCGAATCAGGGAGGTTACAAGATTTCGCTGATCTGGCAGCCAGAATGCATGAACGCGACATGCGCCAACAAACTGCTGAAACTCCTTGAAGAGCCTCCGTCGAAAACGGTATTCCTGCTTGTCAGTGAGGATCCGGGACAGCTGCTCGAAACCATCCGCAGCCGTGTGCAGCGCATCGACATCCCAAGGCTCGAAACAGAAGATATAGAGAATGCACTGCAACAACAGCGGTCGCTCGAACCCGATATGGCCCACCGCGTGGCCAGACTGGCCAATGGATCATGGACTCGCGCTTTAGAGAGTCTCGACGCATCCAACGAGGAGAAGACTTTTCTCGACCTGTTCATCGTGCTGATGCGTCAGGCTTATATGCGCAACGCCAAGGAGCTGAAAAAATGGAGCCTGACAGTGTCTAACTTCGACCGGGAGAAACAAGTAAGGATGCTCAACTATTTTCTACGGATGGTCAGAGAGAATTTCATCTACAACTTCCACAATCCCGAATTGAACTATATGACGCAGGAGGAGGAGAACTTTTCGAAGAACTTTGCCCGCTTCATCAACGAGGCAAACGTGATCGAGATGTCTGAAGCCATCCAGAAGGCCACCGACGATATCGTAAGGAATGGCAACGCCAAGATGGTTTTCTTCTGTTTGTCGCTGCAAATCATCGTCCTCATCATGCGCAAATAATCAACTACACGTCAAGAAAGAAAGAATTAACAGGACAATTATATTTTGATTCATGAATTAATATATGGACTTTAAGAATATGAACTTCAAGATTCTGCGCACGTGCGACCGTGGTTTCGGTTGCCACGCCTGCGGACGGCAGAACAGTCAGCTCAACACCTACGACTGGCTCTCAGACGTTCCCGGCAACGCGGAATCCACCGACCTTGTGGAAGTGCAGTTCAAGAACACACGCAAGGGATATTATCACAATGTGAACGGCCTCGACCTGAAGAAAGGCGATGTCGTAGCCGTTGAAGCTAATCCAGGCCACGACATCGGTGTGGTGACGCTCACTGGACGGTTAGTGAAACTGCAAATCAAAAAAGCAAACCTGAAATCTCCTGATGAGATTCGCCGTATCTACAGAATCGCAAAGGAGACCGATATGGACAAGTTCCGAGAGGCCAAAAGCCGAGAACACGGCACAATGATTCAAAGCCGGCAGATAGCAAAGGACTTGGGACTGAAGATGAAGATCGGTGACGTGGAATACCAAGGCGACGGCAACAAGGCCATCTTCTACTATATCGCCGACGAACGCGTGGATTTCAGGCAACTTATCAAAGTACTGGCAGAAACTTTCCACGTGCGCATCGAGATGAAACAGATCGGCGCGCGACAGGAAGCCGGCCGAATTGGCGGTACAGGCCCCTGTGGACGGGAACTCTGTTGTGCCACATGGATGAAGAACTTTGTCAGCGTCAGCACCAATGCCGCACGTATTCAGGACATCTCGCTCAACCCGCAAAAGTTAGCGGGCATGTGCGCCAAGCTGAAATGCTGCCTCAACTATGAAGTTGACGACTACATGGAAGCCAGCCGCAGGTTGCCCTCAAAGGAAATGATTCTGCAGACACAAGATGCCGACTACTATTATTTCAAGGCCGACATCCTGTCGGGAGTTGTCACCTACTCCACCGACAAGAACATCGCTGCCAACCTTGTAGACATTACTGCCGAACGGGCACGGGAAGTGATAGAACTCAACAAGAAGGGAGAAAAACCCTTGTCGCTCAAGGAAGACGGAGAAGAGATAGAAGAGAAGAAAAGCGCCGACCTTCTTGCCGACGCCGACGTCAGCCGATTCGACAAGGCCAAGCGCAACAAGAAAAAGAAGTCCAAGCAGAAAGGACAGGAAACACCAGCCAATCGACAGGCACCAAAGGCTGAACAACCTGCCGGACAGCAAAAACCGGCTCCTAACAACAATCCACAGAAGCCCAATGCACAAAAAGCCGGGCCAGCTCCCGCCAACGACCCAAAGGCCAACCAGACTTCAGACAATGCACAAGGCACGGATGACCGCGGAGCAAGAGGCAACCAAAGACGAGGCAACAACCGAAAGCCCAGGCGCCAACAGCCGAGAAACGACAGAGCACCGCGCCAGCAGAACAATCCGGACAACAATCGCAGACAGAACGACCAACCACAATAATGACTAAGAAGAAGGCGATATTGACGGCAACGGCCCTGCTGTTTCTCTCCGCCTGCGAGAGCGGAATGGTGTTTGACCGCTACGGCCACGTATCTGAACGCGGATGGAGCAAGCAGGATGCCGTAGAACTCAGCGTGCCGCCACTGCGTGAAGGGGGCGTCTACGAAGTAAAGATCGGCGTGCGCTCCACCGACGACTACCCTTATCGCAATATCTCCATCATTGTGCAGCGGCAGACATTCCCGTCGAAGGTGGTACACAGCGATACGGTGGAATGCAAGCTGACCGACGACAAGGGCATGCGCATCGGTTCGGGATTCATCAACTACCAAAACTCCTACGACGTGGCACTCGACCACTACAAGGCCGGCGACAGCATTCACATCGTACTGAAGCAGAACATGCGCAACGAGCAGGTGGAGGGCATCACCGACGTAGGCGTATCCTTGAGAAAAGTGGAATGAAATTGGGTTATAAAGGAGGGCGCTGACGATAAAAGACCAACTGGACAAATCCATAAAGTTAGAAAAACGAAATCGCTTTCGTGGGCCTCACGCTGAGACCACCGAAAGCGATTTTTCATTTCTGTTCACTAATATACCTCTTTCGTTCCTCACGGAACTTAGGAGGCTAACAATTCACTACAAGCATTTACATTTCATTGCCGGCACTTTACCGTGGGGATTACCGAACCCCATCGGACAACAAAGAAACCCAACCGGCAACTTTGTGTCATTGAGAGTAATTTCAAGGAGTATTCTTTCATTTGCAAAGATAAGATAGTTTTATGCCTTTCAAGCAATTTTATTCGAGGAAAGGTTACTAAATTACGCAAAATTGTAATTACTTGTCCCCAAAAAGTTGTTGTTCTGATAAAAAACAAGTAATATTGCAAATAAGAATCGTCCAGACGGTCTATCTCCTCACTCGGCGAGCCCGACGGGCGTGTAAAAAGTTATTCTCAACACCAAACAACTCTATCACTGCTTATGAAGATCTATACAACATTAGCATCAGCAATTCTATTGTCGACACTGACATTCACCCAAGCCTCAGCACAGGACGGACTGGAGATATTCAACGATACGGTGAAGGTCAACCGCGGCGACCAGTTCCACATTTTCCTCAAGTCCTTCTCTCAACCGATCAAAGACTATCTGGCCAATGCCAAACGAATAGCTGTGGACTTTGAAACCACCACTCCCAATACCATCACTGTGGGAGGCGCATGGTTTCAGCCGAGTGCTGAAGGCTTCGGGAAGGTGAAGATGGTAGTCTATCAAGAATCTCCTTATATCAAGGATTACCCCGACTGGACACAAAAGCTCGACTCGCTGGAGTTCACGGTGAACGTGCTTCCGAAGCGCACACCTGCCGCGCTGCCTTATATTAATAAGGTATGGGGCATGAGCAAGGCTGATGCCATCGCCGACATGCAGAACCATTATGAGCTGTATTCGGATACCTACTATGCGATGAATCCGTCGTTGACCCAAGAAGAACGGCAACTTTTTGACTGGTTCCTGAATCCCGACTTCGACTATCCGCTTTTGGCCTTAGGCTGGAACGAAGATGGACAGCTCTACTCCTCCAACATTATCTTAGCAGACCGGGCCCGCTTGGGGTTTAATTCTGAGTCGGAAGTCTCGGGCTATCTCGAGGACGACGGTTTTGAACTCTTAGGCTACGACGAGACGGGGTTGTTTGTCGCCTACAGGGAGTCGGACCATACACAGGCAAGTGCAGGCAACATCACGCTCCAGGGACAATACTTCCCCTACATCAACTTCCAATATTCACCCAAATCGCCATTGGCTGTCGACCGCACGACACTCACCCAACCCAACGCCCGCATCAGCCGCAATGGCTCCACAGTGACCATCGAGGCCGGTGAGGATGCCGACCAACTGGTGAGAATCTTCACTGCCAACGGCAAGCTCATAGCCGACGGCAAGCTCCACAATGGCACAAACACCTTCACGGTCACAGTGAAAGGCCCCGTCATAGTGAGAGTGGGTAAACACGCGGGAGTGAAAATCATGTAATAAGGTATCAACACAAAATACAACAGCGACATGAAGAAGACCTACACTTTGATTTTGGCCATCCTGTTATCAGTCATTGCCACCCCCGCAATAGCCGAAGACTGGAACTATGACTTTGAAAACTTTGGAGACATCTTTGGCGACCACTACGCCAACTCCACTCTTGATCTGACCCTCAACGGCCTCACATGGCACGTGCACGGCGTGATGCCCTCGGCGGGAACGGGCGACGGCAGCGACGACTGGGGCAACGGCAACAAATCTTTGCGACTCTACGGAGAGAGCAAGAAAGACCGCCAATTGGGACCGGAGATGACCAACTTCACCCTCACCACGCCACGCGACATCGGCAAGGTGTCGTTCTACATCCATGAACAGGGGCGCTGGCCGGCAAGCTACGGCCTTCAGGTGGCATGGATTCTGCAATGGTCGGCCGACGGAACGGCATGGACCACGGTGGGCGACAGCTTCACGGCTTCGGACGAGACGCAATTGATTGAGCGCGAGGTCAACCACGCCAATGCCTATATCCGCATTGTCAGGGCAGATTACGCCACATTCGACTATACAAGCGTGACCAGCAACGGAAAAATCACCAATTTCGACGACCTCAAGATCACCGACATTAACGGTGGCGGTGAGGCTCCCACACTGTCGACGACAGAGAGCGCGCTCGACTTCGGCGACATGTCGATCGGCCAGATTGGCTCCAAGAGTTTCGCCGTTGCCTATGCAGGCATGGAAGGGGTGGAGCGGCCCAACTATGAAATATCCGGACTGGACAAAGATGCCTACTCCTACGAGTTGAAGCCCACCGCCCAGGCTGGCGTCGACAGCATCACCATCAGCTGCCGCCCGCTGCGCAGAGGCACCGCCACAGCTACTTTCACCGCCACATATGGCAACCTGACCACTGCCGTAACCTTGAAAGTGACCGCCATCAAGCAGCATCCCGACGTGAGCTTCTCTGGCGGAGAGGGCACAGAAGACGATCCTTACATCATCGCTTGTATGGAAGATCTGCAGGAACTCACCGACTCGGTGAACGGCAACGATCAACAGGTTCAGACCTTTGAGGGCAAATACTTCCTCATGACCGACGACATCGACATGAGCCCCGTGGAGAACTTCAGACCTATCGGCAACCAGCTCGGAGGTACGGGCACAGAGAACATGAAAGTGTTCTCGGGCAACTTCGATGGTGACGGCCATACCATCTACGGCCTCAACATGAAATACACCAGTGCCAACAGCGTAGCTCTGTTCGGTATTATTGAGAATGCCAACATCAGCAATCTCAGCATTGCCAACAGCAACATCACGGGCAGTGCAGCCGTGGGCGGACTGGTAGGACTCTCTATAGGCGTGTCGACCATCAAGAACTGCCATGTGGCAGCCGACGTGAACGTATCGGGCACCTATTATGTGGCCGGACTCTGCTCCTCGACGCTAAGCGACAGCGGGCATCTCACCATCTCCGACTGCACCAGCGCCGCAACAGTGACGGGCGACTTCTCGGCCGGCATCATGTCGACCAACGGCCAAAACGGCACAGTGATAGAGCGCTGCGGCAACTCGGGTGCCATCACTGCCCCCACCTATTCGGCCGGCGGCATCATGGGTTTCGTGTCCTATGCCTCTACGACGTTCAACAACTGCTACAACACAGGAGCCATCACCATGCATGGCACCGACTACTTCGGCGGTGGTATCGTTGCCGGAGCAGGCATGAAGATGGAGGACAACCTGATGGTGATCACCAACTGCTGGAATGCAGGAACGCTGACAGGACAGTCGTTCTATCTCCACCCCATCATCCCGGCCAACAACCTGCTGGTAGACTATGACGACGAGTCCAACTACAACCACGACCTTCTGACGATGTCCAACTGCTACTTTGACAGCAATCTCGGAGAGTATTTGGAATTGGACGGCACACACGCCATATCTGAATCGGATATGAAGACCGACAACTTCACTCAACTTCTCAACCAGGGACAAGATACCGCTGTATGGATTTTCGTTGAAGGAAAGAACAACGGCTTCCCCGTGCCCGAAGGTAGTGTTGCAACAAGCATCAACAGCAGTGTCACGACCGGAAACGGACAGACCGAAATGTACAACTTGAACGGGCAGCGCATCAACAGCATTCCGGCATCTGGCCTGTACATCATCAAGAAGGCCGACGGAAGCACAGTCAAAGTGATTAAACATTAACATAAACAAATTATATTGCAATAGCATTATTATTTCTTGCGGGATGGCGCCCATCGGGCAGCCATCCCGTTCTTTTATTCCGCTTTGCACGCACTGAAGAGAAATAGAATTGACTGCATGATACATGGTGACCAGCCGCATCCACAATAACTCGCAGGGCCACACCTTCGAATACGGCCATGCAAAAAAAAGCCATGCTATATTCTCTCTTTACATCATTTTTTTCTATCTTTGTTGAGAAAAAGACAACAATCATGACTCTGCAACAATTGGAATACATTCTTGCACTCGACAAATACGGCAATTTCGCCAAAGCTGCCTTCTATTGCGACGTGACACAACCCACTCTCAGTTTGATGATCCAAAAATTGGAGGCCGAACTGGGACTCAAGATCTTCGACCGTCGCCGGCAGCCCGTTGTGGCCACCCGCGCCGGACGGGCCGTGATAAGCCAGGCCAGAGAGGTCTTGTTTCAGACAAGACGGCTGAAAGAAATCGCCGAAGAAGAGAAAGACTCACTCTGCGGAGCATTCACCATCGGCGTGCTGCCCACCATCGCCCCATATCTCATCCCCCACTTCTTTCCGCAGCTCATGAAGGAACATCCGGAGATGGATTTGAGAATCGTAGAACTGAAGACGGCCAACATGAAACGCGCGCTCGCCGAAGGCGACATCGACGCAGGCATCTTAGCAAAGATCGACGGACTGGACGCCTTCAAGTGCGTGCCGCTCTACAAAGAACGGTTCCTCGCCTACGTTGCCGAGGGCGATCCTCTCTTCGCCAAAGAAAGGGTGAAACCAACCGACCTGAATTCAGAATTTCTGTGGATGCTCGACGAGGGGCACTGCTTCCGCGACCAATTGGTTAAGATCTGCCAACTCAAGTCGGCATCGGTCAGCAAGAAAGCCTACACCTTAGGAAGCATAGAGACCTTCATGCGGATCGTGGAGAACGGCAAAGGCGTCACCTTTATCCCCGAGCTCGCCTATTCACAACTAAGGGAAGAACAGCGACGCTTGGTGAGACCGTTCGCCATACCAGAACCACGACGGGAAATCGTTATGATGGTGACGCAGGAGTTCATCCGTCATAAAGTGCTCAACCTCTTGGTGGAAAGAATCGGAACGGTGGTAAAGCCTTTGCTCAGGCCTTGAGACGGTCTCAAGACGCGGCCCCCACTTGGCGCCCCGCGGGATTGCAAATGGAAGCCCACGGGCTTGCATATGGCAACCGGCGGGCCCACTATTGCAAGCCAGCATGAGTAAGCCAAAAACGATGTGCCAACTCTGCCTCTGCGGAAGATGTCTGCCTAATAAGGACAACCATTGGTTATGAGGAAAGATAAGCCGGCTTTTCCATAACAAGAATAAGAAATCCTGGAAAAAACAAAAAAATACGCAGCTCGACCCAACATCTGTTTTTCTGACACCATATCGCGAACGGTCTGCGTATTTTTTGTTACCTTTGCAGATCAACAAACAGAATCCAAAAACAATATATGAACCATCGTTATCTTTTGGGCCTTGACGTGGGCAGCAGTTCCGTCAAAGCCTCTTTGGTAAACATCGACAATGGACAAGCCGCAGCTTCGGCCTTCTTTCCCAAACATGAAGCTCCTATCTCTGCCCCCCAAAAAGGATGGGCCGAACAAGATCCGGAATCGTGGTGGAACTATGCCCGCCAATCGATTGGGCAAGTAATGGCCGATGCCCAGGCAGTCCCCGACGAGGTGGCGGCAGTGGGCATTTCCTATCAGATGCACGGACTGATTTGCGTGGATAAGAACCAGCACGTCCTCAGACCCGCTATCATCTGGTGCGACTCGCGCGCTGTGGCAGAAGGCAACCGGGCCTACAACGGCTTAGGCAGTGAGTGGTGCATGGGGCACTTGCTCAATTCGCCAGGCAATTTCACGGCGGCTAAATTGGCATGGGTAAAAGACAATGAGCCCAACGTGTTTGAGCGCATCGACAAAGTGATGCTCCCCGGAGACTACATCGCCATGCGGCTGACGGGCGAAGCCTGCACAACGATAAGCGGACTCTCGGAAGGCACGCTATGGGACTTCAAGCGCCAAGACTTAGCAAAGGAGCTGTTAGACTACTATGGTATACCTTCGTCTATTTTGCCACGCATCGTCCCGACGTTCGGCGACCAGGGACGACTGACCGATAGGGCAGCCAAGGAATTGGGACTCAAGGCCGGTACTCCTGTCAGCTACCGCGCCGGTGACCAGCCAAACAATGCCTTGTCGCTCAACGTTTTCAACCCGGGAGAAATAGCTTCTACGGCGGGCACATCGGGTGTGGTTTATGGTGTGATGGGGCATCCGTCGTGCGACGCCAAGAGCCGCGTCAACGTGTTTGCCCATGTCAACTATGCGCGTGAGCTGGAACGGTTGGGCGTACTTCTCTGCATCAATGGCACGGGAATTCTCAATGCTTGGATGCACCGCAATATCGTTGCAGCGGACATGGGCTATGCGGAAATGAACGAATTGGCTGCCCAGGCCCCCATCGGAAGCGATGGTGTAGTGGTGATACCTTTCGGAAATGGTGCTGAAAGAATCCTTGAGAACAAGGAGACGGGATGTTCGTTCCAAGGAATCAACTTCAACAAGCACAACCGCAGTCATCTTCTGCGCGCCGCCCAGGAAGGAATTGTCTTCTCTTTCTGTTATGGTATGGAGATCATGAGGCAGATGGGCATGGACATCCACCGCATACACGCCGGAAAAGCCAACATGTTCCTCTCGCCGCTATTCCGCGATACGTTAGCAGGTGTGAGTGGGGCTACTATTGAACTTTATGATACCGACGGCAGTGTGGGTGCGGCTAAAGGAGCCGGCATGGGCTGCGGCATCTATAAAGACCACGATGAGGCATTCGCCACCCTGCGCCTGCTGCAGACCATCGAGCCCGATGTGAAGCACAAGGAGGAGTATCAAGCTGCTTACAACCTGTGGAAGGAGCGGCTAAAAGTCTAAAAACGGCTAAGTTGAATGGCTAAAACCGATAATTCTTGGGCAGAATTGGCTGAAAAAGACGATCATTTGAGGCCTTTTTCAACTGAAAAATAACACAAGCTACTCGAAAAAGAGGCCTGGCAAGAGAACTCCTTGCCAGGCCTCCTTTGCTTGATGGATTCATGTTGGACTTATCTTCCAACAGGATAAATTCACTTCACCACCAACTTCTTGCCGTTCACAATGTAAACGCCCTTAGGCAAATTGCGAAGATCGCTCAACTTGTCAGCAACCTTATTGCCTGAAAGTGTGTAAACGCCGTTGATGGTTGTCGGCTTTCCTTCACCTTGCAAGTTGACGATTCCTGTGGGAACGGTCACGTAGAGCGTTGCGGGGAAGTAGTTGAACTCGTAGTTCTGAGCCTCAGCTCCGCTGGGGACAATGCTGAACTCGCCGGCCTCAGCAAACGTGGTCAAAGCATTTCCTTCGGCATCTAATACAGTGAAAAGTGGTTCTGTAAGCAGTGTCAGCTCGGTTTCGCCATTCTTCAGACTGTCGACAGAGTAAGTGAATGTTGGTTGCTCACCCATTTCAATGGTATCGTTGGCAGCGCGCAAGTTAGCCTTGGCTTTGTAAACAGTCAGTGTACCGTCCTCAAAGTCTACCGCCTCACTGGTGATTGTGCCACGTTCCACATGGATGGCATACTCTCCGGCGGGAGAAATCTCCGTTGCTTCACAAGAGAGTACAGGATGTCCGTCTACATAATCACCATACAGACGGTAGCCGAAACGTGGATTGGGCTCTCCGTATTCTCGGCGGGTGCTGCGAGCACGGATGGTCGTACCAAATTCAACAACTTTAGTGAAAGCACTCCAGTTGGCACTGCGGGCAAAAACATCCTTCTGTCCTGCCCGGACATAAAGCGTAATATTGGCAGCATTAACACCAGAGAAGACCTGGAAACCGGTCGGAATAACTTTCTTGCCATTCACACGAATGGCCTGCAAGCCTACTGCATTTGCTACAGCGTAACTACCAAGGCTGTCTACAGTCTCTGGGAATACGAGTTCGCTCGCTCCGTGCATGCCTGCCATAGCATAAGCACCAACAACACGAACCTTCTTGTCCACTTCAACACGGCTCCCTGCATGAGGCAGCACAGCCAAGAGAATCGTGGAATCCTTGCTCAACACTTGATGGTCCACCACCACATAGTTTTTGTCTGCACCCTCAGGAAGTGAGACGGAGTCAAGAGCAGAAAGTCCACTCAATGCACCAGGTCCTAAAGTCGTGATGTTATCAGGAAGGAGAAGTGTGCGCAACGAGCGAGAACCATAGAAGCCACGCTCGGGCATCTGATTATCAGCAGTAGAAAGCAGCAGACTGTTGTCTTTGAGATAAGGCTCACCGCCTGCAACAATCGTAGCTTCAGAAAGGTCAAGTGTATGGAGATTGCCACGGCTGACTTCGCCCAACGTATCAAGTCCGGCCATCTGGCGGATCAGTTTCATATCGGTAGAGTTGATGGTACCATTGACCTTGAGCAGGCCTATCTTTGATACTAAGCTATCAGCGATAAGACTCTTCAACTCACCCGGAGTTGCCACATTGACAGTATCGGAAAGCTGAGCTCTCGGTGTGCCTTCAATGCCAATCACCATGTCCTGATAAGCTGAGAAACTGTAAGATTCAGGATCGAGCAGGGCCACATCATAGTAGCCGTCGTCGGATCCGTTCCATCCCCAGTTGACCCACACGCGGCCCTGTGTGTCGTAGCCGCAGAAGACAAACTCATGACCGCCATTCATCATATCCACACCGCCATAAAGCAGCGGACGGGAATTGCTAATCTCGTTGAAGATAAGGTTCATCCAATCGGACTCGGAATATCCGTCTCTTTCGAGGAACTGGGCTGTTGCGGGGTAACCGAAGTAATTCACCATACCGTCGCGGGCCAGATTGGTATACGTTCCTGAGCCATCGGTTGCATACTGCATATCGGAAGCCACACCGCAATCCAGCATAAGCTTTGCAACCGCCTGGCCTTCGGCATAAGAGTAGTTGCGATCATAATCGTCGAGCATATTGTCCCAGTCGTAAACGCTCTGAGAAAAGTCTACCGTAACGGTGTTATAAGAACCATCGGCCTGTTTTACTCTTACAGAGTTGGTGCCCTGTCCACGCTCGGGCGACTTGTGATAATACATCACCTGAGCCATAGCTGTAGCAACACACCCGGTGACGCAGCGGCCCGTCTCACCGTAGCCCTGCCAACCGCCAGAGCCAGAAGTGGTGCCTTCCGGGCAAAGATCGTTATAGGGAGATTCTTGTCCCCAGTGGCACGTGATGAGTGGAGCCACTGAAGGAGAATATAGCGACGGGTCGGGAGTGGTCGTCTTGAAAGGTTTTCCACTGGCTACGATGGCATTGACCGCTCTCTCCGCCGCATCGAGGTACCACTTGAAATTGGAGTTAGCACCATCGCTGAAGGTAGACTCTGAATAACCAATCACTTCAGGAACCAAGTCATCACTGGTGATGATGGCAAACCCGCCTTTCTCATAGCCATATACACTATAAGCCTTGTTAGCCTTGAGCAACTTGAACTGTCCTCTATTGGGGGCAGTACGGGCAGAAGAACCGATAGCCTTCTGTGTAAGGATGGCCTTTGCGGCTCTCTCCATGGCCGCCTTACTACGAGGGGCGGCATTGACACTCAGCGTAGAAGCCAACAGCAAAAGGCCCCATAGCGAATATCGTTGTGTCTTATAATTCATATCTTCAAAATTTGATAAGTAGGTTTACACAATGAAAATGAAAGCCGCAGTCTACTGAAAGGCTGCGACTTTCATGGTTGTTAGAGATGTTCACCCAAGGAAAGCATTCTTCCTAAGCGTTGACATTTCAGTTGATTCGATTACTTTCTGATAACAGTCTTCACACCATTGATGATGTAGACACCTTCCTTGATACCCTTGAGACTCTTAGCGTCCTTGAGCAACTGGATGCCATCGAGCGTGTAGACATCGAAGCTCTTCACGCCGGAGTTCTCCAGACCTTGGATGGTAGTCACAATCGTCGTAGAGATAGGAGCAGACTCAGAACCGTCTGTATAGACAGCTGTCACCTGATAGGTGTAGGTAGCATCGCTGACCTCAGCAGTATTGTCGGTGTAGGTCAAACCAGTAGCCTGGCCGAGGAGGGCACCGTCACGATAGACATTGTAAGCAACGGGAGCAGAAGATGTCTCGTAGGTTACGTCGTCGAGCATGAAGATGAACGCATTGTCGGCAGAAGTGATCTGACGGACAGCAAGGTAGTTGGTACCCTCGGGAACATTGACGGAGATCTCTGTCCAAGTACCTGAGCCCTGGGTGTAGTCGTCACCGAGCTTGGTGAAGCTCTCCTGGCTGTTGTTGGTAGAAGAGGTAAGAACCTGGAAGGTCTCTGTACCATAGCCGTCGCCCACAGCGTTGTTTACCCAGAAGGTAATGGTCTGAGCCTTACCAGAGAGGCGCGGAGTGATCAGCCAGTTGTCGGCGTCGACGAAGTTCTGACCAGTCTCATCCACTTGATAGATGCCTGCAAGAGCCTTTGTGCCTGAGTGAGGATCAAGACCCTGTCCAGATTGGAACATATCTGATGGCTGCCAGCACAAGAATGCGAATTGCTCACCCTGATGTGTGTAACTCATGCTCTGATTCAAACCACCAGCAAGACCGCCGTCAGCATCGATCGTCGTCCAGTCGCCGTAGCTGAGGCTCCAGGGCTCGTAGCTTTCGAAGTCGTCGGTGACCTGGGCAGAAGAACTTTCAGGAGCCTTCCAGTTCAGGACTACAGGAGTAGAACCCTCAGCAGTGAGGCTGTTAGGAGCTTCAACATCAGCAGAGATAGCCTGAACCACAGCCGTTGCCGTGTTGTTGTCGGCATTGTCGTCTTCGTCGGCGAGCTGAGCAGTAACGTTCAGAGAAGAAGACTCATCGAGAGTCGTTGTGCGGTAAGCCACATGAATCGTTTCGCTTTCCAGTGTAGCGAGCTTGCGGTCGATCGTCTTGTCGAGCACTGTAGTGCCGTTCACCTTCAATGTAACGTGAGCATTGTTGATGTCCTCAAGACCTTGGTTGGTCACCTTGACTCCCAGATCAGCCGTCTGACCCTTCTTCACACTTTCGGGAGCGGTAACCTCTACGCCAGCATCCTTCTGATCAGGATCGAAGACATTGATGTTATCCAACAACAGATAGGTGTCGGAAGTCATAGCCTCAGAAGCTGAGGTCTGGAACTGAAGGACTACATAAGGCTGGTCGATGAGCGAAGCAGGCAGGTCAACCAAAACGCGCTGCCATTCAGTATCAGCATTAGCTGAGAAATCCTTTGTGAAGACAGGATTCAAAGTAGTTCCATCAGAAAGCTGAGGAGCGACAGAGAGTGTGACAGGCAGGTTAGCCGGAGACTTGAAGAAGAACATCAGCTTAGGATTGACAGCACCAGCAAGAGAGATCTTACCCGTGAAGACGTAACCGCTGGCAGCTTCTGAGGAGGTGAATCCGAGACATCCGGCGTCACCATCGTAAGAGTCATCCAGCATGTACCACTTGTAAGCAGCAGAAGAGCGGTAGATGCCCAAGAACTGGTCTTCGAGAGAAGCATTACGGAAGCTGTTGTGGAACGGGAGGATGTAAGGACGACCCGTAATCACAGAAGCAGCGCTTGCAGATCCTGCACCGGCAGAAGTAGCGGCCTGGACAGCCCACATCTTCAGATTCTGTGCATCACCTTCGGTTGTGTTGTAGGTCACGTCGTAATCGTTCTCACCCTTCACGCTGCCGAGTGCATCGCCAATATAGCCCTCACCGTCGACATCGAAGATGGTGTAAGTAACTGAATCGGGGATGACCACGCCACCATTGGCGCCATCAACATCGAGCCAAGAGAGATGTACGGAGGTCTGGTGGTCAGCGGCAGACACCTCGGGAGCGGCAGGAATATCCTGGCCGACATATACAGAGACCATTCTCTTCAAACCACGACCGCTCTCATTGCTTGCGACCACAGTGTAAGCATTCGTTCCCTGACGGGCAGTCTCATCAACGACAGAGTATTCCTTACCGGGAGCAACATCGGTCAAGGTCTTGATGACATTGTTGCCATTTCTCACCTCAATGCTCGACAGCGTGCTGAGTGCTTTGCCCTCGATAGACTTCGATGGAGCAGTGAAGCTCACCGTAGCCTTCAAGGCTGCTGTAGGATCAGCAACGGCCTTCAGGTTGGTCACTGAGTCGGGAGCGGTGAGCTCGGGAGCGATGTCGATGGAGACAGAATCTACATACAGATAGAATTCGTCCTTATCAGAGATGGCATGGAAACCAAAGTAGTAGTTGCCGTCGGTTTCTGCCGTGATGGTCTTTGCAAACTGAACATACTTGGCAGAGGTCAGGTCGGTTGACGGAGTAAGCTCATTGGTCATAGCCTCCACCGTATTGCCCATACCGTACTTAGCTTCGATGCGCTCGGGGAAGGAAGAGCCGTTGGCACTAGCCTTGAAGCTCACGTCGTATCTCTTGCCAGCCTGCAGGTGGATCGGCGGAGTGATGAGCCAGTCGTCAGCATCATTGCTGGAGTTATACTTATAACGTGCGGCTCCTTTGAACCAAGACCATGTAGAACCATCGCCGTTGGCATCGATCACGGTGTAGAGGTTGATGTCGGTGAGGAAGTCGTCGAAGAAGGGAACTTCAATAGCCTGACCGACCACCTGCCCGTTACTCAATGCCATGTCACTGGCCTTAGAGATGTTCTTCGCTACAACACCATAGGTGTAAGAAGCCATAGGACCCTCGGGAAGTGTCTCTGCGAACGTGGTAGCACGCAAGTCAGAGGCTACCTTCACGGTATCTGTTGCTGAGATACGGCATACATCATAGGTGAGATCGCCAAGATAACCGCCATTGACGGTTGCTGTAGGAGCTGTCCAAGTGACAGTAGCCTTGTTGCCCTCGCCCATTTCAAATTTGACATCCGTAGGAGCCAAAGGCTTGTCGTAGCCTACATAATGGCTGGTGCGTACAAACGGGCTGTAGCCCACGTCGTTCTTCGTACGCACTGCGAGGCTGAGCATGCCTTCCTTCTGGGCTGTAACAGGAACGCTAACACTTGCTCCGGGAGTTGTGGTGCCCTTAACGGTGTCGGTCCGGTTTACAACTACCTCATAGTCAAGGCTTCCGCTCAGATTAGAAGTTCCGTCGTAAGTCTTGGTAGGAGCAGTAAAGGTGACATTGCCCGACAGGCTCGAACCCTGGAAGTTAGCGGCCAAATTCTCTGCTTCAGCCGGTGCGAGATCCTCAGCCGGAGCATTCGGGATCATCATACCCACGGTAGAAGCATTGGCATATTCGCCCGAGTAGGCACCTACCGGCGTCAGAGCTGCTGTTTCCAGGTTGACGATGTAGAGTTGTCCTGTGCCGTCGGCATCCATAGAATACCAGTAGAACTCATTGGTGCGCGGGTTCACCTCACCGGTCTGGAAGTAGAAGGCACCTTCAGAATCCGTAAGTGTAATGCCCGTAGAGCCAATCAAAGTCTCAGTACCATCGGTGCGGTCGATCTTATAGAGGTTGCCGTCGGCACCGATACCATAGGCAGAGCCGTCGTTGGTGATACCAATAGCCGCCATAGTGGTGTTAGCCGTTCCAATCGTAGTACGTGTCAACGTGTTGTAGTCGATGACGCCATACTCGAGGCCGGACAGGTCGGATTTGTAGAATTGACCAAAAATCTCACCGGTCTTAGGATCCTGTGCGGTCTCCGTAGCCATGAGGCTGTAGTCTTCGAGTGATTTGCGATCGCTCACCTCCCATGTGTCCATGTCGAACGAATAGTTATACACGAAGATGATTCCCCAGCCGGCAAAGGAGGTGTCGTAGTAAATACCTGTCAACTTGTTGTCAACAATACCGCAACCTCCATTGAAGAAACCGTTTTTATAAGCAGCGAGTTGCTCGGGAGCCAAAGACGAGGGAGGAGTGACGCTGTAGATACCAGAGAATGATTCACCGAGCAGATTGACATACATCGGTAGCGAAACCCCCTCAGCCATTAAGGCCGATTTTTTCACAGCGGGTTTCTTGCGTGGCTGAGCGAAACGCTTCACCTCACGAATCCCATTGTTCAGAGCACCGATGTTTAGCATCTTGTGCTGGAAAAGCAATGGATACTTCTTCTTCATCATTGCCAGTTGGGACGGATTCTGTGCAGAACCCTGCTTGAGCGACTTCTCAATCTTCACTGCCGGCATTCCCGGCAACGGAGTCTGAGCTTGTGCGGTCAAGGTCGCGGAAAGGCCAACCAATCCAGCGAAAAGTAAAGTCTTAGATTTTCCCATAACCTTTAGTTTTAAATCGGTAATTATTAAAAGCGAGTAGTAAATATTTGTAACGTCTCTTTGCAAATATAGACTTTTTTATCACTCAACAGAAGTTTTTTAATTAAAAACATTTGCAAAATTTGAAATTATTAACATTACACAACTGTTTCTCACAGTATATTTACAGTTGTTAACAAAATCGTCTTTTTTCAAGTTGCAAGAATAAAGCAAAAAAGCTTATTTAATTGCAAAATCAACCGATTCAAAGCGAAAGAGTTTACATTTTGAAACGAAGCAAAACTAAACACCCGCGGTTTCATCTATGTTTCGTTAACTTTCGTTCACATATCCAATTTCAACCATACACGGTTCTTCAGGCGAGTCTCTTCCCCTCGCTCATGTTTTTCCCCTGTGCTGAAAGGGGCAAAAAAACGAGAAGATACCAGCTTCCCAGACTTCTTGCCGGGCAGCCACCAAGGAAAGACATGCTGTCAAATCAGGCGGAAATCAAGACAAGAAATAAGGAGGAAAGAGAAAGCAGACCGGATGGCAAACGCCACATCAACGCGCGGCGAACGCCACACAATCGGATGGCAAACGCCACACAATCGGATGGCGAACGCCACACAATCGGATGGCGAACGCCACATCGCGGGGTGGCTATGCCGCCCGGTGGGGAGACAAGCGCGAGACGGCATAGATAGCCAATTCTCACAGCACCAACAGCTATTTGCAAGCATACGAGCACATATTCCCATTATTTTCATTAACTTTGCAATCCATATAAACCGTATCGACAACAAAGTCGCAGCGCTCGCGCTCCCAAATCACAGACGGCTATAGCCAAGGCCGTCCCGCCAGGTGCCCGCGAAAACAACTGCACCTACTTGTTGCCCATGGAAGCTGAATAAAGAAAAGAGTAACAAAGGAGTCATTTATGAGCATACTGATAAAAGACACAACACGCGAGGAGCGGATTCGCATTCTTCACGAATCTCTCAACTGCGGAAACGGAGGCTGTGAACTCTGCTCCAGCTGCTGGCTGGGCGGCGGAAGCATCGACGACATCTATAGCGACTATATTGAAGGCAGAAAAGAAATCAGCGAGATCAACATGGAATACAGCAAGCGCATGGCAGGGAGGCAACGCGGATGACACCACCTGCTATCAACGCCTCGTCGAGAGAGGAACGTATGGACTACATCATCCACGAGTTCCGTTGTCTTGCCGACTGCGACAATTGCGGCCACTGCCAATTTCTGCATGGGCGCAACGCTCTCGATGTTTACCGCGACTACGTTGACGGGAAACGCGAGTTTATGGAAGTGACATTGGAATGGAGAAGGGTTTGAAGACCGCTGGACATAAAACCAGCATTCCGGAGAATTCGGCTTAAGCTATAAAAAAGCCAACTCCCCAGCTTTTTCACAAAAGTTGGGGAGTTGTGATACCTGAATCTAAATCTTAAAACCTAATAACCAAAAACTAAAAACCTATATAAAAACAATCTATTAACCTTAAACCTATTGAACTAAAAACCTAAATCTATTTTATGTGCAAGTCCCGACGGACTTGTTTTCTTTTGACAATGCAAAGGTAGCATCTTTTGATTCACCCGCCAAATAAACCAAAGAATTTTCCTCAAAAAATGCCTTCTTCTTGATTAATATCAAGTATTTTGTGTGCGAACACAATAAAATTACTCATTTTTGTCCCGAACTACGGAAAACGGCACTGGAACGCAGGAAGGGGAAGCTGACCGCCCAGGGCTTTTCAGCATTCAGCCTTCGCTCCGCGTTGGCCACCCTTGGGGCACCTGCGAACAAGCGAAGGCTGATACTTATTCTACTATATTATATATAGGTACAAAAAGAGCTGAATGGAAGTCATCGCTGTTGCCGAAGCATGGATTCTCCCCTATCCCTTCATGTCATTTGTCTTTTCTCCACAACCGGCTCATATCCTCCAGTGTCTTGCCCTTGGTTTCGGGCACGAGACGCCAGACAAAGATGGCAGCGACGACACAGATCAGACCATACAGACCGTAAGTGAACCAGTGGCCGAAGTTGTCGCCGGCAGTGAGGTGCATGTTGAACATCGGCACGAACGACGAACTCACGATCCAGTTGAAAATCCACTGGAAGGCAACGGCTATGGCAACCGCCTTGCCACGGATCGTATTGGGGAAGATCTCAGCGATGAGCACCCAGCAGATGGGGCCCCAGCTGAACATGAAGCTGGCACTGTAGACCATGATGCTGACTGCCGTGATGAAGGCCATTCCTTCACGTCCGAATGTCAAGGCCACGCCAAACGCGCCTATAGCCATGCCTATACTACCCCAGATGAGCAGAGGCTTGCGGCCCCACTTCTCAACGGTGAATACGGCGATGAGCGTGAAGAGAATATTGATGACTCCCATAACGACAGTAAACGCCATCTCATTGTCCATGCCCATGTCCTTGAAGATTCGTGGAGCGTAATAGAGCACGGCATTGATACCCACAGCCTGCTGGAAGACGCTGAGCATGATGCCCACAAAGATGCACATGAAGCCATAGGAAAGCACCTTCTCTGTCTTCACGGTGACGGTGTTCTTGATGTCGTTCAGAATCTCCCGCGCCTTGTCCAATCCATTGATACGAGAGAGGATGCCCAACGCCTTTTCGTCCTGACCGATCATCACCAGGTAGCGTGGAGTTTCGGGTACAAAACAAATCAGGAGGGTGAAGAGTCCGGCAGGCACACATTCCGAGCCGAACATATACCGCCAGCCCGTTGTGATGGTCCACTGCGCGTCGGCCATGTTGGCAATGGCTCCCACTGCGTCGTAGACAGGATTGGCGTGAGAGCCAAGAATGACAAGGTTGACGAAGTAGACCAGGAGTTGTCCAAAGATGATGGCAAACTGGTTCCACGAGACGAGCATACCACGGATGTTGCTCGGCGACACCTCACCGATATACATTGGGCAGATGGCCGATGCCATTCCCACGCCGATACCGCCAAGAACCCGATAGAGATTGAAGACAACAAGCAGGTTCCAAGTGGGCTGTCCATAGGGCAGCACATAGGATTCGGGAGTCATGCTCCCCCAAGCCGAAATAAAGAAGCATACCCCCGCGAAGATAAGAGATCGTTTGCGGCCGAACCTGCTGGCAAAGAGTCCGGACAGCGATGAGCCAATGATACAGCCAATGAGCGCACTGGCACAGGTGAAACCGTGGATGCCATCGGTATAGGTAAAGTCTTTGGCACCTTTGAAAAATGCCTGTAGGCCTTTTTCGGCCCCGGAAATGACAGCCGTATCGTAGCCAAAGAGCAGTCCGCCCAACACGGCTACCAATACGATAGAGAAAAGATAGGCTTTCGAGCCTTGGTTATTATTCATCATGTATGTTTTTTGGTTGATATATGTTCAATAGAAAAAAAGATCCGGATCTGCGGGCAACCCTTGTGAAGGAGATGATCCTGCAAGATCCGGAATCGTCTGTTGCATTATTTCTGATAGTCGAAGGTCAACCGTCCACGCACGTCCTCCGACGAAGCGCAGACGTAAGCGTCAAAGGTTGCATCGTCTACAGTCCAGTCATGACTCTTTGCTGAGAAATAGCTCAGCATTTCTTTGCCGATTTCAAAGCTGACGGTCTGGGTCTCTCCGGGCTGCAAGTCTACTTTGTCAAACCCCTTGAGTTCCTTGAGCGGACGCTCTTCTGCGGGATTGCGCTCACCAATGTAGAGCTGAACAATCTCTTTTCCCGCCCGCTTTCCAGTGTTCTTGATGTCGACACTGACCGTGAGCGTGCCGTCGCCTTTGAGCGAAGTGGCGCTGATGCGTGGCTTGCTGTAGCAGAATGTGGTGTAGCTCAGGCCGAACCCAAAAGGGAACAGTGGCTTCACCTTGTGGGTATCGAAGTGACGGTAACCCACAAAGATCCCCTCTTTATAGTACACCTGCTTGTCAACTCCGGGATAAGCCTCCTTGCCATATTGGGCAAAACCATAGTCATCCAAACGCTGGGCAAAGGTGACGGGCAACTTGCCGTTAGGATTCACCTTTCCGCTCAAAACGTCGGCCACAGCCTCTCCGGCCATCGATCCGAGATACCAGCAGTGGATCATGCCACCTACCTTGTCTATCCAAGGCATACTGAAAGCATTGCCGCCAAACGTGACGACGACGATGTTCTTCTGTATCTTCGCCAAATCGCTGATGAGTTCATCCTGACCGAACGACAGCCCGTAACCCTCGCGGTCGGCATTCTCACAATCCTGGCGGCAGTTTTTGTTCAGTCCACCTATATATATAATAAGGTCAGCTTTGCGGGCCTTTTCCAGAGCCTCCTTGCGTAGGCGCTCGTTGTCGGCGGGATCAACCTTGTCGACCACATCATAGATGGCCTGTCCGGAGCTGTAGCCTTGGGCATAGTCGATCTTGTCGCCATAAAGGCTCTTCAGGCCCTCCAATGGCGATATGTCGCGCAGCGTCTTCAGCTCCGACGAGCCGCCACCCTTTGTCAATGACCGTGTGGCATTCTCGCCCACGACGAGGATATGCTGATAGCGCGATGCTTCTAAGGGAAGAATACCCTTGTTTTTCAAGAGCACGATTCCCTCCTCGCCGATCTCTTTACAAGCCTGATAGTGGGCCTCGGAACACTGCGAACCGATCACTTTATTGGGATTCATGGCCGTGCGGAAAATCGTGCGCAGCACGCGGCTCACCTTATCGTCGAGTACGCTCATGGGAATTTTTCCCTCGTTGATGAGTTTCTCAAATTTATCGGCCAGATAATAGTCTTTATAGCCAAACTCCGCTTCCTTCAGTTTTCCGTCGGTAAAGGATCCCATCTCAATATCCATTCCGCCCATGGCAGCCTCCCAAGTGTCGGTCACTCCGCCCCAGTCGGATACGACCGCACCGTCAAAGCCCCAGTCCTTCTTGAGAATTCCGTTGAGAAGATGATCGTTTTGGCAGCAGTGGACACCCTCCCAGAATGGGTAGGAAGCCATGATGGTCCATACATATGCTTTCTGTACGGCAGCCTTGAAAGGAGCGAGATAAATCTCATTGAGCGCACGTTCGTCCACATTCACATTCACGGCAAAGCGGTCGATCTCCTGCTCGTTGAGCGCAAAGTGCTTCAGGCAGCAGCCAACGCCGTTGGCTTGTGCACCCTGGATGTAGGGCACCACCATCGACGAAGCCAGACAAGGATCCTCGCCGAAATATTCAAAATTGCGCCCGTTGAGTGGTGTGCGCGCAATGTTGACACCGGGTCCCAACATGACATCCTTGCCGCGAAAGGCAAATTCCTCACTGACAGCCTTGCCATAAAGATGGGCTATAGAGGGATTCCACGTGGCTGCAAGACAAGTGAGCGACGGGAAAGCAACGATAGAGTCGTTGGTCCAGGCTGCAGGCTGCCAGGAATTCCACTCCAATTCCTCACGCACTCCATGGGGGCCATCGTCCATCGACAGTTGGCGAATACCCAAGCGGGGCACACCGGCAGACGTAAACTTACTCTGCGCATGAATCACAGAGATTTTCTCGTGTGTGGTCATACGGCTGAGGGCGTCTTTCACACGCGCTTCCAAGGGTTGGGCTTCATCCAAATAGACAGGCTTCTGAGCCGAGGCTGATAACGTAGATGTCAATGCCATTGCTGCTAATAATGTTTTATTCATTAACGTTTTATTTGTTCTAAAATTGCGAAATTTCTTTTTTTAACATTGGACTGACCGCAGTCACCGTGAAAGGCTGCCTCCCGTCGGGCCTTACCACCAACACGGCTTTGCCAAAGAAAGCCTTACGGTGGAACTGTACGGCTCCGGCCTGTGAGGGCTGAAAACGTTCCATCGAAAACTGTGAGCCATTGTCAGCGCCAAGTATTGTCCCACCATCGACATGGAATGTGATGTCGTCCTCAGCCCATGGACAGAGGTTTCCGTCCTTGTCTACCACTTCAGCCTTGATGAAACAAGTTTGGGCACCGCGGTAGTCCATGGAGAGACGGATATGGTCTTCCTTGCCGGCTGTGCGAATCGTCTGTTCCCTCACGGGCAGGCCCTTCTTTCTCGCTATCACCCTGACTTCTCCCGGATGATAGGTCACACGCCAGGCCACGTGGTAATCATGGTCGCCCTTGCGGCGCACGCCCTGACTCTCACCATTGACAAAGAGTTCCACCTCATCCGCCTGATTATAGTAGCACCACATGTCGACCGTCTGCCCGTCGATCCAGTTCCAATGAGGGAAGAGATGAAGTACGGGCTTCGCCGTCCACTCACTCTGATACATATAATAGACATCCTTTGGAAGACCAGCCAAGTCGATGATGCCGAAATAGCTGCTGTGTGCGGGAAAGGCGTAGGGCGTAGGCTCCCCGATATAGTCGAAGCCCGTCCAGATGAACTGCCCGCCAACGAAAGGCGTGTGCTTTACGATGTCCCAGGTTGCTTCGTGTGTAGAGCTCCAAGCAGCGTGGCTGTTGTCGTAGGCCGAACACATCATCGAAGGATTCGTATAGGGCAAATCCCACCGCTTGGGCATTACAAAGATACTGTCGGAGGGCATGCGGTAGAAGCCGCGTGTCTGAAGGGCAGAGACACTCTCGGTCATGATGAAGGGCTTTGCTGGGAATTTCTTCGGCACGTCTTTCACCCACTGGCGATGATAGTTGAAGCCGATGATGTTGAGCGCGCCACTCTTGAAAAGATTATTGTCGGGCGAGGGCTCGTTGCAACCCGCCGTGACAGGACGCGTAGGGTCGAGGTGTCTGACGATTTGGGCCAGACGCAGCGCAATGAGTTGATTGACGTTTCTCACGGTATCAGCAGAGAGAGCACTCTTGTCGTGACCGGCGTTGAGAATAAGATTGGCCTCCTCAAGGGAGAGATTGTCGGTGGAGACCTGGTTCCATTGTTCCAACACCTCGTTGCCTATCGACCATATCAGGATGCAGGGATGATTGCGGTCGCGCACGACGAGGTCGGTTAGATCTCTTTCGGCCCATTCGTCGAAGACTGTTGGATGCGACCGCCACATATCTTAGTATATGCCAAGTCCTTGTTTAGACAGGCAAAAATGGAAATATCTACGATCCGAGGAGTCATCAACTTAAATGTTTACCTTCGTATAGGTTGAAAAGACTTGCTATAAAAAAACAGGAGTAAGGAATCTCTATTTTTAGCTCCTAACTCCTGTTTATTATTATCGATTATATCAAAAACTCCCTTTCAATGACTTCCAGGCACATTCGGCTGTTGTGATAGGGGCATTTCCAAAATCCCGCCTTATCGTCAACGCGGTTGGGACGGCCCTCAGCGTCGACGCTCCAAAGCCATTCGCCCTTCTCCTTATCTACGAGATGATGCTTGATGAATTCCCAGCAGCGCAAAGCCACGTCGAGGGCATCGCGGTCGCTATAGAACTCGTAGAGGTCTATATGACCGATGACATTCTCACAGAGTGTCCACCACTGACGTTGCGTATCCGTCTTTCCTGTATCCTTCCAGTGCTCATAGACCATCGACCCGTCAGGTTGCAGACCTTCGTCGGCTGCCTTGGCAATACGCTTCACCACATTGTCGACATTCACGTCGCCTAATACCAAAGCAGTCTCATGCAGCAGCCATGCAGCCTCGATGTCGTGGCCAAAGCTCTCCACATTGCGACGGCCTTCCCAACGGTCGTTGAAGAAGAGGTCGAGGTGGCCAGTCTCTTTATTCATGATGATGTCGGTGAAAATGTGAAGCAAGTTGGCCACCCTGTCGCGAAGCTGCTTGTTGTCGTCACCC
The DNA here is from genome assembly GCA_900322035.1 of uncultured Prevotella sp. Taxonomy (GTDB): domain Bacteria; phylum Bacteroidota; class Bacteroidia; order Bacteroidales; family Bacteroidaceae; genus Prevotella. The sequence continues at coordinate 51,315 of ONYL01000021.1, forward strand.
TGCTCATTGAGGCAACGCAGCAGATTGGTATAGGGCTCTATGATGTGCAGATGAGTGTTCATCGTGCGTGAGGCATTCTCGTCCTTGTCGCTGAGCCGCATGTCGCCAATGGGCTGCCAGTCACGGGTCAGCGCCTCAATGTAGCCGTTGTTCTCCTTGTCGTAGGCGTGATCCTCGATGTCGTGATAGAGTTTCAATGCCATGCGGAGCATATCCTGATCGCCTGTGGCGCGGGTATATTCCGACAGGCCGTAGATCGTGAATCCAATGGCGTAGGTCTGCTTCTTGGTGTCTTTCGGCGTGCCGTCGGCATTCAGACTCCAGTAGACACCGCCGTAGACGGGATCGATGAAATGCTCGAGAATATAATCTTTGGCACGCATTGCGGTGTTGAGCCATTCGGGATTCTGCGTCACGCGATAGGCGGCGGAGAAGGCCCACAGGATGCGGGCATTGAGGATGGCTCCTTTCTCTGCTTCGGGATGGGCCACGCCATTACCGTCGATACGGCCCAAGAAGCCGCCATTGACCTCATCGGTCATCCGATTGCGCCAGAAAGGAAGAATATTACCTTCCAACTCCTGGAGCATCTCGTATTTAAAGTCTATGGTTGATTGCATTTTGTCTGGTTTTCGTTGATGAATCATTGTTTAAAGACCGGATGGAACCATGCCGCGGAGAAATCCCACACGGTCCCATTCGGCCTGCAGGCGGTCTTATTTCTTAATCGGATAGAGATAGGACAAAAGAATGAGGAGCAGTGCCAGGGCTGCGGGGAAAAGCGAGAACAAGGCCCATACCATCTGGAGCACGGAATCGGTGATGGACGCCGGGTCTATGATGGGATTGCCAAACTGGTCATTGATCATGTGCGCGCCGGCCAAACCAAGGAACATGGCGATGAGGGAGCCGGAGATTGCAGTGCCGAACTTCTGGGCCATCGTACCCGAAGAGAAGATGAGTCCCGTAGAGGAGGTGCCGTTCTTCTTGGTGGCATAGTCGGCCACGTCGGCATACATCGACCACACCAACGGCGAATAGATGCCAATGCCTGCAGAGGTGAGGATGCTCACGCCTATCATCACCCAGATATACTTCGGATCCATAGGAATGAAAAAGAAGATAAGGGACGTCACAAAACAGACAATGCCGGAAAACATGAAAGCCCCGCGCTTAGACCCCAGCCACTTGGCTACGACCGGAGAGAGACCGCCAAAAATCATGCACGTCACCTCACCAAAGGCCATGAACACGGTGTAGTTGATGATCAGCCGGCCGATGGTGATGTCGCCACCCATGCAATAGGTAAACATATATCCGGCCACAGCATAGCGGAAGCCATTGAAGAAGTTGGTACAGATGGCCATAAGCGTCATATATACCCAGGGCTTGTTCTTCACCAAATCAACAAATTGGTGCATAGAGAACTTCTCTGCGCGCACGGGTTTTAGGCGTTCCTTGGTCAGCAGTCCGCAGCCCAAGGTGCCCACAGCAGCCAAGGCTCCGAAGAAGCAACCGAGCACGGCATATTGATGCTGGCTGGTGCCACCCACAAATTTCTGAAGATAGGGGAACGAGAGCAATGTGATAAAGCCCATGGCATAAGCACCCACCATACGATAGGCCGAGAACTGATTTTTCTCGTCGTCGTCATCGGTCATCACTCCTAAGAGCGAACCGTAAGGGACGTTGACCATGGTGTAGCAAATCATCATCAAAATATAGATGGAATAAGCATAGACGCGCTTTCCTATAGGCCCAAGGTCTGGGGTATAGAGCAAAAGGGCGAACACGATCCCCAAAGGCACGGAACCAAAGATTACCCAAGGGCGATAAGTTCCCCACCGGCTCTGCGTGCGGTCGGCAATAGCTCCCATAATGGGATCCGTGACGACGTCGATGATGCGCGCTACGAACATCAGCAGGGCCGCGTCGTAGAAACTCAATCCGAAAACATTGGTAAAAAACAAGGGGAAGGCTATCGACATGATTTTCCATGTGATACCTCCGGCTGCAGCGTCTCCCAACGCATAGCCGATCTTCTCTTTAAGCGTAATTTTAGACATGATTGACCTTTTTGTTTCTATTGTGTATCAGGTAGGAATAAGGAAGAGAGAAGTTAGGAGTTTCTCCTGCTGACGCTACCCGGAAGTTGTCCGCTTCCTCCGAATCATCCCTCATTCAACTCCTAACTTCTAACGAAGAAAATCCTTATTTATTATTAGTACGGTTCTTGATAATCAGTTTTTTCAACGTCTCAACGCTCGCGCTTGTACTGTATCCATCCTCGGGAGTATTGAAGCAATAATCCACCAGACGGTCGACGGTGGAAGTGGCCACATGCATACGGGTATCGGACGATGCATAATAGATGAACACGCGCCCGTTCTCATCTGCAACCCATCCATTGGAGAACACCACATTCATCACGTCGCCGATGTACTCCTGTCCCTCAGGCACGAGCAGGTAACCGCCTGGCTGGGCAATGACACGCGTCGGATCATCCAGGGCCGTCATATACATATAGAGCACATAGCGCAGGCCGCTGGCACAGCCCCTTACGCCATGGGCCAAATGGAGCCAGCCTTTGGAAGTCTTGATGGGGTGTGGCCCCTCACCGTTCTTCACCTCCATAATGGTATGGTAGTGGCGGGCGTTGATAATCTTCTCTTCCTTGACCTCGGCATTCGTGATGTCGTCAACAAGAGCCCAACCAATGCCACCTCCGTTGCCAGTGTCGATGAATCCATCTTGAGGACGGGTGTAGAAGGCATACTTGCCATCGACAAATTCGGGATGCAGCACCACATTGCGTTGCTGGCTCTTCGACTTCAGATCGTGAAGCCGCTCCCAGTGCACCATGTCCTTGGTGCGGGCAATGGCAGCCGTCGCTGTGGCGGCACTGAGGTCACCGGGGTGAGAGTCGTCGTGGCGCTCTGCGCAGAACACGCCGTAGATCCACCCATCCTCATGAACGGTGAGGCGCATGTCATAGATGTTGGTGGCCGGAAGGGTATCGTCGGGCATAGTGATGGGCTCTGGCCAGAAACGGAAATGGTCGATACCATTGGGACTCTCGACCACTGCGAAGAAACTCTTGCGGTCGGCCCCCTCAACACGTACGACAAGCACATATTTGCCATTCCATTTGATGGCACCGCTGTTGAGCGTAGCGTTCATCATGATACGCTGCATCAGGAAAGGATTGTCCTTCTCGTTGAAGTCATAACGCCACTCCAAGGGGGTATGTTCTGCTGTCAGGATAGGATATTGCCACTTCTGATAGATACCATTATTGTGGCCTACGGGTTTGTTTTCTCTGTTGAGCAGTTCCTCGTGACGTGCACGGAGAGCGGCAACTTTGTCTTTAAATTCTTGAGACATAGTTTTATAACGTTTTTGATGATTTACTTATTTCAATTCCAGGGGCAGTTCAGCAACCTGCCATCATGCCTCCGGCAGAGGCTCCACACTCCACCCAAGGGCACGAAAGGTTATAGAATTACTTGATGTCTTTGAGGAACAAGCTCCTTGGTTCCTTATAGAGGACACGGAAGTCATCAGCACAAGGCTTTTCTGGAGCCGGACCGAAATTCTCTGTGGGCTGGTCCCATGCATTACGCCAAAGCAGCACATAGCTTATGGGGAAATCCTTCACTGCTGCCCAAAGACCAGTGGTAAACCACGTCGGGTCGGGCGTGTTGCGGGATCCAGTTTCGGCCACGATGGCGATTTTCTTATGCTTTTTCGCCACCTTACAAACTACTTCTAATTCATGCCGCATCTCTTTGATATACTTATCCTTGCTTTCATTGCCATAGAGATCACAGCCCATGAGGTCCACATAGTTGTCACCGGGATAAAACTTCATGAAGTTGTCTGCTGTCTCATTGGGATCGCCGCCGGGAGAATAGGCATAAAGACACTGCTCAATTCCACGCTGGCGGAGAAAGTCGATGGTGCGGCGGTAGAGCTTTTGATATTCCTCAGGCGCGCAAGAGTCCTTGCCCCACCAGAACCACCCACCGCTCATCTCGTGCCACGGGCGAAAGATGACGGGGATAGGTTTGCCGTCACCGGTCTTCAGCGAGAGAAGGAATTTGGCCACTCGGTTGAGCCAAAGATCGAAGATCTCGTTTTCGGCTGTCATCGGCCTGAGGATCTTCCCTACAGGCCGTCCCGACGGATCCCAGGCATTCTTGCCCGTGGTGGGATTAGTGGGATGCCAGCTGATCGTACAGATTCCGCCACGCTCATACTGGTTACGGATCTCCTCGCGCATACGATCAAAGGGGACACCGTCAAGATTGCGAGCGGAATCGAGCTCCAAGTTGCCCAATTCGAACCCCATCACTGCCGGCCAGTCGCCACAGACTTCCTTTACGTCACTGCGCCCGCGATCCCACTTCCATGTGGTTCCATAGAAGGGATCGTCCTGGTGGCCGATCATTATACCACGCTTTTCCAGCTTCAACAACCTTTTGCGTAAGGCAGAAGCCGGAGTGGAGGCATCTGCCGGCATGGCCAGACAAACTGCCATCATCATCATTGTTATAACTAAAAAAATTTCGACCTGTACGGTTGAAAATCCCATCATCCAACCATGCGGTAGCTGATTTCCTGCTTTGTGATCCATTTTCCAAGTTCCCCGTTAGTCATTGCTG
>ONYL01000074.1 GCA_900322035.1 uncultured Prevotella sp.
TACCATGGTAACAGCCATGCTATCAAGCGATGTATCATTGGCAAATGAAGCTTGAGCACAGAATGCCAAGATTGATAAAAGTAAAAGGAAATGTTTCATATTCAATATCCGACTAAATATTGTTCTTATTGAATGACTACTCTTTCACCTCTGTCAGCTCTCCAGTCGTGGAGTCTATGATGAAACCACGGACAATGATATTGTCGGGCACAAGCGGATGATGTTTCACCCGATACATCGTAGCCCTGACACTCTTCTCGGTGTCGCCAAAGCCGTCGAGCCACTGGCGGAGATTGATGTGCTGTTCCACTTCAGCCACCTTATCAGCGGCAATCCGCTCACGGATGAGATGCTCCATGTGCTCGCCGGTCATCTTGCCCGCGCCGCAGTCGGTATGATGGATGAGCATGATCTCCTCAATGCCCAACTCGTAGATGCCCACGATGATGGAGCGCATGACAGCATCGTAGTCGTCGAGGATGACACCGCCCGCCACCTTGACCATCTTCACCTCGCCGTTCTTGATGCCCAATGCCTCAGGCAGCATCACACTCAGACGGGTGTCCATGCAGGTGACGATAAGCGTCTTGCCCGATGGCTTCCCGTCTGTGATATGTTTCTCGTAGCCTTTGCCGGCAACGAAGCGCCGGTTGTTCTCTAATATTTCGTCTATCATATTCGAACTTTACATAAGCGTTATTGGTAATTCCTTATCAGCACTTTGATGCCGGTGCCTTTGAGCAGAGCGGCAACCTTCTGGATGTCAGTATCTGAGTAGTGATACGGGTACAGCACTTTTGGCTTGATGGTTTTTGCAGCACGTGCGGTCTGCTCGGGTGTCATGGTGAATGGTTGATTGGTGGAGAGGAAAGCCACGTCGATGTTCTTGATATTCCGCATTTCTGGAATGTCCTCGGTGTCACCAGAGATGTAGACGCGGAAGCCATCTAGGGTCAAGATAAAACCATTGTCTCGGCCTTTGGGATGATATTTCTCCTTGCCCGGTGTGGTGTTGTAAGCGGGGACGGCATCAATAGTGATGTCATCAGCGAGCTTCATATGATCGCCGTTGTACATGGCTTTGCTCTTGTCGATAATCTTGGCACAGTTGGCATTCGTCACGATAACAGTCGTCGGCTTTTCCAGTTGTCGGATGGCGGCGGTGTCGCAGTGATCGAAATGCTCATGCGTCACCAGAATATAGTCAGCCTTAGGAAAGCGACTATAGTCCGTCGTCGGCTTCAAGGCACGCACGGGGTCCACCTCTATCTCCTTGCCCTCATAAGTGATGCGGATGCTGGCATGTTTGATGGCGGTAAAGATGACCTCCTTTCCGCTCTTGGTCTTGAACGTGTCGGTTTGTGCAGCCGCATTCTTCTGCGTAATTGTACCCTTCTTCACCGTGCAGGCTGCGAGGGCCATCGTTGCCACCATGAGCAACATTGTCAGCAATATGTTCTTCTTCATCTTGTATTTACTTTTCTGTGTCCTTGGCTTTTCGGGCGAACTCTAACGGACTCTGAGGCAGGTGACAGTAGCCGTCAGGATTCTTGTCAAGATAGTCCTGGTGGTAGTCTTCCGCCGTGTAGAAGTTCTTTAATGGCAGGTTCTCCACGACGATTTTCCCTTGGATGTGCTTTTGCTCTTCGTCAAAGACCTTGCTGATTGTTGCCTCGTCGGTGCTGTCGGTGTAATAGACGCCCGTGCGGTACTGCGTTCCTGTGTCGTGGCCCTGCCTGTTGATGCTCGTAGGGTCAATGGCTTTGAAGAACATCTCTAACAAGAACTTCAATGATACCTTGTCGGGATTGTAAGTGACATGGACTGTCTCTGCAAAGCCAGTCTTGTCGGTGCAGACATCCTTGTAAGTCGGATTCTCGGTCGTGCCGTTGGCATAGCCTACCTCAGTATCTACTACGCCGTCAATCTGCTTGAAGTAATGCTCAGTGCCCCAGAAGCAGCCACCGGCCAGATATATTTCCTTCAAATTCTCTTTTTCCATATTGTTCCGTTTTATGTTTTGTTGTGCATCTGCCTGGCATGATAACAGCAGCATTGCAGTCTGAATAACCATAAGGAGTGTACGCATGGGTTGGCGGTATAGGCCGCGAAAGGCAGAAGCTGATATCATATTTCCAAATTTATAAGTCATTGTTGACGATTTCCTTCCCGAAGGGTGCCAATGCCAGTCGCATCAGCCGGAAGTGCATCTTGCCCCATGGAAAGCCGACAATGGTGATGCAAAGCAGCAGGCCAAAGCCAAGATGGGTCAAGGCAATCCAGAAACCGCCGACGAAGAACCAAAGAATGTTCATGAACATGTTAAGGCACCCACCATCCTGTGGCTTGTCAACAACATGCGAGCCGAATGGCCATAACGCAAGTATTCCCAACCGCATGGTGGCGATGCCGAAAGGGATGCCGACGATGGTGATCATCAGCAACAGCGAGGAAATGAAATACTCCACTGCGATGCCGAATCCTCCAAAGATGAGCCAAACGATGTTTCCCAGTATCTTCATAAATATTGCCCTATTGATTAATGTTTTCGTCTCACACAATAAAACTGACCGCCAAAGCCGCAATAGCAAGCCCGCCCTGTTTGAAAAGAATCTTTGGATCGCTACTCCAAGTTCCGTAGAGAGCCACAAGGATGACATAGCCCAACAGCAGACGGCTCCAAAGCAAGTCCTGGTTGATGGCGGCAAAGGACAGCGCCACAGCTAACAAGCCATTGTAGACTCCTTGATTCTTCAGCAACGTGGAGATATGATGATTGCTCAGTTCATCCACGTCGATGTTGAACGTCTTGGAGGTATGGCGCGATGTGGTTGCGAACGTCTCCAAAAACATGATGTAGAGATGCTCGGCAGCCACCAACAAGATAAGAATGACAGTAAATAGGTTCATCATAAAAGTATCTTTTTGTTGCAAAGGTAATGAAAATCATGGAAAGCAAAGAATATGAAGTAATCATTATTTGACGATCAGCGGATTGTCAAAATGAAGATTGCTTTACATCATGATGGAGACATATAGCAAGGGCTGATGGCCGATTTCTTGGGGTTCATTTTCGGGTACCGGGGGTTCGAATCCTTCCGGGTACCGAAGGGCCAAGTCCCTTTTGAGGTACCGAGGGTTAGATTCCTACTGGTACCGAGGGTTCAAATCCCTTTTGGTACCGAAGGTTCGTATCCTCCCGGCATCGAGGGTTCAAATCCCTTTGGTGGGTACCGGGGGTTAGATTCCTACAGGTACCGAGGGTTAGATTCTTACAGACAGGCTTACGATATCTTTTCCTAGCCACGGTAATTGTGAAGTCCCTGATCCTTTTCTTAGTTCTTAATTTACACTATTTCTATCTAGCTAAGATCATCAGTGCCATATCTTTGGCCATATTTTGCAATCATTCTTTCATAAGATAGTCCCGCAGTTTCTTGATGCCCGCCTCAAACTTCCGCTTGTTCGTTTCTCTTAGTTTTCGAATGTTTAGGAGCTTCCACTGCACCGAAGGGTATTCAGACAAATCACCTGCCGAACAAAGTTCCCAGTCCGGCTCGCCAAGCTCATAGGATAGCAAGAAGTTTTTGTCCTCATTATTCAAGCCGTCATGAATCATCTGGATTAAATCCTTTCTTGCCTGCTGATAATCTTCGTAGTCAAATTTCAATACCGACATGCCTTCGAACTGTTTTTCAAGTGCTTCTGTCTGGTCTATCTCGTGAGGCTGCAATGATTCGATTATGGGCTTGTCACTTCCAAGCAGACAGAGCATAAATCCATCTTTCACGTCGTCAAATGAAGACAGTGTCATATGTTTGCAGTCAAACAAGTCGCGCGGATGCTGCCTGCTGAGCGCTGCGGTTATCTTTCCACCATAGAGCTGGCTGAAAGAAACGGTACGAGCTTTGCATCCCATATGGAATTCTTCCCGTGCTCTTTCGCAAAGGGGCATGACTTCCGTATCACCGATAATTCCTCTCTTTGTGCCGTTTACTTCTATCTTTACAGTTGCCTCGCCCAATGTACACATTAATTTCCAGACTTTGGGCTTGGGAATAACCTTAATGCCTGGAATAGTTCTTTCCAAGTCTGCTTTTATATCCAGTAGTCTTGCATTTATTGTTCTGAGGCTCGTCTCCCTGTCTTGTATCGGGATGTATGTTATGTCTATGTCTACCGAGTATCTCGGCAGATTTTTATGGAATAGGTTGATGGCTGTTCCTCCATGCACAGCAAACTCCTTAATCTTGAATACGGATGGCATAATGCGTATCAGCAATTCCACCTGTTTTCTGTATTTATCCCTCATAGTCGTTTAATTCTTTTGGAACTGTTATTGAGTATTTCTTACTGAACACGCCGTTTTTCACCAGTTGCAGCTTTCCTGTCCCCATGTCTACCTTGTTTGTATCTAATTCCTCGAACCAGTAATGTCCGGCTTTTTCCGCCATGTACAGGAACATACGCTTTACTCTGTTGTTGGATGTATTCTCCAGCAAACGCTGTAAGACCTCAGAACGCAATGTTGTCAATTGCTCCATGATATAATAAAGGTCCAGATATGAATACTGTTTCGGTGCCAGAGCGAGGCACTCAAGAAAGGCCAACTCAGGCGAAGAAACATACAATGTGCCACTTTCCGTATCATGTTTGTTTACGTCTAAATCAGTAAATGCAGTGGTTGAGAATGTACGGAAAGTCATGTCATAGGCATCGCTCTTCATCCAAAGCGGCATTTTCTCTCCCTTAGGTAGGGATACCATCAGCAAAGGTTTGCCCATCGGGACATAATGGTTGAAGCCGGTATATTCCAAGGCAGAGACAGCTCCTATTCTCAGTCGTTTGTCTTGCTGATAATTATAAGACGCAAGGGCATCGAAGGCATTAAGGTGACTGCCTGTCCGGTACATGACTCCCTTGCACAGGGTGGTCAGCCACCCTGTATCCCTGTATCTTTTTTGCAGTTGCACTGAATAGCCGTTTTTCTTCATCCAGTCGGAGAATATCAACCCGGTTGGAGCTGTTGCGGCAAGCAGCTGGTTTATTTTCGTGCCAGAAGATATACTCATAGTATATATCAATTTCTCAATTTCAACTGCAAAGATAATCATTTCCTACTTATAAAACAAGAAGATAGTTGAAAATAAATCTCTGTAGTAAACTTTAAGTTGATTAACAGGAAGTAAAATCGGTTATTAGTTGAGAATATAATGACTTCATTGAGCTGCTTGACAATATTGTCATATATTGGCATGAATCGGCAATAGAGCTCTGTAATGAGCTGTCGGAGAATAATTACCCTATTGTTATAACGGACAATGCTTTAAACTACAGTAAAATAGGTGTGTAGCGAAAATTCATATCGGACGAAAATAAGACGAAATCAGGACTATAAATTCTGTAATATATTCGCTTATTTCAGATAAAAGCATTATCTTTGCAATCTAAAGATTGTTCTGCTACATTATGCTACAATAAGATACAATTATGATACAATATATATTGTATCTAATATGTTGATTATCAGTGCAGATACACATATCTACACATTTCGAGGCCTTTTTAGGTCGTGCGGAGTTCTGAAAGCGATGTGATTAAAATGTACACATTACATGAATTGGAAGTAAAAGATAGGCTCGTGAACATGTGAGGAGCGTGAATGAGCTCCAAAATGATGTCGTTTGTATGGCATAATAAGATGGCTATCCTCATTTTCGGGCCTTATTGGAGGGCAAGCCTGGGTGTAGGCTGCCTGAGAATTAACATTTCAAGTGTTAACAAAACAAAATATAATTCTGTAACCCCGCTGTAAATCAGCCATTTGAGGTGCTTCGTCCACGGACGATTATTGGACAGAAATAGGCAAAAATCAGCTTTATCGCTGACAAAACAACATTGATTATCAACGAGT
>ONYL01000046.1 GCA_900322035.1 uncultured Prevotella sp.
TGGGTAGCCGAGTCGGGATCGGATAAGCGCTGAAAGCATCTAAGTGCGAAGCCGGCCGCAAGATTAGAGCTCCATGAGGGTCGTCCGAGACGAGGACGTTGATAGGGCGCAGGTGTAAAGACGGTGACGTCAAAGCCGAGCGCTACTAATTGCCCGAAGGTTTTCCTTTATGGCGCATGTTTTCAGGCGTGTTGAAGAGATCCTGCTGAGAGTAGGACCCAAGGTCTTGTACTGTGGCGATAGTCATATATCCTCCGATGATATCTGACGATAGGACGAAAAGTCAAATCAAATCTGTTTGTCCTGTCAGTCGGGAGCGATATAAACGAAATATCAGGTGGTTATTGTGGCGGGGTTCCACCTCTTCCCATTCCGAACAGAGAAGTTAAGCCCGCTTACGCCGATGGTACTGCAATGTCCATTCTTCTTTTAATCTTTTTCCCTGGGTTTGTTGGCTTATCGGATATTATTCATTACTTTTGCAGAATAAAAAATAGTTCCAATGTTACAGCAATTTGAAGAAAGTTTTCGTAAGGATTTGGTGAATTACTTGCAACCTAAAAATGTTGTTGGTGATCCTGTTGAGAGTACACCCGATCTGGAGCAACTTTGGCCCTCTTTAGCACAAGCATATTTAAAGGACGCAGTATCCCAGTTCAACGGTTATCCCACTGTTGCATTGGGCTGGTGCATATTTTTGGGAATGGCCGTTGCTCATTATTGGGATTTGGATTGGGAGATCTACGGCAAAGTAGAGAATCTCTATGCCTACCTTCTTAAGCAGACGGATTTTGACCATATGGATGATTACATCTGTGAATCCGTTCTCAATCTATCAGACGCTTCTCATCGGCAAATAGAATCACTTGTTGGGGAATGTGCTGCCCGTTGCTATCATCGCATGTTGCATTTTGGATTAGAAGCTGGATCTAAAGATGCCTATTATTGCTTTGTCGCTGCATTGCATGTTCTTTATCAAATGGGGGTTGCCCTCGAATTGAGAAGATTGGGCTATAAAATGCATAAAATGGGTTAATTTGTACCAATCGACCATCCTTTATATTGCTTCAAAGTTCTTTTGGTTAATATTTTGTAAACAATTTCGCTAATTTCTTGTAACTAAGTTAATAATAATCAAGAAATTAGCAATATACTTGCACAAATCAATTATTTTGTGTAATTTTGTATCGATAAATATAAGGATAACAAGACGTCGGTTGTTACGGCGTGTTATTCGCTAAGGTATCTAACGGAGCTGAGACAGATGGATAACTTTTTCTCATAATCTATTGTCGCGAGCGACTCTATTTTCTCATTCGCTCAGGTTCCATAAATAGTTTGTTATGGCGAGAATAAAGAGAATTGTATTCGTATTTTTATTGTCATGTGTGATGTTTCCTTTGTCTGCACTTTGCGAAGAGGCAGATGGTAGCAATGCATGTGATTATGACTGGACCCCTGTGATGGAAGCTATCATAGAAGTAGAGAGTGGCGGAAACTCTCGTGCTGTGAGTGGTAATTCAGCAGGAGTCATGCAGATTACTCCGGTTTTGGTAGAACAATGCAATATCATTATGAAGCGTAGAAAAATCAAGAAACGATATCGTTTGTCCGACCGCTTCAGTGTTGCTAAGTCCAAGGAAATGTTTCTGCTCATCCAGTCTTATTTTAATCCCACCAACAACGTTGAGAAGGCCATCCGTATGTGGAATGGTGGTTTGCATTACAACTTAAAGCGAACGCAACGTTATTTCGAGCGGGTTATGAGCAAGTTGAATTAAAGATTTTCCTATATCCGGCTATCGTGTTTGTTGCATGTAGCCGGATTTATTTTGCTTCATCCGCAATTCGGGTAGTTTTTCCCTTAATTGTCGTAGTTAGCTTTTCTTTTTTTTTTCTAAATTTTGTATGTTGTATAGTAATTGTACATCATAATAAGAAAAGCTTCAGCCCTTACATTTTCATTCAATAAAATGGCATGAATTTTGTAGCGGTTAAATATAAGAGCATAGTATTAAAAAAGTAAATAATAAACAAAAAGGAAGATTATTCATCATGGAATCAATATCAAACCAATCTTTTGGAGGCGAGCGCCCTCTTTTTGGTATTCACGACGTGCATTTGCAGAATATTACCATCACCGATGGTGAGTCTGGAATCAAATGCTGTCACGACTTGGAATGCGACAGCTCCAAGTTTTATGGAAAATATCCCTGGTGGCATGTAGACCGTTCGCTCATCACCAACTGTTATTTTGCCCCTGCCAGTCGCTCTGCCATTTGGTACAGCAACGACATGGTGATGCGTTATTGCACCATAGATGGTCCGAAGTTTTTTCGGGAGATGCGCAATCTTGAACTTGAGGATGTCCATATCACGGATGCCGATGAGACATTTTGGCGCGTTGATGGTTTAAGGCTGAAGGATGTGAAGCTTCACAATGGCACCTATCCCTTTATGTTCTCCAAGAATATTTATGTAGACGGACTGGAAAGTGATGCCAAATATGTTTTTCAGTATTGCGAGAACGTGGAGATACATCATGCGCGGATCACTACGAAAGACTCTTTCTGGGAGTGCAACAACGTAACCGTATACGACTCAGAGCTCGATGGCGAATATCTTGCCTGGCATTCGAGCAACATCCGTCTTGTGCGTTGTCATATCAGCGGTGAACAGCCGTTGTGCTATACCAAGGGGCTTGTGCTGGAAGACTGTACCTTCGATCCAGCCTGCGATAGGATCTTTGAGGATTCTGTTGTGGAAGCCGATATTCGAGGCGCTATCACTGAGATCAAGAATCCGTTGGGTGGTCATATTGTAGCCGACTGTATCGGACGCATTACCTATGACGAATTTGCCAAGAGCCACGACTGCAAGATAGAAACCCGTCAACAAAAATCATTATGAAATACAATTTCGATTCTATCAATAATCGCGTCGGTACCAATAGTGTGAAATGGGACATCCATCCCGATGTCATTCCTTTGTGGGTGGCCGACATGGACTTTCAAGTTTTTCCAGAGCTGAAGGAAGCCTTGAGCAAGAGAGTGGATGAAGGTATCTTTGGCTATACCCTGGTGCCAGAAAGCTATTATGAAGCTATCATCAATTGGTTTGACCGCCGTCACCACTGGCATATCGACCGCTCTTGGATTCTCTACACTTCGGGGGTGATTCCAGCTATGGCGGCAGCCTTGAAAGCCTTTACATTACCCGGCGAGAAGGTGCTCATTCAGACACCAGTCTATAACTGTTTCTTCTCAAGCATTGCCAATTGTGGCTGTGAGCCTGTCGAGAATGAACTGGTCCGTGAGGGTAACACCTATCGCATCGACTTTGCTGATTTTGAAAATAAGTGTGCCGATCCCAAGACCACGGTTTTTTTGCTCTGTAATCCCCATAATCCTGCTGGCAGAGTGTGGACTAAGGAAGAATTGGAACGCATGAACGAAATTTGTATGCGCCATGATGTAAAGGTTATTTCAGATGAAATCCATTGCGAGCTGATCATGCCAGGCTATACCTTCGTGCCGTTCGCATCGGTTTCAGAAGCGTGTGCCGACAATTCCGTGATCCTCAATTCTCCCACGAAGAACTTCAATATTGCGGGTTTGCAGATTGCTAACATCATCTGTAAGAATCGCCAGTGGTTGCGCCGTATTGATCGTGCTGTCAATATCAATGAGACGTGCGACGTGAATCCTTTTGGCGTCATCGCTTTGCAGGAGGCTTACAATAAGGGTGCAGAGTGGATCGATGAACTCAATACCTACCTCTACGACAACTACAAAGCCTTGAAGGACTTTTTCCATGAGGAGCTGCCAAAATTGGAAGTGCTGAAGTTGGAGGGAACCTATCTGGTTTGGGTAGACATCACCGCCTTGGAATTTACGTCTGACGAAGTGGCAGACAAACTGCTCAAGGAAGCCAAAGTGTGGGTCAACAGTGGGACGATGTACGGCCGAAAAGCTGGGCAGGGGTATCTGCGTATCAACATAGCCACCCCACGGGCCACCCTCATGGAAGGATTGAAGCGTATGGGCCGGCTGCTGAGTCAGTATCTTGTGGAAGAGGGAGAATTTGGCTGTAAAGCCTGAATTTTAAAAAGTGGGGATAGAAGTTAGAATTTTCGCGATATAACCCTTCATCGGACATCTAACTTCTATCCCCCCTCATTTAGTGGTCTAAGAAATCTATTGCTTCGTGGTGTACATATGTACTTGTTTATCGGTGATGATCGAGCCATCTCCTTTTTTGCTGGGCTGGCGGTGTATCTTGTAAAGATCTAAGTGTTTCCTCCAGTTTGCAGCATTCTTGTCGCGGGGGGCCATCACCTGCAAAGTGTCCGGTTCGCCACCATTGACCGTGAGAATCACATACCATCTGCCTGATTTCCAGGATCCCGTCTGACTCCATGATTTGTCTCCATTGGTCAGTTGGTACATGCCACCTTTTTGCAGATAGAGTGTCCCACCATTGAATTTGTCGTTGAGGACAAAATATCTCATTGGGTAGAAGCCAACGACGGAATCAATTTTCCACGTTCCGGTTGCTATCTCGTCGTTGAAATCGTAAGCATTAGGATCAGGATCGTCCGTGCTGCACGAAATGAATACCGAAACCAACATCACTGCTGGAAGCATCAGCAGGAAAAAGAATTTGTTTTTTTTCATATCTCTCTAATTTATTCTGTATTATAATGAATCATTTCACCCAATATTGCCTGTTGGGTGGAAAAACTTTATGCAAAGATAGTTTTTTTCGAGATGATCACAAAAAATTTTTGCGATTATCCATCGTGGCCTGCAAAAGCCTGCCCACCGGCTCCCATGTGCCATCTATCGGGTTTCCATGTGCCATCCAGCGGGTTTCCATGTGCCATCCAGCGGGTTTCCATGTGCCATCCAGCGGGCTCCCATGTGCCATCCCGCGGGTTTCCATGTGCCATCCCGCGGGTTTCCATTTAGGAGCCCGAGCCAACGTTTGCTTTTTCTGCAACCGGAACATCTTTCTTTTTGTATCACTTAGGCTAAGGAATCAACAGACTAAGAAGCTGGTCTTGGGTATGGTCGTTGATATGAGACCAGATTTATAAGGTAGAAGAAAAAAACTGCATTTTGTTTGGTATATTCCATTAATTTCCTTAAATTTGCGCAAAAACCTATACATTACTTCCTTTCATGATATTCACTCACTAATACAGATGAGAATGGGTGGACTTTTAGAACAATTGCGCAGCGAACATGTGCTTGACGCTTCCGGCTTCAAGTCTTTGCTGTTGTGCGATGACAAAGCCCTCATAGATGATCTCCACAGGAGTGCCAGAGAGGTTACCGATCAAGTCTTCGGTAGGAAAATCTTTCTGCGCGGGCTGATGGAGATCAGCAATCACTGTAGAAACAATTGCCGCTACTGCGGGCTGAGACGCGACAATCACGAAATCCATCGCTATCGTCTCACCACAGAAGAAATCATGGACAGTGCACAGAAAGCCTTCGGTTTAGGTTTCAGAACCTTTGTGTTGCAGGGTGGAGAAGATCCTGCTGAAGATGATGCCTGGGTGGAAGCTACCGTTGGACAACTGAGGAAGCGCTTCCCGACGTGCGCCATCACGTTGTCGCTCGGCGAGAAAAGCCGTGAGAGCTATCTGAGGTTTAAAAGAGCTGGAGCCGACCGCTATCTTCTGCGCCATGAGACCTACAATGAGGGCCACTACCGGTTGCTTCATCCCAAGGAGATGAGTCTTGCCCACCGGCTGCAATGTCTTGAATGGTTGCGCCAGTTAGGTTTTCAGACAGGTTGCGGAATGATGGTGGGAAGCCCCGGACAAACGGTCGACAATTTAGTGGAGGACCTTCAGTATATCCACGACTCACGTCCCGCCATGGTGGGGATGGGGCCTTTCATTCCTCACCACGCCACGCCCTTCGCCCAAGAGGCGGCAGGTAGTGTGGAGTTGACGCTTCGTCTCATCTCTATTGTCAGACTGATGTTGCCCAAAGTGTTGTTGCCTGCCACCACTGCTTTGGGCTCCATGATGCCGGGAGGACGGATGGCTGGATTGAGGGCCGGGGCCAATGTGCTGATGCCCAACGTCTCGCCCGTCAGCGCACGGAGAGCCTATGAACTTTATGAGCACAAGGATCCTGGTGCCATAGATACCATCGAGGATTGGAAGAGATTGGAAACAAACCTGAGACTCGCTGGCTTTGAAATCGGTATTGGCAGGGGAGACGGGCTTATTCATTCATAATTCATCATTCCCAATACATCAATTCATCATACATCATTCTCATATGATACTTCATTTGCAATTTATCATTCTCGAATTCAAAATTCCCGATTCTTGAAAACACCAGACCTGGTTTTCGGATTCAAGACACCTATCTCCGAGCCTTCACTCAGAGATTTATGGTCGCTCATTTTGGAAGACATACAAATCATACAGGCAACTGCCATATCTGCCGGCAGGGACGTGAATCCCAACTCATTATAGAATAACTAAAAACAACAAAAAAACATGTACAAGATTGACTCTCCTCACGCCACCGAGTTTATAGATGACGCCGAAATCAAGGCTACGCTGGAATATGCCGAGGCCAACAAAAACAATATTGAACTTGTCAATTCATTGATCACCAAAGCTTCTTTCTGTAAGGGATTGAGCCACCGGGAGGCGGCTGTGCTCCTGCTCTGCCACGATCCACAGGTCAGAGAGCGCATCCACAACCTGGCACGCGAGGTGAAGAAGCGCTTCTATGGTAATCGCATCGTGCTTTTCGCACCGCTCTATCTTTCCAACTATTGTGTGAATGGCTGTGTCTACTGCCCCTATCATGCCAAAAACACCCAGTTGCCGCGCAAGAAGCTCACACAGGACGAAGTGCGCAGCGAGACCATAGCCCTTCAAGACTTGGGCCATAAGAGATTGGCTTTGGAGTCGGGCGAACATCCTGTCGAGACGCCCATCGAATACATTCTCGAGTGTATCCACACCATCTATACCACTCACCATAAGCATGGTTCTATCCGACGGGTCAACGTGAACATCGCGGCCACGACAGTCGAAAACTATAAAAAGCTGAAGGATGCCGGCATCGGCACATACATTCTCTTTCAAGAGACCTATCACAAAGAGAACTATGAGCGTCTACATCCCACGGGTCCCAAGAGCGACTATGCCTGGCACACCGAAGCCATGGACCGTGCCCAGACGGCAGGCATTGACGATGTGGGCTGTGGCGTCCTCTTCGGTCTGTCGCCCTACGCTTACGACTTTGTTGGGATGCTGATGCATGCCGAGCACCTTGAGGCCTGCTTCGGTGTTGGACCTCACACAATCAGTGTGCCTCGTATACGTCCTGCCGACGACATCGATCCGCGCGCCTTCCCCAATGCCGTTGCCGACGAGGATTTCCTGCATATCATTGCCTGCATCCGGTTGGCCGTGCCTTACACGGGAATGATTATCTCTACACGGGAGTCTCCCGCAGTGCGCGCCGAAGCCCTCCACCTGGGTATCTCTCAGATCAGCGGCGGCTCCCGCACGTCTGTGGGTGGCTATGCCGAATCCGACAAGGACACAGCGCAGTTTGAGACCAACGATACGCGGTCGCTCGATCAAGTCATTGCCTGGCTCATCGACATGGGCTACATTCCCAGCTTCTGCACAGCCTGCTATCGGGCAGGACGCACCGGTGACCGCTTCATGAGTATCTGCAAGTCGGGCCAGATCCACACCTGCTGCACCCCCAACGCCATCATGACGCTCAAGGAGTATCTCGTGGACTATGCGTCGCCGGAGACCCGAAAGAAGGGTGAGGCACTGATTCAGCAATCCCTCATGCTCATCAACAACGTCAAGATCCGCCAACTCACCGAGCAACACTTAACGGAAATCGAGACTGGCGAGCGCGACTTTAGATTTTAGACCTATGAGCCTCAACGACACGCCCTCAGCATCCCGGCTTCATATCACGCTTGTAGGGAAACGCAACAGCGGGAAATCAGCGCTGTTTAATGCCCTTGTGGGTCAGCAGGCGGCTATCGTCTCGGCTCAGCCGGGCACGACCACCGATCCCGTGAGCAAGGCTTTGGAGATTCACGGCCTGGGTCCATGCGTCATCACCGATACGGCTGGTATCGACGACGTTGGCGGAGTGGGGAAGATGCGGGTGGAGAAGACCCTGCAGGCCCTGCGCAAGGCCGATATCGTGATATTGGTGGTAAACCATGCCGACATCCCTCTTATTGAGGACTGGCAACACCGTCTCAAAGGCCGGCCGATGGTGGTGGCACTCAACAAGGGCGATCTGATGTGCGACGCCGAGCGGCAAGCCAAGTCGGTCTATGCCGCAACGGCATTGCCTACCGTTGTCACAAGTGCTTCAGACCATCGTGGCATAGACAAGCTTCGACAGACGCTCATCGGACTGTCACCTAAGACTGTCGATGTGCCCATCACGCAAGGCTGGGCAGAGGATGGCGATCTCGTGATGCTCATCATGCCACAAGACCGCGAGGCCCCGCGGGGGCGCCTCATCCTGCCCCAGCAGCAGACCATCCGTGAGCTCTTGGAGAGGCATTGCTCCATTGTGGCCTGCCAGCCAGAGGAAATCGTGGCAACGCTGAAACGGCTGACCCAGGTGCCCAGCCTCATCATCACCGACACGCAAGCCCTGCGAAGGGTGAGGACTGTGGCGCCAAAGGAGTGCCGGCTGACCACCTTCTCCATTCTCTTCGCCGCACAAAAGGGCGACATCGAATATTTCAGAGAGGGCGCCCGGGCCATCGACCGCCTCACAGGTCAGTCGCGGGTGCTCATCGCCGAAGCCTGCTCCCATGCTCCCGTCGGTGAGGACATTGGCCGGGTGAAACTGCCCCGGTTGTTGCGCGGACGAGTTGGTGAGGCCCTCTCCATCGATATTGTGGCGGGCAGCGACTTCCCCGACGATCTCACCCCCTACGATCTCATCATACATTGCGGTGCTTGCATGTTCAACCGTCAGATGATGATGGCGAGGGTGGAACAGGCAAAGCGCCAACAGGTGGCGATGACGAATTACGGAGTGGCCGTGACTCATATTCTGGAAACCGGTGAAACATCCGCCCCATAAGACCCAAATCTATAAACAATCAATTTCATTTTTATGAGAATTCAATCAAGAGAAGACCTGAAAGCCTTGCGCGCTGAGGTGAAGAAGCGACTCGAACTGCGCGAGACGAGCCAGGACAACACCACGGGACAATGCTGTGGAATCAGCATCGGAACGCCCCGAATGCAGATTCTCACCTGTGGCGGCACAGGCTGTCATGCCTCGGGTAGTGAGCGCATCTATCAACGGCTGAGTGAGGAGGTGGCCAAACATGGACTCACCGAGCAGGTCGACGTGATCTGCACCGGCTGCTTCGGATTCTGCGAGAAAGGCCCCATCGTGAAAGTGATTCCCGACAACACCTTCTACACCCAAGTGCGCAAGGAGGATGTGGAGGAGATCGTCAGCGAGCATATCGTTGGCGGCAAGCGGATAGAGCGACTGCTCTATACCGACCCCGAGAGCGGGCGCCATATCAGCGACTCCAAGCACATGAACTTTTATCGCAAGCAGAAGCGCGTGGCCTTGCGCAACTGTGGATTCATCGATCCGGAAAACATCCTTGAATATATCGCCCGTGACGGCTATATGGCCTTGGCCGACAGCCTGATGGATCGCCGCCCCGACGATGTCATCGATATCATAGAGAAGTCGGGGCTGCGCGGACGTGGTGGAGGCGGCTTCCCTACAGGACGCAAATGGCGCCTCACGGCACGCTCGCAGGCAGAAGAGAAATTTGTGGTGTGCAACGCCGACGAGGGCGACCCCGGAGCCTTCATGGATCGAAGCATCATGGAGGGTGATCCCAACTGCATTGTCGAGGCCATGACACTCTGCGGGTATGCCATTGGGGCCCGGAAGGGACTCATCTATATCCGGGCGGAATATCCCCTGGCCATTCACCGGCTGCAAGTGGCCATCAAGCAGGCTACGGAATTGGGACTCTTGGGCGATCATCTCTTTGGTACCGACTTCTCGTTCAACATCGAACTGCGTTATGGTGCCGGAGCCTTCGTCTGCGGTGAGGAGACTGCCCTCATCCATTCCATGGAGGGCCACCGTGGCGAGCCTACGCTGAAGCCGCCCTATCCTGCCGAGTGCGGATACTTGGGCAAGCCCACCAATGTGAACAATGTGGAGACCTTTGCCAATGTGCCTGTCATCATACGCCGTGGCGCGGATTGGTTTGCCAGCATTGGCACGGAGAAATCAAAAGGGACAAAGGTGTTTGCCCTGGCCGGAAAGATCAACAACGTCGGACTCATCGAGGTGCCCATGGGCACGACGCTCCGCGAGGTGATCTACGACATCGGCGGCGGCATCAAGGGCGGTCGCAAGTTCAAGGCCGTGCAGACCGGTGGACCGTCGGGCGGATGCCTGACCGAAAAACATCTGGACCTGCCCATCGACTTCGACTCACTGCTCGCCGCTGGCAGCATGATGGGTTCGGGCGGAATGATTGTGATGGACGAGGACAACTGCATGGTCTCCGTCGCCCAGTTCTATCTGGAGTTTACCGTGGGTGAGTCGTGCGGAAAATGTGTCCCCTGTCGTATCGGCAATAAACGGATGCTGGAGATCCTGCACCGCATCACCGATGGTGAAGGCACGATGGACGATCTGAAGATGCTCAAGGAAATGGGAGGCATCATCAAGGACACAGCGTTGTGCGGACTTGGCCAGACATCGCCCAACCCTGTACTGTCTACCCTCGACAACTTCTACGACGAGTATGTGGAGCACGTCAGGCAGAAGAAGTGCCGCGCCCATCAGTGCAAGCCATTGGTGACCTATTGCATCAGCCCCGAATTGTGTATCGGCTGCCACCTCTGCGCCAAAAACTGTCCTGCCGATGCCATTATCGGCCAGCCTCGCCGTCCTCATATCATCAATCCAGAGAAATGCGTCAGATGTGGCATGTGCATGAGCCAGTGCCGCCACAACGCCATCAGCATTCGGTAAACGCCTCAAATCCATCAAAATTATGACAATCACAATAGACAATCATCCCGTCAACGTAGCTGCCGGCACTACAATCCTCGATGCCTGCCGGCAGACGGGAATAGACATACCTACCCTGTGCCATCTGAACCTCGAAGGCACATGCATGGACAACCACCCCGCTTCCTGCCGACTCTGCGTGGTCGAGGTGGAAGGACGTCGCAATCTTGCCCCCTCCTGTTCCACCCGCTGCCAGGAAGGAATGATCGTTCATACCCATTCCATGCGAGTCTTGAGAGCCCGCAAACTCGTGATGGAGTTCATCCTCTCCGACCATCCCAACGCCTGCCTCACCTGTCAGAAGTCGGGCGACTGCGAACTGCAGCGCATGGCCCAGAAACTCAATGTGCGCGAATCTCCCTTTACGGGTTGCGAACTCTCGCCCCGCAAGCGTGAAGTGACGCCGGCCATCGTGCGCAATATGGACAAGTGCGTGTTCTGCCGCCGCTGCGAGACCGTCTGCAACGACATGCAGACCGTTGGCGCTCTCGGTGCCGTGCGGCGCGGTTTCAACACCACCATTGCGCCTACTTTCGACCTCCCCCTGTCAAAAACCGAGTGCACCTATTGCGGACAGTGCGTAGCCGTTTGTCCTGTGGGAGCCCTGTCGGAGAAAGAATATATCAACCAGTTGCTCGACGACATCAGTAATCCCGACAAGATTGTGGCTGTTCAGACAGCACCTGCCGTACGCGTGGCCCTGGGCGAGATGTTCGGCAAGGAGCCCGGCACGCTCGTCACGGGCAAGATGGTTACGGCCCTGCGCCAGTTGGGCGTGGACTACGTTTTCGATACCGACTTTGCAGCCGACCTCACCATCATGGAAGAGGCTGCCGAAGTGCTTGACCGCCTGGGCCGTTTCCTGCAGGGCGACAAGACCGTGAAGCTGCCCATTACTACCTCGTGTTGCCCGGCATGGGTCAACTTCTATGAGCATCAGTTCCCCGACCTGCTCGACTATCCCTCGACGGCCCGCTCGCCGCAGCAGATGTTCGGAGCCATCGCCAAGAACTTTTGGGCCGAGAAGCTCAACGTGCCGCGCGAGAAGCTGGTCGTGGTGTCCATCATGCCGTGCATAGCCAAGAAATTTGAATGCTCACGTCCTGAATTCGCCCAGAAAGGCAACCGCGACGTGGACTATGTGCTC
Source organism: uncultured Prevotella sp. (assembly GCA_900322035.1). Classification (GTDB taxonomy): domain Bacteria; phylum Bacteroidota; class Bacteroidia; order Bacteroidales; family Bacteroidaceae; genus Prevotella. Next base: position 12,247 of record ONYL01000046.1, read on the forward strand.
ACCACCCGCGAGCTCGGCAAACTTATTCGTGAGATGGGCACCAACTTCGACGCCCTGCCTGAAGGCGACTTCGACCGTCCGTTGGGAGCCAGCAGCGGAGCCGGACTCATCTTCGGCACGACAGGTGGCGTGATGGAAGCCGCCCTGCGCACCGCTGCCGACTGGTATACCGGCACCAACATCGACCACATCGACTATAAAGGCGTGCGTGGTATGGACGGCATCAAGGCCGCAACCGTCAGACTGGGCAATGTAGACCTGCGCGTTGCCGTGGCCCACACGTTGGGAAATGCCCGCAAACTCTTCAATGAGGTGAGGGCCGGCAAGAGTCCGTATCACGTGATAGAGGTGATGGCCTGTCCTGGCGGTTGTTTAGGTGGAGGCGGTCAGCCTTTCCATCATGGCGATATGGACATTCTGCGCAAGCGCCAGCAGGCTTTCTATGAGGGCGATCTCAAGAAGACCATACGCAAGTCGCATCAGAACCCCTATATCCAGCAACTTTATGAAGTGTATTTGGGCAAACCACTCGGTCACTTGGCCCATCAACTGCTTCACACTCACTATATGGATAAAACGATACAATAACGATGAACAAAGATAAGTTATCCTGCGCTGCCGTGGCCCAGATAGAGGCCATCTGCGATGAATATAATAATAAGGAAGGCGAACTGGTCAACATCCTGAAGGACACCCAAGCTCATTTGGGTTATCTGCCTTTGCCTGCCCAGCGGCTCATAGCCCGGCGGCTCCAGATTCCCGCCCAGCGTGTATATGGTGTGGTGAGCTTCTATGCATTCTTCACCATGGAACCCAAAGGCAAGTATCCCATCTCTGTATGTCTGGGCACCGCATGCTATGTGCGTGGCGCCGAGAAACTGCTGGATGAGTTTCAGCGCATCTTAGGCATAGAAGTGGGACAGACCACGCCCGACGGCTTGTTCTCGCTTGATTGCCTGAGGTGTGTCGGGGCATGTGGACTTGCGCCTGTTGTTGTGATCGGCAAGAAAGTCTATGGCCGGCTACAGCCTTCCGAGGTGAGGAAAATCCTCAAGAACTTAGAAGAGGAGGGAGAACATTGATGGTATCAACCCGACAGCACTACTGTGCGGGTTGGGAAAATGGTAAACTTGAGGATGCGTCAGAATTATGGCGCATCCTCTTCCTGACTTCATCACATCTTTGGTTGGATGAAGTGTCATCATAGATTATCAGTTAGTTATAAGCTTATTTCAGCAATTGATGGTGACGCAATTACGAATT
>ONYL01000042.1 GCA_900322035.1 uncultured Prevotella sp.
CTCTCACTATGATTCCACGGAAAATATCCAGTGCGTCACGGGTAGAGATCTCTGTGTTCTCTGTGTGAGAATATTACAGACAAGAGGTTTAGGGCGGGGGTTATCCCCGCCCTAAACCCGCAAAACATATGAGTGGGTCGATATAGTCACCAATCTTGGAACTTGGGTGTCCCAATGACGAAAGCAGGAGAGCAGAAAAAAAGATCTTGCATGTCTTTTTTTCTGCTTTTTTTAATTTCCTGTATTTCAATGGTTTATTGTCTGTTATAGATATTATTTATGGGAGCATTGTCTTTATCTGTTGTCTACTCGGCCTCCGAGACCGCACGCGAGGAGTTTCCGGGCGAGGACGTGACGGTACGCGGCGCGGTGAGCATCGGGCGACGACTGATGGATCCCTTGGCCGAACTGGTGAAGATCGACCCCAAGAGCATCGGCGTGGGACAATACCAGCACGATGTGGACCAGGGCAAACTGAAGCACAGCCTGGACCAGACCGTGGAGCTGTGCGTCAACTCGGTGGGAGTGAACGTCAACACCGCAAGCCGCCAACTGCTCACCTACGTGAGCGGGCTCGGACCCTCGCTGGCGCAGAACATCATCGACTACCGCACGGCCAACGGTGCGTTCTCTTCCCGTGCCCAGCTCAAGAAGGTGCCGCGCCTCGGGCCGGCCGCCTTCACCCAATGTGCGGGATTCCTGCGCATCCCGGGCGCGAAGAATCCGCTCGATGCCAGCGCGGTTCATCCCGAGAGCTATAAGATCGTGGAACGCATGGCGGCCGACTGCGGATGCACAGTGGCAGAACTGATGGGTGACGGAAACCGCCGCAAGCAAATCGACCTCAACCGCTACGTGTCGGAATCCGTGGGCCTCCCCACCCTGCGCGACATCATGCAGGAACTGGAAAAGCCGGGCCGCGACCCGCGCGGCAAGGTGGAGGCCTTTGAGTTTGACCCCAACGTGAAGACAGCCGACGACCTGAGGGAGGGAATGGAACTCCCAGGCATCGTGACCAACATCACCAACTTCGGCGCATTCGTCGACATCGGTGTCCACAACGATGGACTGGTCCACATTTCCCAGCTGTCAGACCATTTCATCCGCGATGCCAACGAGGCGGTTCATCTCCACCAGCACGTCCGTGTGCGGGTGGTGGAAGTTGACCATCGCCGCCACCGCGTATCCTTGAGCATGAGGGGAGTGAGCCAAGCCGGGAGTTAGAGGATGGCCTCCATTGTACATGGATATTTTAGAAAGCCACAAGCTTTTATCAACAAAAATAGCAGTAACGCGAAAAAAATCACAAAAAAATTTGCATATTTCAATAATATTCGTTAGATTTACAGCGTTCCTAATAACGCTGGAATGATGATTCCTGTTTTTTCAGGCTCCCCAATCATCATCAAAAACCGAATAACAATAAGAGTCGCAGGGAAGGCACTCGGCAAAAATTAAGAATTATAAAGAAAATAAGATTTTTTGTAATTGCCGCCTTAATGGCTGTGGGTACGCTGGCTCCTCAGACGGTGTCAGCATACAAGTATTATATACATACTGGAAATGGAAATGTAATAACTGTAAAAGCAGATAATTCAAACACAGCAATAGACTTGTTCAATTTATTAATTGAAAGAGGGGTTTTGGATGCAGAAAAGGCATACCTTACAAAACGACCGAATGGGGGTTGTATTGCTGGCTGTGAAAATCGCGAATAGTATCAAGGGCTGTGGTATCGGCCATACGGCCAGCTAAAGAATATGAGATATATCATAACATTCATTTTTGCTTTTTGTTGCCTCAGTGTCTTTTCCCAATCAAATGGCGCATACATGACCAGCCCTGACGGTGGCATGGAAGCCTATAAGACGATGAAAAAGAAGGCGTATGATACTGCAAAAATCGATGTGTTCTATAAGCTGCGCTACCTGAGGGACTCAACGAAAACGGACAAATACACAGAGGGGATGACTTTGCTCATGGTTTCCGACAAATACCTGAGGTTTGGAGATTACAACAGGCTTGTCGCAGACTCCTTAAACAACTGGCTTGCGCAAAGCAAAGAGAACGCCCACAATGCAGAGACGCAAGATGCTCACATGGTTGCCATATCCAAATCCGTGTTTGATTTTTCACTGGTTACAGATTTGGCAGCCACGAAGACAACTATACAATGTCGCAAGCTGAGAGCATACGAATACACCTATCCTACTCCCGTTATCGAATGGCAACTTGAAAAGGGAGACACTCTGATCGGTGATGTGCCCTGCAAAAAAGCGAGATGCACGTTCTCGGGACGCAACTATATCGCATGGTATGCTGAGAGTATCTCCATGCCTTACGGTCCTTATGTCTTTGGCGGTCTTCCTGGACTTATTTTAGAGCTGCATGATGAGAATATGAACTGGATATTCACTTACTGCGGCATGGAAGAGGCAAAGTCGTATAAGGAGATGTACTTGTATGCCGACAAAAAGTATATTAAGACAAACAGAGAAAAGGCATTGACGGCTTATAGGAATGAGGATGAGGATTTTGTGAACATGGCAGTGGAGATGGGAATACTTGGCGAAGTGACACGCCCCGACGGTACAACATATAAGCTGTCAGCTCCAAGACATCCAAGCAACATGCTTGAGCTTGTATTCTAAACACCGAAGCTGAATGTCCAGAACAAAGACACAAAGTCTTTTGTGGCTGATAGTGTTTCTTGCGCTTTCCGCCACTGCGGCAGCACAGGAGTACATTACGGGAAAGGTGACAAGCGACGATGGGAAACCCATTGCCAACGTGACATGCAAATTGCTCAATGGGAATGACTCACTGCTTGCCTACACTTTCACGAACCCCAATGGCGTGTATTCCATTTCAAGACACAAAGAGGCAACCCATATACAATTCTCACTATTAGGCTATGAGAAAAAGGATGTGAAGACTGAGGACATCAAAGGCAGGCTTGACATCACTCTTCCACGAGCCGCGCTTGAATTGGGCGAAGTGACCGTAACGGCTGACCCCATTCGCCGAAGCAAGGACACTCTGTTCTATCAGGTGGACGCTTTCCGTCAAAAAGGAGACCACTATATAGAGGATGTTATCAGGCGTTTGCCCGGCATAGAGGTGGACGGGAGCGGAAGAATAACCTATCAGGGCAAGGACATCAACAAACTGGACATTGAGGGACAGGACCTGATGGGGTATCAGTATAACCAGGCCACACAGAATATGCCAGCAGATGCAGTGGCCCAGATACAGGTGATGGAGAACAACCAGCCTGTAAGAGCCTTGGAAGGCAAGGTGCCCAACGATAAGGCTACGCTCAATATAAAATTAAAGAAAGATTATCGAATGAGACCTTTCGGAGAGGTTGAGGGCGGTATAGGCTTCAAGCCAACTATATGGGACAACCGCCTTACGACAATCAACATATCCCCCAAAAACCAACTGCTGTTGACAGGAGCGATGAACAACCATGGGATAAGTCTTGCGCCATTGGCAAACGATATGCTGGGCATAGGAGATATGTACACAAGTGAGCCACTGCCATCGGCATTCCTATATTCGCCCACATTGAACACTCCGCCAATCTCACGGCTTTATTATCTTGACAACAAGTCACACTATGTGGCCCTCAACTACCTCCACGCCTTTTCACAGTATGCAAACCTCCGTGTGAACATGACGTATCTGCATGAGGGAACAGTCCACAGGGACAGCACTTTCAACCAATACATATCCGAGGACACTGTAACCATCTTCGAAAACAACCGCATGCACAGCAAGACCGACTTACTGAAAGGTAGGGTAAGATATGAGCTGAACAAAAAGGATGTATACCTGCAGGACGAGGTTGCCGGAAACATAAGCGTGACGAAAGGCGAGAACGGAAACTTCACCAACCTTGGCGAAGCAAGGGAAAGGACAAGACGGAGGCCGTTTCTCCTGCAAAACACCATGAGTATGACGCTGAACACAGCAGATAGGCTCTATATGCTGTCATCCATAGTGAGGGCATACGGCTCAAAGGAAAGACTTAACGCAGGTTTCGACAAAGAACTGGGAAGCAAGAACCAAACCCTACAGTTGCGCAACTGGTTTGTGCGCAACCGTATCGGCACCTCATTCAACCTCTTTAGCCATACTCTGACACTTGGCTATATCATGGAATACAAGAAAAACAATGTGGGCATTGAGGAACTTGACGGTGGAAAGCGCAAGAGCAGCTATTGGCTTCACGTGATTGAGCCTTCCTACTCAATAGGCCTCAGTAGGGCAGAAATAGAGATGATGGCTCCATTAGAATATATCTCATACAAATATAGCTGGCGTGACAACGTGAACCACAGGCTGATGTTTTCACCATCTGTAAACATAGACTATAAGTTGGCCAACATGATGACCACTGACATCTCACTTGGATACAATCAGGATGCCAACACCACCGATGTGCTTTACAATGCCTTGATAAGCCACAACTACAGGACATACGAAATGTATGCAGACAGTCTGTCCATTGACCGCGCAGCCGTGGCAAGCATGAGGTTGGGCTATCTGAATACGGCAAGCATGTTGTCGTGGAATATCTATGTGGGCTATTCTCATGTAAAAAGGGATTATTACAACAGCTGCCTGTATGTAGCCGACCTTACCCTAATTACCCCTGAATGGAAAGACAACAGTCGTACATCATGGAGTGCGGCGTTATCCACAAGGAAGATATTCCGTAAGGCTGGACTGAGTGTGGATTACAAGTTGTCTTACTCCTACAATAAGGCCTTTGCCTCTCAGAATGGGACTGAGGATTACCTAAGATACAATGCTCTCAGCACATCCCTTTCAATCAATTGGGACAAACTAAGTTGGCTTCATATAGACATAACGGGAGCTGGCAACATCAGTTGGAAAGCCCACGATGAGTTTTCACCAACAAGCAATGTCTTGCGGAATGTGTATTACAGTGTCCAGACAAATTTCTTCCCCACGAAGAAGTTGCAGGCTTATTGTGACTTCTCGCAGACCACGTTCGAGATAACTCATGGCTCTTACTCTACCAACTGTTTCCTTAATGCCGGAGCGCAGTACGAGATTCTGCACAATCTTTCCATAAAGTTTTCTTTCGTCAATCTGCTCAACCGCAAAAAATATGAGTTGGCACGTTACAGCGGAGCCAACTACACCTATCTTACCACACCACTCAGAGGTAGGGAGTGGACAGTAAGCATAGGGCTTAAATTCTAAGGAACCCAACATCGCAAATAAAGGAATCCAAGAAGTTCTGTGACATAACCCGTAAAAGGAGATCTGGATGGGCGATTGATCACCCATTCGTTGGGAGTGTTGGGAGGGGGAATTTATTAGGGCTGGATGAAACAGTTGGTGAATGCGACCCTCTTAAAGGACTGCGGGCTTCACGGTTCCTGCATTGGGAGGATTGCAGAAAAATCCTATGAGGCAACAAAAAGTGATACGGCCTTAATTTACTGATTATCTGAATGTTGAGCCATGATATAGATTTAACCTATTGTGCCATTGTCTTTATCTGTTGTCGCCCTGGAGAAATGATGCTATCTTTGCACCAGAGAAAACAAGTAAATACGAACAATAATAAAACAATAAGCATATGAAAACTTTGAATGTTACAGGTCTCAACCCATCAGAGAAAGTCGTCAACGGATTGGCACAGCTCTTGGCCGACTTCCAGGTACACTACACCAACCTGCGCAACCTCCATTGGAACGTGAAGGGTCACGGATTCTTTATCCTCCACGAGAAGTATGAGGGTCTCTACAACGACGCAGCCGAGAAGATTGATGAGATCGCAGAGCGTATGCTCCAGTTGGGCGCCACTCCCGAGCACCGTTTCTCGAAGTATCTGCAGGTGGCGCAAGTGAAGGAACTCGACGTAGTGGAATGCGGTCACGCCGGCATGAACTATGTACTCGACACGCTCAAACTCTTCATTGCCGAAGAGCGTCAGCTGCTCAAGTTGGCTTCTGAGAACGGCGACGAGGTCACAGTGGCCATGATGAGCGACTATCTGAAGGAGCAGGAGAAACTCGCCTGGATGCTTACAGCCTTCTCCTTCAAGCGGGAAGATGCCTGCCAGAAATAATTTAGCTTACTATTCTTCATAAAATCGCGGGGCCGTAGCGTCTGAGCCCCAATCGAAAGACCGACAGCATAAGGATGTGTGGAGTGATTTCATGCATCCTTATCTTTTTATTGATGCGGGCTTCCATATGCGGGCCCACCGGCTTCCATATGCGGGCTCACCGGATTCCACATGCGGGCTCACCGGATTCCACATGCGGGCCCGCCGGCTTGCACATGCGGGCCCACTGGCTTGCACTTGGGAGCCGGCGGGCTTGCACTTGGCGGACGACATGAACTGATGATTTTCGAAACATGATCAGCTTTTATGTGATATCGCCAATGTGTCACCATCAATCACTCAACAAGATATAGTGCCACCCATTCACCCAAAGGAGTAGTGTCCCCCATTCACCCAAAGGAGTAGTGTCCCCCTTCCATCCCAAAAGACAAGGAAAATCATGGACGGGCTTTAGCTGCCGATGGAGCTATGGTGCTAAGTTGATGGAGTATCCTTGCGAGCAAGCTCGCCGGTTACTCCATCACCTTAGCCCCACCCCTAACGGGGAAAAGCCCGTCCATGACGAAAATTGCTTTGGCATAAAATTGCCTTACGGCATAAAATCTATCACATCCCCTAAATCTTCCCGCAAGCAGTTTAGAAAGCCCTGATGATACTTTCGTGATCATCATAACGCTCAATCTGTGCCTTGGGCCATGTACCGAAGTTTACAAGAATGGCTATAGGGAATGAAACCATTCATAAACTCGGTTTTATGTTTTTTACCATCGAACTCGTGTGCTGCTTTATTTTATGCCGTAAGGCAATTTTACGCGATAGCGATTTTCGTCATGGGCAGGCTTGCCACCAAAGGTGTGGGTCTGAAGTGATGGGGAGGCCGTCGAGCTTGCTCGTAAGGCCACCATGAATCCACGGAAAATATCCGCTGTGCCAGACCCCCAAAATCGAAGTCTCTGAAGATATAGCTTTCGCCTCTCTACCCGTCAGCTAACGGACATCAGCACTATCGGTAGCGGAAAAGGCGCGGAGCAATCCCCGGCAACCGTCTTCAATGAGATCGAGCGCCCAATCAAAATCCTCCGGGCCACCATAATAAGGGTCGGGCACACACTTTTCCCCTGCAAATGCAGAGAAGTAGTCGGCCATTTTTACGATGTTTGCTTTTTCTTCCGCGCTGTGGGCTTTTCTCGCGACGGCTTGGTAGTTGTCGTCGTCCATCACGATGATGCGGTCAAAGCGCCTAAAATCGGCCTCTGCGTCGAATTGCCGGGCGCGATGGGTCAACCGGTAGCCACGGCGGAAGGCGTGGTCGCGCATACGCTTGTCGGCCAACTGTCCCACATGCCATGCACCGATGCCGGCCGAGTCGATGAAGAATCTCCCAGCAAGTCCTGCCTCGTCTACCATCTGCTGCATGACAGCCTGGGCGGCTGGCGACCGGCAGATGTTGCCTAAACAGATGAAAAGGAGGGATATGCGTTTGTCGTTATTCATAAGAAAGATTTTTTAGGATTATTTTCGTTGTGATATTGTGAATAAATTCGTATGTTTGCATTGGATATGAAGAGAGTACATTTCACCCGCAAACTGCATTTCAGTCACAAGGAAGAAATCTGGAATGCCTCGTCGCATGGAGCCGGCATCTTGCTTGGCGTTGTGTTTGGCGTGGTCTTTCTGTTCTGGTGCTTCAAGTCGAAGGACGGCTGGGCAACGGCCGGCGTGATCCTTTACCTTTTTGGAATGCTGTGCTCCTATATTGCCTCGACGCTCTATCATGCCTTGCCCGCGTGGTCGGTGTGGAAAGAACGGCTGCGCAAGTGGGATCACGCCGCCATCTACTGGCACATAGCCGGCAGCTACAGTCCGATCACGCTGATTTGTCTGCGCGATGCAGGGTTGTGGGGATGGGGTCTCTTCATTTTTGTGTGGCTCTGCGCCCTTGTGGGCACAGTGAAGAGTTTCGTGCATCTGCAATCGCACAGCAACGTGGAGACCTTGTGTTTCGTGGGCATGGGACTGTCGATCTTGGTGGCTCTGAAGCCCATGATCGACAATCTGCCCCCGGCTGCCTTCTACTGGATAATAGGAGAGGGCGCCGCTTATATCACCGGTGCCCTCTTCTACACGCTCCACCGCCGCAAATATATGCACACGGTGTTTCATTTCTTTGTACTCTTAGGGAGTGTCTGCCACATCATCGCGGTGTGGGACATTCTTTTAAAATACATCATTCATAATTTTTCAAATTGCTGAGCCCCTTCCTTTTTTGTTATTCCAAGGATACTTTGCCGATTGGCAAAGGGTGTGCATAGCCATGATGAATGATGAATTACACGGGCAGTTTCCACGTCACGCCATCCTTGGTGTCTTTCACCTCGAACCCGGCTGACTGGAGAGCGTTGCGGATCTTGTCGCTCACGGCCCATTCTTTGCGCTGCTTGGCCTCGTTGCGGAGCTCCAGCACGAGATCCACCACCTTGCCGAAAGCTTCCTCGCGTGAAGCGTCGCTGCCGCAATGCTCATTGCTGAGGCCTAACAGGTCGCACGAGAAGAGGCGCATGGTGTCGCCCAACTTTTTCAAGTCGTCGGCAGAGATGTGAGCTTTGTGGTCGGTGAGCAGGTTGACGACATGGCAGGCGTCGAAGAGTGCGCTGATGACGAGCGGCGTGCAGAGGTCGTCGTTCATGGCATCGTAGCAACGCTGTGGCAGAGCCTCGACAAAAGCCTTTGTCTCAGCGTCCGACTCCTTTTCTGGCGTGACGCGCATCAGGTCGCTGATGCCGTCCATCAAGCGCTGATAGCCTTTTTCGGCCGCCTTGAGGGCGTCGTTGCTGAAGTCTACCGTGCTGCGGTAGTGGGCTGAAAGGATGAAGAAGCGTATCGTCATGGGCGAATAGGCCTGGTCGAGCGTCTCGTGCTTGCCGGTGAAGAACTGCTCCAGGGTGATGAAGTTGCCCAGGCTCTTACCCATCTTCTGCCCGTTGATGGTGATCATGTTGTTGTGCATCCAGTAGTGCACCATTTGATCCCCCTGGCTGGCAACGGCCTGTGCGATCTCGCATTCGTGGTGGGGGAAGATAAGATCCATGCCACCACCGTGGATGTCGAAGTGGTTGCCCAGATACTTGCGCGACATGGCCGTGCACTCGCAGTGCCATCCCGGGAAGCCGTTGGAGACGAACTCGCGGTAGTGGGGCTGTCCGTTGGCCTCTGTCCCGTCTTTATATTTGAAGTCGATGTGCCAGCGCATGATGTGTTCGGGCTGGGCTTTCTTCCAAAGTGCGAAGTCGGCCTGGTGGCGCTTCTCGCCTACGCCGGCCAGTTCACGCGAATTGTTGATGATGTCTTCCAGATTGCGATGGGAGAGAATACCGTAATGATGGTCTTTGTTGTATTTCTCCACGTCGAAGTAGATGGACCCGTTGCTCTCGTAGGCATAGCCGTTGTTGAGAATTTCTTCCACCATCTCGGCCTGCTCAATGATGTGGCCTGTGGCGTGAGGCTCTATCGACGGCGGGAGCACGTTGAGCATTTCCATGGCCTTGTGGTAGCGGTTGGTGTAGTATTGTGCCACCTCCATGGGCTCTAACTGTTCCAATCGGGCTTTCTTCTCGATCTTGTCGTCGCCCTCATCGGCATCGTGCTCCAGGTGACCTACGTCGGTGATGTTGCGCACGTAGCGCACCTTGTAGCCTAAGTGGGTGAGATAACGGAAAAGCACGTCGAAGGTGATGGCGGGCCGGGCGTGGCCTAAATGTGGGTCGCCGTAGACAGTGGGGCCGCAGACGTACATGCCCACGTGGGGGGCGTTGAGCGGCTTAAAGAGTTCTTTCTGCCGCGTCAGGGTATTGTAAATCAAGAGGTCTTGTTTCATATTCCAAGAATTGTTTGTATCGTTATGCAAAGGTAGCGGTTTTTTGCCATTCAAGCAAGAATAATCGCTTTTTGTTGGTCATGGCGGCACTACTTGGCCTGTTGCCCCCCTGAGTGTCCCGTGCTGTCTGGCCTAACGGTCGCGTTTTCTCGTCATGCTTTCAGGAAGGTGACACCATCGTGGCCGTGGTCACTGTCTGATGCCTTTCATGCTCAGCGCGATGCGGTGGCGGCGATGGTCAACCTCCACCACCCGCACACGGACGTGCTGGTGGAGATGAACCGCCTCGTTGGGATCGTGGATGAAATGGTCGGACAACTGTGAGATGTGTACCAGTCCGTCGTGGTGCACGCCAATGTCGACGAAGGCACCGAAATTGGTGATGTTGGTCACGATGCCAGGGAGTTCCATTCCCGCTATGAGATCGTCGGGTGTCTTCACATTGGGATCAAACTCGAAAGTTTCTATCTTGTCGCGCGGGTCCCGGCCCGGCTTTTCCAGTTCCTTCATGATGTCGCGCAGGGTGGGGAGGCCCACTTCGCCCGACACGTAGCGGTCGAGTACGATCTGCTTTCTGCGCTCAGGATTGCTCATCAGTTCGCTGACGGTGCATCCGCAGTCGGCCGCCATGCGTTCCACGATCTTATAGCTCTCGGGATGAACCGCGCTGGCATCGAGCGGATTCTTCGCGCCCGGGATACGCAGGAATCCCGCACACTGGATGAAGGCGCCCGGACCGAGGCGCGGCACCTTCTTGAGCTGGGCACGGGAAGTGAACGCACCGTTGGCCGTGCGGTAGTCAACGATGTTCTTGGCCAGTGAAGGGCCGAGTCCGCTCACGTAGGTGAGCAGTTGGCGGCTTGCCGTATTGACATTGACGCCCACCGAGTTGACACAGAGCTCCACCGTCTGGTCGAGAGAATTCTTCAGTTTCGTCTGGTCTACGTCGTGCTGATATTGTCCCACACCAATACTCTTGGGGTCGATCTTCACCAGTTCGGCCAACGGGTCCGTCAGCCTCCGCCCGATGCTCACCGCGCCGCGCACCGTCACGTCCTCGCCCGGAAACTCCTCGCGTGCGGTCTCGGAGGCCGAGTAGATGCTTGCTCCGTCCTCACTCACCACATAGGTGGGGATGTCCTTGATTTGTCGCAGGATGTCGGTGGTCTCTCGCGATGCCGTACCGTTGCCCACGGCTATGGCCTCAATGGAAAACCGCTTAGCGATGTCGGCAAAGCGGTGAAGTGGATCTTTCGCCTTGTCGCCCACGGCAAACACCACCGTGTGGTGGATGAGGTTGCCTTGGGCATCGAGTACCACCACCTTGCATCCCGTGCGGATTCCGGGATCGACGCCCATCACCCGCTTCTGGCCCAAGGGCGCGGCCAAGAGCAGCTGGCGCAGGTTCTCGCGAAACACGCGGATGGCCTCGTCGTCGGCCTTCTCCTTGCTGAGGGCGGCAAACTCATTCTCCATCGAGGGGCGGATGAGGCGCGAGAAGCCGTCGGTAACGGCCTCCTCCATCAGCTGCTGGCAAGGACCGCGGCCCCGCACAAACTGCCGCAGGAGCCGGCTTTGGCACTCCTCGTCGTCGGCTGTGATGCCCACCTTGAGGAATCCCTCGGCCTCGCCGCGGCGCATGGCCAAGAGGCGGTGGGACGAACAGCGGCGCAGTTGCTCGCTGAAATCGAAGTAGTCGGAATACTTCTGTGCGCCTTCCTCTTCGGCTTTTTTCTTCACCACGTGACTCTCGATCACCGCTCCCCGGCGATAGACAGCGCGCACCTTCTGGCGAGCCTGCTCGTCCTCACTCACCTTCTCGGCGATGATGTCCTTGGCACCTTGCAAAGCCTCTTCTGTTGTGGCCACGTCCTTGCCGACAAACCGCTTTGCGGCAAACGCCGGATCTTGTTCGCGTTGAAGCATGATGAGCGTGGCCAGCGGTTCCAGTCCCTTCTCGCGGGCCACCTGGGCACGCGTGCGGCGTTTGGGTTTGAATGGCAGATAGATATCCTCTATCTCCGTGGCATCCCAACTTGCCTCAATGCGTTGGCGCAAGGAGTCGGTGAGTTTGCCTTGGTCGTTGATGGTCTTTAGAATGGTGTCCTTGCGCTTGCGCAGTTCTGTGAGCTTGCCGTTCAAGTCGTTGATGGCGGCAATCTGCACTTCGTCAAGCCCTCCCGTATGTTCCTTACGGTAACGGGCGATAAACGGAATGGTACAACCCTCGCCTAAAAGTCCGAGTGTCGCCTCCACTTGTCGCTATGGCAATTGCAGAGAAGTGGAGATATAAGAAGTAAATGGATTCATTGAAATGTTATAGAGTAGGGCACTATGCTTGATGAGTATGGTGAACGTGAAGCGGATAGTGCGCCAATAAATACTTTCTTCTAAAGCGGTGTCGGCCTGTCAGACCAAGTGCCGCGATGATGACCTATTCATTTAAGTATGAACTGTGAATTGAGAATTATGCATTCATTCAGCTTCTCCCTGTCACGATGCGTTTGATGTCGTTGAGTTTGTTGAGTGCCTCAACGGGTGTGAGGTTATTGATGTCGAGGCCAATAATCTCGTCTCGTATCTGTCGCAGAACAGGATCGTCGAGTTGGAAAAAGCTGAGTTCCACCCCGTCCTCGTGTTTGGCCAGGCGCTCCGCCGTGGATGGCTTGCCGGCCTGGCCCACGCCCTCGTTGTCCTTCTCCAGCTCTTTGAGGATCACGTTGGCGCGCTTGACGATGCTGCGCGGCATACCGGCGATTTCAGCCACATGTATACCGAAGCTGTGCTCAGAGCCGCCGCGTTCCAGTTTGCGCAGGAAGATCACCTTGCCGTCGACCTCCTTCACGCTCACGTTGTAGTTTTTGATGCGTGGGAAATTCTTTTCCATCTCGTTGAGCTCGTGATAGTGAGTGGCGAAGAGCGTGCGTCCCTGTGCCTTGGGATTCTCGTGCAGATACTCCACAATGGCCCATGCGATGCTGATGCCGTCGTAGGTACTGGTGCCGCGTCCAAGTTCATCGAAGAGGATGAGCGAGTGCGGGGTGACGTTGTTGAGGATGTCGGCTGCCTCGGTCATTTCCACCATGAACGTAGACTCGCCCAATGAGATATTGTCGGAGGCTCCCACACGGGTGAAGATCTTGTCTACGATGCCCACTTTGGCACTCTCCGCCGGTACGAAACAGCCTATTTGAGCCATCAGTACAATCAGTGCGGTCTGGCGCAGCAAAGCCGATTTACCCGCCATATTTGGACCCGTGATCATCATGATCTGTTGCGTTTCGGTGTCGAGAAATACGTCGTTGGGAATATAACGCTCGCCCAAGGGCAGTTGGGTCTCTATCACGGGGTGCCGTCCCTGCTTGATGTCGAGCACATCGTCGGTCGCGATAACAGGGCGAACGTAGCAATTCTGCTCGCTCACCTTGGCAAAGCTCAACAGGCAATCGATGTGGGCCAGTATGTTGGCATTGATTTGTATTTGGGGAATATACTCCTGCATGGCATTGATGAGTTCCTGGAAGAGCCGTGCCTCTAATTCCAGAATCTTCTCGTCGGCCCCGAGTATCTTCTCCTCGTAGTCCTTTAGTTCGGGTGTGATGTAGCGCTCGGCCTGCACAAGTGTCTGCTTGCGGATCCACTCCTGCGGCACCTTGTCCTTGAAAGGATTGCGCACCTCAAGATAGTAGCCGAACACATTGTTGAATCCCACTTTCAACGAGGGGATTCCTGTGCGTTCGCTCTCGCGCTGCTGTATCTGCAGCAGATAGTCCTTGCCGTTGCGGGAGATGGAGCGCAGGTCGTCGAGTTCTTCGTTGTAGCCGTCGGCGATGACGTCGCCTTTGCTGATGAGCTGGGGCGGGTCGGGCTGGATCTCTTTCTCTATGCGGTCTTTAAGGCTCTCGCAGAGGTTGAGCTGCTCACCGATCCGTTTGAGCGATTCGTTGTCGGCATAGAGGCAAGCGTTCTTCACGGGGCGGATGGCGTCGAGGGCGTTGCGCAACTGCACGATCTCGCGTGGGGACACGCGCCCCACAGCCACCTTAGAGACGATTCGTTCCAGGTCTCCCATGCGGTGAAGCTGTTCGTCGATGAGGTCGCGGAAGTCGGGCTTCTTGAAGAAATACTCCACCACGTCGAGTCTTTGATTGATCTTGCGGGTGTCTTTCAGCGGAAATACCATCCACCGGCGCAACATTCGCCCTCCCATGGGCGTCACGGTCAGGTCTATGACATCAAGCAGACTCTTGCCGTCTTCCTGCATGGGCTGCAGCAGTTCCAGTGAGCGAATGGTGAACTTGTCGAGCCTTACGTAACGTTCCTCGTCGATTCGCGCGAGAGAAGTAATATGGTTGATGTGGGTGTGCTGGGTAATCTCAAGGTATTGCATGATGGCACCCGCAGCTATGATGCCGTTTTTGAGATGCTCAACACCGAAGCCTTTTAGGTTCTTTGTCCCGAAATGGTGGAGCAGTTTTTGGCGTGCCGTTTGTTCGGTGAACACCCAATCGTCGAGTTCAAACACACAGTATTTGGTGCCGAAGTGCTCTTCGAAGTCTCTTTTCCTGTTTCTGTCGAACAGCACTTCCTTTGGTGAAAAGTTGCCGAGCAGTTTCTCCACATAGTCCACTGAGCCTTCGTCGGTGAGAAACTCACCGGTGGAGATGTCGAGGAAGCTAACTCCACAAGCGCTTTTTCCGAAGTGAATGGCTGCGAGAAAGTTGTTTTCCTTGTAGTTGAGCACATTGTCGCCCATGGCCACACCAGGTGTGACGAGTTCGGTGATGCCCCGCTTCACCATTTTGTCCATCTCGGTGAGCCCCTTCTTCCCTTTAATGGCTGCCCGTTTCTTCTTGGGATCCTCCAATTGGTCGCAGATGGCCACACGTTTGCCGGCCCTGACGAGTTTGGGGAGATAGGTATCGAGGGCGTGGTGGGGGAATCCCGCCATAGCCACGTCGCCCGTACTACCGCCGTTGTTGCGCTTGGTCAGGGTGATGCCGAGAATGCGTGAGGCCTCCACGGCGTCGTCGCCGTAAGTTTCATAAAAGTCTCCGCATCTGAAGAGCAGCAGAGCGTCGGGATGCTTGGTCTTCATGGAGAAGAACTGCCGCATCATCGGCGTCTGTGAAGGGTCTGATTTAGCCATTGTTTTCTTCTTGTTTTAATCGATTTGCAAAGATAACGATTTTTGTGGGAATGGCAAAATCCAAAAGGTTTTTGGGATTGTATCCAAATCGTCACACGGTCATCATCGTTTGTTTACATGCAGGGGTTATCTTTGCATTGTTACCGTATCAGATTCCTCTCGGAATGGGATACACAACGACAGATGCTTATGGACTTGATTGAAAAGGATGAATTTTGGAACAACGACAATGGCTCGTTCTGTTCTTTCTTGGCTTTCGTGGGCACCGCCATCGCCTTGTGGTGCCACGTGTTGTGGAGCTTCTACTTCGCCGCCACGTTCTGGGTTTTCAGTCTTGTGGTTCTTTCCGGCACACTCATCAACGACATCCGCCAGTCGCACTATCGCCGTTGCCTGAGCGATGCTGTCTGGCTCGCCGTCTGCCTGTTTGTAGGATTTCTCTGTGTGGGTGGCTACTACAGCGTGTTGGGGTGATGGAGTGGGGGATGAGCTGTCATTCACAGTCCCCCTCCCAGGTGAGAAACCACGGGTCACCTCATTTAGGTGGTCCCACACAGCGCCGTTGCTCTCCTCTATGCAGTCCCTCTCCCGTTGCTGTTGCGTGCGTCTTATGCGTTTCCTTTTCGTGAAAAGATTGCCAAAAAACGACAGAATCCAAAATTCTTATAAGATTTTTGGAATCGATTCCAAAAATCTTATAAGAATTTCCAGCTTCGGAGAAAAAGCGGTCTTCGTGCCTCAGGCTTGCATCACAGCAAGAAAAACCTTGAAACCATGCCGGTGCGGTGTGAGACGCCCGGGAGGTCCGCAGTCCTCAGCGGACACCATACAATGTGGAGTACACTCTAAGTGATTCTATAGTCAGCTGAGGGCAGCGGACCTCCCGGACAATGGGGTGGCCGGCGAGTTTGTCCGCAAGGCTATCGTTTCTTTGACAAGGTCCTCTACATCAACTCGTAATTGGGTATATCCAGACTTAGGTGTGCCCTCTACATGATCTACAATCGAGTCGGTATCCTTATACTTCTTATATAAAGTAACCAACGGCCATGCCTCATCAAAAGACAACTTCTGTCCGTCCGATATCTTTTGTAAAATAGGGATGGAAGAGCTGAGATCGGGTATTAGATATTCCATAGTCATAGTCATTTGTTGCCTTTCAGTATTTTCAATGCCTTATCGGTCAACCGGTACTTCTGATAACGCGAAGTTGGCTTGTCGGGAATTGTGCGCTCGATGAGTCCAGATTCCAAAGCCGGAACGAGAATATCTCTTCTGTATTGTCGCTTTGATGTCTTCTTAGCTGTTTCCATTAAAGTCACAATGCCTAATTCGCCTTGCCCGCTCTTAGCAACACTCAACAACATCTGGGACACATCTCGGACGTGTCTGGGACATATCTGGGACACATCTCGGACAATTTCGTCCATGACAGCATCTTGATCTGAAATCTTATCTAATCTGTCATTCTTGTCTTCACTCTCGCTCTCAGCCTTCTTGTATTTCATCGTCATACTCAGTACAGATCCATCAAATACCCATTGAGGTGTTGGACATCCATACTCCTTGCATGCAGCCAGCACTTTTTCTATGCCACGCCCCCATGATTCTATGAAGCCTGCACGGAAGAATGCATTTGCAATATCAGGATTGTAAGGAATGCTGATGTGTTTGCCAAGCAGATTATTAACAGCAACCGACAAACCTTGTGGAGTGTGTATAGTCGCTAACCAAAACTGTGATTCAATGGATATTTTCCGTGGATTGGATATGTTGTTTCATTTCGTATAGTCCTGACTTCGCCAATGAGTAAATGGTAATAGAAAATCATGGGCAGGCTTGCCACCAAAGGTGTGGGTCTGAAGTGATGGGGAGGCCGTCGAGCTTGCTCGTAAGGCCACCCCATCACTTCAGACCCATAGCTCCTTTCCTTCCCCTTTTTTACATATAAACTTACCATGAATCCACGGAAAATATCCGCTGTGCCTGAATTTCGGTATAATGTGCCTTTCCGGCACGCTCATCAACGACATCCGCCAGTCGCACTATCGCCGTTGCCTGGGCGATGCAGTCTGGCTCGCCGTCTGCCTGTTTGTAGGATTTCTCTGTGTGAGTGGTTACTACAGCGTGTTGGGGTGATGGAGTGGGGGATGGGCTGTCATTCACAGCCCCCTCCAAGTTGAGAAACCACGGGTCACCTCATTTCGGTGGCCCGCACAGCGCCGTTGCTCTCCTCTATGCAGTCCCTCTCCCGTTGCTGTTGCGTGCGCCTTATGCGTTTCCTTTTCGTGAAAAGATTGCCAAAAAACGACAGAATCCAAAATTCTTATAAGATTTTTGGAATCGATTCCAAAAATCTTATAAGAATTCCTCTCGCAATCCAGCTTCGGAGAAAAAGCGGTCTTCGTGCCTTAGGCTTGCATCACAGCAAGAAAAACCTTGAAACCAGGCTGGCGCGGTGTGAGACGCTCGGGAGGTCCTCAGTCCGGATAGCGGACCTCCCGGGCAGCGGAGCTCCCATCGCGATCATGATCAGTGCGCCTCCAGCCAGTTCTTGCCCCAGCCGGCGTCGGCCACGAGGGGGACGCTAAGCTGGCAGGCTCCCTGCATCTCACTGATGACGATCTGCTCCACGCGTTCCTTCTCCTCTGGATAGACCGAGAAGTTGAGTTCGTCGTGTACCTGAAGAATCATCTTCGAACGGATGCCTTCCTCTTCAAACCGCTTATGGATGCGTATCATCGCAATCTTAATGATGTCGGCCTCTGTGCCCTGTATGGGGGCGTTGATGGCGTTGCGCTCGGCGAAGCCACGCACGGTGCCGTTCTTCGAGTTGATGTCGGGCAGATAGCGGCGACGGCCGAACATTGTCTCCGCATAGCCTTTTTGGCGGGCTGAGGCGATAGCGTCGAGCATGTATTGGTGCACCTTGGGGAAAGTCTTGAAGTAGTCGTCGATGAGTTGCCGTGCCTCACCATTGCTGATACCCATGCGCTGGGCAAGACCAAATGCGGTGATGCCATAGATGATGCCGAAGTTGGCCTGCTTGGCCTTCTTGCGCTGTGCGTCGGTGACGGCTTCGAGGTCAATCTTCCATATTTTCGCAGCCGTTGCACGGTGAATGTCCTGCCCGGCACAGAAGGCTCCTATCAGATGTTCGTCACCCGAGAGGTGGGCCATGATGCGCAGCTCTATCTGACTGTAGTCGGCGGAGAAGAAGAGACACCCCGGCTCCGGGACGAAGCACTTGCGTATCTCCTTGCCGTCGTCGGTGCGCACGGGGATGTTCTGCAGGTTGGGGTCGCTCGACGAGAGCCGGCCGGTGGCGGTCAGCGCCTGGTTGAATGAGGTGTGGATGTGGCCCGTACGCTTGTTGATGAGCTTTGGCAGTGCGTCGACATAAGTGCTCAAGAGTTTTTTCATTCCTCGGTAGTTGAGGATGTCCTGCACGATCGGCGCCTTGGTAGCCACACTTTGCAGCACTTCCTCCGAAGTGACATATTGTCCGGTGCGCGTCTTCTTAGGCTTGTCAAGAATGTGCATCTTGTCGGGCGCAAACAGGATGTCCCCCACTTGTTTGGGCGAAGAGATGTTGAATCGCTCACCAGCTTCCGTGTATACCCGCTGCTCATAGTCGTTCATACGTTCGGTGAAAATTCTCGACGTTTCTTTCAGTGCCTCCGTGTCGATGCACACACCGTTCATTTCCATGTCGGCCAACACCGGCACGAGGGGCATCTCGATGTCTTCAAACAGTTTTGCACCTTCCACCTCCTTGAGCTTGGGCTGGAGAGCGTTTTTCAGTTTCAGGGTAACATCGGCGTCTTCTGCCGCATACTCATAAATCTCCTCTGCCTTGAGGTCGGCCATATTCTTTTGGCCTTTCCCCTTCGGACCGATCAGTTTCTCTATATGTATGGTCTTGTAGTGGAGTAGTTGCTCGGCCATGTCGTCCATGTTGTGTTTCAATTCGGGCTGGATGATGTAATGGGCCAGCATAGTGTCCCACATCTTCCCGCCGATGCGCACGCCATAGTTGCAGAGTACCTCATAATCGTACTTGATATTCTGCCCGACTTTCAAGATGGAAGGCTCTTCATATAGCGTTTTAAATATATTAACAATACGCAATGCTTTTTCACGGTCTTTGGGAATTGCCACATAAAACGCCTTATTTTCTTCCACCGAAAAGCTTAATCCGACCAGTTCGGCATCAATGGCATTCGTCGATGTGGTTTCCGTATCCAGACTGACAATTTGTTTTGTCATTAAAAAATCACATAGCTTTTGCGCATCTTCTTCTGTTTCAATCAGTTTGTATTCATGAGCGATGTCTTTAAGGCTCTGAAAACTCTGATTTTTATCTTCTTCTTGAGGGTCGGCTGCTAATAGGGAGAAAATATCCGGCTCGTTATTAACTTTATTTTGCGATTCGATAGGCTTGTTAACAAACTTCGATAAAAGGCGTTTAAACTCCAATTCTCCGAAGATTTTGGTCAGTTCGCTCTCGTCGGGGCTTTTCACTTTCATCTCGTCGAGTTTCAGTTCTATGGGAACGTCGGTACGGATGGTGGCCAGGAATTTTGACATCTTGATGTCGTCGACGGCTCCCTCCACTTTTTCCTTCATCTTTCCTTTGAGTTGGTCGGTATGTTGGAGTAGGGCATCGACGCTTCCGAACTCATTGATGAGTTTGACCGCTGTTTTCTCGCCCACTCCCGGACAGCCGGGGAAGTTGTCGGCAGAATCACCCATGAGGGCCAGTAGGTCGATCACCTGATCGGGGGTGCTGATGCCGTATTGACTGGTCAGGGCTGTCTTGTCGATAACATCGTAACCTCCGCCGTGCCGGGGTTTGTACATCATGACATTGTCGCTGACCAACTGGCCATAGTCTTTATCGGGAGTGAGCATGAAGGTTTTCACTCCCGCCAGTCCGGCTTTTGTAGCGAGTGTCCCAATGACGTCGTCGGCCTCAAAGCCGTCGGCCTGGTAGACAGGGATGCGAAGCGCCTTGAGAATGTCCTTGATCCAGGGCACGCTCTGCTTGATATCCTCCGGAGTCTCGTCGCGCTGCGCCTTGTAGGCGGGGAACGCTTCGTGGCGGAAGGTCTTGCCATGGTCGAAGGCCACGCCTAAATACGTGGGCTTTTCCTTCTGCATGATTTCCTGAAGTGTGTTGCAAAATCCCATGATGGCAGAGGTGTTCATCCCTTTGGAGTTGAGGCTGGGATGTTTCAGAAATGCATAGTAGGAGCGGAATATAAGCGCGTAAGCGTCTATCAGAAAGAGTTTTTCCATAATTTATTTGTAATATTGGTGTAAAATTACTAAAAAAAAGCCACATATATCCGATTAATTCACTAATTTTGTAACAAATTTACTTTCGTCATGGATTATATCTCAGTCATCAAGCAACCCATAGAGTCAGAACTGGATGATTTTGTCCAGCTTTTCAACGAATCTTTGTCACACACCAATGGCCTTTTGCAGCAGGTGCTTGACCATATTCGCAAACGAGCAGGAAAGCGGATGCGTCCCATGCTGATTCTGCTGATGGCGAAAAACTTTGGCCGTGTCACGGATGCCACGCTGCATGCGGCCGTTGGCCTGGAACTGCTCCATACGGCCTCGCTGGTTCACGACGACGTGGTTGACGAAAGTAAGCAGCGTCGTGGCCAACTCTCTGTCAATGCGGAATACGACAATAAAGTGGCTGTACTTGTCGGCGATTATATCCTCTCGACGGCTCTGCTCTACGTGAGCCGTACCCACAGCGAAATCGTCGTGCGCTATCTCTCAGAACTGGGGCGCACGCTGAGCAACGGTGAGATTCTCCAGCTCTCCAATATCCAGAATGAGGAGATCTCTGAGCAGGCATATTATCGTGTGATTCAGCAGAAGACGGCCGCCCTCTTTGAGGCTTGTGCCTCCATCGGGGCCTTGTCGGCCGGTGCTTCTGAAGACGATATCCATCAGGCAAAGCTCTTCGGAAGCAATTTGGGGATGATCTTCCAGATTCGTGACGACATCTTTGATTACTACGACAACAGCGATATAGGGAAGCCCACCGGTAACGACATGACAGAGGGCAAGCTTACCCTTCCCGTTATCTATGCCCTCAATACCACCCGCGATGCTGACATGTTGGCCTTGGCCCGGAAGGTGAAGTCGGGAGATGTGAGCCGTGAGGAGATTGAGCGTTTGGTGGAATTCACCAAGCAAAACGGAGGCATTGAATATGCCGAAAAGAAAATGTGGGAGATCCATGCAGAGTCGGTGCATTTCCTTGAGTCAGAGGTGACGGATCCTGAGGTCCGTCGTTCCTTGCGAGGCTATTTAGACTATGTGATTGAGCGGACAAAGTAGGGTAACAGACATTTTTGGCCTTGCATCATCATACAGACAACGGCGGTTGACATCAACCGCCGTTGTCTGTATAGTGATGGGTAACCTTCCCTTGTCCTGCAAGTTTCTCTTTATTAAGAAGGGCGCAGAGGTCGTCAGCCATTGTCTGCCCCTAAAAATACTTCACTTCTTTCCCTACGATCTCGCTGATGAGTGTGTTGGTGAGACGGCTTGTGCCCAGGCGGAACCAATAGTTTGTGAGCCACTTCTCGCCACATACTTCTTTGAGAATGGTGTAGTAGGTGAGGGCATCCTTCACGGTGTTGATGCCACCAGCGGGCTTCAGGCCGATCTGTATGCCCGTCTTATCGTAGTACTCCTTAATGGCCTGGCACATCACATATACGCTTTCAGGTGTGGCGCCCGACTTTTCCTTTCCTGTAGAAGTCTTTATGTAGTCGGCTCCTGCGTACATGCTCAGCAGGGCGGCCTTCTTCACGTTGGAGAGTGAGCCCAAGTCGCACACCTCAAGGATGACCTTCATGGGCACTTCCTCACCGCACACTTGTTTCAGCTCGTTGATGTCGTCGCTGACGCCCTCGTAGTCGCCACTGAGAAATTTGCCAACAGGCATTACGATATCCACGTTTGTGGCCCCGTCGGCAACGGCCAGTTGTGTCTCGGCGATCTTCACCTCCATCCGGCTCTGTGAGCTCGGGAAGTTGCCGCAGACATTGGTGATTTCTACACCGTCGACTTCAAGACTTTGCGAGATGAGCTCGGTGAAAACGGGGTAAGCGCAGACGGCCGCCACGTGGGGTAGGTCGGGGTAGTCGGAATCGAATTTGTTCACTTTTTCTACCATGGAGAGGATGCTCTCTTCTGTATCTGTGGTGTGCAGAGAGGTGAGTTCCACGCTGCCCAAGAGAAACTTCAATGTCTCCGGATTGTTGTTCTCCGGCAGTTTCTCCGTTACCAGTTTCTCCACAGCGGCCTTTACCTCAGCCTCGTCCACATCTGTACTGTAGAGGCTTAAGGCCTGTTCGTATTTGCTCTCGGGTTGTTTCTGCTGCTTCTTTTGCTCATTCTCGTCGTGAATGACGATGTCTTTGATTTTTCCCATGTCGAATATTATACTTTTAGTTTTGGATTGTTTAAATGTCTTGTGGCGTCGCGTTTCGTTTTTTTCGCCATGCTCTTCTTGAATTCTTCCGTGAGGTCTACTCCTGTTTGGTTGGCCAGGCAGATCAACACCCACAGCACGTCGGCCATCTCTTCGCCCAAGTTGGGCGTTTCGCCTTCCTTGAAACTTTGGTCGCCGTATTTGCGGGCGATGACCCGTGCCAGTTCACCCACCTCTTCGGTGAGGCAGGCCATATTGGTCAGCTCTGAGAAATATCTCACGCCATATTGCTTAATCCATTGATCTACTTGCTCTTGCGCTTCTTTTATCGTCATTGTTCTCTGTGTTTTTTAGGGGTGCTGGTGCCATTGGGGTGAATGGTGTCGTGGGGGATGAGGTTGTACTTATTCTTTATTTTTCGAGTCCATGCAGATTGTTACCGGGCCGTCGTTGACTAGGGCAACCTTCATGTCAGCTCCGAACTGACCCGTACCTACCGGCTTCCCAAGAAATTTGCTCAGACGTTCTACAAAGGTCTCGTAGAGCGGAATCGCAGTGGCGTGTCCGGCGGCGCGAATCCAGCTTGGGCGGTTGCCTTTCTTGTAGCTGGCCATCAACGTGAATTGAGAGACTACGATGATGTCACCCCCAGCCTGAAGGATATCGATGTTCATCACGCCGTTATCATCGTCAAAGATACGCAGACCGATAATCTTCTTCACCAGCCAGTCTATGTCTTCCTCGGTGTCGGCTTCTTCTATACCCAATAGGATGAGATAACCCTTGCCGATCTCAGACTTTACCATACCGCCAATTGTTACTGAAGCTTGGCTTACTCGTTGTATTACAATTCTCATGTTTGCAAAGTTAGCAAAAAAACAGGGATCAGCCGTGTTTTTCTGTCCTTATTTATCCTTGTCGGCCAAAAATACAGCGTTCCGGCACAGGCTTTTTATCCGCGCTACACTGTGATTTCCTCCCTGGTTGATTGTCTACTCATGCCGTCTCCCATATGGCGGCCCGCCGGCTTTCATTTGCCGGCCCGTGGGCTTTCATCTGCCGGCCCGTGGGGAGGCATATGGGGGACAGCGTGGAAAACCGGTTTTCCGGTAGTGCCTGTCTAAGAAAAGCCTGTCCTTAGCCTCCTCCTCCCAAGATTATTTCTCGCTTTCTTTCTCCCAATACTTTATCAGGATATCCGTTTTCGACTCTCCGATCGCCTTCACCAGTTCGTCCCGGCTGGCTTCCTTCATTCGTTTCACACTCTTGAAAGCCTTCAGCAGAGCGTCCTTCGACTTGGGGCCAATACCTTTGATGTCGTCAAGTTCGCTGTGCAAAGCGTGCTTCGAGCGCTTGTCTCTATGAAATGTGATGGCATACCTATGCACCTCGTCCTGGATCTGTGTCAACACCTTGAAAAGTTCGCTCTTTACGTCCACGGCTACTGTCTTAGGCGGGAAGCCGAAGAGCAGTTCGTTGGTGCGGTGGCGGTCGTCTTTTGCCAGTCCGGCAATCGGAATCGGCAAGTGCAGCTCGCCTTCGGTGACTTCCCTCACCACGTCCATCTGCCCTTTACCACCATCGGTGATGATGAGGTCGGGCAGGGGTTGCTTTTCCTCCACCATGCGGCTGTATCTTCGTCTGACCACCTCCTGCATGGACGCGTAGTCGTCGGGACCGACCACGGTTTTGATATTATATTTCCGATAGTCCTTCCTCGAAGGCTTCATACCTTTATATACGATGCAGCCGGCTACGGCGTCGGTGCCAGAGATGTTGCTGTTGTCGAAACATTCTATCTGGTAGGGCAGCTTCTCCATGCCCAAAAGCTGCTGCAACTCTTTCATCAGTCGTGTCTGCTTTTGTTCAGGATTCAATTTTTCGGCTTGTTTCAACCGGTCAAACTTATATTGCTTGCCATTCATCTGCGAAATTTCGAGTAGATGCTTCTTGTCGCCGCGTTGTGGGATAAAGAATTGAGCATCCTTGATCTTCCAATTCATCTCGAAGGGGACAATGATTTCCTTGGCCTCACTGTGGAAGCGCTCTCTGATTTCGGGTATGGCTAAGTTGAGCAAGTCCTCATCGCTCTCATTGAGCTTTCGTTTGTATTCGTAGGTAAAACTCTGGTTGACCGTGCCATTTTTCACGTGGATATAGTTGATGTAAGCGTTCTTGTTGTTGTCGTCGTCTGTGATCGTGAACACATCCACATCGGTAATGGTGTGGCTGACCACCTCACTCTTCGACACGAATTCCTGCAGAAGGAGATACCGCTGTTTGAGCATTTCGGCTTCTTCAAACCTCAGTTCTTCGGCGCATTTCATCATTTTGTCGTAGATCCACTTGCTCAACTCCCTGGTGTTGCCC
Organism: uncultured Prevotella sp.; assembly: GCA_900322035.1. Lineage (GTDB taxonomy): Bacteria > Bacteroidota > Bacteroidia > Bacteroidales > Bacteroidaceae > Prevotella. Next base: position 24,977 of record ONYL01000042.1, read on the forward strand.
TTCAGAATCTCCTTGGCCTGACGAATATTCTCCTGGTAGTCGGCCCACGACTGCTTCCCTATACAACATCCTTCACAGTTGTGGATGTGGTATTCCAAGCAGGGCTTATAGCGTTTCAGTTTTACGCCCTCTTGGGTGATAGGAAGCTGGCACGACCGCGGCTTGTAGATCTTCTTGATCAGTTCAAGCACGTTATACATGGCCGTGATGTGGGGGAATGGCCCGTAGTAGGTGCCGTAGCGCTTGTTGATGTGCCTGGTCTTGAAAATACGGGGAAAAGTCTCATTGGTCACCACTATGCTGGGGTAGGTCTTGCCGTCCTTCAGCAAGACGTTATAGCGGGGATTGTATTGTTTGATGAGAGAGTTCTCTAAAAGCAGCGCATCTTCTTCAGAGTTCACGACCGTGTAGGAGATGTCCCAAATTTTAGAAACCAGCACCTTTGTCTTGAATCTGTCCACCTCTTTGTGGAAATAAGAGCTGACCCTCCGTTTCAGGTTCTTGGCTTTGCCCACATAGATAATCACCCCGTCGCGGTCGTAGTATTGATAGGAGCCAGGTTGTTCCGGCATCGACAATACGATGTTCTTCAGTCTGGCCAGTCTTTTTTCGTTCTCTTCTTTATTCATTTGAATTCCTATATAGTTGTTTTTCAGTCTGTCCGCCTTCTGAAGTTTCACGTGAAACTTTAATCGGCCTTCAGTCCTTTTCTTACCCATCAAGTGTTGCGTGCGCCTCTCTGTTGCTTGTTTCTGCCTTGGCCGGCTTTCATACTCTTTCTTGTTTCCGTTTGGCCGTGAAAGATCGATGCAGTCCCGCCGGTTCCTGCTCTGCCTCCTTTTTGCTCATAACCTTAAACGGAGGTACAGATGTTGCCGCTACCGATTTCGCCGGGATCTACTTTTCGCTACATCTTGCTTCAGCCTGTTTCCGAAAAACCGAAAGTCTTGAACCTATCGCCTGACTGCCGAAGTGTGTAATGGCTAAGCTTTCATGGGGTCTACATTTTTATCCCCATCACCGTTTCGGATGTTTCGGGAGATGGCAGAATAAAGGGGTAGGGCAAAGTAGCCCCACCCCTTTATACGCTATAATTTGATAAGGGAAGTGATTTCTATATCCTGGTCAAATATATCGCGCGCCTTCGGAAATTCGTGGTTCAGTTCGATGATGAAGTTCACGTAGATTTTCTTCGGATGAAACTTCTTAACGAGGTCGCAGGCCGCTTTCATCGTTCCGCCTGTTGCGAGCAGATCGTCGTGAAGCAGTACAATGTCGTCGCTTGTTATGGCGTCCTTATGAATCTCGATGGTGTCGGCCCCATACTCCTTTTGATAAGTCTGCTGCACGGTGTCGCAGGGAAGCTTGCCAGGCTTGCGGCACAATACGATGCCTGCGCCTAATCTTAGAGCTACTGCCGACGACATGACGAACCCCCGGCTCTCGATACCTACCACTTTGGTGATGCCTTTGTCCTTGTAGAGGTCGGTCATTTCATCGGTGATAATCTTGACGCAATCACCATTTTTAAATAGTGTCGTGACGTCTCTGAAGTTCACTCCCTTGATGGGCCAATCGGGTATTACCCGCAGGTTGGCCAATAGCGTTTCATTATTCATTTCTTGTTAAATGGTTTATGTCTAAGTGTTTCGATTTCAACGGATTAATCTTAAAGCTGTTTCACGTGGAACATTCTCGTTTCACGGATTGATCGGCAAGAACAGAGATTGAGCGAATGAGGCTTTTCAGCTTATCTCCCCATCAGTACGAGCAGCACGTTGATGTCGCTTGGGCTGACTCCGGGAATGCGGCTGGCCTGCCCCAAAGTATCGGGGTTAATGGCTTTGAGCTTCTGCCTGCATTCAGTAGAGAGTTCGTGAAGATCCTCGTAGTTGAAATGGCCCTTTATCTTGATGTCTTCCAGTCGGTGCATCTTCTCCGCCACGATGCGTTCGCGCTCTATATATCCTTTATATTTCATTTTGATCTCTGCTGCCTCCGCGATTTCTTCCTTGCGGTTTTTCGGCGCGTCCATCAGTTCTGCCAGTCGCGGGAAAATAGGTTTGAGCTTTTCCAACGACAATTGCGGGCGGCATACAAGTTCTGAAAGTTTGCAGCCGGTGCGGAGTGGGGTAGAGCCGAAACGCTCCAATGCATCGTTCACCTCAGAAGGCTTCACCGAAGTCTGCTGACAGAATTCAACGATGCGTCCAATGGCCGTTTCCTTCTCCTTCCACCAGTCGTAGCGTTCACGCGTTGCCAGTCCCAATTGATAGCTCCTTTCGGTCAGCCGGGCATCGGCATCGTCTTGCCGAAGAAGGATACGATATTCAGCGCGCGACGTAAACATGCGGTAGGGTTCGTCAACACCGCAGGTGCAGAGGTCGTCGATGAGTACGCCAATATAGCTTTCGTCGCGTTTCATCACCAAGGGCTCGCTCCCGCCGCATTTCAAGGCTGCGTTGATTCCGGCCACGATACCCTGGCCCGCCGCCTCCTCGTAGCCTGTAGTTCCGTTTACCTGCCCGGCGAAGAAAAGGCCCGGCACGACTTTCGACTCCAGACTGTGGTTGAGTTGCGTGGGATCGAAGTAGTCGTATTCTATGGCGTAGCCCGGGCGGTAGGCCACGGCGTCGCGCAATGCCGGAATTTTGTGGATGGCGTCGAGCTGTACTTCGATGGGCATGGATGAGGAGAAACCGTTTAAGTACATCTCGTTGGTGTTTTCTCCTTCGGGCTCTATGAAGAGCGGGTGCTGGTCTTTGTCGGGAAAGGTGACGAGTTTGGTCTCGATGCTGGGGCAGTAGCGCGGGCCCGTAGACTGGATCTGTCCGTTGAAGAGCGGCGAGTCGGCCAGTCCGGAGCGCAGGGTGTCGTGGGCCTCCTTGTTGGTGTAGCAGGTCCAGCAGGGCAGTTGTTGCAATACCCTGTGGGGTCCCATGAAGGAAAACTGATGGAAATCGGCCTCGCCCGGTTGCTTCTCGGTGTCTTCAAAATGGATACTCCGGCGGTCGAGGCGCACGGGGGTGCCCGTTTTCATCCGGGCCGACCGGATGCCGTGGCGCGTGATGCTCTCCGTGAAGTGGGGTACGGCAGGTTCGGCACAGCGTCCGCCAGGAAACATGTGGCGGCCAATGTGGAGAAGTCCGTTGAGAAATGTGCCTGCGGTGACTACGACACACTTGGCATGGAACTCTACGCCCCAAATGGTGCGCACGCCCACCGCCTCGCCGTTCTCCACGAGAAGCTCGTCGGCCTGGTCCTGCCAGATGTTGAGGTTGTCCACACTGTCGAGTACGGTGCGCCACTGCCAGATGTACCTTCCGCGGTCGCACTGTGCGCGGGGTGACCACACGGCGGGTCCTTTGCCCCGGTTGAGCATACGGAACTGGATGGCCGTGGCATCGGTGACATGACCCATCTCGCCCCCGAGCGCATCAATCTCGCGCACGATCTGCCCCTTGGCGATACCGCCCACGGCCGGGTTGCACGACATCTGCGCAATCTTGTTCATGTCCATAGTGATGAGGCACGTCTTGGCCCCCATCCTCGCGGCGGCAGTAGCGGCTTCACAGCCGGCATGTCCGCCGCCAATCACAATAACATCGTAATGAAAATTCATTTTTGTCGTTTGCTTGTTTGCGACAAAAGTAAGAAAAATAATCGAATTTTATCTGTTTTACTTTGATTAATCATTAAATTGTCGTAATTTTGCAGTTGGTATGGGAAGCCCGAACTGAAGACCGCTTAAGTTGGTTGGGCTGTCCTGTTAGAATGATAATTGATACAAGGACAACTCGAAACAATTCATCAATTTAAATATCTAAATTCAATCATCTATGTGGTTAATCAATTCACCAATTGGTAGAAAGGTCGTGATGTCAGTAACCGGCATCTGCCTTATTCTATTTTTGACCTTCCACTGCTGCATGAATGTTGCCGCATTCTTTTCGGGGGATGCCTACAACACGATTTGCGCATTTTTGGGGGCAAACTGGTATGCTATTGCTGGCTCTATAGGCTTGGCAGTGCTGGCCGTGTGTCACATTGTCTTTGCCTTTATCCTGACAGCACAGAACCGTCGTGCCCGCGGTGAGCAGCGCTATGAGGTCACAAGTCGTCGCCCCGAGGTAAGCTGGGCGTCGCAGAACATGCTCGTTTTGGGTATCATCATCCTTTTGGGCATCGGACTGCATCTCTACAACTTCTGGTATCACATGCAGTTTGCGGAAATCGCCGGCATGGACGTGATGCCTGATCCTCAGGATGGTTTTGGCTGGATCAAGCTGACGTTTGCCAATCCTGTATTCTCAGTGCTGTATCTCGTATGGATCTGCGCCATCTGGTTCCACCTCTCTCACGGTTTTTGGAGCGCCATGCAGACATTAGGCTGGAGTGGCAAGATCTGGTTGAAGCGTTGGCAGTGCATCGGTCTGGTGTATGTCACCATCCTGATGGCTGTGTTTGCTTTCCTGGTGATTTCTTTCTGGCTCGGCTTTGCTCCCAGCATGTGCAATGCTTAAATCCGATTGATCCCTTTCATCATTTATCATTAGCGTCAATTAATTATGTCACAAATAGATTCTAAGATTCCTGAAGGCCCTTTAGCTGAAAAATGGACCAATTATAAAGCACATCAGAAGCTGGTGAACCCCGCCAACAAGCGCAAGCTCGACATCATTGTCGTGGGAACCGGTTTGGCCGGTGCCAGTGCCGCCGCCTCTTTGGGCGAGATGGGCTTCCACGTGATCAACTTCTGCATTCAGGACTCACCCCGCCGTGCGCACTCCATCGCCGCACAGGGTGGTATCAATGCAGCCAAAAACTACCAGAACGATGGCGACTCCGTCTACCGTCTGTTCTACGACACCATCAAGGGCGGCGACTACCGCGCCCGTGAGGCCAACGTCTACCGCTTGGCCGAGGTGAGCGCCAACATCATCGACCAGTGCGTGGCTCAGGGTGTGCCTTTCGCGCGTGAATATGGTGGTATGCTTGCCAACCGTTCCTTCGGCGGCGTGCAGGTCTGCCGTACGTTCTATGCCAAGGGTCAGACCGGTCAGCAGCTTCTGCTCGGTGCTTATTCCTCACTGATGAAGGAAGTGAACAACGGCACAGTGGAGCTTCACACCCGCACAGAGATGGAAGATGTGGTTGTTATCGACGGCCGTGCCCGCGGTATCATTGCCAAGAACCTCGTCACAGGCAAGCTGGAGCGCTATGGCGCACATGCCGTCTGCCTCGCTACGGGTGGCTATGGCAACACCTACTTCCTCTCCACCAACGCTATGGGCTGCAACTGCACCGCAGCTATGCAGGCCTATCGCAAGGGCGCTTATTTCGCCAATCCTGCTTTCGTGCAGATTCACCCCACGTGTATCCCCGTCCACGGCGACAAGCAGTCCAAACTGACACTGATGTCTGAGTCGCTGCGTAACGATGGTCGTATCTGGGTGCCCAAGAAGCTTGAGGATGCCAAGAAGCTGCAGCGTGGCGAGATCAAGGGCCGCGACATTCCCGAGGAGGATCGCGATTACTACTTGGAGCGCCGCTATCCTGCCTTCGGTAACCTCGTTCCCCGCGACGTGGCTTCGCGTGCCGCCAAGGAGCGTACCGACAAGGGCTTCGGCGTGAACAACACCGGACTTGCTGTGTTCCTCGACTTCTCCGATGCCTTCAAGCGTCTGGGCCGCGACGTTGTCGACCAGCGCTACGGCAACCTCTTCGATATGTATCAGGAGATCACCGACGTGGATCCCCACGACAACCCCATGATGATTTATCCCGCTATCCACTACACGATGGGTGGTCTGTGGGTAGACTATGAGTTGCAGACCTCTGTGAAGGGCCTCTTCGCACTGGGCGAGTGCAACTTCTCCGACCACGGTGCCAACCGTCTGGGTGCTTCCGCTCTGATGCAGGGCTTGAGCGACGGCTACTTCGTGATTCCCTACACCATGCAGAACTATCTCAGCGATCAGATCACGGTGCCCCACATCAAGACCGACGCTCCCGAGTTTGACGAGGCTGAGAAGAGTGTGCAGGCCGAGATCGACCGCATCTACAATATCAAGGGCGATGAAAGTGTTGACCATATCCACAAGAAACTCTATCACATCATGTGGAACAACGTGGGCATGGCCCGCTCTAAGGAGAGTCTGGAGCGTGCACTCAAAGAGCTCAAGGAACTGCGTAAGGAATTCAACGAGCATGTGCGCGTGCCCGGAAGCAAGGAAGGACTCAACGTGGAGCTCGACAAGGCTATCCATCTGCGCGACTTCATCACCATGGGTGAGTTGATTGCCTACGATGCATTGAACCGTAACGAGAGCTGCGGTGGTCACTTCCGTATCGAGAGCCAGACCGAGGAAGGCGAGGCCAAGCGTGATGATGAACACTACATGTACGTGGCTTGCTGGAAGTATAAGGGATCTGACGAGGTGGCTCCCGAGCTGCTCAAGGAAGACCTCAACTACCAGTATATCAAGGTTCAGACGCGTAACTATAAATCATAGTTTCTAAGTTAATAAGTCTTTGAGTTTTTTAGCTTCTGATTTGACTTGTCGCTGATATGAGTACGTATAAGGATCTGATAGTTTGGCAGAAGAGCATGGAAATGTCGAGGATGATTTATCGTCATTGCATGACATTAAGTATATAGGAGATGACGACTATATAAAGACTTCACAGCTGATAAATGAGGTTGAGAAGATGCTCTCGTCATTGATATATACTTTGCGCTTTCCCAGATCTGCGAAGAAGTCAGAGATGAAGACATATTAAAAGCTCAAAAACTAATAAACTTCATCAACTCATAAACTTACAAAACAAAATGGACACAAACATATCATTCACATTGAAGTTTTGGCGTCAGAACGGCCCCACCGACAAAGGCCACTTCGACACCCACGAGATGCACGACATCCCAGGCGATACTTCATTCCTCGAAATGCTCGACATTCTCAACGAGGAGCTCATCGAGAGCGGTAAGGAGCCGTTTGTCTTCGACCACGACTGCCGCGAGGGTATCTGCGGTATGTGCTCTCTTTATATCAACGGCCATCCCCACGGTCCCGCACAGGGAGCCACAACCTGCCAGCTCTATATGCGCCGCTTCCACGACGGTGACGTCATCACCGTTGAGCCCTGGCGCTCGGCTGCCTTCCCCGTGATCAAGGACTGCATGGTCGACCGCTCGGCCTTCGACAAGATCATCGCTGCCGGTGGTTATACTTCTGTGCGCACTGGCCAGGCCCAGGATGCCAATGCCATCCTCATCCCTAAGCAGAATGCCGACGAGGCCATGGACTGCGCCACCTGCATCGGATGCGGAGCCTGTGTGGCTGCCTGCAAGAACGGCTCTGCCATGCTCTTCGTCTCCAGTAAGGTGAGCCAGCTCGCCCTGCTGCCCCAGGGCCGTCCCGAGGCTGCCAAGCGTGCCAAGGCCATGGTGGCCAAGATGGAGGAACTGGGCTTCGGAAACTGCACCAACACCCGTGCCTGCGAGGCTGAGTGCCCGAAGAATGAGTCTATCGCCAACATCGCCCGCCTCAACCGCGAGTTCATCAAGGCCAAGCTCAACGACTAATAAGTAGTTATTTGGTTGACTGTCAACTAAATAATAAATATTTACCGCCGCTCGGACAATTGTCCGAGCGGCGGTTTTTCGTTGCTTAGGAAGCCAAGCCCATGGATGTTCAACAGCTTGTTTCATCTTGTTGGTTTGACGACCTGTTATTTCATGACTGGTCTAATGTCTCGCTGCGGCTCAGAAAGCGGCTTCCATTTCTATGTTTCATCGTGTGTCATCCAAAAGGCGACGGGGGTATTGTCGTCAAGGCATAAGTTGGGGCGCAGACGCACGCAGCCTGTGAAAATGCTCCCGATTCATTTAGCTGAAAACCTCATGTTTTTTGCTCTCCTTGGACTGTATTTGGAAAAAAATGTGTAAGTTTGCCACAAACAAACTAAACATAACAGAAGATGAAGACAGAAGGATTCCGTGTGAAAGAATACCATGGTCCGGTGAAACGTTATTGCCAGACCATGGAGTTGCGCGACGACAGCGAACTCATCAAGAAATACCGCCAGGCTCACAGCCGCGAGCATTTCTGGCCCGAGATAGAAGAGGGCATCAAGAGCGTGGGCATCTTGGAGATGGAAATCTATATTCTTGGTAACCGCCTCTTCATGATAGTCGAGACCCCACTCGATTTCGACTGGGACTCCGCCATGGCCCGCCTCGCCACCCTTCCCCGACAGCAGGAGTGGGAGACGTTTGTCGCGGCCTTCCAACAGTGCGCCGCCGATGCCACAAGCGACGAGAAGTGGCAGATGATGGATCGTATGTTCTATCTCTATTAACCGGCACATGACCACAGAGGAATTCATCATTCAGCACCGCCGCGACGCAGTTGCCGATCTTGCCCTCCACGCCTCGCGGTGGCCCGGGGTAGACATGCCCTTTGCCCTTGAGCAGATCGACGGCTGGCAACGGGCCTGCCGCAAGCTCCCCACCTGGGCGGCCACCGAGGGCATTGTCTATCCGCCGCATTTGGCCATGGAGCAGTGCTCGTCGGAACAGACCGCACGCTACAAGGCGAAGGTCATCTCGAGGCTGCTGCCCGTTGGAGGCTCATACGTGGACCTTACGGGCGGTCTGGGCGTGGATTTCTCCTTTGTGGCTCAATTGCCCACGCAGGCGAGTTTCGTTTACGTAGAGCGCCAAAAACGACTTTGTGAGGTGGCTGCTCACAATTTTGCCCTCTTGGGGCTGAAGGATGTGGAAGTTGACTGTGCCGACGGTGTGGATTATCTCCATTCTATGTCCTGTGCTTCCGTGGTGTTTCTCGACCCGGCACGGCGCGACGCCCATGGCGGCAAGACGGTGGCCATGGCCGACTGCCAGCCCGATGTGCTTCAATTGCGCGAAGAACTTTTGGAGAAAGCCGATTTCGTGGTGCTGAAGCTTTCGCCCATGCTCGACTGGCATCAGGCGCTCCTTGAGTTGGGGCGTGATGTCGTTAGGGAGATTCATATCGTCTCAGTGGCCAATGAGTGTAAAGAACTGTTGTTTGTGTTGAGCCGGCAGGGTGGGGGAGAAACGTCTGCCCAGCCCCGCATTCTTTGTGTAGACGGCGATGAGGTGTTCGACACCACTGTTGATGCGCCGCAGCGTATCTTTAGCGGCAGTTCTTTGCCGGCTTATCTTTATGAGCCCAATGCCTCCATCATGAAGGCCGGCCGTTTCGGAGCTTTGTGTGCGTCGATGCCGGTAGACGCATTGGCCGCCAATTCTCATTTGTTTGTTTCCGATAGTTGGCTCCCCCACTTTCCCGGCCGCCGTTTTCATGTGAATGCAGAATGTGGCTTCGGCAAGCATGAGCTGGGCGCGCTTTCCGCGTTGCAACGGGCAAACATCACCGTGCGTAATTTTCCTATGAGCGTAGCCGATTTGCGGAAGCGTCTTCGCCTCAAGGAGGGAGGGAGTGATTATCTCTTCGCCACGACACTTGCCGACGGGAAGCGTGTCGTCATCAGTTGTGGATTGGGCAATGGAAAATGAACAACCAGCCCTTTACGATTCTGTTGCAATCGAATCGATTGATGGCAACTTCCGTAGCTGCTATATTGCTTGAATTCATGTATAGAAACTCTCCTCAGGAAGGATCATGATGTGTTTTCAGATAAATTATTTTAGAATTCTCTTTGAGATGTCGCAAAAATTAATTAATTTTGCAGTCACAAAGCATTTCATCTATTTGGACTTGTAGCTCAGTTGGTTAGAGCAACAGACTCATAATCTGGAGGTCCTAGGTTCAAGCCCTAGCTGGTCCACACTGAAAATCAGCAACTTAAGA
>ONYL01000029.1 GCA_900322035.1 uncultured Prevotella sp.
GAGTTTTCTCGGATAGTCGGTAGCGGGCACTCGTTATGTCCGATACGATACCGCAATCCGTTTCAAACGGTTGCAGGAAGTATGTAAAAAGTAGAATAAATATTAACACTTTAAATACTTTTAATAACGTACATAGCGATGAAACTTTCTCGACTAATCGTTATCACCCTTTTCCTGTTCCTCTTCACGGAGTCAAACGCCCAGCGGTGTTACTACCGAAGTTTTCAGGATCTCGACAGTGGCCGTTCTGTCCAGTCAGACTTCCGGATGCAGCGGCTGAGCGTGAGAAAACTGCGCCGCCATCTCGGACCGGAATATCGGCTGAAGTGTGGCCTGCATACCAAGCGTAAGATTCTCAATAACGCGCTCTTCGTGCAAGTAGACAGTGAGTTGTTTGTGAATGGCCGTAAGCTCTTGAGCGATAATGTATCGGTGGGCAAGGGATTCGCTCCCTGCATGCGAGTGGGAAACGACAGGGTGGCGTTTATCAGCGTCAGGCGCGACCGTGCCTTGCTGAGGGCCACGCCATCGATGCTGGAGGATATAGCCTTTCCCGATGATGACTATAGCGAAGGTGAATTGCATGAAGAGTACAAGGTGCACTACAAGCCGGACGGTGCCTATGTGGAGAAGAAACTGGCCGATGACGACAACCTCCTCAACCGCGTCGCCTATGCCCTCGACCGCAAAAGCAACGCCAAACGGCAGATGGCGAAAATCCGCTCATGCTACTTTCTTTTCAAGGCTGACCCTACTGATGCCCGCATTGTCGATGCCCGCTATATGCGCTACTTGCTTGCGCCCTATCCAGGCTTGCAGGAACAATATATGAAACTGGATCCCGCCTCACGCGAGGATCCTATCGTCATTTGGCAATATCTGAGACAAATAAAATGAGAAGACTACTACTGTTCCTCCTTCTGCTGTGTGTTGCGTTGACTTGCCCTGCACAACAGAGCCGGCAGCGGGGCGACGGCCCCGACAACGTTCTTGAATACTCACCCTACGTGGCTGCCTGCGCCCTGAAACTCTGCGGTGTGGAAAGCGCAAGTTCCTGGAAGAGGTTGGCCGTGAACGGCGGACTCTCGTGGGGCATTGCGGCGGGTACGACCTGGCTGCTGAAACATACTGTCCATTCACGTCGCCCCGACTTCAGCGACAATCATTCTTTTCCTTCCGGTCACAGTTCGATAGCCTTTGCCGGAGCCACCATCCTATGGCAGGAATACCACCACGTGTCGCCCTGGATTGGCGTGGCGGGATATGCTGTGGCCACCTACACCGCCATCGACCGTATCGACCGCAACAAGCACCATTGGTTTGATGTCATTGCCGGTGCGGGAATCGGCATCGCCGCTACCCATGTGGGTTATTGGCTGGGCGACAAGATTACGGGCAGCCGCAGCCGCTATTCGGTGGGTGTGGGCCCCGGTGGAATAGCGATGTTGGTGAGGTTGTAGACTGTCGTTTCAGATCTTATTTCTTCCCCGTCACCAGGATCATCACTGCCGCGATGATAGCTGCGAAGCCAATGGCCACGGCCCAGGTGAAGGGTTCGCCCATGACCAGAATTCCCACGCACATGGCCGTGAGCGGCTCAAAGGCACCCAACACGCTGACGGTGGTGGCTTCAATGAGGTTGAGCGCCCGCAGAAGTGTCACGTTGCTTACCATCGTTGGGAAGAGGCCGAGAAGCATGAGGTTGATCACGTTCGACCAACCTCTCAGCGGTGCCATGCCGCCATACACAAACGAGCTGTAGAGCACGAGCATCAGCATCGAGATGAAAAACACATAGAAGTTGATCTTTACCGAATTCATCTTGTGGATGCGCATCCGCGGGAATACAACCATATATACGGCGTAGTCGAAGCCTGAGAAGATGGCTAAGAGTACGCCCGTGAGCTTTGTCTCGCCCGTCTCACCGAATCCGCTCAGAAGATAAACACCCGCTACGGCCAGCGCCAGCGCCACATAGGTGGGCCAGTTCAGCCGCTGGTGGAACAGCAGGGCTTCGAGCAGCGTCGTGAATACAGGATAGGAGAAGAGCAGCGTAGTGGCAATGCCCGAAGGCATGTAGCTGTAGCTGGTAAACAGGGCTACGCCGCTCAGCGTGTAGAGCAGTGAGAGAAAAGAGAGTCGCAGGGCATCGCCCCAGCCGAGCCTTAGGCTGATGCGTCGGGCCACAAGATAGAGCAGCATGAAGAGCGAGCCGAAGGCAAACCGGTAGATCAGTACCGACGGCAGAGGCATTCCCGTCTTCAGCACGGGAATGGAAAATAAGGGGATCAGTCCGAAAAAGCCCGCCGACAACGAAGCGTTGATGTAACCGCTGACCCGGGCTGACGTCTGTTGAGATTTCATGGGTTGTTTGTTTGTAGGGGTTGGGATGGAGAATGGAAGCGTGTCAGCTTTTTCTTGTCTCCCTTCTTCTGATGTGGAAAACGATAAGCTAATAAAGCAGTAAGAGTCCCGCGAAGGCGGCATAGCAGATCATGCGGATGGGGTTGATCTTCACCCACATGGTTCCCACGAAGGTGGCGGCGAAGAGCATCACGCTGATCCAGAACTGCCAGGGATTGACGGTTGGCGAGGAAAAGTTCTCCTCGTTGACGAGCAGCAGTGTGGCTGCCGCCAAGAGACCCACAACGGCCGGGCGCAGACCCGCGAAAGCGCTCTGCACGGGACGGGTGTTCATGTAGCGCATGAACATCTTGCTGATCAGAATCATCAGAACAAACGACGGCAGCACCAGGGAGAAGGTTGCGCAAGCGGAGCCTAACACAGCCATCAGTTCTGAATATCCGGCGTTGTGCACGGCGACATAGCCGCAGTAGGTGGCGCTGTTGATGCCGATCGGCCCCGGTGTCATCTGGGAGATGGCTACGATATTGGTAAACTCGGCCGTCGTCAGCCAGTGGTGGTGAATTACGGTTTCGGTCTGGATGAGCGAGAGCATTCCGTAGCCTCCGCCGAAACCGAAGAGGCCTATCATAAAGAAAGTATAGAAAAGCTGGAGGAATATCATGCTTCGGGATTGTTCAAAAATTGACCGTAGACGAAACCGCCGATGCCGGCGAAAAGGATAATCCATATCGGATTGACGTGCAGTGCCCAGATGAGCAGGGCCGACACGACGGGGATCCAGGCATTGGCCCAGGAGATATGGGCACTCTTGGCAAGACTGAATGTAGGGACGGCGATGAGAGCCACCACAGCCGGGCGTATGCCGCGGAACATGGCCGCTACCCACCCTATGTTCATAAACTGATGGAAGAACATGGCGATGAGAAGAATGAGGAGAAAGGAGGGAAGTGCCGTGCCCAACGATGTGCAGGTGGCCCCTTTGTTGCCTCTGAGCTTGTAACCGATGAATGTGGCGATATTGATGGCGAATACTCCCGGACAGCTTTGGGCAATGGCTATCAGGTCGAGAAATTCGTCTTTCTGTATCCAGCGGTTCTTCTCCACCACCTCTTCCTCGATGATGGGTATCATGGCGTAGCCTCCGCCCAAGGTGAAGGCCCCTATCTTGAAGAATGTCGTAAACAGCTTCTTGTACATGATCATGAATGAATGTGTTTGCGACTGCAAAGTTAACACATTTTGGAAGAAGTAGCGAATAATCCGGTAACAATGTGTATGGACTTGCCCGCAACGAAGGGAATGGCTTGCAGCTCAAGTCCTGTGGTAGTAGGGTTGTAGGTGAAGACGTGCGAAAGGATTACTCCTCGATCTCGGAGAACGACTTGGCGATGTTGCTCAGAAAGCTGCTCATGGTCTCAAACGGCGCGTAGTCGAAATATTTCATGCTGCGCTTGAGATTGCGGCTCAGCATGCCGCTGTTGTTGGTGATGAATCCCGACCGGTTCTGTTGCAGGTGCCACAGTGCGGCATCGTCCTCTTCGTTGTGGATGAGCGAGCGCAGCACGATGCCCCGTGCGCCTTTCTCCACCTTCCTCACAAAGGGGCATTCGTCCTCATCAAAGTCGAATACCTCAATGAGTATCGATCCTTCCAGCTGAGCCATGCGCTGTATGTGGAGTGAGGCCAGCCAAGCGTCGAGCTTCACGAAGTCTACCTTGTCGCCCTTTGTGCGGAGGTAGGAGCCCAGACTCAGAATCAGTTTCAGCGAAACGCCGGCATTGATCATGTTGTAGACGTTGGCTACGATGATGTCGAGCAGTTGCAGAGTTTCCACCGAGCAGTCGATGGCGTGGCGTTCGCCGTTGCGTATCTTCTCTAATCGGTGCTTGAACAGCGTGTTGGACATCTTGGAGACGGGCTTCTGCTGTTGCGGTGCCTCTTTCACCGTTTGCTCGGCCTCCTCCACCATCCTTTTGGGAATGTTGCATGCGGGCTCCTGCTGATAGTTTTGGATCCCCTTGAGCGTGATGTCGGTCACGCCCTGGATCTTTGCTATCTGCATCAGCCTGTTCCACTTGAAGGCCGACATCGGTTCTATGTCCTCTTGCTCTCCTAATGAGCCGGAGAGAAGCAACCGAAAGAAATTCCGCTGAATGATATCCATCCTAATAATTCAAAATTCACAATTCATAATCATGCATCATGGGCTGTGCGGCGCCGCTAATTCCTGGCTCCCCCTACTTCTGTCTTCCAACTCTTGACTTACGAGTATCGCTTTGGGAATCTGAAGATGATGGCAAGCAGAGAGCAGATGCCTATTGCCATGGGATAGTAGAGGTTGGGCAGTATCTGCATAGGTCCTATCTCAGCCAGGCCGGCCGCGAGAAGCATCTGAACACCGTAGGGGATCAGTCCCTGTACCGTGCATGAGAACGTGTCGAGGATGCTGGCTGCCTTGCGGCGGTCTACACCGAAACGGTCGCCTATCTTTTTTGCGATGTCGCCCACCGTGAGAATGGCTACGGTGTTGTTGGCCGTGCAGAGATTGACGAGCGACACGAGGGCCGCAATCGACAATTCAGCTCCCCGACGAGTCGAGACGTGGCGGGTGATGAGGTAGATGATGTAGTCGATACCACCATTCTTGCGTACGATCTCGAGCATTCCACCAGCCATCATGGCAATGATGATGAGCTCGCCCATGCCGAGGATTCCATTGCCCATGGCTCCAAACCATCCGTAGATGTCATAGCTGCCGTCGGCAACTCCTATGATTCCGCACAGTGCCAGGCCTATAGTGAGCACGGCCATCACATTGATGCCGCAGATGGCAATCACGAGTACTGCCAAATAGGGGATGACCTTTACGAAGTCAATACTCTCATTCTGTGTCGGAGTCTCCATTCCTGCGCCCATAAAGGCGTAGACAACGAGGATGACCAGTGCGGCGGGAGCCACAATCATCACGTTGACGCGGAACTTGTCGCTCATCTTGCATTGCTGGGTTTGTGTGGCCACAACCGTCGTGTCTGAGATGAACGAGAGGTTGTCGCCAAAATAGGCTCCACCGACTATGGCTGCTGTGAAGAGTGGAATTTCGCTCCCTGTTTGCTGGGCAAGTCCTGCCGCTATGGGTACGAGTGCCACGACCGTTCCCACGCTGGTACCGATGGCGAGCGAAATGAAGCATGCCGCCACAAAGAGTCCCGGAAGAATCATGCTTGCTGGCAGGAAGGCAAGCGTGAGACTGACGGTGGCATCGATGCTCCCCATTTGCTTGGCCGAGGCAGCGAAAGCTCCCGCCAGCACGTAAATCCACAGCATGAGCATGAGGTTGCTGGCTCCGGCTCCGCGACTGTAAGCTTCGATGCGCTGCTTGAGCGAGAAGCCGCGCGAGGTGATGATGGCATAGACACTGGCGAAGAGAAACGCCACGGTCAGCGACAGGTTGGTGTCGCTGCTCTTGTCGCCCGTCTGTCCTACCGAGTGGATGGTGAAGAGAATGATGAACACCATCAGCACCACCATTGGCGAAATGGCTAAGATTCCTTGCTTTCTATTCATTAGCATTTTCATTAATAAGCCTTCGGCCACTGCGGGAAGACTGTTTGCAGGGGCTTCCGCGATGGTCAGAAACTCTTTCTCCTGTAGAAATCGATGTTCTCAGGCGTGAGGAGCTCTATTGGCATATAGTTCACTGGCGTAACTTCCTTCTTCAGCACAATGGCGCGGAAGAGTGTTTCCAGGCATTGGTAACCCTGCATGAAGGCGTGCTGACATACGAGGAAGGAGATGCTTCCCTCGCGCATGCACTTGTTGTTTTGCGTTGTGAAGTCGTAGCCCATGATCTGAACTTCGCAGCGGTTGGTTTTCTGCAGAAACTTTCCCACTAAGGAAGCGTGCGCGCCAAGTGTGATGCAATGGTGTATGTTGGGGTGGGAGTTGAAGAACTCCTCTAACTGCTTGTCGTATTGCTCCGGCGTATCTTGGCTGTCGAGGTGAATCTCCAAGATATTGACTTCTGGAAAATGATCCTTCATGTAATGTCGGAAGCCTACTTCGCGGTTGGCTTGCTGCTTACTGGTGCTCTGCCCGTTGTTGAGATGCTTCATCAGCATGATCTCCTTTTCCTTTGCAGCCAAAAGCATAAACATGCGGGCTGCGAAATAACCGCTTTGGAAAGAGTCTTGCCCGAAGAAGGCCAACGGCTTTAGGTCGGGCATATAGCTGTCGAGCATCACAAAGGGGATGGACTCTGCATGGAGATGATCGGTGAACTTGCGTGTGGCTTCAAGGGAAGAGGGTACGAGAACGAAGCCGTCGGGATGCTTTTTAAGGCATTCCTCACCAGTCTTCACCAGTGATTCGTTGTCGCAGCGATCGTAATAAACGATGTCTGCTTTGATTTGGAAGTCGCGTCTGATGCGCTCGCACTCTTTCACACCGAGTTCTACCTCGTCCCAATAGGCCTCTTTGTCATGTTTGGGGATGAGGAGAATGAAGAGATATTTCTTATTGTAGGCCAGTGCTGAGGCATACATATTGGGCTGATAGTCCATCTCTTCCAGGGCTTCCCGCACTTTTTCTACCGCTTTTTTGCTGACGTTGGCGCGATTGTGTATCACGCGGTCTACGGTTCCTACGCTCACACCTGCGCGCAGAGCAATATCTTTTATCCGGATTCTATCAGACATACATGAGCTAACTTTAGTTTGTTGCAAAATTAAGAAAAAGAATTGAATAAATGAAATGATGTAGTCTTAAAATCCTACATTGGTCATTTTCCTGTTTCCTGTTGGAAAAGATTTCCTGTTTTTTTGGCGTTTTAGTGACGGTTTGGCAAAAAGCAACCGATGGTTGGTTGCGCTTCCCGGCAAAGTCGGGCTGGTAAGGGGATAAAAAAAGAGGCAAGAGGATAGCTCTTGCCCCTGTAAAGATAAATCGTAGTGGGATGCGGCTTTGGACGCGCAGTGGTCTTTTGATGTGTTATTTCACAGCTTCCACTGTATATCCGGCCTTGCGCAATAGGGCAAGCACGCCTTTGTCGCCGAGCAGGTGGAGGCAGCCTACGCAGAACAGCGTGGGACGCTCTTGCATGAGCTGCGGCATCTTGCCCATCCAGTCTGCGTTGCGGTTGAAGATGAGCTTGTCCAAATCCTCTTGCGTAGGGTCGCAGCCGTTGTTCAACTTGGTCTCGTAGGCTTTCCAGATGGCGGCTGTGTCCTGGGCCATATAGGCTTTGGTGAGGTCCTCTGTCAACTGCAGCGACTGGTCGGGGTTGTCGACCAGGCACATGAGGCCCTTAATTTGTTTTGAAATAGGATCGCCGTAGAGCAGTTTGGCCTGGAACTCGGCCGTCTCCAGTCCGCCCACAGGCTCGTTGTTGTTGAGGGCCTGCTTTTGGAAATACTGGTCAAACGAACTGGTCGGATCGAATTCGCCCATGTGGTGGGTGAGGTAGAGCAGGACGGTGAAATTGGTGCTGAGCGCAGCCGGCTTCATGCTGCCCATCTGCTGCATCACGGCGGGGTTGTTGAAGTCGGTTTGCATGGTCTTCATCATAAAGGCGTTGACGCGCTTCATCTGGTCGGCCGAGAGCACCTGGTTGATTTTCTGTCCTTCACCAAGCATCATGTTTTTCATGATTTCTTGTTGTGTGGCTTGCATTGAGTTGGGATCCATTTTCAGTTCGCCGTATACTTGCTCGGTGGAGTCGAGTGCCATTTTCGCACCGGGAATCTGATTGACAAAAGCCACATTGGCCAAATGGTGAGAGCCGATGATATAGGAGGGCTTTGTCAGGCCATTGCCCGAAATCCTATAAAGCACTTGGGCTTGCGCGGCGATGACGAAGCCGCAGCAAAGCATGAGGGTGAGGATGATTTTCTTCATTGTCGTTGTTGTTTGTATTTACTGCAAAGTTAAGTTTTTTTCTTAAGACCTCAAAATTTGTCTTCGATTTTTAATTGTTGTTTCGATCATTTCCAACAGTTCGTCGTCGTGTTTTCAGACTGTCGTTGCCCGAGGATTCGAGAAAGACCTGCTGTCACTTCGCCACTGTCATCTCAGGGCAAGGTTGTAATTGTAGTAGCTGGTGTTGGCTGTGATGTCCTTGACCACCTTGATAAACGGTGGAAATCTCACCTGCTCTGTATCCTCTACACCTTTTGTCTCGAGAATGACGAGGTTGTTGATGGGCTCTTTAAATGAGTCTACCTCAAAGTATTGCCCTTTCCAGATGAAGCTCATGCGGTGTTTGCGGATCGTGTGCCGGTAGGGGTCTGCCTGCTGCAATAGAGAGTGGTAGACGTTGGAGGTGATCTGGCGTTCGGTCTCTACCTGCTCATTCTCAGAGATGCGTGTCTTTGTCGTGAGCACATACACACACTTTCCTTCCCATGTGCGCTGTCGCAGCCTTGACTCCGTGTTGGGGTCGGAGCTGAGGTAGGTTTGTACAATGTCGCTCTCGATAGCGTCGGGGACGGTGCCCGTGATTTCCACTACGTATTTGCGCTCTTCGGTAATGGGCTGTGCCAGTCCAAGGACGTTGGAGATCTCTTTCAGCACCCGGTGGATCTTGGCTTCGAAGTTCTCGTGGTTGTTGATCACGCGCAGATGCGGATGTCCTGTCCAGGCAGCGATGACCTTTTTGTCGAGCTCACGTGCCATGCGCAGTCCTTCCTCATCGGAACTTTCACGGCGTTCCTTGTTGTTGGCCGTGGTGTAGAACTGCTCGGCCCCATCTGCAGCTGAGACAAGATGGAGTACGGCGTCGTAGCGCTCATCGCGCAGTTCGGGCGTGGTCGTGCCGACATCCTTTGTCAGTCTGTCCCAAAGCGCGGGTTCCATATAGGCCGATATGTCCATTGTGCCTCGGTCGCAGACGATGATGGCGGGCATGCCGCTTGCCTCGGCCATGCGTGCGAAGTGGTCTTCCAGTTCCAGTTGTGTCAGGAGTGTAGCCTTCTCTTCCTCATAGAAGAAACCGCGGTTGGGCGTGGTATAGTCTACGCCTGCCTGCGAGAAGAGCGTAGGCACTTCGGGGATGGTGAATACTTTGAAACCGAGGCTGGTGAAATGTTCGATGACGCGCACCAGCGCTGTGGTCTTTCCGGCGCAAGGTCCGCCGGTGAGTACTATTTTTCTGATTTGACTCATAACAGAAGAATGAATTTCAATGAAAACCAAAGTTGAACAGATAATATGTACAGTGGCCACACGAAACGCCACTGCACGAAACCCGCGGTGAGGGCATTGAACACGCCACCCGTGCCGCGTAGTGTGCCGCTCATCATTCCATAGGTGACGGCGAAGAGCGTCAGGCAAAAGCAAACTGTGGGGATGAAGCCTTGGGAAAAGCTGCTGGGGAAGAGATGACCCGTCACCCCGAGCAGGATGGCATGGGGAACCGCAGTGAGCAGCAACAGCACGACGGCGACGCCTACCGCCTCAGCGGCCACCAGACGGAGGGCAAACCGCTGACGATAGTCGAGCTGCTTGAGGTTTCTCAGTGCGCCGACGACGCGGCTGCGGTCTACGGTGCCCCAGGCGATGGCACCTAAGATGAGCCACACCAACAGGGGCTGGGCCAGGTTGTCGTCGATATGGCCGCAAAACCAGCGTATGCCCTCGGCGCTGAGCAGCGAGCGCATGGCGGCCTGGGGCATGGCGGCTGCGACGAGCCACGACCCGATGACGGCCAACAACTGAGCTGCGACTAACAGCAGTGCGATGACACCATAGATCTTGTTGTTTCTATTTCTCATTGTCGCGTTACTTTTCCTGTGCCTGTCTTGTTATCGGCAGCTGCCCCCCAGTCTCACGGTGTCCTCCACGGGGGTAGGGAAGGGGAGGAAGCGGAAGTGACAGGATGGTTATTCCTCGTCGGGTTGCAGGTTGTCGATGTCGAGGATACGCAGCTCGATGGCCCTCACTACGAGCCGTGTGGCGTTGACGCCCGCGCCTCCGTTGCCCTCGGGGAAGAGTTTCTGCACCAGCTCGTTCTGCCGCTTCTCCAGGCTCTTCACGCCGAAGGGCATGCCACGCAGATTGGTGATTTGCTCCTTGGTGTAGCCAAGGGCGAGGTGGCGCAGAAAACGTTCGTCGTATTCGTCAATCTCATAGTTGACCAGTGCTTCCTGTC
Organism: uncultured Prevotella sp.; assembly: GCA_900322035.1. Taxonomy (GTDB): domain Bacteria; phylum Bacteroidota; class Bacteroidia; order Bacteroidales; family Bacteroidaceae; genus Prevotella. The sequence goes on from ONYL01000029.1 coordinate 10,511, forward strand.
GCTGCAGCGAAGCGTTGACGCTCTGCTTGAAGCGTTCCACGATGCGCTTGAGGATGGGCTGGTTGAACACCAGGCGCTTGCCCTGCACGACGCTGAGCACGTCGCCGCGCGTGAGCATCTCGCCCGTCTTGAGGATGATGCCGTCGCAGCCGGCGTCGAGAGCGTCGACCCACAGTTTCTCGTTGAGGATCTCACCGGTGAAGATGAGCACCTTCACTTGTGGAAACTGCTCTTTGGTCTGCCGGCAGATCTCCACACCGACGGTGGTGGAGCCACCCAATCCGAGGTCGAGCAGCACCAGTTCGGGCAACTGCTGCTTGATGAGCCGCCAATAGGCTGTGTCGGAATCAGCCGTGCCGATGATCTCTGCCTCGGGGATATCGCTCTTGATGATGCCTTCGGTGCCTTTCAGTTCGAGAGGCACGTCTTCTACGATGATGATTTTGAACTTATCCATTTATTGTATATTTTCTTCGGTAGTGTAATGAGAATCTTTGATGTTGTCTCCTCGTTGACGGCCCGTATGCCGCTGGCGCGCAGGTTGGTCACCTCGCCCATGTCGCGGACGATCTGCCTGCAGACGAGAAAGTCGAAGTTTGCCGTACGTGGCGTGAAGAGGTTGTGGGCCTCCTCGTCCGTGAGGTGTTGGTCGAGTGTCAGTACCACATGGGCATAGGCACCGTTGGTGGTTGTAAGCAGGTGGCTGGTGTCGGCCCCTTGCTTCCTCAGCAGGTCCATCAGATAAGCCGTCATGTCTCTGTCGGCGGCAAAGGCGTTGCCTGCTGCCCGCATGGCCTGGGCTGAGAGCAGCGCGTAGAGCTCGCGGTAGTAGACCACCACCTCGCGTATCATGGGCAGCTGTTCCTCGTTGCCGTCGATGAGCTGGCGTATGCGCGAGGGATAGTACATCGTCTCATGCTTCAGCGTCGAGAGACAGTTGTCGAGCACGTTGTTGCTCACGTGGAGCCGGTCGTCCTCAAGGTTCACCCGTCGCAGCTCGTCCTCGGCGAGTTCCAGCGAGTTCTGCTGCTGGCGTTCGGCGTCGATGCTCTTTTGCAGGGCCTCCCTCACCTGCGTGACGATGCGGTTGAGGGCGTCGAAGCGGTCGCTGTAGAGGCGCGGACCGTGGTTCCAGATGTTGTCGATCTGGTGTATCTTCTCACCGGCCGTACCGTTGCTGAGCAGAATGTCGTTGATCTTGCACACGCGCTCCACACAGATATTGTCGAAGAGCTTGTGACGGTAGTAGAGCATATAATAGGCGGGAAAGATGCAAAGCAGCAGCATGGCCAACAGGGCGATGGCCACATTCTTGTTGGTCTCGGTCTTCTGCATCAGCCGCACGTAGTTGTCGAGGGTGTTGTCGGCGGTCGACAGATGGTACAGCTGTACGTAAATGCCGTTGTTGTACTGGTAAAGTTCCCAATCGTGCAAGGCGAGGGCTGCGACAGCGCATTCGTTGCGCATGGACAGGATGACCTTGTAGTCGACAGGGGCCTTATGGGCAAACCACTGCAGCTCGCCGGCCTTGCCGTCGCCATTGATGCGCATGCGCCACAGATTGTCGGGGTAGAGTGCCTGGTATTGCCGGTTGAGATACTTACACACGCTGTCGCCCATCTCTATGGTGTGGGCATAGCGTCCGGCCACATTGCTCTGATAGCAACTGTCGGCGAAAGCCCGGGCCAGCCCGGCGTTGTTGTCGGCGACGTAGGACGCGTAGGCTTCTACGCTCAGCGAGCAGCCAAAGAGAACAGCTATGGTCATGCGCACGATGCCTTTGGGCAGACGGAAACGGAACGTACTGCCTTTGCCCAATTGGCTCTCGGCTGTGATACTGCAAACGTTGAAAATCCTGCTCACCTTGCGATATTTGTCGATGATGCCCTTGCAGTTCATCAGCCCGAAACCATGAGAGCGTTGAGAGTTAGGAGTTGAGTCGAGAGAGCTGGAAATTGGGGTGTCTGTGCCATGCTGAGGGTTTTGCCCTTTGCCACTCGACAGGCTGGGCATGCCGCCACCGTCGATGATGGGCTTGTGGTCGAAGATGTGGGCCGTTTGTTCCTCGGTCATGCCTTGTCCGTTGTCGCTCACGCTCACCTCTACGTAGTCGGCCGTCTCCTTGGCGCTGATGCTAACGCGTCCGCCCCGCGGGGTGAACTTGCGTGCGTTGTCGGCTAAGGTGTTTACCATGAAAAGCGTCAGCGTCTTGTCGGCCTTCACCATGGCGTCTGTGGGTTCCACGTCGAGCGTGATGCCTTTGAGTCTGAATCCCATGCGTGACATCGACACCACATCGAACAGCCGTTGCAGGGGGAAACTCTCGATATGGAGCGACAGCTCGCCCTGTCTCATCTGAATCCATTGGGTGAGCAGGGCGTTGAGTTGGTTGATTTCGTCGGTCAGCTCGGCCACATAGTCGTATTGTGCCTTGCGCTGCCTTTCGTCGCCACGTTTTTCCATCAGGCGGTCCACCTCGTTGGCAATCCGGTCTATGAGAGGCCGGATGCTGTTGACCAAGTGGATTTTGGCCCGTTGCTCCATATTTTTGCGGCGGTCGGCCTCCAAGTGTAAACGTGCCATGGCAATCCGGTCGTTTACTTCCTCATGTTTTTCCTCTTCGCGCTTCAGCGCCTTCCGGTTGCGCTCGTTCCATTGCAGGAGTGGCTTGAGCAGGTCGTCGGGCGAGAACCTCCGCTCGCTGCGGCGGCGCATGAGTCCGAAAGCATAGAGCAGGACACTCACCACGACAATCATCAATACCACCGCCGCGAGCATGATGTTGAGCGTATGCGAGGTGCGGTCCATCTGTCCGGCTCGCGCCTCAAACAGGCGGTCCTGTCGTGTCTGCTCCTGCAGGTCGAGGTAGAGGTTGCGGTTGTAGTCGCTCTTCTGCTTGTCGTCGATGGCCGAATAGGCCAGCGACAATTGCTCTCGGATAGAGGCCACGAGGTCCGGCGCGCGCTGTATCACGGGGTCGCTCTCCAGCGCGCGCCTGAGGTAATAGATGGCGCCCTTGTAATCCTTCAGCATCCAGTAGCATTGGGCCAGCGTGCGGTAGCCGCCAGCTATCTGGTAGACATCGCCATAGCTGAGGAAGATGTTGAGCGAGCGTTGCGCCAGATTGCCGGCCAACAGTGAGTCGGGCATATTGTCGACGTTGACAAACTGCAGCCCGCTGCGATTGTCGTGAAAGAGTTTCGGCCCCGTCTTCGGATCGGCCAGGTGCTCACTGATCGATTGCAGGCTGTTGGCCTCCCAATAAGGATAATTGGCGTTGACGGCAAGGAAGAAACAGTTCAGCAGGTATTCTATTTCGTGTTGCGCGATTTCGTCTGGGTTTCCGTCGCGCAGCACGCCTCCCGAACCGATGTTGTAATAATAGTTGAGCAGTTGGGCGGTATCGGTATTGATCACCCCCTGTGGGTCGATCTGATAGAGGGCATCGTAGGACTCGCTGGTCAGTCCCATATAATAGAGGTAAGTGGCCAAAACAATATGGTATTCGCTGAAGGCATAGATCATGCGCTTCTGCTCGTGGGGATTGAGCTCGCTCTGTTCTTCCTCTATTCGTTTCAGTCGCCTTTGGGCCCGCTCGCGGAAGTCGTAGAAGTCCTTGTTGCGCGATTGCCGCTGGCAGAGGCGCATCAGCTGGATGTCGCTTATGAGAAGTTCTACCTCGTTGTTGGTGGCCTTCGAGACACTTTGCAGCAGACTGTCGGCACGCTGATAGTTCATGTGTGCGATGTCGACAAAGGCCAAAGTGTTCAGCGCCTCGGCCTCACCACTGTCGTATCCCCGTTTGCGGGCGAGTGAGAGAGCCTTTTGGGCCAGCGCCTGCGTCCTGCCCAAATTGCGGTAGCGCTCGGCATAGGCCGAGGTGTTCAGCTTGTCCACCTCTTCGTCGTGAGAGGGTGAACAAGCCGAAAGCAACAGCGCAGCCGACAAGATCGCCGTCAGCAGCACCATACGTTGGGCGAGCGTCTTCTTTATGTTCAATTTCGTTTCAGGCAGGATGCCGCAAAAACACGGTGATGGTTGCGGCTGTCTTTTTTTTGTTTGATGCAAAAATACGTTTTTTCCTTGGTTTTTGGAAATAAAAGACAAAGTATTTTCCTTTTGGCCACAAGGCTTACTGCCGAATTGGCTTTTCTACGGCATTGTGTGGCTTTTGCCATGCAGTTGTTTGGCATTTGCCACACAACTGCATGGCAAAAGCCACTCGGTTTGGCTAAGCGCACTGAGTGTTGCACGGTACCCGCCACGATCTGCGGCCGCCCCAATAAAAAGGTCTCAAAAAGAGCGGTCTGTGTGCTTGTCTTGTTCTTGTCACTCAGATGTGGTTGTATGGATGTGTAATCGATTGCGCGTCTTTTGTGCCCCATTGATTTAAATCAAGCAAGTGTAGATCGCCAAAAAAACGTAATTTTGCAGCACTATCGCTAAGCCCTGTGCTTAGACAACCAAAAATACGACTTAAAAAAACAATTTATATGAACAAGAATTTTAATGCTATGCTTGCCGCATTGGCCTTTGTGCCATGCACAGCCTTTGCCCAGGGGTGGCAGGACAACTACCAGGGCGTGATGTTGCAAGGATTCTCGTGGGACAGCTATGTCGACACGCAGTGGTCCAACCTGGAAAGTCAGTCCGACGAACTCTCAAAGTATTTCTCTCTCATCTGGGTTCCCCAAAGCGGCAACTGCAACTCCTCATGGAATGTGATGGGCTACATGCCCGTCTACTACTTCGACCAGAACTCTTCGTTTGGCACCGAGGCTCAGCTTCGTTCCATGATCAGCACCTTCAAGGCCAAAGGCACGGGCATCATCGCCGATGTGGTGATCAACCACCGCAACAACCTCGGCGCGAACGGCTCGTGGGTGGACTATCCCGCCGAGACCTACAAGGGCGTGACCTATCAGATGGCATCCACCGACATCACGGCCAACGACGACGGCGGAAAGACCAAGGCCTGGGCCGACGCCAACGGCTACACCCTCGGCAACAACGATGAGGGCGAGGACTGGAGCGGATGCCGCGACCTCGACCACAAGAGCGCCAATGTGCAGAAGATCATCAAGGCCTACGAGGACTATCTCCTCAACGACCTGGGATATACGGGCTTCCGCTACGACATGGTGAAGGGATTCTCCGCCTCCCACATCAAGGACTACAACACGGCCTGCAACGTGCCCTTCTCCGTGGGCGAGAACTGGTCGGGCAACAGCACCATCTCCAATTGGATCGACAACACCGGCAAGACCTCCGCAGCCTTCGACTTCCAGTTCCGCTATGCCGTGCGTGATGCCATCAACCAGGGCAACTGGGGCCTCTTGGGCAGCAACCAGTATCTGGTCAACAACAACTACAACAACGGCAGCTATCGCCGCTATGCCGTCACCTTCGTGGAGAACCACGACATGCAGGATCGCGGCACCACATCCGGCTACAGCCCCGACCCTATCCGCAAGGACACCTTGGCCGCCAACGCTTTCATGATGGCCATGCCCGGCACGCCCTGCGTCTTCCTGCCCCACTGGAAAGCCTATAAGGCCGACATCAAGAGCATGATCAACGCCCGCAAGATCGCTGGCATCAGCAATACCAGCACCTACTTCAACATGCGCAGCAGCGCCAGCCTCTATGCCGTCAACACTCAGGGCAGCAGGGCTCATCTCGTCGCTGCCGTAGGCAGTGGTGTCAGCGACTATGCGCCCAACAACTCTTATGTGAAGATCCTTTCGGGCTACCACTACGCCTACTATCTCAACAAGGAGGCCGAGACGGCATGGGTGGCCACAGCTTCTGGTACTTATACCGATGCCTTTGACGTCACCCTGCAGGCCGTCTCCAGCGATGCCGGTGCGCGCCTGGTCTATACCACCGACGGAACCGACCCGACAACCGGCAGCAAGCAGGTGAGCGACGGCACAAAACTGCGTGTCAGTGCCAACGAAACGCTTAAGGTGGGACTGCTCACCAACGGCATCGTGAAAGGTATCGTTACCCGACAATACGTCATCAAACCCTTCGAGGCACACACCGCCACGGTATATCTGAAGGATCCCTCTTGGAACGACGTATATTTCTACGCGTGGGACAACACCTCCAGCCACAGCGCTCTGCTCGGCTCTTGGCCCGGTACGAAGATGACCACTATAACCGCCATCGCTGGATACAACTGGTACAGCCATACATTCAATATCAATACGGCCGACTATTCCTTCAACATCATCTTCAACCAAGGCAACGGTAAAGATCAGACCGTCGACATCGGTCCCATCACCAACGATAAATATTATGAGATCGCTGCCAAGAATAATGGTAAGTACACCGTCAATGATGTCACATCAACCGTGACAGGCATCAACGATGTCACTTATATCCGGCCGGCAAAGGCAACGGGATGGTACACCCTGCAGGGCGTGCGCGTCAGCGAGCCTACGCAGCGGGGCATCTATATCCACAACGGAAAGAAAGTTATAGTAAAATAGTTTTTTTGAGTAGTAATTTTGGTATCGACAGAGGCCGTCAGCGAAGAGTCGCTTGACGGCCTCGTCTGTATTTGGCGGTGATGGAAGATGGAGGGATCGACATCGGGATATGCCGTGTGGAGTCGTTATCGAGATAGGAGTTAGAAGTGGTTAGTGAAATAGGAGTTAGGAATCAGGAGTTGTTGGGTAGGGAGTCTTGATAAAGTTAGGAGTTAGGAATTAGGAGTTGGTCTGCAAAGCTAAATGCTTATAGAAGGTAACCTTTTAACTCCTAATTTCTAACTCCTAATTCCTCATTCCTAACTGATTTTTAGAATTCGAGGATGAGTGCTTCTCTTGGAGCGAGTTTGATGTCTCTGCTGATGTCGACGTTGTTGCCCGTGATGACGTCTCGGGCCGTGGTGTGGGAACCGATAACCTCGGCATAACGGGCCACCGTCATGACAGCCTCACTGCGCTTGCCATTGAGAATCGTCAGTGACGTGTGGCCATCATACTGGCGGGCGATGACGTAAACACCATTGTAAGGACAAAACTGCGTCTGCTTGCCCTTGCTGATCAGTTCGTTGCCCTGCCGCCAGTGCAACAGGCTGCTCAGCCAGTTGAACATTCCGTTCTCGGCTTTTGTGCGTCCCTCAGCGGTGAAGCAGTTGTGCGTGTCGCCGGAGAATCCTCCGGGGAAGTCGCGGCGCACATTGCCGTCGGTCACCTCTTTTGTACCGTTCATCAGCACTTCGGTGCCATAATAGAGTTGCGGTATGCGGTTGATAGTGAGCAGCAAGGCCAGAGCCTGCTTGAGGGCAGTGGAGTCCTTCGTGTTGCCAAGGAAGCGGTCGGTGTCGTGATTCTCGATGAATGCCAACACATGCGACGGATCGGTGTAGAGATAGTCGTAGCAAAGGCTGTTGTAGATGCGGTTGAAACCCTTCCACCAGCCGTCGGTCTCCTCATGCTTGGCCTGGTTGAGCCGGTCGAAGAAGCTGAAGTCCATAACGGTCTTCAGGTAGCTGTTGACTTTCGACAGCTTGGAGTCCTTCTGCCAGGCAGCTGTATATTGTGGCTCCGTCACCCAGGTCTCGCCCACCGTGTTGAAATTGGGATATTCCGTGTCGAGCGTCCTCATCCATTCGGCCATGCCCTCGCGGTCGGCGTAGGGATAGGTGTCCATGCGGATACCGTCAATACCGGCCGTCTCAATCCACCACTCACTGTTCTGAATGAGATAGCGCATGAGATGCGTGTTGCGCTGGTTGAGGTCGGGCATAGACTTGACAAACCATCCGTCGACAGTCTCCGCCTTATCCACTTTCGACGCGTAGGGATCGAGTACGGGAGTGAGCTTGTAGGAAGTCTGCAGGCCATAGTTGGGATTGTTGAACCAGTCTTTCGATGGCGGGTCGAGATTCCAGGGATGGTAGTCGCTGCAATGATTGAATATCATGTCCATCACCACCTTCAGACCACGCTTGTGGCATTCGTCGATGAGCTGCTTATATTCAGCATTGGTGCCGAAGCGGGGATCCACCTTATAATAATCGGTGGTGGCATAGCCATGATATGAACTGTTCACGCCGTGGTCGTTGGGCCAGTCGTTCTCCAGGATGGGAGTGAACCACAGAGCCGTAACACCAAGTTGAGTGAAGTAGTCAAGATGCTGTTCTATTCCGGCGAGGTCGCCTCCGTGGCGCAGGCTGGGCTTGGAGCGGTCGCACGTCTGGTCGCGCATGCCTTTCACCACGTCGTTTTTCGGATTGCCGTTGGCGAAGCGGTCGGGCATGAGCAGATAGAGCACGTCTGCATTGCTGAAGCCAACGTGTTTCTCACCACTCATCGTGCGCTGGCAGAGCTGGTATTTCACCTTTTTGCTCTTGCCGGCCTGCTTGAAGTTGAGTGTCATTTCGCCGGGCTGTGCGCCCTGAAGGTTGAGATAGACAAGGAGATAGTTGGGCGAGTCGAGACGCACTACGCTGTCAACACGCACACCGGGATAGTCGACCGAAACGTCAGCCGACTTGATATTAGGGCCGTATACCATCAGCTGGAGCGACGGATTCTTCATGCCGACAAACCAGTTGGCGGGATCGATACGGTTGACCTTCACTTGTGCATTAGCCATAATGACTTGTGCGAGGATAAGAAATAAAACGAATAGTTTTTTCATATTGCGAAAGTTTATTGTCTGAGAATCAGTGCCGACTGTGGGTCGACGGTTACGTTTCCACCCTCAAGCGTTTCCTGCGACTGTTCATCAATGGTTCCATCGCAGGCTACGACCGTGTAGTTACCATCGGGAATCCTGACGCACTTTGCCTCACGATTGGCATTCAGCACCACGACGATATGCTGCCAAGGGTCTATGCCCTGCAAATCGTGGAGTTCAAAGGCCACTACACAGTCGGGGGCTTCGAGAAAGCGAAGATGTTCTCTCACAAGGTCGGCCTTGCTCAAGCGGAAGGCCGGATGGTTCTTGCGTAGCTGAATGAGGTTCTTGTAGTAGGCGAACACCTGCGGATAACGTTGCAGGTTGGTCCAGTCGAGCTCGTTGATGCTGTCGGGCGAATTGAAAGAGTTGTGCACGCCCTTCTTGTTGCGCAGCATCTCCTCGCCGCTAAGAATAAAAGGTACGCCTTGAGAGGTGAACACAGCGGTCTGTGCCAGCTGATCGAGCCGTATCAGTTCCTCGTCGCCGATATTAGGAATAGAGGCACGCAGGCGGTCAACAAGACACATATCGTCGTGGCAGCTCACATAGCTGATCATCTGCGTGGGATCGTTGGCCCATGCCTCCTTGCTGTAGTTCACACGAGTCATGTCGATCTGAGGATGGGCTATGCATCCGGCAATGCCAAACTTCAGACTCTCCTCCAAACCGGGAACTCCGGCCAGGAAGCCGCCTTTGTGGTCATCGCTGAAAGGACCGCGGAGCGCGTCGCGCATGTCGTCGCAGAAAGCTCCGATGCCTTTAAGCTGTCGGGTGTTGGCTTTCACGGCGAGCTTCTCTGCAGGATAGGCACACTGTCCGGCACTCCATCCCTCGCCATAGATGTAGATGCTTGGATCTATTCCATTGACCATCTCACGAATTTCGTTCATCGTCTCGATGTCGTGTACGCCCATAAGGTCGAAGCGAAAACCGTCGATATGGTATTCATCGATCCAGTACTTCACGCTCTCCTTCATGAAGGCGCGCATGATCGCGTGGTCGGAGGCTGTCTCGTTGCCGCAGCCCGAACCGTTGCTCGGTGTGCCGTTGGCGTTGAAACGATAGTAGACGTTAGGCCACGACTTCTGAAAATTGCTGTTCATGAGGTCGAAAGTGTGGTTGTAGACTACGTCGAGGATTACTCGGATGCCGGCTTTGTGCAGTGCTTGCACCATCTGTTTGAATTCGCGGATGCGGCTTGTAGGGTCGTAAGGATTGGTGCTATAGCTTCCCTCCGGCACATTGTAGTTGAGCGGGTCGTAGCCCCAGTTGTATTGCGGTTGGTCGAGACGCGTCTCGTCCACCGAAGCATAATCGAACGAAGGCAGGATATGCACGGCATTGACGCCGAGATTCTTCAGATATTCTATGGCCTTTGGCTCAGTGAGAGCAAGGAATTTGCCCTTGTGCTGGAGTCCTGATGTGGGAGAGACGGAGAAGTCGCGGAAGTGCATTTCGTAGATAACCAGGTCGGCGGGCGACTTCAGAGCGGGCCTTCTGTCTTGTGCCCACCCGTCGGGATCGGTTTGCCTTATATCGATGATGGCGCCCCGCTGGCCGTTGACGCCTACTGCCGTGGCGAAGACTCCGGGTGTCTCGCGTGGGTTTTTCTTGTCGCCACTGATGTCGAAGGTGTAGTATTTGCCTTTGCAGTCGCCTTTCACGGTGGCCAGCCAGCCTCCCCGTTCTTCCTGCTTCATCTTCACCGTTTTCAGCGGTCGGCCACCCAACGGCTCACTGTAGATGCGCAGAATGGCCCGTTTGCCTTTCTGGGGGAAACCGAGAAAAGAAAAATAGGTCTCTTTCGGTGTGTAATTGGCCTGGGAATAATAGTCGAGAGTCATTGTGTCGGGGTCGACCGCCTGTGGCTGTGCTGCAATGTTGCCTGCGGCGAATAGCGCCATAATAAGAGGTTTTAACTTCATCGTTTTCATTTTGTAAAGGGATGTTATTGACTTGTTATCAGATGAAGCCGGCTGGAATTGAAAATGATTCCAGCCGGCTTGTCCATTCGTGTAATTGTTATTTAGCGATGATAGAAATGGCAAAGCCGCCGCCGGGAGCCTCAGTGAGGTGGAGCACGTCGCCGCGCTTCACGGTGCGCTTGGTGATGACGTAGGCTTTGGGATTCTTGTCGAAGCTGGCGTCCTTGGCATCGGCGTAGATGGTGCACTCATACTTGCGCCCCTTGTCGAGGAAGTCGAGCCTTACGGTAGATTTGTGGCCGTCCTCATTGCACTTGCCGCCGACAAACCAGTTGTCGGTGCCTTTGGCCTTGCGTGCCACGGTGATGTAGCGGGCGGGCTCGGCCTCAAGATACTTGCTGTCGTCCCAGTCGCAGGCCACGTCGCGGATGAACTGGAAAGCATCGTCGTACTTCTTATAGTTCTCGGGCAGGTCGGCAGCCATCTGCAACGGGCTGTACATCGTCAGATAGAGTGCCAACTGTCCTACCAGCGTCGTGTGGACATAGTTGGGATTATCGCTCCATGTCTTGAGTTGTGTCTCCAAGATTCCAGGCGTGTAGTCCATCGGACCTCCCTGAAGGCGTGTGAAGGGAAGGATCACGGTATGGTCGGGACGTGAACCTCCGAAAGCCTCATACTCTGTTCCGCGTGCGCTCTCGTTGCCAATCAGGTTGGGATAGGTGCGGCACAGACCTGTAGGGCGCACGGCCTCGTGCTGGTTGACCATGATGTGATGCTTGGCAGCCTCCTTGACGACATAGAGGTAGTGATTGTTCATCGGCTGCGAGAAATGGTGGTCGCCACGGGGTATGATGTCGCCCACGTAGCCACCCTTAATGGCATCGTAGCCATATTTTTCCATCAGGGCAAATGCCTCGGGCAGGTGGCGCTCATAGTTTTGCGTGCTGGATGAGGTCTCGTGGTGCATCAGCAGCTTCACGCCCTTGGAGTGGGCATAGTCGTTGAGATACTTGATGTCGAAGTCGGGATAAGGAGTGACGAAGTCGAACACATAATCTTTCCAGTGGTTGGCCCAGTCTTCCCAGCCGACATTCCATCCTTCGACGAGCACTTCCTGCAGTCCGTTGGCAGCGGCGAAGTCGATATACTTCTTCACGTTGGCAGTGTTGGCGGCATGGCGGCCGTTGGGCTTCACCTTAGTCCAGTCTATCTGGTCGAGTTTCACCGAAGGGTATTCGTCGGTATAGTTCCACGCGCTCTTGCCGACAATCATCTCCCACCACACACCGCAGTATTTTGTGGGGTGTATCCAGCTGGTGTCGTCTATCTTGCACGGCTCGTTGAGGTTGTAGATCATCTTTGAGGAGAGCATCGTGCGTGCGTCGTCGCTCACCATCACCGTGCGCCAGGGTGTCTGGCAGGGTGTCTGCATATAGCCTTTCATGCCCGTGGCATCGGGCGTGAGCCACGACTCAAACACGAAGTTCTTGTCGTCGAGGTTGAGGTGCATCGTGGCGTAGTCGACGCAGGCAGCCTCATGGATGTTGATGTAGAGTCCGTCTTGTGTCTTCATCTGCAGGGCCGTCTGCACGCCGGTGGGCGAGAATACGGCTACGGAGGAGTTGTTCCAGTTGACGGCATCGTGGAAGCGTGAGCGTATCTCGGAGAGTTTCGATTCCTGCGTCTCCTGCTCCTGGGTGTCGTAGTCACCGGGCAGCCACCATGCCGTGTGGTCGCCGGTCATGGCAAACTGTGTGTGCTCATCCTTGATGACGAAATAGACGAGCGAGTCCTGCTGTGGGAACTCGTAGCGCAATCCCATTCCCTCGTCGTAGACGCGGAAACGGATGATCATCTCGCGCTTGGTGGCAGGCTGGTCGAGGGTGACGGCCAACTCGTTGTAGTGGTTGCGCACTTTGGCCACCTCACCCCAGACGGGCTTCCAGGTCTCGTCGAAAGTAGAGGTCTTGGTGTCCTTGATCTCAAATCCGTCCATGAGCGATGTCTCCCGCATGCCTTTGGAGGCATGTTTGTCTTTGGCGAGTTCGAGCCCCAGATGAGAAGGCTTCACCACGGCCCGGTTCTTATAACTCATCTCATAGGTGGGACGTCCACTTTCGAGATAGAACTTCACGGTCACTTGTCCGCCTGGTGACTTAACTTCCTGTGCAGAAGTCATAAAGGGCATCAGTACGGCACAAAGCAAAACGGTTATCTTGTGCATATTGTTAATATTTTGTATATGGTTTTTTGTTCGTTGTTGAAATTTTAGAGGGCTACAGTCTCTAAGGATGCCATAAAAACATTATGGAATCCATAGAGGCTATAGCCTTCCAAATCGTGCATTTTGAAAAATGCTCTGAGCATTCTGACGGTGTATTACCTGTTCATGTCATCTTCCGCTTTCTATGACCAGTTCGCTCACATTGGCCGAGAAATCCTTGTTGGCTATTAGGTCCTCGATGCAGACGTGCATGCGGTAGCGCCAATAGTGATGGGGATTGGCCGGGATGTTGATGCGCTCGGCGTTGGGATCGGTCAGCCGGAGGTTCTCGTCGATGGCCATCCAGTCTTGAATGGCGAGGATGCAGAGCATCGACGGGCAGGTGAGATGTCGCGAGACGATGTCGCGTGCCAGCCATCCGGGCAGAGGGTGTGGAGCGGGTCCCTCACGGTAGAGCATATTGTTGTAGTAGTCCTGGGTGCGCTCCTGATTCTCGTCCCACCACTGTCGCATCGTCGGCATGTCGTGGGTAGAGATGGTGGCTACCGAGCGGTAGGGGTTGCGCGACAGGTGACCGAAGCGTACGTGTGGATCCTTAGGCATGGACTGGATTTCCAGGCTCAGGATGCGCAGCTCGTCCATTACCCAAGGCACGCAGTCGGGCACCATGCCGAGGTCCTCGGCGCATACCAGCATACGCGTGGCCTGAACCAGGCGCGGGAGCTTCTTCATGGCTTCCTGATACCAGAACTGGTTGTTGCGGCGATAGTAATAGTCGTTGTAGAGCTTGTTGAAGATGCCCTTGTCGCTGTCCCACAGCCACTGATAGATGAAGTCGAACTGCACGCTGATGCGCGGATGGAAGCGGTTGGGGTCGCGGTGGTCGCGCAGGAAGAGCACGTCGCTGATGAGAGCGTAGAGTCCGTCGCGAAGCCATAGATCTTCTTTGGAGGTGCACCCTTCGAAAGCTTTCTCCACCTTGCGCTGGGTGTCGAATTCGGGACGCATCTTATAGAGTCCGTTGCCCTTGGGCAGCAGATATTTGTCTTTTACTTCCTGAGCACGCTCATGGAATACGCGGTCGAGCACCCAGTCGGCGATGAAGGGTTCGGTGAAGAGTTCTTCCTGCCAATGCAGTCCGTAGCCCTCGATTTCCTCGCGCGTCATGCCCAGTGACGGCGCAAACTGTCCCAACAGTCCGTGTACGGCGTCGATGGGGATTTCCCAAATGCGGAAGAAGCCCAGCACGTGGTCGATGCGGTAGGCGTCGAAATATTGCTGCATGTTCTTGAAACGGCGTACCCACCATGCGCAGTCGTCCTTGAGCATCTCCTCCCAGTTGTAGGTGGGGAAGCCCCAGTTCTGACCGTTCACCGAGAAATCGTCGGGCGGTGCTCCGGCTTGTGAGTTGAGGTTGAAGTAGCGTGGCTCGCTCCAGACGTCGCATCCGTGGCGATTCACGCCAATGGGGATGTCGCCCTTGAGGATGACACCCTTGCTGCGGGCATAGTCGTGCACCTCACGCATTTGCGAGCTGAGGATGAATTGCACGTAATAATAGAAGGCTACGTTGGTGTAAGCCTCTGAGCCTTCGGTCTCGAGGGCCTTGCGGTCGGCCTCGCTCCAGAGTTCGTGGCCTTTCCACTGGTTGAAATCAAAGGTGCCGGTGGTATCGCGCAGCCAGCAATATTCGGCATAGGGCACGAGCCAGGTCTTGTTGCTTTCAAAAAACTGCTTGAAAGGCTGTCCTTTCAGTGTCGTTGCGCCTTCCTGGAGATAGAGCTTGTGCAGATATTCCGTCTTGGCGTTGTTGACGCGCTCATAGTCGATCTGAGGCAGGTTGTTGAGTTCCAGTCGCAGGCGCTCGTAGTGTTCGCGGTCTTTCTTGTCGTTGAGCTGTGGCAGGGCGCGCAGATTGGCATATTGGGGATGAAGGGCGAAGATGCTGATACAGCTGTAGGGATAGGAGTCGGTCCAGGTGTGCGTGGTGGTGGTGTCGTTGATGGGCAGCACCTGCAGGACGCGCTGATGGGTCTGTGCTACCCAATCGATCATCATCCTCAGGTCGCCGAAGTCGCCAACGCCAAAACTCTTCTTGGAACGGAGGGAGAATACGGGTACCAGCGTACCGGCGCAGCGTACGTTGTAGATGTCGAAGTAGGCTTCGGACTCCTCATAGCAGACCGTGTCGCCATCGTAGAGCGTGGGCAGAACGAGCTCGCGGTTGTTGCGGCTTTCCCAAGTCTTGTCGCCCGAGGCGCTGACAGCCATAAACTTGAATTCCACCATTTTGCCGGCCATGTCGGAGGCGTCGGCGTCCACCACCCATTCGTTGATGCTGTGATTGGTCATCTCTATGGCATTCTCCATCTTCCAAGCTCCAAGGGTGGTGGTGTTGCCCAAAAGGAAGAGACGCTCACCAGTGAGCAATTGGGGTGCACAAACCTTCAGACGCAGGGTCTTGTTGAAATGCTTGCTTTGGGGACGGCTCAGCACGTGGCGGTTGAGGCATTCGGTAAATGCGGAGCTGTAGCGGAAACTGTCGCCCGGCATGTCTATCCATCGGTCGTAGAGGCGGTAAGTGCCACGGCCGTTGTTGGTCTCCAACACGTGGCGTTGCGCAGTCCATTCTCTGCGCTTCTCATGCTGGCCGCACTCGATGCTGTAGTAGTACTCGAGGGTTTCAGTGTCGTTGTCGATGTTAATCTCGCAGTCCCAATCCCAACCGTTGATGGTAGCCAGCCGGTATTGACTTACTGCTTTCTGACCGTCGGCTCCTTTCTGGAGCACATTTACCAGAAGCTCTTCTCCGAAGACGGTCTGGTAGTTGATGTGAAACAGTAATTTCATTTGATGTCCTTGGTTATTTGGTGTAAAGGTAGCAATATTTCTCCCATGCCGTGAGCGTTAGTTTCATCAAAAAGAATAAAAAATCATGCAAACGTTTGCGCGTACTTGGCTGGCCGTGTACGACTGTCGTTGGGCAAGCGTGTGTCTTCTCCATTCGACTTTGGCCATTGTCACCATCTGAAGGCTATAGTATAATGGCTGAACGGGGGATATTTCTTCTCAGCGTATGCAAAAAACTGAATGCCGTTGGAAGCAAGTACGGTCATCACGACCCCTTTACCCACAACGGCATATCCTCATTATAGAAAAGAAATTCATTATGTGTTTACTGATATTCACTAACATCTTTCGTCGTCAGAGCCTTTGCATGCCGCATGTCGGAAGGCCTTGTGACCCGTGTCCGCCCATCGGCAACGCGCTGGCAGGGGAGTGTTCATGCCGAAAAACTCACGATCCGCCTTTCCACTTGACGTCTTTCAGGGTCTGGGCAGTGGTGGCGTTGAGGACTTGCGTTTGCCTATAGTCCGTGATTTTGTTCGACGCTGCAAAGTTACGAAGCTTTTCTCATTGTTGCAATACCGAGAAATCATGATTTTTTCTCTGCGTGTTCATCCCGTCCGGCATCTGCCTCCCCGCCGGCTGGCAGATGGGGGCCCGCCGGCTGGCATATGGGGGCCGGCTGGGAGGCATATGGGGGCCCGCGTCAAAAACCAGAGAAATCTGCTTGGATAATCGTCCGGGTGAAGAGGGAAAACTCAAGTTGTGGGGAGGGTTTGAGGAAGGACGGGACGTTTTGCCTTGGGGGCATGTTTCTAAAACCTTAATTCCGCAACACTATTACAAATATAACTTTTTAAGTACCTGAGCAACAAAAAGTTGCTCAGGATTTTGCCATGTCAGATTTTTCACCTATCTTA
>ONYL01000026.1 GCA_900322035.1 uncultured Prevotella sp.
CTGTGAGAAGTTGTTTTGGAACATCTGGTTGGGCTTGCCGTCGACATAGACCTTAAAGCTGGCAGATCCCTTCACGGTGACGTTGTCCTGTCCGTCCACGGTGACCATAGGTACCTTGCGGAGCATGTCGAGGAGCGTCATCGTCTTGGCGTCGGCGTCCTGCTGTACGTTGTAGGTCATCTTGTCGGTCGTCATCCTGACGACGGGCTTTTGCGCCACCACCTCTACGCCTTGCAGGTCGAGGCTGTCGTGGATGGCTTGGAGTTTAAGGCTGTCGGCGGTGTTGACCGGAGCCTGGGCCAGGGCGGCGATAGGGGAGAACGAAAGGAGAGTGATGGCAAGCGCCTGCTTGCCTTTGATATAGTTTTTCATTGTTTTGCTATTGTTTTTGGGTGGGACGCTGCAAAGCAGCGTCTTACTGAACAGAGGCTACCGCTTCCTTGAGCTCTTCCCAAGAGATGTCGAGGAGCTTCATTTGGCGGACAAACTCGGGGAGGACGGTCTTGAGAAACGTCTGGCGTCGTGTCTGCTTGATGTGTCGCTGCGCATCTTCTGCTACGAAATAGCCGAGGCCGCGCTTGTTGAAGATGATGCCTTCCTGAGCGAGCTGGTCGTAGGCCTTGACCGCCGTGTTGGCGTTGACGCCGAGCGTGGCGGCATATTCGCGCACGCTGGGTATGCGGTCGAAGGCCTTGTAGACGCCCACGAGGATCTCGTCGCTCAGGCGGTCGGCTATTTGCAGATAGATGGCTTTTTCATTGTTGAATGCCATATAAACGTGTTTTGTGTTGTAACGGGGAACTACTTGCCCAACTTCAGTTTTTCCGTGTCGATGTCGCCACTTCCCGATACGTTCTTTTCGAGCGACTGCAGTGTGCCGGAGAGATCGATGTCACCGCTTCCCGAGATGCTGATGTCTGCATGGCCGCAATGGTCGAAATCGAGGCTGCCGTCGCCACTGCCGGCGATGGAGAGCTTGGTCGTCTTCACCTTAGCGAGTTTACTCTTGATGTCGCCACTGCCGCTGATGCTGAACGAGGCGTTGCTGGCTTGGAGCGTGCCGGTCTCTATGTCGCCGCTTCCGGCAACGGAGTAGGTGAAGTTGCCAGAGAGCGTGACGTTTTTCAGGTCGCTGTCGCCGCTTCCTGCTGTGGACAGTGTCAGGTGCTGTCCCGAGAGGTCGCTTTCGGCATGGAAGTCACCACTGCCGGCGGTTGTGACAGCATCCAATGATGGCGCGCTGATCCACAGTTCGGCATCGTCTCCGGAGGTGTTGATGTGGAGAACGGTGATGCCTTTCTGCTTCCTTTCTTCCTTCTGCGTGATGACGAGCTCTCCATGGCTGGAGGTGATGGAATGGTTGTCGTACCAACGCGGAGTGGCTTTCAGCACTACCTTGTAGGTGCTTGACTGCGTAAAGTGGATGTCACAGCTTGTGTAGTTCTTGATGCTTTGGAAGTCGCGGAGGTTGAGCACATAGGATTTCCGGGGCTGGTTGCTGTTGTCTACTTTCTCGATACGGCAAGCGGAAACAGAAAGAATGGCCATAAGGGCGATAAACATAAATGCTAACTTTTTCATGATGATATTTTTTTTAATGATTGAAAGATGCTGCTGAGCATCGTCTTACAAAACGATATGGTTGCCTTTTATTTGTTGATCCATTGGTTGTTGATGACCTGCAGCCGGGTGTAGCGGCGGAAGGCGAACCAGTAGCAGAAGATGATGAGCGCGATGCTGACTACGAAGTAGAGGACATTCCACCATGCGTCGTAGAGGATGATCGTGTAGCCACTGTCGAGGAAGTCTGTGAGCAGTTTCGCTGCAGAAGCACCGAGCATGAGCAGCAGGATGCCAATGCCCATCCACGTGAGAATGGCCATGACGAGTGGATGCTTATGGTAGATGCTGCCGAAGAGAAGGAAGCAGGCGTGCTGCGTGATGGTTCCTAAGAGAATCACGAGGAAGCCTTCGACTGGTGAGGGGTCGCCATTGAGATTGGTATAAAAATGGAAGATGCCACTATTGTTGAGTCCTTCCGTGAGTGCGCTGGTAGCCCACTGTGCTGCGTCGCTGTTGATCATCAAGCTCATGAGATATTGCAGCACGTCGCCGGCAAAGAAACCTAAGATGGCGGCTAAGGGCATGACAACCACGAGTACGAGGTAGCGGGCGATGAACTTCTCTTTGTTGGAGGCAGGGAGCATGAAGTTGTTGATGCGCTGTTGACGGCTTCGGAGGCTGGAGAAGATGAGCGCACCGCTGCAAAGCAGATAGGCGGACAGAGCTACGGAACAGAGGATGCCCATGGTGTAGGCACTGCTTGACGACGACTTGAAGACGAGCGTGAGGATCTGTGGGATGACAACCAGGCCGAAGAAAGTCAAGGCCATAGTAGCTATCTGACGCTTGCTGAGCAACAGCTCCCAACGGAGCACTTGCAGAAATCTATTCTTGTTCATAGTGTGATACTAAATCTGTGGGATGTATATCGTGTAATATATAAAATAAGGAGTAAACGTCTGGAGCCTTGTATATAATAAGGTGTGGCGAAACTACTGGTGGCTGATTTTACCGCTGATCGTGGCGTTGAAGAGCAGCTCGAGGTCCACCTGCGTCTCCTCTCCTCCGTCTCGTAGCATGATCACGGCGTTGCCCTGCAGGCTCGGCTCGGCGTAGAGCACGTTGTCATCCATTTCCTGCGGCGAGAGGTAGCGGAAGGCGTAGCGACGAGAGATGTCTGCGATGGAACTGTTGAGCAGTACGCGACTCTGGTTGATGATGACCACGTGGTCGAGCAGACTCTCGATGTCGTGTACCTGATGGGTGGAGATGATGAGCGTACGGTCATCCTCCATGTAGTTGGCCACCACCTTGCGGAAGAGCGCTTTCGACGGGATGTCGAGGCCGTTGGTAGGCTCGTCCATCATCAGCAGGCGGGTACCCGTGGCAATGGCGAAGCTCATATACACCTTTTTCTTTTGTCCCATGGACAGCTCCTTGAGGTTGGGACGTGCCGGCATCTCGAAGTCGGCGAGGCATTTGGCCAGCAGGTCATCGCTGAAATGAGGATAGAAAGCGCGCATCATGTCGGCGAAGGCTTCGAAGCTCATGTCGGGCATGGCATATTCCTCCGGCACGATGAACACCTCTTGCAGCATCTCGGGAAGGCGCAACCGGCTTTCCATGCCATTGACCGTCACCGTACCACTGTCGGGTCGGAGCAGTCCGCTGATGAGATAGAGCAGGGTGGACTTGCCGGTGCCGTTCTTCCCCAGCAGTCCGTAGACCCGACCGGGGTTCAACTGCAAGGCGAAGTGGCTGAACACTTGGTGCTTGCTGCCCTGATAGTGAAAACAAAGGTCTCTTACATCAATCATATCGTTCTTACGTTTAATTGTTGACCGTATTAGTGTGTTACTTTAATAGTACACTGCAAAGATAATATGATTCATTTGAGATAACCAAATATTTATATAAAAATATCGATAAAATAAACTTTATTTAAAGTTTAAACTGTAGTTTTATAGTTTTTTTACAATAATCAAACAATGTTTCCCACTCTGAATGAAATGATTTACAAAATATTGCTGTCCGGTAAAACTTTTCATCTATCCTCACAACACGCTTGCCGTCGCTCATAAGGTGCCAAATCATGCGCTCTTTCGTCCCCTCCTCGGCCCACATCAAGACCGGCTTCTCCAGTCCGAACCTGTTCACGTGATAGCCCTGCTTGCCGTGAGGCTTCACGGTGATCATGAAGCCGCCACCTCTCGGATAGGCACGCAGCCGGATTCCCCTCTTCAACTTCGAGGCGTGGGCAATGCCGCTCGACATTAGCCGTTGACGGGCAATGGCGAGAATCTCGTTGCCCGTCTTTCTGTAGGCTCCCTTCAGCAACGCTTTCAGATCGCGCTTATTAAAGCATTGGAGCAGCATACACCAACCACTCCACGGAGCTGGCCACCCCGAGCCCTTCCGACCCGTGGGCTGCGTGGAGAAAGGAATGACCATCGAGACCGACATCCGCTCCATATTCGACGAGGCGCAGTCCATGGGCACCGAGTTCGAGGACGACATGCGCAAGCGCAAAAGCAAATAGAAATATTAAATCCTTCCTTGTAGTATAAATTATTGTACTAATCATTTGGTTAGTACAATAATTTGTATTATCTTTGCATTGTCAAACATAAAGAGTTAACAACATGAAGAAAGAAATCACAAACGAAGAGAACGACCTCATTGAGGCCATCAGAAACTACAAGAGAGCTTACCCCAACGGGCAGAAAAAACTTCTCCAATATGCGGTAATGCTATTTGAAGAAATGATTTACGGTTAAAAAGAGACCTACTCCAAGCGGGCAGGGCTTTCTTAAAGAGATATAAAGAAAGGGAAATGTATGGAGACAATGCAGACAACAAAGCAGCAGACAATGAAGCAGCGGATGGATGACATCCTGCTTGCCATATCATGGGGCAACCTTGCAAGGACTTACTTCACCAAGTCGGCATCGTGGTTCTACCACAAGATGGACGGGCGCGATGGCAACAATAAGCCCACTGAGTTCAACGCCGAGGAGCGTGCCCAGCTGAAGGGCGCGCTCACCGACCTGAGCGACCGCATTCGCCGTGCGGCTGATTCCATAGAGATTTAGGCCGGGGTTCGTTAACACTGCCTCGTTTGACAACAAGTCGTCCGTTGGCCTACGGACGCACAGCCTCGGAGTTACACGCTCCGGGGCTTTTTTATGCAAAAAAAGCCCCGGCACGGCTCAATGTCGGGGCTGGGTGTGATTAAGAAACCATTATCAATCAAGCATAATGGAATGAGCCAATCTGACGGGCGATGTCCTGGCAGGCATCGTTGAATATCTTCTTTTGTTCCTCGTTGAGAGTGTAAACCTTACCGCGTACGCGATAGCCGTTGATGCGCTGATGCAGCCATGCGGCACTCTTGCCAAAGTAGTGGCGGGCAATGTAGGAGATGGGAAGCAACTCGTACTTCTCGCCTAACTGCTGGCGGATTGTCTTTACCACCTTATCGGTCTCGTGCAGGTGGCGCATGACGAGTTCCTCGGCTGTTTTCCTCGCATCCTCACCGCCATTGCTCTTGAGCCATTCGACGATCTCCGCGCGCTGCTTGGTGCTTGCCTCATCATCCTTACCTAATAGCTCCTCGAATTCTTTAAGTTTTGTCTGATACTCTTCCATCATCATATTCTTTTGTGAAAGCCCTCCTCCTATGTGGCGGAGGGCTCAGTTGTTACTTGTGTTCCCTTACTTCTTTATAGAGTTTGGAGAGGTCGTCAAGTCTCATGTCTATCTGTCTCTCGATGTGCTCTGACTTCAGCAGGTCTTTGAGCTCCAAAAGCTGCTTAATCTCTTTTCCTTGCGAGCAATAAGCTGCTCAATTTCTTCTTTGTCCATTTGCTTTGATTTTAATGTTAATTGTTTCTTAATCACACTACAAAGATACATAATTAGTTTTATATGTGTAAATATTTAAGCGACTATTGTATATAAAAGTTTGTATGTGTGTTTTGAGCCGATCTCTGCCTTCTCCATCTCCTGCCCACCGTGTCATCGAGCAGCTTGGCATACGTGCTACGTGTGATGCGTGTCGAGGAGTGCCCAATATCGTTCCCATTATTACCCTAATTCCCAATCAATTACACGCTTCCAATTTCGCAACTTGCTGACTATAAACGAAAAAAGGAAGCCTTCATCAGACTTCCTTTTTGACTTAAAAGCGGAAGAAGAGGGATTCAAACCCCCGATACCCGAAAGGGGTATACCGGATTTCGAGTCCAGCGCATTCGGTCACTCTGCCATTCTTCCTTAAAAGTGTTGCAAAATTAATAATATTTTTTCTATAATCCGCAGAACAATTGATTGTTTATACTATTTTAACCAATGCAAGACAGGACTAATCATCGGTTTCCCATAAGCAAACCACACAAATCTATAAGGGAACTGTGAGATTACAGAGCCCATCATCAGCGACTGCAGATGTGGATGGACGCGAGATCAAGACAGGCACCCATGATGGAAGAATGTGTTATCATGCCGGCCCCCAACTGCCGCCCCGCTGGCTCCCAAAAGCCGCCCCATGGGGAGGCAATTGGCTGACGACGGGGCGGCAGTTGGCAGACGCAGTCTACTCACAGGCGCCGGACCTTGATTCACCACAAAAACGAAACTGAACATCGAAGAACGGCTGCAACAGTGACCGAAGCCCACCAACAACAGAGTTGCTTGAAGACGAACGACAGAATACTTGGCGGAGATGGAAAACCACAATAGGAAAAGAAAAATTAAGTATGGTGAAGAGCCTATTATGAATAAAAATCGTTAACTTTGTACGATGATTAGCACCCTCTTCAAGGGGATGGACAATGAATGAACAGCAACCTGAAAGAATCAACAACAGTCATCCAAAATGAAACATCTAAAGAAAAGAGCCTTTTGTCTCTGCATGATGACCATGACCTTTGGCATGGTCTCTGCTCAGGCCCCACTGCAACAGAAAGAATTTGGCAGCGACTATATTAAAGCCGTTGCGGTCTCTACCCGTTACGCTTCAAAGCGCCCCTCACCCGAAGAACGACTCTTCAGGTCGAACGTCATCGAAGAGAAGATCAGGCAAGTGAAGAAACTGCTCAAGCACAGCCCTTATCTGGCCTGGATGTTTGAGAACTGCTTCCCCAACACCCTTGACACCACCGTGCACTACACCGAGGACAGCGACGGAACCCCCGACACCTTTGTCTACACGGGTGACATCCATGCGATGTGGGGACGGGATTCTGGAGCGCAGGTATGGCCCTACCTGCAGTTTGCCAACAAAGACAAAAACTTGAAGAAAATGATCAAGGGCGTTATACTGCGGCAGTTTCACAACATCAGTTTCGACCCCTACGCCAACGCCTTCAACCGCTACCCGGATCCTAATGGAGGCTGGATGAAGGACGACTGCGGAATGAAGCCCAAGCTCCACGAACGCAAGTATGAGATCGACTCGCTCTGCTATCCGCTGCGACTGGCCTATCAATACTGGAAGGTGACGGGCGACGCCAGCATCTTTGACGGTCTGTGGATCGACGTGTGCCAAAAGGTGTTGAAGACGTTTAAGGAACAGCAGCGCAAGAACGGGCGCGGGCCGTACAAGTTCCTACGCGTCACCGACCGTCAGCTCGACACAGTGAACAATGGCGGCTGGGGTGCACCGGTAAAGCCCATTGGACTGATAGCCTCTGTGTTCCGTCCATCGGACGACGCCACTACCCTGCTCTTCCTCGTACCTTCCAATTTCATGGCCGTGACCACACTGAAGAAGATGGCCGACGTGCTCACCACAGTCAATCATCAGCCTGCCCTGGCCAAAGAGTGCAACGACCTGGCCAATGAGGTACACAATGCCCTGATGAAATACGCCATCTACAACCACCCCAAATACGGTAAGATATACGCCTACGAAGTGGATGGTTTCGGCAACCAGCTCCTTATGGACGACGCCAACGTGCCCAGCCTGTTGGCCATGCCCTATCTGGGAGATGTCAGCCTCGACGACCCCATCTATCAGAACACCCGCCGCTTCGTGTGGAGCGACGACAATCCCTACTTTTTCAAAGGTAAAGCCGGCGAAGGAATCGGCGGACCTCACATCGGATACGACATGGCTTGGCCGATGAGTATCATGATGAAAGCCTTCACGTCTACAGACGACAAAGAAATCAAAGACTGCATCCAGATGCTGATGGATACGGATGCCGATACCGGAATGATCCACGAGTCCTTCAATGTCAACAACGCGTCGGACTACACACGTCCTTGGTTTGCATGGCAGAACACGCTCTTCGGCGAACTAATCTTGAAGCTCGTTGATGAGGGTAAGGTGGACCTGCTCAATTCCTGCCAAAAATAAAGGCAGTGGACAGCAGGCGAGACAGAAACAAAAACAAAATAACAGACCAATAAATAACAAACAATGGAAAAATTGATTATCCAGGGTCAGCCCCTTCCCAACATGCCTTGGGAAGAGCGTCCCGAAGGTGAGCGCAACGTCATGTGGCGCTGCTCGAAAAACCCCATCATTCCCCGCGATCTGCTGCCCATGAGCAACAGCATCTTCAACAGCGCGGTCGTGCCATTCGGCAATGGCTTTGCCGGCGTCTTCCGCTGCGACGACACCAACCGGCGCATGGTGCTGCATGTGGGTTTCTCAGACAATGGTACCGACTGGCACATCAATGAAGAGCCCTTACATTTCCAATGCGATGATGAGGAGATTGGCAAGTGGGTCTACGGCTACGACCCGCGCGTGTGCCGCATTGGCGACAAATATTATGTAACGTGGTGCAACGGCTACTATGGGCCGAAAATCGGAGTGGCATGGACCAAGGATTTCAAGACCTTCCACCAATTGGAAAACGCCTTCCTGCCCTACAACCGCAACGGAGTGATGTTCCCCAAGAAGATCAACGGCAACTTCGCCATGCTCTCACGTCCGTCTGACACCGGCCACACTCCCTTTGGCGACATTTTCTACAGCGAGTCGCCCGACCTGGTCTACTGGGGCCGTCACCGCCACGTGATGTCGCCCGCAGCCTTTGAGGTGAGTGCCTGGCAATGCATGAAGATTGGCGCAGGTCCCATCCCCATTGAGACCAGCGAGGGATGGCTGCTCTTCTATCATGGAGTGCTCCACTCATGCAACGGTTACGTCTACAGTTTCGGATCGGCCCTGTTGGACCTCGAACAGCCCTGGAAGCCGATCTATCGCAGCGGCCCTTACCTGATATCCCCACAAAAGCCATACGAACTCACTGGCGA
This sequence comes from uncultured Prevotella sp., assembly GCA_900322035.1. Taxonomy (GTDB): domain Bacteria; phylum Bacteroidota; class Bacteroidia; order Bacteroidales; family Bacteroidaceae; genus Prevotella. Next base: position 8,833 of record ONYL01000026.1, read on the forward strand.
CGTGCCCAACGTGTGCTTCCCCTGCGCCGAACTCCACGATCCCGCTACAGGTCGTGTGGCCGTATACTACGGATGCGCAGACACCGTGACGGGCCTTGCCTTCGGTTATATTCCAGAGATCATCGAGTGGACACGAAAGTACAGCATCATCTGATGTCGCGGGATGAACGTTGAACTCCCAGCTTGCCCCTTGCGGGACAAGCAAAAAGCGGACGGAATATCTCCAAAAGGGGATATTCCAGTTCAGCGGATATTTTCCGTGGATGGAGGTTGGAGGACGCATAGACTGAAAGTTTTCGTTGTATGGGCAATGTCCGATGATGTATGCTCCAAAAGGTAACGAGCATTGTCGTGCATTTATCGAGCATATATTAATAAATGAGCAGGGACAAGCAGCTTGATCTCTGTCATGGCGAGAAAACGAAGGATGAAATCCAAGGTTTGTTTTCTCAAGAGGAATCAGAACAGACATAGCCGTTTAGTACCTTAAGCTTAAGATTGTAGGAAAATCATGGTCAGTCTTTTGCTCCTTATAGAGCAATGGGCCAGAAGCTATGGGGTGGCTTGGCGAGCAAGCTCGCAGCCACACCATAGCTTCTGGCCCACACCATAGGTGTCAAGCCTGCCCATGAGGAAAATCGCCATAGCGTAAAATTGCCTTACGGCATAAAATATAGCAGCACAAGAGTTCGTTGGTAAGAAAAACATAAAACCGAGTTTATGAATATTTTCATTTCCTATAGCCATTCTCGTAAACTTCGGTACATGGCCCAAAGCACAGATTGAGCGTTATACAGATTGAGCGTTATGATGATCACGAAGGTATCATAAAGGCTTTCTAAACTGCTTGCGGGAGATTCTGGGGATGTGATTGATTTTATGCCGTAAGGCAATTTTATGCCAAAGCAATTTTCGTCATGGACGGGCTTTTTCCCCGACAGGGGTGGGGCTAAGGTGATGGTGTAACCGGCGAGCTTGCTCGCAAGGCTACTCCATCACCTTAGCCCCATAGCTCCATCGGAAGCTAAAGCCTGTACGTGACTATTTTCCTTGTCTTCTGGGATGGAAGGGTGACACTAAATCTTTTTGAGTGATTATGTTGACACATTGGCGATATCACATACAAGCCATCTCAAATTCCTCTCACGCCATCCACTGAAATTATCCGCTGTGCCAAAATTCCGTCAGCTGATCTATTGCCTACGCGGGGGACTACAAGACTGGTGTCAGTTTGATATCACGGAAACCTTTTCCCCTACTAAAGTAATCCTACGGAAGCTGTCGGGACAGACCGGAACATTTATCAATAGGGGAGTACAACCTCTCAACCGCAAGCTATCACAACAATAATGGGCCATTTCCTTTCGGGAATGGCCCACTATGGTTATTTAGAGTTTCTGATCAGCAATTACTTAGCGTCCCACCACACTCTTGAGTCGAAGCGGTCACCACCGGCCATACGGCCGACGGCCTCGTTGTAGTTGGTAGCGTTGACCTGTGACTCTTTAGTCGGATAGCGGAAGCGGCGAGGAATGCCCACCGATGCGCTCTGACCGTCGAGAGCGGCCATAGGAGCAACCTGCAAAACAGGATAGCCCGAACGACGCCAGTTGGAGAATACCTCATGGGGATCACCAAAGGTCGTGATGTAATACTGGGTGTTGATCTGCTCCAAAGCCGTTGCGCTGTTGAAGGGATGAGCAGCTAAATACTTGTCGGCGTAGTCGGCGAGTGTTGCGCCTGCGCCCAAGCCCACTGTGGGATCTTCGTTGAGGGCAGCCAGTGCGGAAGCATACTGCGGGAACTGGCTGAACTGCTCGAAGGCAGCCTTTACACCTGCATTATAATAAGTTGCGGGATCACCCGAGATATAGCCTCTATAGGCTGCCTCAGCCTCCAACAGACAAGTCTGAGCGTAAGTCACGACAAACGTAGGAGCTGCGGGGTCGCAATATGTGCAACGGTTGGGTGAGGAGAAGTAAGCACCATAGTTGGCCAAGAAGTTGGCATCGTTGAAGCGGCTGTCCACCTTGCCCACGAAATAATTACTCGTTGAGACATTGTTGTAACCGCCAACGGGCATACCGTCTTGTGAGGCAAAAGCCATGTTGCCATAATCGGCAGCGCTCCAGAGGCCACTGCTGTTCTTCTGAACGTCGGTATACTGCTTGCCATCGGCTGTGGGAGCCACGGTAGCGATGAGGCAGAGACGAGGATCCTGGCTGTTCTTGAGCATGTCTACAAAGGTCTTGGCCATATAGAACTCGCGGTCCTCGCGAGCATTGATCTTTGCGAAGGGCTCTGAAGAGTCGTTGGAAGTAGAGGCACCGGCGTGATTGAGCTTGCAGTTGTCGTCGTTGGAGGTCATCACACCATTGGCAACTGCCTTGGCTGCATATTGCTTGGCCAGTTCGGGTTTCACCTTCACGAGGCGCATAGCAAGACGGAGCATGAGCGAGTTGGCAAACTTCTTCCACTTCGAGGCATTGCCATCGAAATAGAGGTCTTGCGAGCCCATAGCAGCCGTGCCGCTGCCCAGGTTGGCCTGTGCCTCATCGAGCTCGGCCAGCATGGAGGCGTAAATATCCTCCTGCTTGTCATACTTGGGATAAGAGTACTCTCTCGGACGGCCAGCCTCTGAATAAGGAATGTCGCCATAGAGGTCTGACATCTTAGCAAAAGCAAAGATGCGCATCACACGGGCAATGTTCCAATCGAGCTTCATGTTCTCCTGGTTCTTCCAGATGTCGTAGCAAGTGGTGACATTGAGCAGGGCACCACGGGTGCCGCTGAACGTATTCCAGAAAGAGGCCGAATAGTCGTCGCTCCACTCATAGCGGCCATACCAGTCCCACCAGTCGATACTGGAGAGTTGCTGGGTCCACTGGGCGGAATAGATGCAGCCTGTGCGCCACATATCCCAGTCGGAACCGAGGGCCTGATGCTGAGCACTGGAGAACAGCTTGGGGTAAGACACGTTGCCCTCGTTGAGGTGTTCCGGATCTATATTGGTATCGCCGAAGTCACCACAGCTGGCAAGCGTAAAAGACGCCAACGATACGAGAGCCAAATATTTAATAGTTTTCATTATTGTATCTCCTTGACAAATTAGAACTTAACATTAATATTGAAACCGATATTGCGCGTTGCGGGATAGCCGTTGAGCTCAAGTCCCTGGGCATTGGTGTTGTTGATGGCCGACTCAGGATCGATATTCGGCGTATGCTTCATGATGGTCCACAGGTTGCGCGCCACGAACGAAACGCTCAGACCCTTCACATACTTCAGCGGCTCAAGGAACTTCTTGGGGAAGGTGTAGCCGAAGCTGAGCTCACGCAGCTTGATAAAGTCGGCGCTGTAGACAAATTCCTCTGCAATATTGGCATTGCAGATGGCGCGGTAGTAGTCCTGAGATGTCACAGCTGTGGTATTGGGCTGACCTGTGACCTCATCAATACCCTGGGCCACGATAGATCCTGCAGGATTTTCGGGTGTACGGCCGTTGAGCGTGTTCTTATGCATACCGTAGTAGTAGAGCTGGTAGTTGGTACCGGAGAAGATCTTGGCACCGAACTTGAAGTCGATCAAGAAACCAAGGTTGAATCCTTTGTAGGTGAAGCTGTTGCGCCAACCACCTGTCCACTTGTAGACAGCGTTGCCAAGCACATCCTGATCGCCGGCCTGGGGCAGACCATTCTTCAACAGAAGCTGGCCGTCGGCATTGCGCTTGTAGCGGTTGCCCACGATTTCGGCATAAGGCTTACCGACAATCTGATAGATCGTCACATTGCCATTACGGGAAGAACCGCCTTCAACGGAGATCCGCTTTACGCCGTCACCAAGGTTCTTCACCTTACTGTTGTTGTAAGCGAAGTTGAGCGTTGTGTTCCATGTGAAGTCCTTGGTCTTGACAGGATAAGCATCGACCATGAACTCGAAACCATTGTTGTTGATCTTACCAATGTTGGCCACCTTTGAGCCGTAGCCGGAAGTAGAAGAGGTAGAGATGAAGCAGATATCATCTTTGGTCTTCTTTGAATAGTAGGCCATATCGAAGTTCAAGCGTCCGCGAAGGAACGAGAGATTCAGACCGACCTCAAATTCAGAAATGTGCACCGGCTTCAAGTCGGGGTTAGGATAACGGTCGTTGTTGTCGACAGTGATGGTCTGACGGCCGTCTACATTGTAGTCGTTGAGCTTATAGAGCAGGAGGTTCTGATAAGCCTCTGTACCATTGGAAGCAAAGGCGTAGCCCAAACGCAGCTTACCGAAGTCGAACCATTCGGGCAGCAGTTTGCGCATCGTATCGGTGAACACCCAGGAGAGTGTTGCAGAGGGATAGAAGTAGCTGTTGTTGTTGTCGGAAAGTGTAGAGAACCAGTCGTTACGGCCGGTGAGGTTGAGGAAGAGCTGGTTCTTCCAACCCAGATCCACGGTGCCGTAGAGTGAATTCACCTTATACTGCGAGAGATTCTTGCCGGGGCGCTGGCCATTAGCGGCGATATTGTTCACGCTCCAAAGTCCGTCGACCACGAAGGGACGGCCACCGTTGCTCGGCGTGTAGATCTTGAAGATGTTGTGCATCTTGTTTCCACCGAAGGTAGCGCTGACGCTCCAGTCGCCGAAAGCCTTGTTGAATCCCAAGAGGAAGTTGTAGTTGTTCTCGTGGAACTTCTTAGAGTACTCGGTCATCCAACCCTTGGGGTCGGCAGCAGCGCCAATGGGCTGAACCTGCTTGAAGTCGTACTCATAACCGTCGTGCATCACGGCGCCCTGCAAATAGAGCCAGTCGGTGATGTCCCACTTCAATGTGATACTTCCAGTGAGACGGTTGCGGTTCATGTTGTTGGTCTTGCGGTATTGCAGCCAGTAGGGGTTGTTGAAATACACGTTGTTACCACCGATCATCTCGGATCCGTCGAGGTTGGTACCCCAACCTGCTGAAGTGCCCTTCAACCATTCAACGTCGAACGAGTTGCCGCGATACATCAGCGATGCGTTGGTGTTGCCGTTTCCGTCGGAGAGGTTTGCACGTCCCTTGGAGTGGTCTTCGGTATAGTTACCCGTGACGGTAGCCGAGAAGTTCTTGAAGATATAATAAGTGGTGTTGGTGTTGAAGCCCAACTGACGGTTGGAGGCGTTGGGCAGAATGCTCTTCTCTTTGTTGTAGGAGGCACCGAAACGGTAGACGATGTTCTGCGAGGAGCCCGAGAGAGAGGCAGATGTCGTAGAGGTAACGCCGGTCTTATAGAACTTGTCCCAATTGTCTACGTAGTTGTATTTATAGGTATCGCCCTTGAAGTTGACTGCGTCAGAGCCATCGAGGTATGCACCCCAGCTGTTGCTCTCGCCCTGAATGGCAGCGTTCTGAGTAGTGGGCTTCTGGCCTTCGAGGCCCAAGCCATAAGACTTCTGCCAGTCTCTGTAGTCGTAGATGCTGTTGAACGTGAGGTTCTCGTTCACCTCCACGCTCACGGGCTGGCCGCGACGACCTGACTTGGTGGTGATGAGGATGGCACCGTTACCACCACGATAACCGTAGAGAGCAGAAGCGGCAGCACCCTTGAGCACCTGGATGTCGGCAATATCGTCGGCGTTGATGTTGCTCAGACCATCGCCCTGGTCCAGACCGCCCCACTGGCCGGCTGAGCCCTGGTTGGTGTTGTCGAAGGGCACGCCGTCGATCACATAGAGCGGCTGGTTGTTGCCGGTGAGCGACGCGTTACCACGGATCACCACACGTGACGAACCCGTAGAACCGGTGGCATTGCCGGCCACGCTTACGCCAGCCACCTTACCCGAAAGGGCATTACCGAGATTGGGATCACGGGTGAGGGTGAGTTCCTCGCTACCCACCTTTGTCGTAGAGTATCCCAAGGAGCGGGCCTGGCGCTTGATACCGAGAGCCGTCACCACCACCTCGTCGATAGCGGTGCTCTCCTCCTGAAGATTTACGTTGATACTTGTCTTCCCGTTGACGGGCAAAACTTGGGTCTTGCAGCCCACATAAGAGAATTCCAGCTTGGCGTTTGCTGGAACCTGAATGGTGTAGTTGCCATCAAAGTCGGTAATCACACCGGTTGTGGAACCCATAATCTTCACGGTGGCGCCCACGACGGGCTCACCCGATCCGTCCTTCACATTACCTTTTACTGTTGTCGTCTGCGCCGAAAGTGTCACGGCGAAGAACAGGAACAAAACAGCAAGCTTTGCCCTCAGTGAGAGCAAAATTTCACAGGGTTTTGTCTTCATTGTTTTTAGTTTTGAATTAATTAAAATATCTGTTTATAGATATGGAATTTGTTTCTATAGATTTATCCATTGCTGATTACGTGTACTATTTCTATCGGTCTCTCAAATGACACTAAAAGCTTCTTGGTCGTTTTTTTCAGTAAGCAAAATTACACTTTTTTTCCTTAATAAAGAAATATTTTTCTCGTTTTCAATTCAAAAAGAGTTAAATTCTGTGTAAGCCCCATAGGGAATTGTCTTTCCTGTCCAACAAAGTCAACTTACACGACAGCAGGCCAAATGATAGAAACACAAGCATTTAGTGACCAACATAACGACATCTTTGTACGCACAAAGCCACAATGCGGAAACTTTCTTACAAGGAAAGTGATTTGAGACCGAAAAAACTGAAAACGATTTCATTGAAAAGGTGAATGTAAGGCCAGAAGGCATCTCTGTGGCACAGACTTTCTAACCTGAGACAAAATATACAAATCAGACGGCTAATGCCTGATGGAAATATAGAATGAAAGAGGGAGCGAAGAACGCTTTCAGCTCTCCGCTCCCTCTTATTATATGATTATATTACCTATGACACGGACTTACACCCGGCATTCGGTATTTATCTCACAACCACTTTTCTCACGCTGCCATCTTCCATCTTCAGGATGTTGACGCCTTTCACAGGATTTGAAATGCGCTCACCGGAGGCATTGTAGCGCTCCACCACACGGTTGACAGTGGTAGAAGAGGCCTCACGGATGCCCGAGGGGTCGGGATAGATGTAGTTCACTGTGATCGTCGGTCCATAGCCGATCACGTCACCGTAGTTCACCTTGCCTAAGCCCATGGAATATTCCAAGAGATACAGCTGATAGACCACCGAGGCTGTGCCATATACATCCTCGCCCGGTATCCATTCCGTCATCAGGTCCACCTTTGAGTTGCCCGCCAAAAGGCCATTGGCTGTTGTATATTCTCCCACTTCATTATGGGTAAGGCAGGCAGTAGGATAGCAGAACTGGATGTCGCCGCCGGGAATATCCGTGATTTTCCACGTGGCCCGGGTGCCCACCTGCTCATCGGTAGTATTTTTAACAAACAGTCCGGCTGAGAGCATTACGCCATCGCCGAAGGGATCCGATTCGGCTTTGGTGACGTTCACCACTGAGCCGTCGGGCACCACTGTCCCCGCAGCATCAACAAACTGCAAAGTCTCGTCCACCTCATTGTCAGTCTGCGCATAGGCAGCCGGCAATCCGCAAGCAAGCAATAAAGCTAAAGTAAAGATTTTCTTCATTTTGTTATGATAGTTCATTAAATATAGTTGGATACGTCTCTTCTGCCAGGGCTCGACAAGCGAACTCATGACAGCGTCTGCAAATTTAAGAAATTATTTATTCACCAACAAATAAATCATGTTAATCATGCGAATTATTTTTTCTGATCAATCTGCCACGTGATCTGTATTTTTGCGTTCGCCACGTTTTCGTGTCGCGTCCGCCACGCATTCGTATCGCGTCCGCCACACGTTCGTATCACGTCCGCCACACGTTCGTATCCCAACCGCCACACGTTCGTATCACGTCCGCCACGCATTCGTATCACGTCCGCCACACGTTCGTATCACGTCCGCCACACGTTAACGTGGCGCATACTGCGAAATAGCAGGGTTGCGAATATCTTGCTCCTTTCCCTTTGGCTGAAATCCCATTCACAGCGCCGCTACCCTATCCATCCAGCTTCCCTCCCCACCGTCAGGATGCAGAGAAAACGGCCTATCTACATGCAACCTACCAAGAAAAAACAAAAAAACTTCGATGAAAATCCACTATATTAGTCTTTTTTTTGTACCTTTGCACCGCTATGCGCTTGTGGCGGAATTGGTAGACGCGCCAGACTTAGGATCTGGTTGTTCACGCAGTGCAGGTTCGAGTCCTGTCAGGCGCACCCGGAGAAATCCTAACTGCTTGATATTGAGCAGTTAGAATTTTTGTCTTTATGAAATTACCGAGTTTTTGCCGAGTTATTAAGAGCTCACATGTATAATCCTCAGCAAAAGTGTCATAATATCAGTTTCAACATATTATTTTCACACATAAAAGAGAAACACAACCCTGTAGTTGTGTTTTCTCGTGAAAATCAGTTATCTTTGTAGGCGAAATGGCAATAGCCAAATATAATTGGAACAAAGCGAAATACGTCTAAGATGATAAAGGAAACATTATCTCCTGTTCAAAATACAGGAGCACAAATGAATCAAGAAGAAAAACCTTGGTTTAATCATTCGCAGATGATAGCCAATATCATGTCCGCAAGAATGAAGGAACTTGGAATGACTCAAAAGATGTTGGCAGATAAAATGAATTGTACCCAACAGTACATTTCAAAAATCTTAAAAGGGCGTGAGAACCTTTCGCTTGAAGCCATAAGCAAAATAGAGAATGCCTTGGATGTTCATTTCCTGCAAATGAATGAATAGCCATGTTCTTATAAGTATAACGATAAAAAAGATAAGATATGCCAGTACAAAGTGAAGCTGCTCTCGAAAACGGACTTATAGATACTCTTCAAAAGATGAACTACGAGTATGTTCATATTGAAGAGGAGGAGAACCTGTCTGCCAATTTCAAAAAACAGTTGGAAAAACACAACAAGAAGAAATTGGAAGAACTTGGTCGCACTGAGTTTACGGAGGCTGAGTTTGAAAAGATACTTATCTATCTTGAAGGTGGCACTCGCTTTGAAAAGGCAAAGAAACTGCGTGATCTCTTTCCGCTTGAACTGGAAAGCGGTGAACGCCTGTGGGTAGAGTTCTTGAACCGCACTCACTGGTGTCAGAACGAGTTTCAAGTTTCCAATCAAATCACGGTTGAGGGTAGAAAGAAGTGTCGATACGATGTGACGATACTTATCAATGGTCTGCCTTTGGTTCAAATAGAACTGAAGCGCAGAGGTGTGGAACTGAAACAGGCATACAACCAGATACAACGCTATCACAAGACTTCTTTTCATGGACTGTTTGATTACATCCAACTGTTCGTCATATCCAATGGTGTAAACACTCGCTATTTCGCCAACAACCCGAATAGTGGCTATAAGTTCACATTCAACTGGACTGATGCCGCCAACGTTCCGTTCAACGACTTGGAGAAGTTTGCCACTGTGTTCTTAGACAAGTGTACGTTGGGCAAGATTATTGGCAAGTACATTGTATTGCATGAAGGGGACAAATGTCTGATGGTGCTTCGCCCTTACCAGTTCTATGCCGTGGAGAAGATTCTCGACCGTGTGGAAAACTCCAACGATAACGGTTATATCTGGCATACAACTGGTGCAGGAAAGACCTTGACATCATTCAAGGCAGCCCAACTTGTATCAGAGTTGGACGATGTGGATAAGGTGATGTTCGTGGTTGATCGCCACGACCTTGACACGCAGACACAAGCCGAATACGAGGCTTTTGAACCTGGTGCCGTTGACAGTACCGATAATACAGACGAGTTGGTAAAGCGTTTGCACAGCAATTCAAAGATTATCATTACCACCATTCAGAAGCTTAATGCCGCTGTCAGCAAGCAGTGGTACAGCAGCCGTATTGAGGAAATACGTCATTCTCGCATCGTGATGATCTTCGATGAATGTCATCGAAGCCATTTCGGAGAATGCCACAAGAATATCGTGAAGTTCTTCGACAACACACAGATATTCGGCTTTACAGGCACACCTATCTTTGTTGAGAATGCGGTGGACGGACATACCACAAAAGAAATCTTTGGCAACTGTCTTCACAAATACTTGATAAAGGATGCCATTGCCGATGAAAATGTGCTTGGTTTCCTTGTGGAGTATTACCACGGCAATGAGGATGTGGATAATGCCGACCAAGACCGCATGACAGAGATTGCCAAATTCATCCTTAATAATTTCAATAAGTCAACATTCGATGGAGAGTTTGACGCTTTGTTTGCCGTGCAGTCAGTGCCGATGCTAATCCGTTACTACAAGATATTCAAGAGTCTCAATCCAAAGATTAGGATTGGAGCAGTCTTCACATATGCTGCCAATAGTAGTCAAGACGATGAGCAGACCGGTATGAACACTGGCGGTTTTGCAAGCGAAAGTACAGGCGAGGCAGACGATCTGCAAGCCATCATGGATGACTATAATAATATGTATGGAACGAGTTTCACCACAGAAAACTTCCGTGCATATTACGATGACATCAACCTACGCATGAAGAAAAAGAAGGCAGACATGAAGCCTCTTGACCTTTGCTTGGTTGTCGGTATGTTCCTTACTGGCTTTGACAGCAAGAAACTCAACACACTCTATGTTGACAAAAACATGGAGTACCATGGCTTGTTGCAAGCCTTCAGCCGTACCAACCGTGTGTTGAACGAGAAGAAGCGTTTTGGCAAGGTGATTTGCTTCCGTGACTTGAAAAGCAAGGTGGACGAGTCCATCAAACTTTTCAGCAACAGCAATAATCTTGAAGACATCATACGTCCACCATTTGATGATGTCAAAACCCACTATCAAGAACTGACAAAGGAATTCTTGGAGCATTATCCCGAACCTCATTTTGTGGACTATTTGCAAAGTGAGAACGACAAGAAGCAGTTTATCCTCGCTTTCCGTGACATCATCAAAAAACACGCAGAGATACAAGTGTATGATGAGTTTGAGGAGGATGCTCCTGACCTCGGAATGACAGAACAACAGTTTATGGACTTCCGCAGCAAGTATCTTGATATATACGATTCGTTTGCTGTGCAAAACAAAGAGCAACCAACGACATACCAAGTACTAGAGGACAATCCCAGCATGGTTGGTGAGCCAGACCCTTTTGAAGAAGCCGCAACTGGTATGGGCGATATTGATTTCTGCTTGGAACTTCTGCACAGCGACATCATCAATGTTGCCTATATCTTGGAGTTGATTGCTGACCTCAATCCTTATAGCGAGGACTACGAAGAGAGGCGTAAGCACATCATCGACACAATGATTAAGGATGTTGAACTTCGCAGCAAGGCAAAACTCATTGACGGATTTATCCAGAAGAATGTGGATGATGACCGTGACAATTTCATGGCTCGCAAACAAAAGGCTGATGGTACAAGCGACCTTGAAGAACGGTTGAACAACTACATCGTCACCGAACGCAACAATGCAGTCAATACGCTTGCAAAGGAAGAGGATTTGGATGCTTCCGTGCTCAATCATTACCTCTCTGAATATGACTACTTGCAAAAGGAACAGCCAGAAATCATACAAGAGGCATTGAAAGAGAAACACTTGGGACTGATTAAAAAACGCAAGGCATTGACAAGAATACTCGATAAATTGCGTTCTATTATAAGAACATTCAGTTGGGAATAAACAAAGAAGCAATGATAAAGATAATAGAAGATATAGATATAACGACTCTTGGAGTCAGCGTATATAACCGCAAGTGGCAACCTATCCATTTACAACAAGGTGAAATGGATGGGGCATGTGCTGTGTATTCTATGATGATGAATCTTCTTGTATTGAAGGTTTTCACTCGTAGTCAAGTTGTCAACTTGAACACAACCTTTAAGGGGAATACCGCCAAAGGAAGGCTTTTCAAAGAGTTCTTTGTGACAGAAGGACTTTGTCGTGATGGTTTCTATTTCTCTGAAATCAAAGAAAAATTATCTCATTCATTTGCAAAAGAGGTTACAGCATCTGCACAGCAATATACGGCTTCATTATCAGATCAAGCCTCATTCGTAAAAGAACTTAAAGCTGCAATAGATGACAACCTGCCTTTGGTTACTGCCATATCATTTAGGAGTGGTGCTCATGCAATACTTGCTGTCGGATATGAAGAACAAGAATGGGGCGTTGAAAAGATATTTTGTTTAGACCCAGGCTATACAATCAACCACACCTCTTTTTGGAATAGCGTTATAATGCTAAATAAGGGGAAAGGTAAGTATAGCCATATGTATATAACAGATAAAGACGATGACAATGTCTTTATTAGTGAAACATTGAAAATAAAAAGGAAATAAACGATATGAGCGAAGAATTACAACAGAAACTCCGTGACCAACTTTGGGAAGTTGCAAACAAACTGCGCGGCAATATGTCTGCAAGCGACTTCATGTATTTCACTCTCGGCTTCATCTTCTACAAGTATCTGTCGGAGAAGATAGAGAAGCATGCCAACGACGCATTGGTCGACGACGAGGTGACGTTCAAGGAGTTGTGGGCTATGGAGAAGGACGAAGACGTAGAGGCGTTGCAGGAAGAGGTAAAGACTGAATGCCTGGAAAACATCGGCTACTTCATTGAGCCGAAGTTCCTCTTCTCGTCCGTCATAGAGAGCATCAAGAAGAAGGAGAACATCCTGCCGTTGCTTGAACGCTCGTTGAAGCGCATAGAAGACAGTACGCTCGGGCATGATAGCGAAGAGGATTTTGGCGGTCTGTTTTCTGATATTGACCTTGCTTCGCCTAAACTTGGCAAGACTGCCGATGACAAGAATACGCTTGTAAGCAACGTGCTGCTTGCGCTCGATGACATCGACTTTGGAGTGGAAGCCTCACAAGAGATTGACATCCTTGGCGATGCCTACGAATATATGATTTCGCAGTTTGCCGCCGGTGCTGGCAAAAAGGCCGGTGAATTCTATACGCCTCAGGAGGTGAGCCGCATCTTGGCAGAGATTGTTACCATCGGCCACGCTCGCCTTCGCAATGTCTATGATCCGACGTGTGGCTCCGGCTCATTGCTGCTCCGTGCCGCAAGCATCGGCCATGCCAACGAGATATTCGGTCAGGAGAAAAACCCCACCACCTACAACCTTGCCCGCATGAACATGCTCCTGCATGGCATAAAGTTTAGCCACTTCCACATCGAGAATGGAGACACGCTGGAGGCTGATGCCTTTGGCGACACTCAGTTTGATGCTGTTGTGGCCAATCCGCCCTTCTCTGCCGAGTGGAGCGCTGCCGACAAGTTCAACTACGATGACCGTTTCAGCAAGGCTGGCAGACTTGCTCCTCGCAAGACTGCCGACTACGCCTTTATCCTTCACATGATTTACCACCTCAACGATGGGGGCACAATGGCTTGTGTCGCTCCTCATGGTGTGCTGTTCCGCGGCAATGCCGAAGGCGTTATCCGCCGTTTCCTCATAGAGAAGAAGAATTATGTGGATGCCATCATCGGTCTGCCAGCCAACATCTTCTATGGCACAAGCATTCCTACCTGCATCTTGGTACTGAAGAAGTGCCGTAAGGAGGACGACAACATCCTTTTCATCGATGCCAGCAAGGAGTTCGAGAAAGTGAAAAACCAGAACAAGCTCCGTCCACAACACATCGAGAAGATAGTCGACACATATCGTGAGCGTAAGGAAATAGAGAGATACAGCCACCTCGCCACGTTGCAGGAGATTACCGAGAACGATTACAACCTCAACATTCCCCGCTACGTTGATACGTTTGAGGAGGAAGAGCCTATCGACATCCATGCCGTGATGAAGGAAATCAAGGAACTGGAAGCCAAGCGTGCCGACCTCGACAAGGAGATTGAGGGGTATCTGAAAGAGTTGGGATTGGTTGAATAAACAAAAAAAGACTGACAATGAAAGGTTACGCAAAACCATTACATGAATTTATAGAAGGTCATAAAATCCAATTTGTAATACCTGTGTATCAGCGTAATTACGATTGGTTGATTGACAATTGTGACCAATTGTTTAGTGATTTGGTAAAACTAAGCCGCTCAAACAGATGTTCGCATTTCTTTGGCTCTATTGTTACATCATCTGCGGATAGCAGCTACAATAGATTGGTGATTGATGGTCAACAGCGTTTGACCACCATTTCACTTCTTTTGTTGGCAGGTGTAAAAGCAGTGAAAGCTGGTGCTATCGAGATTAGCGAAGAGTCAAAAATAGACGAAGCATACGAAGTCTTCTTAAAAGCTAAGTTCTGTAACTCTGAGCGTAAAATCAAGTTAGTTCCCATAGAGAATGACCGTATCGCTTACGATAAGATATTCAATGAAGAAGATTCTTTTGATGAAGATTCAAAGGTTACTCGCAACTATCGCCATTTCTATGATTTGTTGACGAGAAAACCGCAAGCACTCTCTTTCGACCAATTGCTTGATGCAAAGAACGATTGCAAATTATATCAATAGAGTTAGATAGTGATGATGATGCCCAACTTATCTTCGAAAGTCTGAACTCTACCGGATTGGCTCTTACTGAAGCAGACAAGATACGCAACTATCTCTTGATGTCTTTGACACCAGAGGAGCAGCAGGTGTGTTTCAAAAACTACTGGCAAAAGATAGAACAGGCAACCGAGAACCAACCAACAAAGTTCTTGCGTGACTATCTCACCATTCAGCAACAGTTACAGCGTCCTGTCCGTCAGTCAAACATCTACTACGAATGGAAAAAGTATATGGACGGACATGACCGAAAGGAAGAATTAGTCAAGATGCTTGATTATGCGCACTACTATCAGCAAGTGACAGAGGCAAAGCTATCTACGGCAAAACTTTGTGAGAAGATGCGCCACATCTGTAATATAGAAACAGATGTGACTAATGTATTCTTTATACAATTTTTGAAATATGCCTCTGCCAACTGTCTTTCGGAAGATGAGATATTCAAGGTGATTGATTTGGTAGAAAACTATTTGGCAAGACGTATCGTGTGCAATATGCCTGGTAATGCTCTTACTCAGGTTTTCTGCGCTTTGCATAAAGATGTTTTGAAAAGCATAGAGGAATATAGTTCTGCTAATGTTGAACTTGGCAATTCATATTCTGACATATTGGCTTACCACATCATGCGTCGTGATGGTAACTATCAATTGCCAAGAGATATGCAATTCGTGGAGTCAATCAAAACACGTGACGCTTATCACATGTTGAAGCCATTCCAGATTTTCCTATTTGAACGATTGGAGAACTCTGTGCATGGTGAATATAACGATGTGGCAACCGATATGAAAAAGAAGGATGCCACTATTGAGCATATCATGCCTCAAACGCTCAATGGTGATTGGAAAGCGATGCTTGGAGACAACTTCGAGGAAATACAAGACAAGTATCTTCATACATTTGCAAACTTGACTCTGACAGGTATCAACAGTGAGTTAAGTAATAAGGCTTTTGAGATAAAGCGTGATGGTAAAACCATAGGAAAAGAAATTTACCCTGGATATAAGAACTCAAAGTATCGTTTGACGAAAAGTGTTACCTTGTGTAACAAATGGACTAAAACGGAGTTACAGAACCGATGCAATGAGATAGTGGCAACATTCTTGCGACTTTATCCATTGCCACAAACAACATTCAAGCCATTGCCAAAACCTGTGGACGAAGCCTCTTTGGACGAAGAAACATTCTCTCCAACAAATAGAAATCTTAAAGGTTTCCGTTTGTTTGGCAATGAGTACAATGAAACTACTTGGAAAGGGATGCTTCTGCAAGTTGTAAAACTTGTGATGGAGCGATACACAGACATCGTTGATACGCTCTATGATGCCGAAGGTTTCTTCTGGTCTGCCAAGCAAGCAGATACAAGATACTGTACAATGATTGCTCCACAAAAATACTTGTGGACTTCAATGGATAATAGAAGTAAACTTCGTTGTTTACGCTTCTTGTTTGAGAAATGCGACATAGCTGAGTCTGAATTAGTGCTGTTGCTTGAACATGTAAAAGAATAAAAATTATGGCAGACAAGAACGATATACCGCAGTTTGTGAATAGCGATTCTTTCATGGCAGACAAGAACTATGTGAAGTGGTTGTCTGACTTGAAGAAACGCTTCCACATTGCACAGCTCAAAGCAGCCGTCAAAGTGAATACGGAAATGCTCAAATTCTATTGGAGTTTGGGCGAGGACATTTGTGAGAAGCAGAAGCAATATAAGTGGGGCGCAAACTTCATGAAAAGATTGAGCCTTGATTTGCGTGCGGAATTTCCACAAGCAGAGGGATTTTCATGGTCTAATCTCTATAAAATACGAAAATGGTATTTGTTCTATTCTTCACAAATTGAATTTTTGTACCAAGCTGTTACAAAATTACAAAAGGTGGATAATGCAACAACCCCAATGCCAGACTTACTGCAATTCTATATGAGCGATAGGGAAAGGCTGTGAATAATTTTAGTAGATTGTTGGCTGACCCTCAAAGCGAATTGGCCAATTGGCATCTCCGAATATCAACTCTCAAAGCTCATGCCTGAAAATATACAAAGTCAATTGCCAACAATTGAAGATATTGAAGCAATGCTGTCCGGCATAAAAGATACAAAGGATTGATAAATCATATAACTACCATGTAGCTGGGCATGTAACCGAGATACGATTGACAAACTAAAATAAAGGATTAAAAAAAGACGATGACAATAGATAACGCGCATAAGAATAATCAAGGACGGAAAGTCCTTAATGCCCCAAATCTCAGATTCCCGGAGTTTCAGGGGGAGTGGGAAGAACATTATCTTTCCGATTACCTTGATTTCAAGAACGGTTTGAATCCGAAACCAGATAAATTCGGGAAAGGTATCAAGTTCATTTCTGTTATGGATATTCTCAACAATGCAATCATAACCAATGACTGCATTAGGGCTTCTGTTGATGTGTCGGAGGAAGAATTACAAAATTTTTGTGTTGGATATGGCGATATTCTGTTTCAACGCAGTTCTGAAACATTGGAAGATGTAGGCAGAGCTAATGTTTATATGGACGACAAACCAGCCGTATTTGGAGGTTTTGTAATCAGGGGCAAAAAAAAAGCAGAGTTCAATCCTCTGTTCTTTCGTGACTTGTTGGCAAGTCCGTTTGCACGCAAAAAGATAATACCAATGGGGGCAGGAGCGCAACACTTCAATATTGGTCAAGAAGGATTAAATAAGGTAAAATTGAACTTTCCCAATTTGAAAGAACAAGAAAAGATAGGAAGATTCTTAACTCTTCTTGATAAGCGCATTGCAACCCAAAGCAAAGTCATTGACAAGTTGCAGTCCTTAATCAGGGGAATTGCACATAAGATTTCCAAACAGGGAAAGCCAAACATTCGCCTTTCCGAATGTTTGGAATGTTCATCAACAACACTGCAAGAAAGTGATGTCGCAGAAGTTGGCGCATATCCAGTTTATGGGGCAAATGGCATTGTTGGGTATCTTGACACTTACAGCACTACCAAGGAAGCCATCTATATTATCAAAGACGGTTCTGGCGTGGGTTCTGTTTCATACGTCAAAGGAAAGTGTTCCGCTACTGGAACATTGAACATCTTACAAGCAAAGGAAGGTTATTCACTTCGCTATCTATACTTCATGCTGAAAGTCTTCAATTTTGAGCCTTATAAGACAGGAATGGCCATCCCACATATCTATTTCAAAGACTACAGAAAAGCCAAAATCTATTGCCCATCCTATGAACTCCAAGTAAAATATACAGACCTGCTATTTGGTATTGAGCAAAAGGCTATAACAGAGCAGAAGATACTAACAAACTTGTATAATCAAAAACAGTATCTGCTCCGCCAGATGTTTATATGATATTACAAATAAAGTGTTAATATTATGTTAAAAGCGAACATTTAGTCAGTTAAAATAAAGACAATATAATGTTATATATATTAAATAAGTTATCTTTGTAGTCTGAAGGAGATTTAGTATGACACAGTTTGACAAGCAGAAACTTACAGAGGTTGTTCTTTACATATTGAACAAGACAAAGGGCTTGGACTATTACCACGTGTTCAAGATTATATATTTTGCTAATATTGCACATTTGGCAAAATACGGATTTTCTATGGTTGCTGACGAGTTCTGTGCGTTGCCGGATGGTCCTGTTCCTTCAGTATTGTATAATTGTATAAAAGATGACGTTCATTGCGATAAAGAGCTGAAAAACATGCTTAATAAGACAGTTGCAAAAGGTGCAGACGACGCTTATTATATGTTGGAAGCAAAGCGCAATGCTGACTTGAATTATCTTTCAAAAGCAGATATTGAAGCGTTAGACCAATCAATAGAAGAAAACAGAAATCTTCCTTATGGAGAGTTACGTGCAAAATCGCATGGCGAAGAATGGAGCCGTGCTTATAATCAGCAGGGTCGTAAAGTAATGGATATTGTCGGCATGGCTAAAGATGGTATGGCATCTGAAGACATGATAGAATATATTAAGGAAAACCTTGCAGTAGAAGCGGCTTTGGCATGATAAATATAGGCGATTTACTTGGAAATGCAGCAAATGAACTTTTACAATCAAGCATTAATGTTGGTGATGTCTATTTGCTAAATCTTGACCCTTCTAATGGCATTACGCCTAAGAACAATGATGCCACACGCAATAAATTTTTCATTGTTCTTGGATTTGATAACGAAGGTAATGTGATAGGTGGGTTGGTTATTAATTCTAAAATAAACTATAATTTACCGTCAACAGTTACCGACTACCAATTACCTATAACCGTTAAACAATGTCCTTTTCTGCAACATAACTCATTTGTAAATTGCTCTAAAATCATTGTTGCTAAAAGGACAAAGTTTAGCAAGGAAACCTATAGAGGTGAAATCTCTGATTCTAAACTGATGAAACTTATCATAGATACAGTAAAAGAGAGTCCTACAATCAACAGAAAGCAGCTGAAAGATTTTGGGCTAATATAAATCTTTGCTTCGCCAAATGTTCATATAAACATCTGGCGGAGCAAGTATTGCTTCTGATTTTGGAAAAGTGATTTTGTGTGACTCTCTGTCTCTAATTTGGTGTACAATGCTTGATACAATTCACATATTTGTTCCTGGGTTTTTATTGGAGGAATCTGAACAACAGTTTTTCCCAACTCTGTTTGGTTTATGCTTGCCTGTGATACTGCTTTGTTACAGACAGCCTTAAAGCGATTGAGCATTCTATTTGTATTCAACAACAAGTATAAATAGAATGGGATAACCACCATATGGTTAGGTGTCAATCTGAGTAGATTCATTCCATGATAAAGGTCATAATCCTTATCTATGAATGCGGTATTGCCTATGTATTCAACACTATTGATATTGCTGAACAAAATGTCTCCAACTCGCAATCTGTAATTTTCTGAAGATTCAAAAGGTGCAACATACCCCACACGTTCCATATTCACCTTATGCCCGGAAATTGTTTCTATACGAGAAACTTTTAATCCTTTCTTTGACAAAAGTTGACTTCCTGAATAACCACTCCTAATCTCACAGATTTCTCCAAGTTTATAATTGTTGCCACTATTCATGAATACCCTCTGATTAATTCCCCTGATTAGGGACTGCAACTTATCAATGACTTTGTTTTGAGTAGAGATGCGCTCGTCAAGGAGAGATAGAAGAACACCAATCTTTGCTTGTTCTTGTTTACTAGGCAAATACAAAGGCATTTCTGTAATCATCTCTTTGCGAACAGAATCAACAGAGTTCTTTGCACTCATCCTTTTTACTCTGTTGTAAAAATGGGAAGAGAAAAAGTGAAAAAGATAATTAGCATCACACTTAAAATTACTAAGGATATAAACACGTTGATGGACACCAATTTTTCCATAAGTATGATGGAAAACTTTACCAACTCCAACTCCGTCACCAGCAGTGAGAATAGCTTCACCGTCGAAAGTCCATGAATTAATACGCTCTACGGTTTGAGAACGTACATAAAACGGATAAATACCATCATCTATTTTATCTTGTGTGTTCTTATTGCCTGTAGAGGTGCTGCACACATCCTTGAACTTACACTTCTCCCACTCCCCATGAAACTCAGGGAATCTGAGATTTGGGGCATCAACAACTATATTTCCTTAATTATTTTATATACACCTTTTAAATTGAGGAAACATGACTAAAAAAACGATTAGAGAGATTGCGTTGGCTTGGAAAGAAGACAAGCAACGCTACGTGAAGCAGTCGACTTACGCTGCTTACGCATTGATTTTGGAGAACCACATCATGCCAGTCTTTGGCGAGTGTGAGGCTCTGAGTGAGGAACTTGTGCAGGAATTCGTGTTGCAGAAACTGGACAGCGGACTAAGCACAAAGACGGTGAAGGACATTCTGATTGTCTTGAAAATGGTGATGAAGTTTGGAGTGAAGAACGAATGGATGAACTACTGCGAATGGGACATCAAGTACCCTACAATAGATACGACCAAGGAGATGGAGGTCCTGACCATTGCAAACCACAAAAAAATACTCGACTTCATCAAGCAGAACTTCACTTTCCGCAACCTTGGCATCTACATCAGTCTGACCACTGGCTTGCGTATCGGAGAGATTTGTGGCTTGAAATGGTCGGACATCAACACCGACAACGGCACAATAACCGTAAACCGTACCATTGAGCGCATCTACATTGTGGAGGGTGAACGCAAGCACACAGAGTTGGTCATCAACACACCAAAGACCAAGAACTCATGCCGTGAGATACCGATGAACAAAGAACTTCTGGCTATAGTAAAACCTCTGAAAAAGGTGGTAAACACAGACTTCTTTGTACTGACCAACGAGGATAAACCGACAGAGCCACGCACCTACCGCAACTACTATCATCGGCTGATGAAACGCCTTGACATTCCTCGGTTGAAATACCACGGACTCCGCCACAGCTTTGCCACACGCTGCATTGAAAGCAACTGCGACTACAAGACCGTAAGCGTACTGCTCGGTCATGCCAATATTACAACAACCCTTAATCTCTATGTTCACCCGAACATAGAGCAGAAGAAAAAGTGTATCACCAAGATGTTCAAGTCTTTGGGAAAATAAGACATTATACCTATATGAGCAAGAGAGTATGTAATAAACACACACTCTCTTGCATCATTATTATCTACTACGGTATTTTCTTTTTGCCATAGCAGGTCGCATCATCGCAGCCGATACAGCAATGCACCTCCGCCACCAATGCTCATCGTCCTCATCCTTGTCTCCTCCCCAACCAGAGCCAGGCGAACCGCCACCGCCACATGATTCTGCATAGGTTGTAGCTTCAAGGGTATAGCCAAGCGAAAGAAGCATGGCGCAGTTGATGATTTGGTTGCAGTTTCGAGTCAAGTCTGTATAGCCTGACTCGTTTACGATTTCCTGCTGACGGTCGGTGAGCGTAGAGACAAGAGGCTCTAAGGAAGAAACGAGCATACTGTTGAAAGTGGCAAGCATATTTCTTTGAAGTTGAATTGAGTGCAAGTCCCTGTCTTCACCAAGGACTTCTTGCATTCTGCTGTGCTCGTACTTCATTTCAGCAAGCCTCTGTTTAGCTTCCGTAATGGTAGAGTTGGCATCGTCAAGCATCTTTTGGCTGAGAACAAGTTTTTCGTCTATACCATCCAATTCCTTGCGTAGTTTGGACATTTGCATTGCCAAGTCTGCATTATCAACACCGTCTTGCCCGAACTGTCGGGCTATGAGG
>ONYL01000028.1 GCA_900322035.1 uncultured Prevotella sp.
GGAAACGGTTGATGGTGTTGAAGTCCGGCTGTTCGTAGCCTGCCAGCCATATAAAATGTATGTCACGCTTCAGGGCTTTCTCTATCTTGCGGCATGAATAGATATTGTTCATGTAACCGTAAAGAATTGCCTTGAGCATCATCTTGGGGTGGTAAGGACTGCGCGCGCTCGGTATAGCTTGCGGAAATTACCCAGTTTGAGCTGGTCCACTATGGTGTTTACAATGCGGACGGGGTCGTTTTCCGCAATATCTTTGTCAAGACGTTGAGGAAAAAGGATAATTTGTTTGGGATTGTAATCCCGAAAGTGTACTTTTGCTGTTTTAAAAAATAATACGAAAAAGAGGATGCACCAGAATTTTGATACACCCTCTTCTTTTAGGCCTTCGGCAAAAACTTTATTTTTCTTTTTCCGTCAGTTGCCGAGTCTTGTGGCCTTTGGTTAGAGCGTGAAAGCCAATACCGCCAATTCTTCATACAATTTGGACAAATACGAATGAGCATACCTTCTCGAAGGGCATTGGCTGGAACAGAAAGGTCGTCAATACGCACGAAGCCTTCATAGTGGATGTACGTTTTCATATAAACTTCCCCGTCCTCTAAAGGTAGATTTCACAAAAGTAAGGCCACGGGCGGATCTTCATGATAATTAATAAAGATTTTAACTCAAATGGCGACGGGTTTCAATAAAAAACAGTATCTTTGCAAGCAAAAATTCAACGGAAAAACAATATTATGGCACAAGAAGATGTATTCAAGAAGATCGTGAGCCATTGCAAGGAATATGGCTTTGTCTTCCCAAGCAGTGAAATCTACGACGGCTTAGCTGCCGTTTACGACTACGGTCAGAACGGCGTTGAGCTCAAAAATAATATCAAGCAGTATTGGTGGCAGTCAATGGTGTTGCTCCACGAGAACATCGTCGGCATCGATGCCGCCATCTTCATGCATCCCTTAGTGTGGAAGGCCAGCGGACACGTCGACGCCTTCAACGATCCCCTCATCGACAACCGCGACAGCAAGAAGCGCTACCGTGCCGACGTGCTCATCGAGGACCAGATCGCCAAATACGACGAGAAGATCGAAAAGGAGGTGGCCAAGGCACGGAAACGTTTCGGCGAGGCTTTTGACGAGGCCAAATTCCGCGCCACCAATCCCCGTGTCATCGAGCACCAGCAGAAGCGCGACGCCCTTCACGAGCGCTACACAAAAGCCATGCAGGGACCTGACTTGGCTGAGCTGAAAAAGATTATCCTCGACGAGGGAATCGTGGATCCCATCAGCGGAACAAAAAACTGGACCGACGTGCGCCAGTTCAATCTGATGTTCTCCACCGAAGTGGGCTCCACAGCCGAGGCGACCAATAAGATCTATCTGCGACCCGAGACCGCTCAGGGCATCTTTGTCAACTACCTCAACGTGCAGAAGACGGGCCGCATGAAGCTGCCCTTCGGTATCGCACAGATCGGAAAGGCCTTCCGCAATGAGATTGTAGCCCGTCAGTTTGTCTTCCGTATGCGTGAGTTTGAACAGATGGAGATGCAGTTCTTCTGCCAGCCCGGCACCGAGATGAAGTGGTTTGATTATTGGAAGAAGGTACGTCTGGCTTGGCACGAGGTGTTGGGCATGGGCAACGAGAACTATCGTTTCCACGACCATGAGAAGCTGGCTCACTATGCCAACGCTGCCACCGACATCGAATTCAAGATGCCCTTCGGCTTCAAGGAGGTGGAAGGCATTCATTCACGCACCAACTTTGACCTCTCTCAGCACGAAAAGTTCAGTGGCCGCAGTATCAAATATTTCGATCCCGACACCAAGGAGAGCTATACGCCGTATGACGTTGAGACCTCCATCGGCGTAGACCGTATGTTCCTCAGCGTGATGTGCCACAGCTACACAGAGGAACAGCTTGCCAATGGCGAGAGCCGCATCGTGCTGAAGTTGCCCGAGGCTTTAGCTCCCGTGAAGTGCGCCGTGTTCCCGCTCGACAAGAAAGACGGACTGCCCGAGCTGGCCCATCAGATCGTGGACGAGCTCAAGTTCCATTTCAACACCCACTATGGCGATCCGAAGGACTCCATCGGCAAGCGCTATCGCCGTCAGGATGCCATCGGTACCCCCTTCTGCGTCACCGTAGACCACGACACACCCAACGACCATAAGGTAACGCTGCGTTTCCGCGATACTATGGAGCAGGAGCGTGTCGACATCGACCAGCTGCGCTCTATCATCGAAGACCGCGTGAGCATTGTCTCGCTGCTGAAAAAGCTTGGACAGCGCATCAATGGTCTGGACAAATAACCCTATCCCCCGCTATCGCCAATGAGAAAAAATCATCTTCATAGCTTGCTTTGGATCCTCGCGTTCCTACTGCTGCCGGTGGCTTTCACGTCGTGCTCGGAATCGGACGGCGATGAGGAGGAGTTTGCCAACTGGCAGAGCCGCAACGATACCTATTTCGACAACGTCTACCGGCAGGCCCAGCAGGCCATTGCCGGTGGCGACACGTCGTGGAAGATCCTGCGGTCGTGGTCGCTCGACTCCACCCGCAAGGCTACGGACTGCATCGTGGTGCGCGTGGTGAAGAACGGAAGCGGAAGCGGCTGCCCCCTCTACACCGACTCCGTCTTGGCCGACTATCAGGGACGGCTCATCCCCTCAGCCACTTACCGCGACGGATATGTGTTCGACCAAAGCTGGTATGGCGACGAATATGCCCAAGCATCGGCACGCCCGGCCCACCTCAGCGTGAGTGGTGTCGTCGACGGATTCACTACAGCTCTGCAAAACATGCATATTGGTGACAACTGGGTGGTGTACATCCCCTATCAGTTGGGCTACTATGCCACGGCACAGAGCAACGGCAGTATCCCCGCCTACTCCACCCTGATCTTCGACATCCATCTGCGCGGCTATTACCGGGCAGGCACCGCCATGCCCGACAACAAGGCCAAGCAGGGCGTTTGGGTTGTGGAAGACCTGTAGGACAAAATAGAACTATAAACGCATCAAAGACATGAGAATAGCAATCGTCGGCGCAAGTGGCGCCGTTGGTCAGGAACTGTTGCGCATCCTCGACCAAAGAAATTTTCCCTTAGACGACCTCGTACTTTTCGGCTCGAAGCGCTCGGCAGGCCGTTGCTACACCTTTAGAGGAAAGGAATATCGCGTGAAGGAGCTATGCCACAACGACGACTTCAAGGATGTAGACATCGTCTTCACCTCAGCCGGCGCAGGCACAAGCAAGGAGTTTGCCGGCGACATCACAAAGTTCGGTGCCGTGATGATCGACAACTCCAGCGCCTTCCGCATGGATGACGACGTGCCCTTGGTGGTACCGGAAATCAATCCCGGCGACGCCCTCACCCGCCCCCGCGGCATCATTGCCAACCCCAACTGCACGACTATCATGATGGTGGTGGTGCTCAATCCCATCGACAAGCTCTCCCACATCAGGAAAATCCATATTGCCAGTTATCAGAGTGCCAGCGGCGCAGGTGCCGCTGCCATGCAGGAACTGCAACAGCAGTACAAGGAAATCATTGAAGACGGAGAAGTGAAGACCATCAGCAAGTTCCCGCACCAGTTGGCCTACAACGTCATCCCGCAGATCGACAAGATGACGCCCAACGACTATACCAAGGAGGAAATGAAGATGTATAACGAGACGCGCAAGATCATGCACAGCGATGTGCGCACAAGTGCCACCTGCGTACGTGTGAGCTCACTGCGCAGCCACTCCGAGAGCGTATGGTTCGAGACCGAAAAGCCGCTTGAGGTGGCCGAAGTGCGTGAGGCACTCACCAAAGCTCCCGGCGTTACCCTCGTCGACGATCCGCAGAACTATGTCTACCCCATGCCGCTTGAAAGCGCAGGGAAGGACGATGTCTATGTGGGCCGCATCCGCAAGGATCTCGCCGACGACAACAGCATGACCTTATGGCTTACAGGCGACCAAATCCGCAAGGGAGCTGCCTTGAATGCCGTTCAGATCGCGGAGTACCTCATCAAGGTAGGAAACGTCAAATAACGCATCCCCCAGGCCACTCCATCAAGACAAGGGTCTATGGGAAGAGTGAAAAAGAAATCAGGGAAAAGCGGCTTTGAAGCCACTTTTCCCTGATTTCTTTTTGTGTTGTAACCCGATTTTTAAAAGTCGATGTCCACACCCACTCCGAGCACCTTGTTGGTACGTGTGAAGTCATCAGAGCATTCAACTTTCAGTCCCTGAATATCCTCGGTGTAGTTTTTCTTCAAATGCTTATAGTCGGTAAAGAAGTAAGCGACGTTCACCTTCATATTCTTGGCCACACTGAACTTCGCGCCGAAGCCGAAGCTGCGGCTGCTCGTGACGAAACTCAAATCGTTGATGGCTGTGCCATCACCCAACCCATAGTCGGTAATTTGTCCGCCACAGCTGACGAGGATGTCTTTCGTGATGTCCCATTCAACACCGGCAAGATACTCACGAGTGTTGTGGGTCAGGTGCTTCTGCTTGTCGTTGGCCATCCGCGCGTCCTTGTCGAAGTAATAGTGCGTGCTGGCCATGACGCGCAGGCTGGGCAAGATGGAGTATTGGGCACCCACCGTCCAAAGTCCGGGCAAATCGTTGGGGGTATTCACCCCGTCGGTAAAGAGTCCGGTATCGTCGCGCTTAGTATGGTTCTCTATATTAAAATGAGTCGTGAATTCAAGACGGGTGGCAAAATTGAATTTTCCCACTTTGTAGTCAACACCGACAATAGGCGTGATGCCCCAGCCATACTGATTGCAGTCGACATATTTGTCGGCAAACTGCTCCTTGGTCTGATTCATTTGTTCCGAAGCAGCCTGGCACTGATCAGCTTTTTGCAGGTAAGCCTGCTGTGTGGCGGGATCACTGCCCATCTCTGAAGCACGCATCCGATAATAGAAGGCCATATCGGAATAAGTGTTGGCCTGTGTGCCAAAATAGTCGTAAAGCTTCACATTGTTGTTGGCAATGGAGGCAGAAATGTTGACGATATTACCTTCGTATTTGTTCCAAATATAGTTGAAACGTGCGCCGGCATAGACGGCCCAATGCTCGTTGAACCGGTAAGTCGTACCAAACTGGAGGCCGAAATCAAGCTGGGTGCCATTCATATATGATTGCAGACTGTAGGAAGGGTGTTCGGTGGTGAAGCCTTTCTGGGCAAGAAGAGCCGGCACCAGTGCGACGACACGCTCGAAAGAGCCGAGCCCGTCGTTGAAAGTGGCTTTACCGCCACCGCCATTAAGGGCAAACCCCAACTGAAATCCCCAATTGTCGTAGTTGAGCGCTGCCTGAAAAGATGGGAGAATGGGTACTGAGGCCTTGCCGCGAAACTTTTTGGTTCCGTCTTCATTGCCACCATTCAACTTGAAAGGCTGATAAAAAGCACTCTCGTAAGGTGTTCCCTTGAAAGCCGGCACATTCATTCCACTCACGATAGTACGCGTCTGATAAACATTCTGGATGTTGAGCGACAAATGAAAACCTTTGCCCAAGAAAGCTACTCCCGCGGGGTTACTGTAAACGCCGTCGATAGCAATCACGCCATCGCGGGCGAAATTGCGGTTGAAAGAAATGTTCTGATTCGTGTTGGTGAGAATTCCACCTGCCTGAACGCTGCTTGCTGCAACCAAAGCTGTTGCAAAAACCGCAAACTTTGCTTTAATCATCTAAATAAATTTAATAAAATCGCTCGCAAAGGTAACAAAAGTGTTCTAAAATTCATATAAAAGCCTACTATTATTAATAAAGATTAACAAAAACATATTCATATCCTCCCCGTCGCTAACAGGGCAGAGAAGCTCAGAATGATCACAGCAAAACGTTTGCGGGCCTATGCAGACTCGCGTCCAATGCGGGGAAAGTAGGAGTTCTAAATGATTAATGCTTGTTTTTTTGATTCTTGGCGATAGCCATATACTCAGAGGGAGTAAGGCCGGTAGAGCGCTTGAAGGCCCGGATGAACCCACCGCGGGAACTGAATCCCACGCTCTGCGAAATCGCCTCGATAGTGAGATTGCCATAACGCTCAAAGTCATTGATGCGCTTGCAGGCTTCCTTGATGCGGCTCTCACTCAATAAAATACTAAAAGAACGGTGGAAACATTCATTAATGGCACGTGAGAGCAACTTGCCATTCATACTGCAAAGCTGGGCCATCTGATCAATACTGAAGTCGGTCTTGCTGATAATTTCAGGATTGTTCAGTGCTTCCTCCACCTTACATCTGATGGCAGTCAACTCCTCCTCAGAGAACAGCGCCTTGGGGTCACGGTTTTTCCCCTCCATCGCGGCAGGCTTGGGCTTGTGACTATTTTGCAGTTTCAAAATCATGTCCTGCTGCTCTTTCTCCCGTTCCAAGGATGCAATATTGTGGCGATAAAGCTCCAAGTTGCGCTGTTTGAGTTCCTTGTTTTTCTTGTAGACCATCAGGAGCATCCAGAAGAAAACCAACAGCGACAGCAGCGCGGCGATGATGATGATGTTGCGGCGCAGAAGATGCTGGCGGATAACGTTCATCTCCTGATGGGCGGCTTGCAGACGATTGACAAGAAACGTAGTCCGCACTCCCGCCAGTCGTCCCTGATAGAGCATGGAGTCGCGCTGCTCGAAATAGTCAAGTTTGTAAAGACGGGCTTTCGTTGTGTCACCCCGCATCAAATAATATTGGTAGGAAAAAAGGCTTATCTCTTTCTGAACATCGGGATTGTTGTATTTGTCCACCAAGGCCTTGAGCTGCGTAATATAGTGCAGCAGCGATTCGGGATGATGCTGCATGATCGCGATATCTGCCAACCCTGAGAGTGCCTGGCAGCGAACTCGGCTGTTGTCCTTGTTGTCAGGAAAGGCAGCAAGCATCTGCTGGAAAAGTGAAGTAGCCTTGTCCCATTGATGGTCGCGCAGGGCTACCGTCGTTAGATAGACAAAGTGGGAGAACTTCATCAGCCATGGGTCCCTCAATTTAGGAAGGACATTGAAGCTGTCGATAAGCGTTCGGTTGTAGCGTATGATATCGTCGGTATAGCCGATACAACAGGCATTATTGAACGATCTGTAGGCATTTCCCCATTCTTTTCGGGCCACGGCCTGATGAAAAGCCGTCTGATAGGCACTGAGCGCATATTCAGTACTCTCTTTGGTGGGGATACACTCCGAATAGAAGTTGGCAAGATGGGCGATATTGATGAGTAAATCTGTTGAGGGATGAGTGCCGTAGAGTGCGCGAGCTTTTGACAGGCATTCGAGAGCCCTTCCATAGTCGTAGAAATGGAAGATATAGACAGAAGCCATCTGATTGTAGGCACGGCCCATCTCCTCTTTTTCTTTGCCGTTAGGATTTTCCTCCGTCGAGAGCCGGTCGATGACAGACTGATAGCGGGCCAGTTCCTTATCAGCGGCGATGCAATTGAGCTTGTTTTCACAATGAACATGCGTAGGTTGGCTTTTGTCTTCCGACGAAAGCGCGTCGTTCTTGCCCCACAAGCAGGAAGGCAGCAAGAGCAGTAGGAGAGAAGGTAGAAATATGGTCGTCTTTAAGTTCACGCTGGCAAATTTATAAATTATTTCTCAAATAAAGAAACAACTTTTGACAATATTATTATCTATGTTTGATTATCTCTTGCCAACTTTCGCCAAATGCCGTGCATGGTTGGACATCATTCCTCAGACACTTTCCCAAATCTCTCCCGTTGTACGGATGCCTATATAACAAAAAGGAGAAGGCTAAGCCTGCGACCATGTGGTCACCGCCACTCAGCTTTCTCCTTATTACTTCATTTGGGTAGGGTTGCAAAGCCTTATTCAGCATTCTCAGCGAAGGTCCCGCTCTGCAGGCCCTATTACCCTATTTACTCAAAGGGATTCTCGGTAGGATAAGGCAAGTTCTGCGGGCGGTTATACTGTACGTCCTTGATACCGAGATAGCGGAACACCTCGAAGAGCGTCTTGCCGACGTGGGCAAAAGCTACGGCGCCATGGTGTGGATAATGCTTCTCGATCAACACGTGACGGTAGAAGCGGCCCATTTCGGGAATGGCGAAGATACCGATGCCACCGAAAGAGCGTGTAGGGACGTCGAGCACCTCACCCTGGGCGATGTAAGCACGGAGCTCACCCTCGCTGTCGCATTGCAGACGATAGAACGTGATCTCACTGGCAGCAATGTCACCTTCAAGGGTGCCACGCGTGAAGTCGGGCGTGCAGCCATTCTCCAACAGACGGTTCTGAATGAGCTGGAACTTGATGGCACGGTTGGAGCACATCTTGCAGGAAGGCGTGTTGCCACAGTGGAAGCCCATAAACGTATCAGAGAGACGATACTTGTCACCGTACTTCTTCACGATATCCTCATCGTAGATATACTTCGGTGTAGAGTTGTTGATGTCGAGCAGCGTCACTGTATCTCCGCTGGCGCACAAGCCGATATACTCCGACAAGGCACCGTAGATGTCTACCTCGCAGGCCACGGGGATACCGCGCGATACCAGACGGGAGTTGACGTAGCAAGGCTCAAATCCAAATTCCTTGGGGAAAGCGGGCCAGCACTTGTCGGCAAAAGCCACATACTGGCGTGACCCCTTGTGCTGCTCAGCCCAGTCGAGAAGTGTGAGCTCAAACTGTGCCATGCGCGGCAGCAGTTCCTTATAATAGCGTCCCTCGCCCATCTCTTTCATCATATCCTCACAGACGGTAGGGATGCGCTTATCATCCTTGTGCTGGCGATAGGCTACAAGCAGGTCGAGCTCAGAGTTTTCCTCAACCTCCACACCGAGCTCATAGAGTCCCTTGATGGGTGCGTTGCAGGCGAAGAAGTCCTGAGGACGCGGGCCGAAGGTAATGATCTTTAGTCCTTTCAGGCCGATGACGGTACGGGCAACGGGCACAAAGTCTGCGATCATGCGCGCGATGTCGTCGGCTGTGCCCACGGGATAGGAGGGAATGTAGCCCTTGAGGTGGCGCATACCGAGATTGTAAGAGCAGTTGAGCATGCCACAGAAGGCATCACCACGGCCGTTGACCATGTCACCGTCGCCTTCTGCAGCAGCGACGAACATCACTGGACCGTCAAATTTCTGAGCGATTTCCGTCTCTGGAGTCTCCGGACCAAAGTTGCCTAAGAATACCACGAGGGCATTGCAGCCATTGGCCTTCACGTCGTCGACAGCCTTGAGCATGTCGAGCTCATTTTCAACAGTTGTCGGGCAGTCATAAATTTCGCCCTTATAAGCCTTGACGATATTTTCGCGGCGCTGTGTTGATAGTTTGATAGGAAAGCAGTCACGACTCACTGCGATGATGCCGAGTTTGACCACTGGAATGTTGTTGGTTGTCATATTTTGATTTGAATTGATAGATAAGCCTGATTAAATAAGGGCCGGTATTGAAACCGTTAAGGAAAACACCGGTGACAGTTGTTTATGCAAAAGTAATTAATTTCACAGAAATATTTGCCGAACCAACTGTTATTTATTTGAAAATCGCAGCATATCCATCAATTTTCGCAAATCGGCAGAAAATGCCTTTGCCGACGATGTTTCCCTGCACAGTGCCAGACAACGGCTGTTTTTTACGCAAAATGTAATCTCCTCAAGCCGTCACAATGTCACAGGTTGAGAAAAATGTTACAAAAGGATAGATTTTTCCGTTGGAAGATAAAGATTTTTTTAATAGATTTGCAAACGTAAAAACAACTATCAAACCATCTATTTGAAAACCTAAACGGTTTAACAAGGCAAAACATTAGAGAGAACTAAAAACAAGCAACACTTCAAATTTATTTCAGGTATAGAACTGCTAATTCGTTCTTATTTCTATTTCGGGTTAAGTATTATCACATCTCACAACAAACGGCACGCCGGGAGGCTTGCCGTTTGTGTTTTTTTTAACACCTCATGCAGACATTCCTGATTTAAAACCTCCGACGGCACATCTCACGTCAATTTGTAGCCGATGCTCATACGAAACAATTTACACCCCACCTTATGGAGGAAAGAAGGAAAGCTGAAAGTTTTGATTCTTGAATCAGTAACCTGAAAATGTGACATTTTTGGAAACTGCGACATTCTTAGTACAAAAAAGTTTCTTCCATTTGAAAGCTTTTGCTAAATTTGCAAACGTAGATTCTTAAAATGATTTTTTAATTAGACTAAAACTCGTAGACAATGAATTAACAAAAAACTTAGATTCAAAGAACATAGGACTTCAATAGACAGACTCGCAAGAAGACTCACAGTAGGTAGAACAAAAAGATAGAGAACTCCAGCCTATGTCACTTAAATCCTAATTTATGCAGACACAATGTAACAAGCGGCACGCCGAGAGGTGCGCCGCTTGTTGCGTATTTAGTGTTTCTTGCCCAATTCCCAAAAGGCGACAGCCGCAGCAGCAGCCACATTGAGCGAGTCAACGCCATAGGCCATCGGAATCTTCACCACGTAGTCGGTCTGG
Source organism: uncultured Prevotella sp. (assembly GCA_900322035.1). Lineage (GTDB taxonomy): Bacteria > Bacteroidota > Bacteroidia > Bacteroidales > Bacteroidaceae > Prevotella. Next base: position 10,462 of record ONYL01000028.1, read on the forward strand.
GCAATGGTTTCTTTGGGCAGTCCGTCGCCCTCTGTACCCATCACTATGGCCAGGCGTGGTTCCTGCTTCAGCACGGCGCTTTCCAAAGGAATGCTGTTGTCGGTGAGCGCCATGGCCACGGTCTTGAAGCCTAAATCACGAAGTTCATGAAAATCATTGCTCACCCACGTCCAGGGTACAAGCATCACCGTTCCCATGCTCACTCTCACGGCCCTGCGGTTGAGCGGATCGCAAGAATCGCGTGTCAGCAGCACTGCATCCATACCCAAGGCGGCCGCCGAGCGGAAGATGGCCCCAATGTTGGTGGTGTCCACTACCCCATCGATGACGACGACACGACGGGCATGGCCGCACACCTCACCCACCATGCGCTCTGCGGGACGGCGCATGGCACACAGCACGCCGCGCGTGAGCATGTAGCCGGTGAGGCGGGCCAACAGCTCCCGGCTGCCCGTATAGACAGGCACGTCACCTAAACGTGCTACGATATCAGCGGCATCACCCGTGATATGCTTTTTCTCGCACAACAGCGCAACGGGCTGGTAGCCTGCACCAAGGGCCACACGGATCACCTTGGGACTCTCGGCTATAAACAGTCCGTCGGCGGGATGCAGACGGTTTTTCAACTGTGCCTCCGTGAGTTTTGAAAATACAGTCACGCGCTCATCGTCGAGCGATGTAATTGGTAAGATGTTCATTTCTACTACAGATAATAGAATAGTTTGCGAGTGCAAAAGTAACCAAATTTGAGCAGAACCGCACCAATATGACCGAAAAGATTTATTTCTTATGTACCATCTTAACTTCAAGAAAGATGGGGGCACAAGGAGGCTCAACAAGTTGTAGTACCTAAGGGTAAGCGCACAGATACGGTTTTGCAGAGGGATAAACAAACTCTATTGCGCACAACTGTCGGCTAAGCGATAACCATCTGCCGGATGCCTTATGGAAGCTCACCGGCCCGCATATGGAAACCCACCGGCCCGCATATGGAAGCCCACCGGCCCGCATATGGAAGCCCGTGGGACAGCATACGCCAGCCGACATCAACTCCCACATTTTCCCACACCTAAAACTATTGGAGAAAGAGCGGAAGAACACGACCGGGATTGCCGTCTGCCTGTATTCTCCACGCGAGCCCCCCAAAAGCAAAAAATGAAAAACTACACCTGCTTCTGCCTGCAAACAAAGAATATTCATCGGGCACAATAGGGATTTTCAATCTTTTTTCTTAACTTTGCTCTCAAAAGCGAAGAATATGTTGAACCTGGGCTCCTATTTTCCCATCACCGACCCCACCTTGATTTTTCTCGTGGTGCTGCTGATCATTCTTCTTGCCCCCATCGTCATGGGCAAGCTCCGCATTCCGCACATCATCGGGATGGTGCTTGCCGGCGTGGTTGTGGGAAAGGACGGATTCAACATCCTTGTGCGTGACGACAGTTTTGAACTCTTCGGACGCGTGGGACTCTACTATATCATGTTTCTTGCCGCGCTGGAAATGAACATGGAGAGCGTGAAGCGCCATCCCACCAAGCTTATCATCTTCGGTGGGCTCACCTTCTCAGTGCCGCTTGTGATGACCTATATAATAGGTATAGCCGTGCTGGATTATGCGCCTGCCGCCGCCCTACTATTGGGTTGCATCATGGCCTCCAACACACTCGTCAGCTACCCCATCATCTCCCGCTACGGCCTGCAAGGCGAACGCTCGGTGACGCTCAGCGTCGGCGCCAGCATGATAGCGCTCACCCTCGCCCTCATCCTCATGGCTGCCATCGTTGCCAGCCACACGCCAGGATCCGGAACGATAGGCTTCTGGCTGTGGTTTGCCATGAAGCTGCTGCTCTATTGCTCCCTGCTCATCTGGCTCATTCCGAGGCTGACCCGCTGGTTCCTCCGCCGCTATTCCGATGCTGTCATGCAGTTTACCTTTGTCTTGAGCGTACTCTTTCTCAGTGCGGCCTTGAGCGAGTATGTGGGCATGGAAGGCATCTTCGGCGCATTCTTGGCCGGACTCATTCTCAACCGCTATATTCCGCCCCTCTCCCCACTGATGAGCCGCATCGAGTTTATCGGCAACGCGCTCTTTATCCCCTACTTTCTGATCGGCGTGGGCATGCTCATCAACGTGCGCCTTGTCTTCACGAGCGGCAGCGTGCTGTGGGCGGCATTCTGGTTCGTGCTCATCGGAACGCTCGGCAAGGCCATCGCCGCCTATCTGGCCGGCATCGGATTCCGTATGCCTCTGAGCAACGCCAACATGATGTTCGGTCTCACCTCAGCCCACGCAGCAGGAGCCATCGCCATGGTGATGGTGGGCATGCAGTTGATGATGTCAGACGGCCAGCCCATGGTCAACAACGACATGCTCAACGGCATCGTCATCATGATTCTCTTCACTTGCATTATCTCGTCGCTGATGACCGAGTTTGCCTCGCGGCAGATCATCCTGCGCAACAAGGAACTGCCGGCCGAAGACTACAAGGTGGACGAGAAGATCCTGATCCCCGTGCGCTATCCCGAATATGCCAACCGACTCGTCAACCTGGCCCTGCTGATGCGCGACCCCAAGCGCAACCGCGGACTGGTGGGCCTCAACGTTGTCTACGACGATGAGAGCATGAGCCCAAACCAGAAAGCGGGCCGGCAGATTCTCGATCAGGTGACCCGCTTCGCGGCCTCTACCGACGTGAAGATGGAGACGCAGGTGCGCGTGGCAGCCAACATAGCCAACGGCATCATGCATGCCTTCAAGGAATTCCAGTGCTCCGAAATCGTCATCGGCATGCATACCCACTTCTCCTCGTCGACAAAATTCTGGGGACAATTCCACCAAAGCCTATTCAATGGCCTCAACTATCAGATCGTCATGGCCCGACTGATGCAACCACTGTCGACGCTGCGGCGCATTGTGGTGTGCGTCCCCTCGCGTGCCGAATTCGAACCGGGATTCTACCGCTGGCTGTCGCATCTCTGCCGGCTGGCTGAAAACTTAGACTGCCGTATGGAACTCCACGGCCGGAGCGACACGCTGCAGCTCGTACGCGAATATATCAGCAACAATTTCCCCAACGCCCGCGTGGAGCTCTTTGACATGGAGCACTGGAACCAGCTGCCCAAGTTGGCCTCGAGAATCAACGACGACCACATCTTCGTGGTCGTGGTGGCCCGCAAGGGCACCGTCAGCTACAAGGCGGCCATGGACCGTCTGCCCGATGAGATTACCCATTTCTTCTCGGGCAAGAACCTGCTCATCATCTTCCCCGACCAGTTCGGTGTCGACAAGACCGACAAGATGACGTTTGCCCAGTCGCAGCACACCGAGGAAGAGAGTGCCTACAGCATGTTTGGCACTTGGCTCCACAACAAGCTGAAGAGATTCAGGAAGTGATGGAGAGCGGCCGGGAGGAGCTTCACCGGCCTCCCCGGCATCCGTCGCCCCCTCTCACACCGAAGAATCGGAGCCTTCACTTTTCAAAGCAAAAAACATCCAACAATGATAGACATCAAGAACATTACCAAATCTTTTGGGCCACTGCAGGTGCTGAAAGGCATCGACCTGCATATCGACAAGGGCGAGGTGGTCTCGATCGTGGGACCGTCGGGTGCCGGAAAGACCACCCTGCTCCAAATTATCGGTACGCTCGACAAGCCCGACGGCGGGTCGGTGGTCATCGACGGCATCGATACGGGGTCGCTCTCTACACGCAAACTGAGCGATTTCCGCAACCAGCACATCGGTTTCGTTTTCCAATTCCATCAGCTTCTGCCCGAGTTCACGGCTCTGGAAAACGTCATGATTCCCGCTCTCATCGGAGGCAAAAACCGCAACAAGAGCAAAGAGCGCGCACAGGAGCTGCTCGCCTTTATGGGCCTTGGCGACCGCGCCGGACACAAGCCGGCGCAACTCTCGGGTGGCGAGAAACAGCGAGTGGCCGTGGCGAGAGCGCTGATGAATGAGCCCGACGTGATCTTGGCCGATGAGCCTTCGGGCAGCCTCGACACGAAAAACAAGGCCGAGCTGCACCAGCTCTTCTTCGACTTGCGCGACAAACTGGGACAGACTTTCGTCATCGTCACCCACGACGAGCAACTGGCCTCGATCACCGACCGCACCATCCATCTGCGCGACGGAATGATTACAGGTCAGGAATGCCGAAAAGCCAATGCCCCATCAGACAACAAAGAACCCCAAAACAATCAATAACCCATGCTACCACAAGTGAAAATCGGCGATTTCAATCGCTTGAAAGTCAAAGAACTGGCCCGCCGCGAAGGTTATGGCCCCATATTCGGAGTCTATCTCGAAGGCGGACGGGAGGGCGACATCCTCATGCCGCAGAAATATGTGCCCGAAGGCGTGAAGCCGGGCGATGAGATCGACTGCTTTGTCTATCTCGACCAGGAAGAGCGGCTCGTAGCCACCACCGAGAAGCCGCTTGCCAAAGTGGGCGACTTCGCCTGGCTCAAATGCTCGTGGGTGAACGAATACGGTGCCTTCCTCGACTGGGGAATCACCAAGAACCTCTTCTGTCCCTTCCGCGAGCAGAAGAAACGTATGGAAGTGGGCAACAGCTATATCGTCCACATCCACGTCGACGAGGAGAGCTATCGCCTGATGGCCTCGGCAAAGGTGGAACACTATCTCTCACACGACAAGCCATCCTACAAGACCAACGACGAGGTGGATCTGCTCATTTGGCAGAAAACCGATCTCGGATTCAAGGTCATCGTCGACAACAAATTCGGGGGGCTCGTCTATCAGGATCAGATCTTCCAATACATTCACAGTGGCGACCGGCTGAAAGGCTACGTGGCCCAAGTGCGTGCCGACGGCAAGCTCGACATCACCCTGCAACCCACCGGCCGGCGCGAGACGGAAGACTTCGCCCAAACGCTGCTGCAATGGCTCAAGGACAACGGAGGTGAGTGCCCATTGGGCGACAAAAGCGACGCTGAAGACATTAAGCGCATGTTCCAAGTGAGCAAAAAGACCTTCAAACGGGCCGTTGGCGCACTCTACAAGCAGCACCTCATCGTACTTGAGGGCAACGGCTTCCGTCTCACCACAGAAGATTGAAAATACAGACACACCCATAAAAACATCAATGTGACATGAAAAAAATACTATTTATTCTCGGTTCACTTCGCGAGAAATCATTCAACAAGCAAGTGGCACGCTATGTGGAAACCCTGCTTGAAGGCAAAGCCGAAGTGAAATGGCTCAGCTATACCGACGTGCCTTTCGTCAATCAGGATATCGAGTTCCCCACTCCCCAGCCCGTAGCACGAGTGAGAAAGGACGTTTTGGACAGCGACGCACTTTGGGTCTTCACGCCCGAATACAACTACAGCTATCCGGGAATTGTGAAGAATCTCTTCGACTGGCTGTCGCGCCCAATGAGTGCCGACCCCGCCAACCGCACCACGGCCATCCAGGGCAAACCAGTCATGCTGACGGGAATGGGCGGAAAAAACAAGACTTGGGACTGCCGCGAGAAGCTCACGGCGCTACTCGACTTCCTGCAGGCAAAGGTTTGGACACCACAGGTGGGACTCATGGTCAACGCCGAGGCCTGGGCCGACAACAAGGTTGTGCTCGACAATGAGCAAAAGGAAGAATTGAGGAAACAAGCAAACAGCCTGCTCCTCAATTTGCAATAATCGCCATTCCACAGCCTCACACATTTGGCTTCTATGGGTATTGGAGAACAAATGTGAGAGGCTGTTGCACCTTTATTCCGTTCTGATTTTCTCATTCGTCCCTCATCTTTTGCCTTGAACAAATACTCTTTTCAGAAAAAGTAAACAAAACGGTCACGAAAACGTTTGTTTTTCTTTGATATTTAATTAACTTTGCAAACAGGAACCTATAAGGAGCAAGCGATCAGAATGCTCCATGCGCAAGATACAAAAAACTTGACGGAAGAAACAAGAAACTGTCCTACCCTTGCTGCAATTCCTGCTAACAGAAATGAATACAACATGAGATAATAATAAATCTATAATAATACTGATCAGAATGAGGAAAAGAATCTCTACTCTTTTAGCCTTTTTAGGCTTAACGTTGTGGTTTGGGCTGAATGCCAACGCCCAAAACACACAGATGGTCTATAGCTACCATCATCCCGACGAGCCCACAAGCATGTGGGGAACCAAGAAGCATGAGAACTATGATGTGGCCATTCACATCAAGGACGCCAGCCTGGTGGGCAGCACCATCACAGGCATACGCGTCCCACTGCCCGACAATGTGTCGGGACTGAAGCCCAAGGGCGCCATCTTCCTGACTAAAACGCTCAGCGTGAAAAGCAATACCAACGTGGCTGATGTCGAGGTGGACTCGTTCGACGTGAGAGCCGGAATCGTCGAGGTCGACTTCCAACAGCCCTATACCATCACCGATGAAGGCATCTTTGTAGGCTACTCTCTCAGTACAAGTTCTGATTTCGACAAGACGCCCATCGTGGTGGTGGCCAAAAGTGAGACCGATGGCTTCTGGATCCACACCAGCAGAACCTATCGCAAATTCACAGACAAGAGCGCTACGCTCAAAATGGTCTCGGCCATGGAGGTGCTCATCAACACCAATTTGACGGATGCGGCCACAGCCTCTTTGCCCGACCAGTTTGCTGCGATGGGAACTACTCCTACGCTGAATGCCACGATCACCAACAAAGGCTGCAACGGTGTGCAGTCGGTGGACTATACGCTGAACTTCCAAGGGCAGAGCCTTTCACGCCATGCCAACTTAAAAACAGCTATTCCGGGCTACTTCAACTCACAGGCAACGCTTCCCATTGAGCTCCCTGAGGTTGTCGGTTCCGGGCAGAAGACCGTCACACTCACCATCGACAAGGTGAACGGTATAGACAACCTGGCATCAAACAAGGAGGCCACTTCTACGCTGACCGCCATCGCCTTCATTCCCACGAAGCGTCCGCTCGTAGAGGAATACACCGGCACGTGGTGCGGGTGGTGCCCGCGCGGTTTCGTCGGCATGGAGAATCTGAATGAAGAATATGGCGACGACTTCTGCGGCGTGGCCTACCACAATGGAGACCCGATGGAGACCATCAGCAGCACTTCATTTCCTAACGATGTACCAGGATTCCCCGCAGCTTGGATTGATCGCACACACGAAACCGACGCTTATTGTGGAGACGCCGAAGACCACAGGTATCACGCCAATGTGACTTATGAACAATACAGGCAGGAATATGGAGTTGCAGATATCAGCGTGAAGGCTACACTGGCCGACAAAACCATCACAGCCACAGCAACGACGAAATTCCCGGCATCCATGGAAATCAACGATCGCTACCAGCTTGGTTTCATCCTCACCGGCAATGGCTTTAAGGGTTCTGGCGGCGATTGGGCACAGACCAACTACTATTATTTTGGCGAAGGAAAAAAATATACCGATGCCGACATGAACACTTTCACGAATGGCGGTCCATCCGTGTCCGGGCTGGTATACAACTTCGTGATTCTTGAGCGCTCTGGCATCTATGGCATCAGCAACAGTCTGCCCGCTTCTGTCAGCGAGAACGAAGATAACACCTACACCTACACGTTTGACCTTGGCAAAGTGAGCAGTGTCATTGCCGGTCAGGAAAAACTCACCTACGATGTGATTGCCATACTTCTCGATACTCAGGACGGCAACCGTTGCGTCAATGCGGCTAAAGGGCATGTTACCGATATTACAGGCATCACCAATATCAGCACCGATGCCAAAAACGCAAAGGCTGAAAGCTTCTACAGTCTCGACGGCAAACAGCTCCCAGCTCCTGCCAAGGGCCTCAATATCGTAAAGATGAGCGACGGAAGCATGAAAAAGATGATGATAAAGTAAGCCCCACAAAAGAGTCAGAACATTTTACAATCGCCGTGATTGCATAGGCAACCACGGCGATTGGCGTAAAAAGACCCATCTGCTCTTTCTTATTCCTCAGATTTTAAGTATCTTTGCACGACTTTCCACCCAAAACATGCTCTACAGTATCAGACGCATAGCAACAAGAATCCTCCGCATCCCCCGCTCCAGGGGGTTCGGTGTTCAGTCGCCCTCAGCCTATCGGTTTATCCGCTATGTGCTCAACGAGCGATACCCCTACTATGCCTACGACAACCTCCGTCAGCGTTTTCCCCATCTCGGGAAACAACAGCGGCGGATATGCGAGCTCTATTTCCGTCTGGCCAATTACGCGCAGGCCGAAGAGTGGTGGGAAATATCACCAAGCAATGTTGCGGAACAAGCCTATATCTCAGCGGGTTGTCAGAAATCGCGGTTGACCAAGGATAGTATTCATCCAGGCGTAATCTGCATGGACGCAGAGGCGTATGCAGCCAGCGTGTTTGACTCCTGTTCCGAAAAAGCGACAAAAGACACGCTGCTCATCATTGTGGGAATACACCGGAACTGTCGCTGCTATCAGTTTTGGCGCCAGATGGCGCAAGACAACCGCACAAGCTTGAGCTTCGACTTATTCGACTGCGGTATTCTTTTTTTCGACAACAGAACCAAACAGCATTATAAAGTAAACTACTAAACCATGTTTAAAATCTATACAAAGACCGGCGACAAGGGCACAACCCAACTTTCATCGGGGGAACGTGTCAGCAAGGACGAGGCGCAGGTAGAAGCTATCGGCACTATCGACGAGCTCAACGCCCATATAGGTCTGCTGATGACCTACATTGAAGAGAAAACTCTATTAGAAAGACTCCATAACCTCCAGACTGTACTTTTCGACATTGGGGGCAACAAGGTCATCGACCATTCACTGACAACACAATTAGAAAAAGATATGGATGCGATGACGGAAAGTCTGCCTCCGCTCAGAGACTTCGTTTATCCAGGCGGATGCAAGGCTGCAGCTCAAAGTCACGTATGCAGAACGGTTTGTAGAAGAGCCGAGCGTAACTTTGTTACTTTGTCCAAAATTCGGCCCATAGACGCAAGCGTGCTATGCTTTCTCAACCGATTATCAGATTATTTTTTCATTCTGGCCAGAAAATTAAACTTCATTTACAATGTAGCAGAAAAAACATGGTAATTTTCTTGCAGAAAGACAGAAATTTTGTATTTTTGCGCAACCAATTGAAAAGGGCAGTCCTTATAGCTATCTGTGAGGCCACAGCCCCCGATCTTTTGGATGCCCTCTGAAGAGGACGGTGAATTAACGAACAAATAAAAATCACGTAAAACTAAAGACTATGTACTGGACACTGGAATTGGCTTCAAAACTTGAAGATGCGCCCTGGCCCGCAACCAAAGACGAACTTATAGATTATGCCATTCGTTCAGGCGCACCTGCTGAAGTGTTAGAGAATCTTCAAGAGATAGAGGACGATGGAGAAACTTACGACAGTATCGAGGACCTGTGGCCCGACTATCCATCGAAAGAAGATTTCCTATGGAACGAAGATGAATATTAAGTCATAAGCAATAAAGGCTGCCCACGAGAGGTGGCCTTTTTTCATGCACTATGTATTGGGCATTATGCATTATTACTGGGTGTCGGAACTTTCTTGCCACTCTGTAGGCCGTGATAAACAATAAATCGTCGAAACGTTCGTTATCTATGCGTGTTTAAACGCATTTTCTCCATAACATTGTTGCTCGCAACGTGCGCCACAGGTGCCAAAGCGCAGTATGACGTCAATTTCGCCCACTACTTCGACATGGAGCCCTCGTTCAACCCGGCTGCCGTAGGAAAAGAAGCGAAACTGAACGTCACGGTAGCCTACGCTTTGGACTTTGCGGGATTCAAACACAATCCTCAAACGGCATACGCCGCAGCCGACATGCCCTTCTATGCGTTGAAGTCCTACCACGGTGTAGGATTAAAGTTCATGAACGACAAGATTGGACTTTTCACCCACCAGCAGCTCATGGCTCAATATGCCTACCGTTTCCGCCTCTTCGGTGGCCGATTGGCTACAGGTATCCAATTGGGACTGCTCAGTGAAGACTTCAATGGCAGCAAGGCAAACCTCGAGGACAGCAGCGACCCTGCTTTCGCCACCAGCGACATTTCTGGCAACGGATTCGATTTGGCTTTCGGCCTGTACTACACCCACGGACCATGGTATGTGGGATTGTCGGGCCAGCACCTCACATCCCCTACCGTCAACCTCGGAGAAACCAATGAGTTGAAAATCGACCCCTCCTTTTATTTAACAGGAGGATACAATATAAAATTAAGAAATCCGTTTTTAACGATAAAGCCCAGCGTACTCGTTCGTACCGACCTAAGTGCCTACCGCGCTGATATCACAACCCGCCTGGTGTATCAGCATGAAAACAAGATGCTCTACCTCGGAGCCGGATACAGTCCTACAAACTCTGCCACAATCTATGTGGGCGGGAACTTCCACGGCATAGTTGTGGGATACAGCTACGAGATGTACACTTCGGCGATAAACGTCAGCAACGGAAGTCACGAGTTCTTTGTGGGCTATCAGATGGATGTGAATCTACAGAAAAAAGGTCGCAACCGCCATTCGGCAGTCCGCATTCTATAATAAGTATAACAACAAAAGATGAGAAAATCAATCATAGCAGTTTGCATGGCCGTCATAGCCATGACGCTCACTGGCTGTTTCGGTGCCAAGTCTGCATCCTCTTCAGGCCGTGGCGGCGAAGTTGTCGGCGTTGGCGGTGGCAAAGGTTTCACCGAACCCACACCCTACGGCATGACCCGCATAGACCGTGGATTCCTGCAGATGGGAAACATTGCCGAGGACAGCTTGTGGGGAAAAAACGTACCGAAAAAATCTATCTCTGTAGATGGATTCTGGATGGACGAGACCGAGGTTACCAACTCGGAATACAAGCAATTCGTCTACTGGGTGCGGGATTCCATACTGCGCACGCGCCTTGCCTCACCCTCCTATGCCGGTGATGAAACCTACATGATAACAGAGGATAAGAACGGCGATCCAGTGAGACCGCATCTAAACTGGAAGAAGGCTCTCCCACGCAAGCCCAACGAAGACGAACAACGCGCCATTGAGAGCCTCTACGTCACCAATCCCGTGACTGGTGAGAAGTCGCTCGACGCCAGTCAGATGAACTATCGCTATGAGATTTACGACTATACTACAGCCGCCTTGCGCCGCAACCGTCTAAACCCTTCGGAGCGCAACCTCAACACCGACGTGGAAGTGGATCCCAACGAGGTGGTGATGATATCCAAAGACACGGCCTATATCGACGATGAGGGCAACATTCACCGCGAGACCATCAACCGTCCGCTCTCCGGACCATGGGACTTCCTCAACACTTATATTGTCAACATCTATCCCGACACAACTTGCTGGGTAAACGACTTCAGAAATTCAGACAATGAAGTATACCTGCGCAATTACTTTTCCAACCCTTCTTACAACAACTATCCCGTAGTGGGCGTGACTTGGGAACAGGCCAATGCTTTTTGCGCCTGGCGCACTGACTATTTGCTGAAAGGACTTGGAGGTGAGGCCCGATACATACAGCGCTACCGGCTGCCGACCGAGGCCGAATGGGAATACGCAGCCCGCGGAAAGCAACAGAATGAGTTCCCATGGGACAACGCCGACGTGAAAAACGGTAACGGATGTTTCTATGCCAACTTTAAGCCAGACCGCGGCAATTACACCGAAGACGGCAACCTGATCACCAGTCAGGTGGGTATCTATGGAGCCAACAGCAATGGGCTCTACGACATGGCTGGAAATGTGGCCGAATGGACAAGCACAGAATACACAGAAAGTGGCGTAGATGCCATGAACGATCTCAATCCGCAGCTCGAGTATAAGGCAGCAAAGGAAGATCCTTATAAACTGAAAAAGAAAAGCGTGCGCGGTGGTAGCTGGAAAGATCCTGAAAGTTATATCCGATCAGCTTGGCGCACATGGGAATACCAAAACCAACCCAGGTCGTATATTGGATTCAGATGCGTGAGAAGCCTTGCCAGTTCGTCGAGCACAAATAAAGTGAAAAAGAACAAGAGAAAGTAATATTATGGCAGAATACAGCAAATACAACATCGTCTACCGCATGCAAAGATGGATGGACAGCGTGCCGGGACAGACGTTTTTGAACTATGCATACAGCTGGGGAGCTTCCATTGTGATTTTAGGTGCTCTCTTCAAGTTAACCCACTTGCCCGGAGCCAATATCATGCTCTTCGTAGGTATGGGCACTGAAGTCATCGTGTTCTTCATATCCGCCTTCGACCGGCCTTTCGACAAGACTGCCGAAGGGCGCGACATACCTACCCACGTCACCGAAGAATACCTTGAGAGCGGTGAGACAACAGCTTCAGCAAACACATCTGCATCAGTGGGCACCACAGCCGTGAGCGGAGCGCCTCAGGTAGTCGTGGTGGGCAGCGGAAAGCCCTACAACGCACCTGCTGATGCCAACGGGGAAACACTCTCGACACAAGCTTCCCAAATTGCAGAGTCCCTATCTTCAGAAAACGGAGCATCAGCACCCACAGCATCAACAGTGTCTGCTCCACAACCCAACTTCGTTCCTCAGATGTCGCAAGAAGAAGCCGAGGCACTCAACGAGGCCCAGGGCAATTATGTCGACGAGCTGAAGAATCTTGTTGAAACACTGAAGAAGGTCAACGAGCAGTCGTCCCGCCTTACCCGCGACAGCGAGGAGATGGAGAATCTCAACCGCACGCTCACTGGTATTTCCAAGATCTACGAGCTGCAGCTGAAAGGCGCCAGTCAGCAGGTGGGCACTATCGAGTCGATCAATGCTCAAACTCAGCAAATGGCCCAGCAGATTCAGCAACTCAACGCCATCTATGCCCGTATGATTGAGGCCATGACCGTAAACATGCGGGCCGCGACCAACAACAACGCTTAAGACTGGGTCGTCATTCAGATGGATCAATTCCGTTTGAGAGAGAGAATATCAACAAGAAACTGAAATAAAAGTCAGAAACACCAATCTCGTGATGCTTCGAGCATCATGGGGCATGCATTAAAAGAACGCTTCTATGGCAATAAAGAAAAGGCCTCTTTCCGCCCGCCAGAAGATGATCAACCTCATGTACGTCGTCCTCATGGCCATGTTGGCGCTGAACATCTCCACCGAGGTGCTCAACGGCTTCTCCATTGTTGAGGAAAGCCTCAAGCGCACGACAGCCAGCTCTTCCTTACAAAACAAGGAGATATACGGCAGTTTTGAGGAAATGATGGAGAAGAATCCCACCAAGGTGAGAGAATGGTTTGAGAAAGCCACCATGGTGAAAAACATGAGCGATTCGCTCTACAACTTCGCACAGGAACTAAAAATCGAGATTGTGCGTAAGGCAGACGGAAAAGACGGCAATCTGGACAATATAGAAAACAAGGACAATCTGGAAGCCGCAGGCGAGGTGCTGCTCGCTCCCGGCACACACAAGGGACGCAAGCTCTACGATGCTATCAACAGTTATCGTGAGCGCATTCTAACCATGGTCAACGATCCGTTGCAAAAGAAAATCATCGCCGCCAACCTGTCAACAAAAGTCCCCAAGTCGAGCAACGCCACACTGGGAAAGAATTGGCAGGAAGCCATGTTTGAGAACATGCCCGTTGCCGCGGCCGTAACCCTGCTGAGCAAATTGCAGAGCGATGTGCGCTACGCTGAGGGCGAAGTGCTTCACTCCTTGATTGCCAATGTGGGTCTGAAAGACATCCGCGTGAACAAGCTCTCGGCCTTTGTCATTCCAGAAAAGACAACCCTCTATCCAGGAGAACGATTCAACGCCAACATTGTAATGGCCGCGGTAGACACCACCCAGCAACCCATCATCTATGTCAACGGACAGCGCGTCAACTCTCCCAACGGCCAATATGCCTTCACCGCAGGCGGTGTGGGAGAGCATCAGTTCTCTGGCTACATTCTCATGCACAACACAGCAGGAGAAATCCTACGCCGCGACTTCGTGCAGAAATACACGGTAATACCGGCTCCTAACACAGCCACTGTGGCAGCCGATCTGATGAACGTGCTGTATGCGGGCTATAGCAACCCCATCAGTGTCAGCGTACCGGGTGTGCCAGCCAATGCTGTAAGTGTTTCCATGAGTGGTGGAAGCCTCCGCTCCACAGGCAACGGGCATTTCGTTGCGGTGCCATCAGCTGTGGGCCACGATGTCACCTTCCACATTACGGCGCGCGACAAAGGGCAGGTGCGCTCCATGCCGCCCTTCACCTTCCACGTGCGCAAGCTACCCGACCCAACGGCCTACATGGCTGTGGGCAACAACCGCTTCCGTGGTGGCGTGCTCTCCAAGGCCCAGCTCATGGGCACGGGCGGCATCCACGCCGCCATCGACGACGGACTGCTCGACATCGCCTTCCGCGTGACGGGTTTCGAGACGGTGTTCTTCGACAACATGGGCAACGCCGTGCCCATCAACTCAAACGGAAGCGACTTCAGCGAGGCCCAGCGCAGCCAGTTCCGCAAGCTCTCGCGCAACCGCCGCTTCTATATCAACAAGGTACACGCCATCGGTCCCGACGGCATCGCACGCGTACTGCCCGGTACGATGGAGGTCATCGTGAGGTGATACTGGAGCACGCGCCTAAAACAGTGAACGCGATAACAGACGCTTGAAAACCTCATGACTTCAATCCCCCGCAAGGGAGCTGGTGCACGGACCGAACCAACAACGTCACCAAAGAAAGAATAGGCACGGTGAGAGGATTTAGAAACAAAAAAAATGCAGAAAGCTTTGGCTGCATCTATGATAATTGAAGGAAATATATACGAATGATGAGAAAGATATTAATTGTCGTCTTTGCCTTGATTGCCGTCCAGGGTGCTTTCGCCCAGTCGGCAAAGCGTCGCGCCGAACAGGCTGAGGCGCAGGCACGCAAATCCAACCAGAACCAGCTCTCTACCCGCGCCCAAATCTCTTTCCCAACCCAGGCAGAGATGCAGGAGGACGTGGTTTGGCGACGCGATGTATACCGCGAGATCAACCTCACACAAGACGCCAACGCTGGCCTCTACTACCCCGTAGAGCCACAAGGCTCCCAAATGAACTTGTTCACCTATCTGTTCAAGCTCATGCTGCGGGGGCAGATCAAAGCCTACGACTACGACGTCAACACAGGCGACGCGCGCTTCGACGAAAGCCTCAGGGTGAAACCGTTGGAGTTTCTCAAAAAGTATGAGATCTACTACGAGCGCACCGACCGCGGCATACACATCGACGATGCCGACATTCCCAGCCGCGAGGTGAAGGCCTATTTCATCAAGGAGAGCTCCTACTATGACCAGAACACGGCCACGTTCCACACAAAGGTGCTGGCGCTTTGCCCAGTGATGGTGCGTGACGACGACTTCGGTGATGGTGGTACAAAATACCCGCTCTTTTGGGTGAAGTACGACGACATTGCTCCTTTCCTTGCGCGGCAAACCATCATGACAAGCAATCTGAACAATGCGGCAACGATGAGCGTGGACGACTATTTTACGATGAACCGCTACAAAGGCAAGATCTACAAGACCAACAATATGCAAGGTACGACGCTGCCCCAGGACAACGATACACTGCGCACCAAAGCCCAAAACAAGATTGAACAGGAGATACTGGCCTTTGAAAAGAACATGTGGGGCAACCAGGCCCGTAAGGACAGCCTTGACAGCATTGCCAATCTTGACAAGAAGGAACTGAAAAAGGCGCGCAAGACCAACCGCCGTTCAGGTGGAAGCAGCTCGACGGTGAAGCGCACGCGCCGCAGCAAGTCACCATCGGGATCAGCCAATTCGTCAGCTCGCGTCACGGTGAGAAGACAACGCCATTAATTGGCCATCTCATGCTGACGGTGAAGAGTGGCGGCAGCATAAAAAAATATAGTATCATCCACTAACAAAAATAAACAACTATGAAAAAAATTCTGACCCTGCTTGCAGTGGCTGTTGCCCTGCTGACAACTGTCCCCGCTCAGGCACAAGTTAAATTTGGTCTGAAGGGCGGTGTAAACGTTACCAATATGAGTTTTAGCTCTGACGTGCTCGACGCCACCAACCGCGCCGGCTTCTTCATCGGTCCGACAGTGAAGTTCACACTTCCCATCGTCGGCCTGGGCGTGGATGCTTCTGCTCTCTACGACCAGCGCGAAGGCAAGGCAAAAATATCAAGTGACAAGGCTGAAGTGGAAAGCGACAACACCATTAAGCAGCAACAAGTCGTCATCCCTATCAATCTCCGTTATGGAGTAGGTCTGGGGTCTACGGCGAGCGTGTTCTTCTTTGCTGGTCCTCAGTTCGGTTTCAACGTCGGCGACAAGACACAAACTCTCTACGAGCAGGTAGCAGACTGGCGACTGAAGTCGAGCAACTTCAGCGTCAATGTGGGCGCTGGCTTCATGCTGATGAGCCATCTGCAGCTCTCGGCCAACTACAACATCGCCTGTGGCCATACGGGCGACGTGGAGCTGAAGAGCACCGCCGCCGATGCTCTTAGCCAGATTGCCGGCTTCAAGAAAGGCTCACGCGCCAACGCATGGCAGATTGGCTTGGCCTATTATTTCTAAAGCGTCAAGGCGTTCGTCCAAGACAGAAGAAACGTTGCGTCCCCTGCGAGCGGATTCTCATCCTCTCGCAGGGGACGCTTCTTTGAAGATATAGGCTTATCCCCCAGTCTATACACTACTTTGCTGGTCTGCAGTTGTTATTGGCCACGGATTCGCACAGACTTTTCACAGACTTGAGTACAGTCTGTGAAAAGTTTGTGTTTGTTTGTTGCGATTATCCGCCACGGACTCACACAGACAAGCAAGAACATGATTATAGTCAATGAAAAGTCGGTGCTTGTCTGTGGCGATTATCCACGACGGATTCACACAGACAAGCACGTATGAGTATAAGTCTGAAAAGTCCTATCAATCTTTTGTGGCGGCCGTCACACTACTGCGTGGCGACCGCCATACGAACTTACGGCGACCGCCACACGAACTTACGGCGACCGCCACACTTCTTCGTGGTGACAATGTCATTTACAGAAATCAGCTGTCAACCTTAGTTCTGGAATGTTGTTTCGATTAGTTCGCATCCTCCGTTGAAAATTAATAATGCTTGGGGGGTATGGGCAGAAGAATGACTAACCATTCGCTGAATAGCTGCTCTGAAATTGGAACACCGTAAAAAATCTTTCGACCTGTACGGGTGGATATGACAGAATTTTAAGCTGCAAGCTTAATGCTGATTCTGCTATCCCTTAGCCAAGTTGATAATTCGTTATTCATTTTT
>ONYL01000027.1 GCA_900322035.1 uncultured Prevotella sp.
GTTTGGCAACTTTACGACTCTTATATCTTTTTTCTTCACGTACTGCACGAGCGTTTGGCGCGATACATGCAATATCTTTAACACTTTAGCACTCTTCATTTCGCAAAGATAAGAAGAATAATTTAAATAAGTAAATATTTCTACATAGTTTTAATGGTTTTTATTATTATAAGGAGTTAGGAGTTGAGAGTTAGGAGTTGGGAGTTTGAAGTGGAGAAATGGATGTTGCAGGCAAGTTGTGTAAACCCTTGCCACGCAAGCCCAAACAGAACTCCGTTGAGGGGATAGAAAAACAAGGACAGCCACACCAGAAAGGTCTGATATGGCTGTCCTGTCAATTTTTATGCTATCATCCCGACTTTGAAAGGACTATGATCCGCCCCGATAGGGAGAGGAGCATTTGCCAAGTCAGACTTACTTGTCAGCTACGCGGCTGATGTAGCTGCCGTCACGGGTATCGACGAGGATGGTATCACCCTCATTGATGAAGAGAGGCACGCGGATCTCAGCTCCCGACTCCAGTGTCGCAGGCTTGGTAGCGTTGGTGGCAGTGTTACCCTTCACGCCCGGCTCGCTGTGTGTAACCTTGAGCTGGGTCTTCACGGGCATCTCGGCAGAGAGAATCGTTCCGTCGGAAGCGTCGGTAACAACCTCCACAACGTCGTTCTCCTTCATAAACTCAACACCGGTGATTTGATCCTTAGCGATAGGAATCTGCTCGTAAGTTTCCTGGTTCATGAAGATGTAGCCCGTTGCGTCCTCATAGAGGTACTGATAGGGACGACGCTCCACGCGTACGTCGTCGAGCTTGAATCCAATCTGGAAAGTGCGCTCCAACACACGTCCGTCGGCCACGTTCTTGAGTTTGGTGTTCATGACGGTGTTGCCCTTTCCGGGCTTACGATGCTGGAAGTCGATGCATCTCCAGATGCCGCCGTCCATACGGATACAAGTTCCGATTTTGATTTCCTGTGAATTGATCATACTGTTATAACGAATCTAATTTTATTTCAGATGCAAGTTGAAAGCCGCTTGTTGGCGGACAATTTGTTTTCAGCTGCAAAGTTAGCACAATTTTATAAAAAAACGGAAAAGAGAGGGCGAAAAATCACTTAATTCTTTGTTATTCCAAAAAATATGAGTAATTTTGCACCTCGAAACGTGGGATGACGACTCCACACCCAGCTTCTTCACAATTTTGACATACAATAAATAAAAATAAGATAAGAAGATGAAAAGAACATTTCAGCCTCACAATCGTCGCCGCGTGAACAAGCATGGTTTCCGCGAGCGCATGGCCACCAAGAACGGCCGCAGAGTTCTGGCTTCCCGTCGTGCACACGGCCGCAAGAAGCTGACCGTATCTGACGAGAATCACGGAAAGTAATCCGCAGCCCTTGGAGTAGATCAAAGGACAGAAAGAAGTAAAGGTTGACTTTGCTTCTTTTTTTGTTTTTATCAAAGTCTTTGTCGTGGCATCTTTGTGAGCCGGAGCATGACACGGCCTATCATATGTAATCCAACACTTCATGTATAACGTTTCCGCACAGGAATCGAAAAATTTCTTGCACGTAGGGCCATAGCAAGAAGATCTTTGGAATCACTTATCTGAAAGGAAAAGTGGGAAAAATTTAATAATCAGGGATTTCCTTATCGCTTCATGTATAAATTAAATCTAAGGTGTTTTTCAATCTAACGCTTCGCGTAGAGATCTTAAGGATCTGCCCTTTAATAAGGTTCGGCCGCTGTAATCCATAATTCACAATTCATAATTTTTACCTCACGATCTTCTGCATGACGATAGTTTAGCACCATGCATTCTCTTCGCGCCAGCCGATTATGAATTGTGAATTATAAATGATCAATTGAATGCAACGCGCCTCATTCCAGCCCGTGGGCCTTGCGGTAGTTGATGGCTGGATTGGCGTACATCGTCAGGAGGCGTTCACGCAGGAAGGCTTCGTCCTTGTTGGGGATGTCGATCTTGCTCAGGCGGCGATGAAGATAGGCATCAAACACTTCCTTCTGATGATCAGAATACTGGTCGGTGAAGTCGTGAGTGCCACGCAGCTCATCAAGGGCGATATAATTGCCCGGATAGAGGCGGTAGTAAAGATGGATCTGGTGGTCGATGTAGTTGCAGATCTCGTCCATCACCTCATTATTGTTGTTTTTCGAACTTTTCAGCGCCTCCAGATAGTCGTCTATGCAGGGAGCACAATGGAAGTGGATGTGTCCCTTGAAGCCGGCAATACCCGTACGCATACTGATCACATCGTCCATTGGCCCCTTGTGCCAGTTGGGGTTGTCGCGGCGCAACTGGAACTCAGCCGCCTTGAGGTAATCGCAGGGATCGAACTCATAGCTGATGGACAGCGGCACGATATGCAGCTGCTGCAAACGCTCGATGAACGTTCCTTCCCCGCCCAGTGTGAGCATCTTGATGATGCCTTTCTGAGTGCGGTCGTCGGAATCCTTGGCGCGCCCCTCACGCTGTGCTATCCACAGGTTCTCATGCTTCTCCTTGATGGCGAAGTGCATATAGCGCGAAAGTTCGATACTCGATTTCAGCCTGTCCTTGGCCATCAGGCCACGGCGAACAATAAAGCTTTTGTTCACCCTTACGATGTCGAGTACCCATGGCAAGGAGAGGAGATTGTCGCCAATGGCGATCTCGCAGGTGGTGTCAAACTTGGCATCCACGAGCAGCATGTCGAGGAGTGCCGAGTCGAGTACAATGTCGCGGTGGTTGCTCATGAAGGTATAGCAACGGCGGTTGGAGATGCCGCTGATATCCATGTCGCAGCCACGGCTGGCGTGTTTGAGAAGGTCTTTGAGGAAGCCGTAGCAGAATGTGAGCTGAAACTCCATGTTGGTCTTGCACTTGCGCATACGCGTCGCAATGGTCTCAAGCGGAATCTTGGGATAAAGGAACTTCAGCACAGCCTGAAACTGCGGATTGGCCAGCAGCCGTTCATAGACCTCGGGCAATTCGTCGCTGTTAAACGGACGAATGTCGTCAAATTCGTTTGGTGTATTCATAATCTCATATCTTTATTGTTCTCTCTTCGCGAGGAAGGGCAGAACCGTCTGTCTCACTCAGTTTTTGTGGTGGCGGCGATCTGGGCAACAACTACTTCAATGCCCAACTCCTCCATCTTGGCCATAGTCTGTTTGCTGACGTTGGAATCGGTGATGATCATATCCACGTCGCTCAGGTTGGCAATCTTGGCAAAACCGCGGCGTCCAAACTTTGACGAGTCGGCCAAGACGATTGTCTTCTGCGCAGCACCCATCATAATCTGGTTGAGATGCGCCTCGCGAAGGTCGGTGGTAGAGATGCCATATTCGGGATCGATACCGTCTACGCCGAGAAAGAGCTTACTGAAGGAACAGCCCTGAAGGAAGGTTTCGCCATAGGAGCCCACGACGGAGAGCGAACTGTGACGGAGCATTCCACCGAGCTGGATGATGTCGATGTTGCTGTCCTGAGAGAGATACATCGATGCTTTGAGCGACGCCGACACGACAGTGAGCTTCTGGATAGGCTTCACACACTGGGCAAAGGAGTGGATGGTGGTGCCTGAAGCGATGATGATGGAGTCGTTATAGGTGATGAGCTTGGCAGCCTCCATGCCAATGGCATATTTCTCTTCGGGAGCGAGCTTTTCCTTCTCGTTGACAGTGCGGTTGTTGGTGAAGGGATTCACAATGATGGCCTTGCCATGACTACGGTAGAGCTTGCCCGACTTTTCCATTTCAGTAAGATCCTTGCGTATCGTGACCGACGAAACATCCAGCATCTCTGAAAGTTCCGACACAAGTACGGAACCACGCTTGAGGAGCTGGTCCATTATTAATTTATACCTCTCTTCTTTTGTCATGATCTATTCTTGTTATTGGACGCAAACAGTTTGCCTAAGTCTACCTAAACCGGTAGAAAGTTTCTTTTCACAAAAATAAGTTTTTTTCCTGAGTTGCCCACCAACGTTGCAAATCTTTTACAAATGATTAACAGATTGGAAAGTGCTATCGTGGAGCTGTCTAAGGGGTAAGCAGCTACGTCAATCCCACATTTTGGCTATGGCATGGCCGCACTTTGTAAAAACCAAGGCCGGCAGCATTCCCGACCATTCTCCTAAAGGCGAGACAATATCGGGCAGCAGAAAGGAAAAGGAGGGTACAAACCTCTGTTCCTGTCCGCCGCCCGAGGATCATGCTTAAAATCAAGCGTAATATCTGCGGGCCAACCGTTCGATACTGGCTCGGTCGGGAAGCTCCTCCCCATTTGTCTTCTTTCTGATGAAATGGCGAAGATCGTAAATATCGCAATCTTTCGTATACTGCGGATCGTCGATCACGGTCTCGCAGAGCGCAGGCTGTACTATCAGACAGGCATTGTGAGGATAATTGTCCTTGTTGTCGATGTAGCGTGCGATGGTATCTGCTACATCCTCAACATAGCGCTTGGCATTGGATATACGTTTTTCCATCTTATAGGGCTTTTTGGTTGATACTGCAAATTTATCAATCCTTTTTGATAGCAGCAAGAGGTTAGTAAAGATTTATGAAAAGTTATGTTTAATTTGTTGAATAAAAAAGGCAGCCACTTCACAGTGTCTGCCTCTTGAGATTAAAATAGATCTGTTATGAATGTTGGATAAATGATCTGTTAGTGATTGAGCAATTTTCTTACGATGTCAGCAATCTGCTTTCCATCTGCCTTACCGGCCATTTGCTTATTGGCCATCCCCATGACACGCCCCATATCCTTCATGCCTTGGGCACCTGTCTGGGTGATGATACCGGCCACGACGCTCTCTATTTCCTCAGCCGACAACGGCTTGGGGAGATATTCCTTCATCACAGCTACCTGAGCGAGTTCCTCCTCGGCGAGCTCAGGCCGATTGGCCTGCCGATAGGTAGCGGCACTCTCCTCCCCCTGCTTGACAAGTTTCTGGATGATCTTCAATGCCTTGTCGTCGGCTAATTTACCGTCGGCGCCGGGTGCCGTAGCGGCTTCAAGAAATACCTTCTTTATGTTGCGGAGCGTCTCCAGGCGGACTTTGTCGCGGGCCTTCATTGCCTTTTGGATATCTTCGCTTATCTGTTCAAATAAAGCCATAATAATAAAAAATTAGAAATTAGTTGTTCTCATCGAAGCGGATGGTTCCCTGCACGGGAGTCTTCTTTTCTTCTCCGTCGTTGTCGACCGCCACTCTTGACTGCCTGCTGATTTCCTGCAGTTGCTGGCTTGTACGGCGATAGGTGGGCTGGTCGTCAACTTTGAGGATGACATCCTCGTTGTCGAGTTCTTCAGGCTTGAAGATAAATATGTGACGCGGACGATGATAATGCGGGCTGGCCACATCCTCACCGTAGTAACCATTGCGGCGCTTGATCAATCGTTCTTCGTCTTCTGCCGCCTTCTGGTCGATATTGATTTTGTCGCGGGTACTGATGTGATCGTTCATCCCATCGATATCCTTCAGTCCGAATCCAGTGGCGAGAAGCGTCACCTTGACTTTGTCGCCAAGGTCGGGGTCAACAGAAAGTCCCCATTTGATCTCAAAACCCTCATTGAACTGCGACATGAAATCGTTGACGTCATTCATTTCCTCCATGCGGAGGCCCTGATTGCCCTCACCCTCATTATTGAATGCGATAGACAGCAGGATGCGCTTGGAATTGTAGACATCGTTGTTGTTGAGCAGCGGTGAGTGGAGGGCATCTTGAATAGCCTTCTTCACGCGGCCCTCGCCTTCACCATATCCTGTGGACATGATGGCGATACCACCATCCTTGAGCACGGTCTTCACATCCTGGAAATCGAGGTTGATGACACCACGAACCGTGATGATCTCGGCAATACTCTTTGCGGCTACAGAGAGGGTATCGTCGGCCTTCCCAAACGCGGCCAACACATTGAGGTCGGAGTAAACGTCGCGCAGGCGCTCGTTGTTGATGACAAGAAGGGCATCGACGTGCTTGGCCATCTCCTCCACTCCATCAAGTGCCTGGTCGATCTTCTTTGCCCCTTCCCATTTGAAGGGTATCGTGACGATGCCTACGGTCAGGATGCCCATCTCTTTGCTGATACGGGCAATGACCGGAGCTGCACCTGTGCCGGTACCGCCCCCCATGCCAGCCGTGATGAACACCATCTTCGTACCATCGTTGAGCATCGCCTTGATGTCCTCAGCACTGTCCTCGGCAGCCTTGCGGGCCTTCTCCGGGCGGTTGCCCGCTCCGAGTCCCTCAGTGCCGAGCTGTAGATGGCAGGGCACGGGTGAGGCATCGAGTGCCTGGGCATCAGTATTGCAGAGCAGGAACGAAACGTCCTGAATACCCTCTTTATACATGTGGGTAACGGCATTGCCTCCACCGCCGCCCACACCGATAACCTTAATAATGAGGTTTTCCTTTTCGGGAGCGCCAAAGTCAACTATAGGATGTTTATTGTCGTCCATTTTCTTAATATTCTTTATAGGTTCATTGATTCTCTTCTTCTTCCATCAGGTGCTTCCAGAACTTTTTCAGACCGTTGCGGATCTTTCCACCCCGATTGGATCCCGGGGTCTTCGTGGTTCCCTGACCATCTCTTTCGTCTCTTTCATTTTCGGCACCGTTGTTCCCGCGAGCCGGTTCCGGTTGATCCTCCTTTGGATTGGAAATTTTGCCGTTGCCATCCTTCATCTCTTCCTCCGGCCTCACGCCTGCCCGTTCCGAAGGATTAAGTTCCTGGCCAAAGATCGTGTTGGAAATGGGAGAACCTGCACAGTTCATATCACCCTTTGCCAACAATCCCAACAAAGTATTGAGGGTACCATTGTGATTGTTGACCTCAGCTTTATTGGACTTTATAGCCTGTTTCACGAAAGTGGCCTGCCGAATCTTGTAGTTGTAATTGAGTTTCTCTATCGCCAACTGCACGTTACGCATATTGGCCCCCCCACCAGTAATGACGATTCCGCTGATGAGCTTATCGGCGTATTCTGATGGAATCTGATTGATCGCGTTGGCGATGATCTCTGTGGAACGCGCCTCGACAATCTCAAGGAACTTGACGCTGTCGATCTTTCGGGTAGGATTGATATCGTATTTTTTCGTGGGATCAACGTTCTCGTTCTCAGTATAGGCACTGCCGTACTTAATTTTAAGATTCTCGGCCTCATCACGCTCCATCGGATAGCTTTCAAGATCCTGTGTGATGTTCTCACCACCCAGTGGAACCACAGAAAGATGGCGCAGTATGCTCTTATAATATACAGCGACAGTAGTGGTCTGGGCACCGAAATCGATAAGCGCGCAACCAGTGCGTTTCTCCGTTCCACTCAGTACGCTGTCAGCCAAGGCTACGGGAGAGAGATACATCTCGGCAATCTGCAATCCCGCACGCTCAAAACAGTTGTTCAAGTTGCGGTAGTTGTTCTTCCTGCATAGGATATTGAGGAAGTTTCCTTCGATACGGTGGCACTGGATTCCAACGGGATCCACCTGACGCTGGCTGTCTACTTTGAATTCCTGAGCCACAGGATAGAGGAGTTGCATTTCGGGATAGATGGTAGCGGCGTTGTCGTCGCGCAGTGAATCGACGATTTCGTCACTGATGCGCGTCTCCAAAGGAAAGGTTTTCTCCTTTGAGTTCTTCACACTGTGCACCGACTGCCCGCCGATACCCACATAAACTCGTTCGATGCGCATGGTGAGTGCCGACTCTATCCTTGTGACGACACTGTTGATCGCCTGCACCGTTTTATCGACATTATAAACAGCACCCTTGCGAATGCACTGATTGGACTTCTCAGTGGCATAGGCAAGCACAGTGATACTTCCGTCGGGGTTCTTGTGCCCGGCGATACCTCTTATCATAGACGATCCCAGCTCTATGGCAACGATAAATTCTTTAGACATATCTTTATCTTATCTTTTTTCTGATCTTTTCGTGCAAATAATCTGATTACAGAATTCCAGATTAATATAGGAGTACTTGTTCCAGCCGGCTTTTGAAAGTCCGTAGACGTAGAACTTGCGCAAGCGCTCCAGCTGGCTGCCGACATAGTCTTTAATGGCCTTGTCGCGGTATTTCTTATCGCGATACGTGGGCAACTGCCCAATGTTGACGACGTGGTCGCCTACCCGTGGCACGATTTCCACTGTATGATCTGGCAGGATATTGAGCTGTTCGATCTGGTTGCGCCAAAGGTCGCTCTCATTGATTGCCTTGGCCAATGGCGAGACGTAGCGCGTGGCGTAAGAGCGGCTTATGTTGCCTGTAGCGATAATGAGGTCGGAAGTGTAGCGCGAATTGGGCATCACACAATCATTGTCGTCCACATAGTAGTCGTCTCCGTTGTTGCTCTTTATTCGCACGACCGGCATACGCTGGCTGACCCAGATATTGACTGTTCCGTCCATCGTCTTGGAGCATTCTGCCTTTTTGATGAAAGCACTCTGCTCAAGCATTTGCTCTATTTCCCGACCGTTGACAGCGCTCAGCGGCTTCCCAATCGGCTGCAGTTCGGAAGTATCCAGCCGCCTTTTCACTTCCTTAGTGGTGATAAAGCCATTGGTGACCTCATCCTGTATGTAGATATTCACCTTTCGACATATCAGCGAGCTCTCGTCGGGCTTATTGAAAGCCGTCACAGCTACCACCAAATAGCCTCCGATGACAACGTCCACCGTGCAAAGAAGTATTTTCTTCCAATTGAATCGCATGGCAAAACTCACGGATTTGGGTTGACAGCTTTATTTTTCTTTCTCTTCGATGAGCCTTTCGATCTGCGGCACATAGTCGTCGAGATTGCCTGCGCCCAAGATCTCAAGCACGTCGAAATCGCGGCTCTTCACGAATTTGAGCACATCATCCTTCTTGATCATCTGCTTTTCGATGCCCGGACGGAGGTTGTCGTAAATCAGCTGGCTCGTCACACCCGGTATTGGCTGTTCACGAGCAGGATAAATCTCGGTGAGGATCACCTCGTCAAACATACTCAGGGCCTTGGCGAAATCCAGATAGAAGTCACGCGTTCGGGTATAGAGATGCGGCTGGAAGATAACGGTGATCTTGCGGTCCGGATAAAGCTCACGCAAAGAGCGGGCACTGGTCATAATCTCCTTGGGATGGTGGCCGTAGTCGGAGAGCAGCACATGGTGCTGATTGCGAACCTTGAAGTCGAAACGACGCTCCACACCATGATAGGTTTCCATGCCGTATTTGATTTCCTCTGGTGTACAACCATTGAGTTGAGCCATAGCCATAGCAGCCACGCCATTCTCTACGTTGATGGGAATGGGTTGGCCCAGCTGAACATTGGCAATATTGCCAAGGGGCGAAACGAAGTCGAAGATGATCTCTCCCTTCACAATTCTCACATTCTCAGCATGAAAGTCACCCTCGTCACGGCTATAGGTATACATCCGCACATCGGGGCCCACGTTGGGTTTCATTTCAAGGTTGGTGTGGATGATGAGCGCGCCACCCGGCTGAATAAGCTCTGTATAGTGACGGAAGCTCTCCAAATAGGCTTCCTTCGTACCATAGATATCCAAGTGATCGGGATCTGTGGCTGTGATGACGGTCATCCATGGGCGCAGCCAATGGAAAGAGCGGTCGAACTCATCGGCCTCGATGACCACGAAGTCACTTTGGTCGGACAGGATATAATTGGTGCCGTAGTTCTTTGATATCCCCCCCAAAAAAGCATTACAGTCGAGATGGCTCTGATGCATAATATGGGCACACATCGTTGAAGTCGTAGTCTTGCCATGAGTACCGGCAAAACACAAGCCTTTGTGGGTGCGTGTCAACGTCCCCAAGACTTGTGCACGCTTCTCGATGGTGAAATTGCGGTCGCGAAAATAGCGGAGTTCCTGATGTTCGGCGGGAATTGCGGGGGTATAGACCACGAGGCAAGACTTCGGATCACGGCAGGCATGAGGAATTTCATCCACATTTTCTTCATAATGAATGATCATGCCTTCCTTCTCCAATTGACTGGTAAGCGCCGAGGGCGTCTTGTCGTAACCCGCCACCACGAGTCCACGGTTGATGAAATAACGTGCGATGGCACTCATGCCTATGCCACCAGCACCGATGAAATAAACAGCTTTAATATCTTTCAGTTCCATGTTGTGCTAATTTAATCACTTCGTCGGCAATGATGTCGGCGCTGTCTTTAAGTCCCAATTTGGCAATGTTCTGCGCAAGCGAAGCCAGCTGCTTGTCATCTCGGACAATGGAGATGGCCTGTTTGAGCAGCACATCGGGAGCCTCACTATCCTTCACGTAAACAGCGGCGTTCTTGTTGACAAGCGCCATCGCGTTCTTCGTTTGATGATCTTCGGCCACATTAGGACTTGGGACGAGTATCACGGGCTTGCCGATGAGACAGAACTCGCTGATCGAGCTGGCGCCTGCACGACTGATGACGAGGTCTGAAGCCTTGTAGGCTGTCCCCATGTCAGCAATGAAATCCATTTGCTTCAGATTGGGCAGGGGGCCATAGGCATCCAATGCCTGTTTCATTTCCTCGTTATAGTACTTGCCTGTCTGCCAGATAAACTGTATGTCGGGGTTGGCCTTCACCGTATCAAAATGCTGCCGCACGCTCTCGTTCACCGTTCTTGCGCCCAAAGAGCCTCCCACAAGGAGAATGGTTTTCTTGTCGGGATCGAGGCCAAAAGCCTTGCGGGCTTCTTGAGGCGTCAACTTCACGTTGAGCACATTCTGACGCACGGGATTGCCCGTCATCACGATTTTGTCCTTCGGAAAGAAGCGTTCCATATTGTCATAGGCCACGCAAATCTTAGTGGCCTTCTTTGCCAGGAGCTTATTGGTCACGCCGGCATAGGAGTTCTGCTCCTGTATGAGGCACGGAATGCCTTTGGCCGCACACATATTGAGCATGGGGCCACTGGCGAAACCACCCACTCCCACAGCGGCCATAGGCTTGAAATTCTTGATGATGCGCTTGGCCATACGTTCGCTCTTCCATATTTTGAATAGCACGACGACATTTTTCAACAAGTGTTTCCTGTCGAAGCCGCAAATCGGTAGCCCCTTGATTTCATATCCGGCAGCCGGCACTCTTTGCATTTCCATCTTTCCTAAAGCACCCACGAAAAGTATCTTGGCGTCGGGGCGCTTGGCCTTGATGGCGTTGGCAATAGAGATAGCCGGGAAGATGTGTCCTCCCGTGCCGCCACCACTGATGATGATTCTTAATTCATTGTCCATGACTTTTCTATCTATCCGAGCCCTTTCATGCGGCTCTCTTTTTCTCCTTTAAAACGGCATCTTCGCCCCCACTTTGTCAGGAGCGGTTGCCCACCATCTGCAAAAGTAATGAAAATCTTTCTTTTATGGTTGATTTTTCACCACTTTTATTTTCTCCTTTTCTGTTTTTAGAGCGCAGGTCAAAGTTTACTCAACGGACATCTGCCGTAGAAGCCACGGTCTGTGCGCCACTCGCCACGCGGTCGCGGCGCTTTGCCGTACGGCTGACACTCAATATCACACCAATATAGAGACAATTGATGATCGTCGACGTTCCACCCTTACTCACAAGGGGCAATGGCTGTCCCGTAACGGGTGCCAGCCCCACGGCCACCCACATATTCATCACAGCCTGAGTAGCGAGCAAGAGGGCCAGGCCCATTGACAGGAAAGCAGGGAAGCAGTTCTCACAACGATTGGCGATGTAGCGGGTGCGAAACAACAGAATGATGTAGAG
Organism: uncultured Prevotella sp.; assembly: GCA_900322035.1. Classification (GTDB taxonomy): domain Bacteria; phylum Bacteroidota; class Bacteroidia; order Bacteroidales; family Bacteroidaceae; genus Prevotella. Next base: position 11,739 of record ONYL01000027.1, read on the forward strand.
CAGAGCTACAAAAATTGCGCCAAAGATGCCCATCTCCTCGATGATGATGGCATAGATGAAATCTGAGAAGGCTTGTGACAGGAAGTCGCGCTCAACGCTGTTGCCGGGTCCCTTGCCGATGATGTTAGATGAGGCAATGGCAATGTTGGCATGAGCACGCTGTGCATCCTTATCCAAGTCGACATCCTTCGGATCACCATTGAAGCCCTCAACCTGCTTGATGATACGCGTCTTCCAAGTCGACGCACGGTGAAAGACTTTTTCCACCACGCCCTTGTCCTCATCTTCCTTCTGCATCACCTCGGTGAGCTGCGTATTGGGATTGGGCACTTGGCTTTCGTCCGTTCCGATGAGCATCACGGCACTCAGCGCGACGACAACAACAGTGATGCCCCCCCCGGCCAATATACGCAGGTATTTCCACGAAACACGGCCAACGTCCATCATCATGAAGATGACAAAGGCCAACAGGGCAGCCGTTGACAGATTCTCAAAGAAGATGAGACCTATTACCGCGATTCCTACAATGCAGATATACTTGAAGGCATGATCGTCGGCCCCCTTATCTGTTTGTGTGGCACTCAGGATCTGTGCCGTGGCCAACACCATACTGCCTTTGGCGATCTCTGAAGGCTGAAACTGGATACCAAGGATAGAGATCCAGCGCTGCGCGCCATTAGTAGACTGTCCGACGATGAGAACCGCCAACAGCGACACGATCGAAACGAACAGCAGCAGAAGTGTAAGGATGCGGAAATACTTACAAGGGACGTGGCTCGTGAAGATGATGCCGACCAGTCCCACAAGGAGCACGCCCACATGCTTCATTACCGGCGCCCAATAGCTTCCACCCTTATAAGTCAGCTCGGAGGAGGCACTGAACACCTCCACCACACTGATCAGACTCAGGAACAGGAATACCATCCAGATGACCTTGTCACCTTTGAATATGTTGCCAACTTTCTTAGACATTCCTCATATTAAAGATTTCTTACGCACTCCTTGAACTGCTCGCCACGATCTTCCATATTATGAAACAGGTCGAAACTTGCGCAGCAGGGACTCAGAAGCACCGTATCGCCAGGTTGGGCCAACTCATAGCAGGCTTTCACACAGTCTTTCATACTGTGGGTATCACGCACGGGAATACCCATGCCATCAAAGAAATCGTGCAGTTTTTTGTTATCTGCTCCGAGATAAACAAGGGCACGGCACTTTTTCTTTACCAAATCCTTGATCTCGTTGTAGTCATTACCCTTGTCTTTGCCACCGAGGATGAGCACCACGGGGGTCTTCATACTTTCGAGGGCATACCAGCAGGCATCCACGTTGGTGGCCTTGGAGTCGTTGACATAAAGCACGCCGCGCACGGTGCAAACTTTTTCCTGGCGGTGTTCCACACCAGGGAAGTCACCGAGGCTCCTGCGTATCACCTCTTTTCTGATACCGGCGATATTGGAAGCCAAACCTGCTGCCAGAGAGTCGTAGAGATTGTGCTTTCCCGTGAGGGAGAGCTCCTCCTGCTCCATGTTGAAAGGCGTGGGATATTCCAACTTATACTGTCCTTCCTCTAAATAAGCAATGGAACCATTCTCCTTCACTTCTGAGAAGGGACAGCGTACAGCCTTGATCTCGAATTTCTCCAATTCTTTCTTTATCACGGGGTCATCGTTCCAATAGATAAAGGTGTCTTCCGCGGTCTGATTCTGCGTGATGCGCATCTTAGCATCGGCGTAGTTCTCAAACTTGAAATCGTAACGGTCCAGATGGTCGGGAGTGATATTGAGCAGAATGGCAATGTTGGCACGGAAGTCGTACATATTGTCAAGCTGGAACGAACTCAACTCTATCACGTAGTATTTATGGGGTTGCTCGGCTACCTGCAGGGCAAGGCTGTGACCGATATTGCCAGCCAGACCTACATCGTAGCCTGCGCTCTTGAAGATATGATAGATGAGTGAGGTCGTAGTCGTCTTACCGTTGCTGCCGGTGATACAGATCATCTTAGCGTTGGTGTAGCGGCCGGCAAACTCTATTTCACTGATAATGTGCGTGCCCTGCTTCATCAACTTCTGTATCATGGGCGCCTCTTTCGGAATGCCCGGACTCTTGATCACCTCATCGGCGTTAAGAATTTTCTCCTCGGTATGGTGTCCTTCCTCCCACACGATTCCATGGTCGTTGAGGAGTTTCTTGTATTTATCCTTAATGAGGGACGTGTCGGAGACAAAAACGTCGAAACCTTCTTTCTTTGCCAGAATAGCGGCTCCGGCTCCGCTCTCTCCGGCTCCCAAAACAACAATTCTTTTCATTTTTCTTAGCTTTAATATTCTTTTTGGATGGGGCTTCCCCGGCTCCTGCTATTCCATCCGGAATGGCATCCGGTCCTATCTGATCTTCAGCGTGATGATGGTCAGTGCTGCCAATATGATGGTGATGATCCAGAAGCGGATGGTAATTTTACTCTCATGCTTCGGACTGCGAGGGGTGGTGATGAGATACTTGCACTCGGGGTCGAGCTGCTCATCCGTCACCCGGAAGTTGTCGTGGATAGGCGTCCGCTTGAAGATACGCTGTTTCACGCCTTTGCGCTTGCCGAGTTTATAATACCAAACCTGCATGATCACGCTCAGACTCTCCACGAAGAAGATGCCGCAGAGAATGGGCAACAGCAATTCCTTGTGAATGATGATAGCACCTACGCCAATAATGCCGCCAATGGTGAGCGATCCCGTATCGCCCATAAACACCTGAGCGGGATAGGCGTTATACCAGAGAAAACCAATAAGGGCTCCCACAAAAGCACAGAAGAACACCACTAACTCCTGCGAACCGGGAATATACATGATGTTCAGATAAGCGGCAAAGTTGATATGGGAGCTCACATAGGCCAGTATGCCTAAGGCCACACCAATAATGGCCGAGTTGCCTGCGCACATACCATCCATACCATCGTTGAGGTTGGCACCGTTGCTCACTGCCGTCACCACGAAAATGGTCATGATCACAAACAGAATCCATCCGGCCGCATTCTTATACTTTCCACAGAAGCCCATAATGCGGCTGTAGTCAAGGTTGTGCCCCTTTACAAATGGGATTGTCGTCTTGAGCGACTTGCGGGCCTCGCTTCGGTGTTTCACCACCACCTCTTGCCCGTTTTGACGCTCTATGGCAAGGTTTTCTTTGATCTTGGCATCGGGTGAGGCCCATAGCACCAGTCCCACAATGAGTCCGATGCCCACTTGCCCCACGATCTTGTATTTGCCTTTCAGACCTTCCTTGTCGCGCTTGAATATCTTGATGAAATCGTCCATGCCGCCAAGCACTCCCAGCCATACGGTCGTAATGATCATCAGGATGAGATAAATGTTGCGCAGACGGCCCAACAACAGCACGGGGATCAGGACAGCCACGATGATGATGACGCCACCCATTGAAGGCACGCCGATCTTTTTCACGCCGAAAGGATCTATCTTGGCATCGCGCTGGGTCTCGGTAATCTGTTTGCTCTTGAGATATTTGATGAAGTGCTCACCAAACCATGCGGAAATGATCAGACTCAGTATCAGCGCCAGCAGGGCACGGAAAGAGATATACCCCCACATGTGGGAGCCGCTGATGCCGTACTGCTCCAAGAATCTGAAAAGATAATATAACATACCCTCTTATTTTATGCCGAAAATACTCTTTATCACCTCATGGTCGTCGAAATGGTGCTTCACGCCCTTTATTTCCTGGTAGTCCTCGTGGCCCTTACCGGCAACAAGTATCACGTCGCCTTTCTGTGCCATCATGCACGCTGTGCGGATGGCCTCTTTGCGGTCGACAATGCTCACCACTTTTCTCATCTGGTCTTTGTTGAGCCCGGCAAGCATATCGTTGATGATGGCCTGGGGATCCTCAAAGCGGGGATTGTCGCTCGTGATGATCACCTTGTCACTCTGTCTGACGGCTTCCTGAGCCATGAGCGGGCGCTTGCCGTGATCGCGGTTACCACCGGCTCCACACACGGTGATGACATGTCCCTTTCCGTTGAGCACCTCGTGGATAGCGCTCAGCACGTTCTCTAAGGCATCCGGCGTGTGGGCATAATCCACGATGGCCGTATAGCCTTCGGGAGAGTGAATAGGTTCCAGACGTCCATTGACACTGTGCAGTGTACTCAGCACCACGAGAATATCCTCGGGGGCCTTGCCCAACATCCGGGCGGCTCCGTAAACGGCAAGCAGGTTGCTAACGTTGAATTTGCCAATAAAGCGCACGCCCACTTCGTGCCCGTCGATGTCGAGATACATTCCCTCGAAGTGCATTTCGATGATGCGTCCCTTAAAGTCGGCATCACGCTCGATAGAATAGGTTTTCACCGTAGCCTTCGTGTTTTGTACCATGATCATGCCGTTCTTGTCATCGGCGTTGGTGATGGCAAAGGCATCTTTAGGCAGTCCGTCAAAGAACATCTTCTTGGCGTTGCGATAGTTCTCAAACGTCTTATGATAATCCAAATGGTCACGGGTGAGATTGGTAAAAATACCACCTGCGAACTTCAATCCACCGATACGTTTCTGATGAATGGCATGGCTTGAGCACTCCATGAAAGCATACTCACAGCCTTCGTCGGCCATGCGGCCCAAGAGCTCATTCAGTTCAATGGGATCGGGGGTAGTATGGTCGGCGGGAATGGCCTCACCATCGATGAAATTGCACACTGTGGAGAGGAGGCCGCACTTATGCCCCATCTTTCTGAACATATTATATAATAAGGTGGCGATGGTGGTTTTACCATTGGTACCTGTCACGCCCACCAGTTTCAAGCGGCGGGAGGGATCGCCATAGAACAGCGTAGCCACAGGTCCCACAGCATCTTCGGTCGAAGCCACCTGTACGTAGGTCACGCCATCGACTTTCTCGTCGGGCATTTCCTCTAAGAGCACAGCTTTCGCTCCTTGCTCTATGGCCTTGCCGATAAACTTGTGACCATCAACCTGTGTGCCCTTCATGGCAACGAAGAGATGACCGTCCTTAATTCTGCGCGAATCGATGTTCACGCCACTAATGTCAATGTCGTCGGCGCCGATAATGGCGAGGGGATTGACGTTCTTGAGCAATTCGTTCAGTCTCATATATCTTATTTCTTAATTTGTTCAATTCCGGCGCGCAAATTCTCTCACGCGTACTTTTTTATATTTAATAGGACTATATACCTGCCAAGGTGCAAAATTAATCAATCTCACGCGGAATGCAAGTGATTGGCCCTGATATTTATCTCTTCCAGTGTGACAGCTTTAAAGGAAGAGGGTCCTTTTGTCTCTTATGCGGTAGGGAGGTGTTTCTTCCGTCCCTGTTCCCTAACTCCTCTGGAGCCTATTCCAGCTTCAGCCTCATCACGTCGCCTTTCTTGATGATGCGGCCTGGCTCCAGGCTCTGTTCAACCACTTTTCCGCGGCCCTCCATTTTCACTTTCACGCCACGGCTCTCCACGAGGTAGACGGCATCGCGCGCTCCCATTCCCACCACATTGGGTATCTGGTTATAGCGGTAGAGCGGTGTCCGGTTGAGCATCACGCGGCTGTTGTTGCTGTCTTCAGCCACACCCCAAACGGGGTTGCCCTGTATATCGAAATTGAAGTTCAGCACCGGTTTAAAGCCAAGGGCGTTGAGCACGAAGTCGGCGGCTGTGAGGTTGCCGTTCTTCACATCCGGCACCAGCACCGATGCAGAGTCGCGGGCATCGGCAACATCGAGTTTGATGTATTTTGCCATAATGCCTTCGGCAATCTCCTTGAACACCGGGCCGCTCATGCCTCCGCCCGAAGCGGGAAGTCCTCTTTTCTGTATGCAGACGATACAGCTGTAGAGAGGCTTATCAGCAGGGAAGAATCCGGCAAACGATACCAGGTAGTGTGTCACCCCTGTATGGTAGCCGCCACGTCCCTGGCTGATCTGGGCCGTTCCGGTCTTACCGGCCACCAGAAACGATTCACTGCCAGCCTTCCGTCCCAGACCCTGGCTCACCACATGGGTGAGAATCGTCTGCATGGTCTTGATGGTGGAGGGTTTGGCAATCTGCTCTCGCTGTACCACGGGAGGAAATTCCATCACCGTCTCGCCGTTTTTCACAACACTCTTCACAAATCTCGGTCTCATCATTTTTCCGCCGTTGGCTATGGCGTTGTAGAAGGTCAGCGTAGAGATGGGAGGCACCTGGGTTTCATAACCGATGCTCATCCAAGGCAGCGTGGTCTTACTCCAGTTGATATACTGTCCGCGACCGTTCTTTTTAGGCATCCGGATATGCGCGGGAGTTGAGCCCACAAGGGGGATGTGGAGGTTGTCGGCCAGGCCAAGACGGTAAATTCCGCGCACAAACCTCTCGGGGTCGTTGTGATAGAACTGGTCGATGATGCGGCTCACGCCCACATTGGAGCTCACCTCCAACGTCCGGGGCAGGGAGATCTGTCCGTAACCGCCATGCGTCCAGTTGTGGTCTTTCATCTTGCGTCCATACATGTCCCACACGCCATTGCCGGTCTCTACCATCATCGTGGTGTCGCAGACGCCATCATCCAAGGCCACGAGAATACTGGCCGGTTTGAACACCGATCCGGGTTCGAGCAGGTCGCTCACGGCATGGTTCTTGATCTCTCTGTATTCTCCATCAACACATTTTTCCATGTTGACAATGGCCTTCACGTCGCCCGTCGCCACTTCCATGACGATGGCCACACCCACATCGGCGTTGATTTCCTTCAGTTCCTTGATCACCGACCGCTCGGCCAGATCCTGAATGCCGACGTCGATGGTGGTGACGATGTCGGCGCCATCAATGGGCGGTGTGTCCATGATGCTTAGGAACTTATTGAGCACTTTGCGGCGGTGGGTGATACCGTTGGTACCACGCAGGATGGAGTCGTAGCTCAACTCAAGTCCACAGCGGGCCGTATCCTTGGCACCAAACATTTCTCCGACCGTACGGCCGGCCAACGACCCGTAAGGGCGCTGCCGGGCATTGAACTCTTCCACATGGAAGCCACACTTATTAGGATTCATGCGGAACACGGGCAGCTCGCGCACCTCGGTATAGATGTTATAGTTGACCCGCTTGGTCCAGATAGGCCAGTGGCGGGCGAGTTTGTGGCGTCCCCGTTCCAGATCGGCCATAAACTGCTGCTTGCTCTTCTCGGGGAAGATGCGGTTGAGCATCATGCACACGCTGTCGCGCTTGGCCATCCACAACGAGTCGTTGTCGCTATCGTGGAGGGCCCGGAAGTCCATGTAGAGTTTAAACTCTGGCAGCGACGAGGCCATGAGCTCGCCGTCACAGCTCAGGATGTTGCCACGGGTGGGTCTCACGAACATGCTGTCGCGTTTCTGCCGTTCGGCCACCGCCATCCAGAAGTCATGTCTCACGGTCATGATATAGAGTGCCTTCGCTATGACAGCCACACACGCCAGCGTGAGAATCCAGGCATAGATACTGTAGCGGGGAATGATTTTCTTGTTGTTGAACTTATTCATCGGGTACTACGATAATATAAGGAGGCTGATTGGGAATCTTCAGCACGCTGTCCTTGTTGTTTTTGAGCTGGTCGAGGACGTTGCTCTCCCGCGACTTCTCTGTGAGTTCCGAACTCGACGACAGCGCCTTGTACTTCACATCCTGTAGCTCCTGGTGCAGTTTGTCGATTTTGATGAGGTCTTGCTGCACACTGTAACGGTTGGCAACGAAGATAATGAGGAAAAAAGTGATCAACAGCAGCACTCCGATCTGATTTCTGATGAAATTGGTGTTGAGGATGTCTCCACCCAGAATCTTTTTCAGCGTTAGGGACTGCGGGGCCAAGCGGTCGCCCTCGTGGGCTTGTGCCTTGATCACTTTCTTAAACGCCCTCAGATCCTCGGCTTCACGATCGTCCTTCGACTCGGTTTTCTTTCTATTATCTTTTCCGTCTGAGTTTTTAGACGCCTGCAGCAGCTCTGCCGTTTCGGTTTTTCCGTCTACAGAGGTCTGACTGAGGAGCTCGGTGCCTGCCGGCCGTGCCGAGCCTACGTCCTTATGGTCGTCGATTATTTCTTTCATCGTCATGCCTTCTCTGCTATTCTCAGTTTCGCGCTTCTGCTTCGGGGATTGCGTTGCCGCTCTGCCTCGTCGGGAACAATGGGCTTGTTGTTGACAGCCTTGAGCGGCGACTGTATGTTGCCGTAGAAGTCTTTCTCTAATTTGCCGCTCACGTTGCCAGCCCGTATCACGTTCTTCACCATCCGGTCTTCGAGCGAATGGTAGGTGATGACCGAAAGGCGGCCGCACGGCCCCAACAGTTGCGTTGCGGCGGCAAGCATGTCGGCCAGGGCACCCATCTCATGATTCACTTCAATACGCAAAGCCTGAAACACCTTTGCCATGTCTTTTTTCTCCCGCTCGCGGTGGAACAGCGGCTCCACCACGCTCAGCAGCTGGTTTGTGGTATGGATAAGCTGCGTCTTGCGCGCTCTCGAGATGGTTGCGGCCAGCCGGCGGGAGTTTTTCAATTCCCCATAGAGAAAGAACACATCTGCCAACCGCGCCTCATCGTAGTTGTTCACCACGTCGGCCGCCGTCAGTTCGGCCTTGGCGTTCATGCGCATGTCGAGGGGAGAGTCGAAGCGGAACGAGAATCCGCGCGACTCATCATCGAAGTGATGCGACGACACGCCAAGGTCAGCCAGCAACCCGTCGATATGGTCAACGCCATAATAGCGCATCCAATTCTTCAGATAGCGGAAATTGCTTCTCACAAAGGTGAAGTTGCTTTGGTTGAAAGGCTCGCTGTCAAGTTGCCTCATCACGTCAAGATCCTGGTCAAAGCCATAGAGGTGGCCTTCGGGCCCGAGGCGGCTCAAGATCTCACGGCTATGCCCGCCGCCGCCAAAGGTCACGTCGACATATACACCGCCGGGCCTGACATTCAGCCCGTCGACGCTCTGTTTCAATAGCACCGGCACATGGTAGCCTTCTGCCGTTGTCACATTGTTCTCGTTCACTTTCTGATTGTTCTTAGCGCGCCGTGCATTCTTGCAGAGTGGCGCATGCATCCATCATTTATCTTCACTATTCATAATCTCTTCAAGAGCCTGCCCAAACTCTTCGGTGCTCATATCGCAGTCGGCTTTGGCATCTCCCCAGATCTCTATGGTGTCGCCCATACCAATGAAGCGTACGGTTTGGCCGATAGCAGCCAGTTTGAGATAGCGCTTGGGAATGAGGAATCGACCATTGCCATCAAGACTTACAGGCTCTACATCGCTGACGAACATGCGGAAGATGGCTTGCTGCCGCTTGTCCCAACGGGAGAGACGACAGCGCAACTCATCCATCTGCGCATTCCAGACACTTTCGGGATAGAGTACGAGGCACGGCTGGAATACATCCTTGCGCAGGATCATATTCTCCTCGCCCGACGTCTGCAATTGCTTGCGAAACGAGGCAGGAAGAAACGACCGCCCTTTTTGGTCGGTCTTCGCTTCTATGGTGCCCAAAAACCGCATCTATACCTATTAAAGAGAATTCAGCTCCAAAGTTACATATTTTCCGCCACATTTCCCCACTTTTCTCCACAAAAAAATGAATCAGCCGTCAAAATTAACATTCCACGAAACTCGCCACATCGACCATCAAGAATGGTTTTCACTTCGTAGCATTGGTAAACGTCCGGTCTTTCAGGCCTGCCGCTCGCTGTTGGCACGTACAGACCCACTCTCAGTCTGCTCGAACACGCATTTTCATTACAGCCCATGTCATTTCGGTGAAAATTATGCCCTTACAAATAAAAAACATCACAAAAGCCAACTTTTTTCGACCAATTCTGTTCTTTTATGAAAAGAATATGTTACTTTTGCATTGTGTTATGAGGATTTTATGAACGAAGAGATTATAGAGAAAACAATCGACTTAGACAAGATCATCTCCGCAAAGATGGGTGAAAAGTCAAAGTACGTGCCGGAGTTTGTCATCAACTGGCTGCGTAAGACCATCCACGAAGACGAGGTGAACCGTTTTCTTTGGCGTTCGCGCGGTCTCAAGGGCACACCATGGCTTGAGGAGTGCGTGCGCTATCTCGATATGACGCTCAACCTTGTCGGCGTGGAGAACCTGCCCCAAAAGGACGACGGCAAGTTCTACACCTTCGTCTCCAACCATCCGCTCGGCGGTGCCGACGGTGTGGCTTTGGGCTCCATCATCGGCCGTCACTACGACGGGCGATTCCGCTATCTGGTCAACGACCTGCTCATGAATCTCCCCGGACTGGCCCCCGTTTGTATTCCCATCAACAAGACAGGCAAGCAGAGCCGTGACTTTCCACGCATGGTGGAAGCGGGATTTCAAAGCGACAACCACATCCTCATGTTTCCGGCAGGACTCTGTTCACGAAAGATCAACGGCAAAATCCACGACCTGCCCTGGAAAAAGACTTTCATCTCGAAGAGCATAGAATATAAGCGCGACGTGGTGCCCATCCATTTCGGTGGCAGCAACAGCGACAAATTCTATCGTATTGCCAACATCTGCAAGGCCCTTCACCTGAAGTTCAATGTCGCCATGCTCTTTCTTGTGGACGAAATGTACAAAAACGTTCACAAGGAGTTTCGCGTGGCCTTCGGAAAACCTATTCCCTGGCAGACTTTCAACAAGAGCCACACCCCACAGGAATGGGCTAAAATTGTGGAAGATAAGGTTTACGAATTATAAACGACAATGGAAGAAGAAATCATCCAGCCAATAGACCGGAAGCTGCTCAAGGCCGAACTGACCCCAGAGCGGCAACTGAGAATGACCAACAAAAGTCACAACGAGATTTATGTGGTCACGGCCCAAAACGCCCCTAACGTGATGAAAGAAATCGGACGGCTGCGCGAGGAAGCCTTCCGCACTGCGGGCGGCGGTACGGGCAAGAGCATGGACATCGACGAGTTCGACACCATGGACAACGGCTGCAAGCAGCTCATCGTCTGGAATCCTGAAAACGACGAGATTATCGGCGGCTACCGCTATCTCTTCGGGAAGGACTGGAAGATTCAACCCGACGGACAACCTCACCTCGCCACAAGCCACATGTTCCACTTCTCAGAGAAGTTCATGAAGGAATATGCACCCTATACCGTGGAGCTCGGACGCTCTTTTGTCAGCCTCGACTATCAGAACGTCAGACAGAACACGAAATCCATATTCGCTCTCGACAATCTGTGGGACGGATTGGGAGCTCTGACCGTCATCAACCCCGACTGCAAATATTTCTTCGGTAAGATGACCATGTACCCCAGCTACATCCGTCGCGGGCGCGACATGATCCTCTACTTCCTGAAAAAGCATTTCGACGACAAGCAACATCTCATCATCCCCATCAAGCCCCTGAAGATTGAGACTCCCGAGGAGGAACTGGCAAAGATCTTCTGCGAGGACGATTTCAAAGCCGACTATCGCATCCTCAACCACGAGATTAGAAAGTTGGGCTACAACATTCCGCCACTCGTCAATGCCTATATGAATCTGAGCCCAACGATGAAACTCTTCGGCACAGCCATCAACTATGGTTTCGGTGATGTTGAGGAGACGGGTATTCTGATTGCTGTCGACGAGATTTTCGAGGAGAAACGCATCCGCCACATCGAGAGTTTCGTCAAGGAGCATCCCGAAGCCCTCCACCTCACCAGCGGCGCCAATCAGGTCATATACAAAGTTTGACGGAACTCGGCAATTGCATTTGGTGAGGACAACTGCCTTAATTGTTAATCTCATTGTCAAGAATAGTGGTTAGCGATGTACATACCAATTATGCCCATAAGAGTCATAACGATTGAGCCTACACAAAATGCAATTGTAATCCATTTCCATTTTCTGTGCCAGAGTGTACCCTTTGTTGCAAAGTCTCTAAAATATGTCAGATAACGATCCTTAGTGAAAACTGCACGATAGGCTGGGATATAACTCAGCCCAATTGGAATGCCAAACAACAAAAAAAAGACGAATGTGCTTAAATCGCCAAACTTTTTGTCTGCAAGGCCGACTAAAACGAATGACAGAAAACACGGATACCCCAAATAGAAATAGCCGAACTAGTGATTGGCCCACAGGTGATGTCGCTATTACAAGACATGTGGCGGTTGCCATACACTAACGTGGTGGTCGCCATACAATAACGTGACAACCGCCATACAATAACGTGGCGGTCGCCATACATTAACGTGACAACCGCCACGAAAGATCAATAGGCCAAAGTCGATAACCCGCTAAACGTCAATCATTGTTTTGCCTCAGCACCTCCAAGGTCTTCATATCCGGAAAGTCGGGAACATGCAGGCGATAATAAGCCAATATGACATCCACGCAACGGCTGCGCTGCTGGCGCGTCATACGAAACAGATGCATGGTGGAATAATTGAGCCGCATGAGATTGATCATCTGTTCCGCTTCATCACTGCGGATAAAGTCGGCGTGTGCCGGGATCTCCATCGAGAAGCAGCCGCTTCGAAGATCAAAGCAGCTCCCGACATGATAAGTCTCGATGTTCGGAAAGAAACCTAAGAAAAGCGTCAGCCGTATCATAAACACCAAATGGAAATTGGCATAACCGCCATCGGCCTTGTCCAGCCATTGCAAACTCTCGGCAACATAGTCGAAAAGCGACTGCGGCTGCTGTTCATCCCGTGTAGCGTAGCGCAGCAGTTCGGCCGCGAAAAACACCAATTGGATTTTTATGGGGTCAGAAGTGAGGGTTGCCCAAGGACGAACAATGCCTACTTCGGAGAAACGCTGGAGCGTACGGTTCTGGCGTTGCACGAAGTCGGCATCAAGATAAGTGAGCGGCTGAAAAAGCAGCTTGCGCATTTTACCACGGCGTCCGGCAGAAATCTGCACGATAAACGACTGTCGGCCGCATTCACGCGTGAAAAGGTCGACAATGAGTTGACGGTCGCCATAGCTTAATGCAGACAACACAAGGGCTTGAGTCTTCATATTGGATGTCTTTTCAACGAAATTATTGAGCAAAAATAGTAAAAATCAACTGTTTAAAGAAAATATTCCACATAAAATTTGCGGGTATCGAAAAAAACAGCTACCTTTGCACCCGCAAATCAAACGCGACGGTCCCTTCGTCTATCGGTTAGGACGAGAGATTTTCATTCTCTAAAGAGCAGTTCGATTCTGCTAGGGACTACCAATAATAAAAAAAATAAAGAAACAATAGAAGATGGCAAATCACAAATCATCACTTAAAAGAATCCGCCAGACAAAGGTAAGAACGCTGCACAACAAGTATTACGCAAAGACCATGCGTAACGCAGTGCGTAAGCTGCGCGGCATGAAGGACAAGGATGAGGCCGTTAAACTTTATCCCTCTGTTCAGAAGATGCTTGACAAGTTGGCTAAGACCAATATTATCCACAAGAATAAGGCAGCTAACTTGAAGTCCAGTCTGTGCTCACACATCAGCAAACTCGGCTAATCAGGCAATAAAGATATCCATTAAGGGTCGCAATTCGAACGAATTGCGACCCTTTGCGTTTTATCCACTCACCCCTTCAGCTTTTTCAGCAGCAAAGAAACATCTTCTTATTTGGGGAAAGAGGAAACGACATACGCCGTCCTAATTGCCATAGTAATCCGCCGCATAATGCTTCAAGTAGGGTTCAGCCTCCTGATAGCGAATCTTGTAGGCAGCGCCCGTATAGTTGCGCGCCGGCCCAATGACGACCACCCATCCGTCGATGAAGCCCACGTCGCCCACATACAGGTCGGCAGCCTTGCCCACTTCCATCGGCAAACCGTCACGATACTTCCACATCAGCTGCTTGACCTGCCCTTCGGAGCAATTGAAAATATCGTCGGCCGTCAGCCGGTGACCGTCGGCCTTGCTGAAAGTGGCACAGTCCTGCGACGTCCATTCCACACTGTCACGGTCGTGAACGGTGGCAAGAAAAGTCACGCAGGTGGGATCCTCAAAGGCCCACTCTATCTCCACGGTTCGCCGTCCTTGCACGGAATCAACATAGTCTTCGGCGGCTTTTTGCAGCAATCGCGCAAACATAGCCCCGTCGACACGCAGCGGCGCGTCGATGCCCAACACTTCACAAACCCACTGGCGTGCCTGGATGAGACAAGCCGCAGGCCCGACAGCCGGGAAATCCACTTGTGCCGAGAACGAACTTTCACCCTTGTGCTTCCGACAATTATAGCCTTCTACATCAAAGAAATCCTCCGCAAAAGAAGACTGCGCGCAAAGCAGAAGCACACATACGATCATATATCTGAAAACCTTACTCATTTATGCTTTTGCAAAGGTAATAAAAAACGGGCAAAATTTCACCATTCGAGCTTTTTTTGTTATCTTTGCATGTTAATTGACGATTCATAAAGAAATGGCAGAAAATCAAGAAATAGAGAACAACTATTCAGCCTCCAACATCCAAGTTTTGGAAGGTCTGGAAGCAGTGCGCAAGCGTCCTGCTATGTACATTGGCGACATCAGTGAGAAAGGTCTCCACCACCTCATCAACGAGACCGTGGACAACTCCATCGATGAGGCCATGGCCGGATACTGCAAGAACATCACCGTGACCCTGGGACAGGACGGCAGCTGCACCGTTGAGGACGACGGCCGTGGCATCCCCGTCGACGAGCACAAGAAGCTCCACAAGAGTGCCCTCGAAGTGGTGATGACAGTGCTCCACGCCGGCGGTAAGTTCGACAAAGGATCCTACAAGGTCAGCGGCGGCTTGCACGGCGTGGGCGTCAGCTGCGTCAACGCACTCTCTACACACATGATATCCCAAGTGTTCCGCGATGGCAACATCTACCAGCAGGAATATGAAAAGGGAAAGCCGCTCTACCCCGTGAAAATCGTGGGCCACACCGATAAGCGCGGCACACGCCAGCAATTTTGGCCCGATGCCAGCATCTTCACCACCACGACATTCAAATGGGACATCGTGGCCAACCGCATGAGAGAACTGGCCTTCCTCAATGCAGGCATCTCCATCCGGCTCGTCGACGAGCGCCCTGACCCGGAGACCGGGAAGACGCGCGAACAGACCTTTCACGCCAAGGACGGACTCAAGGAGTTCGTGCGCTACATCGACCGTCACCGCCAGCACCTCTTCGACGACGTGATCTATCTCAAGACGGAAAAGCAGGGCGTGCCCATCGAAGTGGCCATCATGTACAACACCGATTACACGGAGAATCTCCATTCCTACGTCAACAACATCAACACCATAGAAGGCGGCACCCACGTGACGGGTTTCCGCATCGCCCTCACCCGCACGCTGAAAAACTATGCCGACAACGACCCGCAGATCGCCAAGCAGATCGAAAAGGCCAAAATCGAGATTGCCGGCGAGGACTTCCGCGAAGGACTCACCGCAGTGATCAGCATCAAGGTGGCAGAGCCGCAGTTTGAGGGACAGACCAAAACAAAGTTGGGCAACAGCGAGGTGGCCGGTGCTGTACAGCAGGCCGTAGGCGAGGCGCTCACCAACTATTTGGAGGAACACCCCAACGAGGCCAAGATGATCTGCAATAAGGTGATCCTCGCCGCCACAGCGCGCATCGCCGCCCGCAAGGCTCGCGAGAGCGTGCAGCGCAAGACCGTGATGAGTGGTGGCGGACTGCCCGGCAAACTGGCCGACTGCTCGCTCAAAGACCCGAAGGAGACCGAGATCTTCCTCGTCGAGGGTGACTCGGCAGGCGGTTCGGCCAAGCAGGGACGCGACCGCTTCCACCAGGCCATCCTTCCCCTCCGAGGCAAGATTCTCAACGTGGAGAAGGTGCAGCGTCACCGGGTGTTTGAGGCCGAATCGGTCATGAACATCATACAGAGCATCGGCGTGCGCTTTGGCGTTGACGGCGAGGATGACTTCGAGGCCAACACCGACAAACTTCGCTACGACAAGATCATCATCATGACCGATGCCGATGTCGATGGTTCTCACATCGACACGCTCATCATGACCCTCTTCTATCGCTACATGCCGCGCGTCATCGAGCAGGGCCATCTCTATATCGCCACGCCCCCACTCTATAAGTGCACCTTCAAGAACAAGGTGAGCGAGTATTGCTACACCGACCAACAGCGTCAGGCCTTCCTCGACAAATACGGTGCCGGCGTGGAGGACAAGAACATCCACACGCAGCGCTACAAAGGTTTGGGCGAGATGAACCCCGAGCAACTTTGGGAGACAACCATGAATCCCAAGACACGCCTGCTGAAGCAAGTGACCATCGAGAACGCTGCCGACGCCGACGAGGTGTTCTCCATGCTCATGGGTGACGACGTAGAGCCACGACGCGAGTTTATAGAGCAAAACGCTACATACGCCAATATCGACGCATAATGTAAGATTCATAACCGCGTCCCCAGCCTCATCGTTGATGCCTGGGGACGCTTTTTGTTTGCCGGCAATGACGCCGACTGCACGGCGGTTGCCGCCGTTCCCGCACATTCATCATCCATCACTATGCCTCTCATACGCAACATCATCACCATCTTCTTGCTGAGCCTCACCTCCTTCACCGCATCGGGACAGGAGTTTGGGACTCACTGGATCCAATGCCCGACGGCAACGAGCAGGCAGGGGGTGCTGTTTCGCAAGATGACCGTTGGCAAGGAGACGCCTGATTTTGCCTTCTTGGAGGTGGCCTCAGCAGGATATGTTGACGTCTACGTCAACGAGCGAAACATCGACCGCTACTGCCCGGTAGTGAGCGACACGGCACCCATCACGGTGAGACGCTACGACGTCACGCCCTATCTGCGGCCAGACACCAACGTCGTAGCCGTGGAATATTTTCCGCGCGATACGATGGCCAACGGTCGTCAGCTCTCGGTCAGCGTATGGGGAAAGAACGACGACGGAACGCCCATCAGTCTTCAGACCGACGACTCCTGGCTCTGCATGCCCTCACAGCGCCGGCTCCTCAACTCCGACGAGGAGCTGCAGGATGCCACCGCCTATACAGACGGCTGGAAGTCAACCGTATTTGCCCAGGCCTTATGGACGAGGGCTGCCGCTTTCACAGGCGACAAAACGGAAGATATGGAGCTGATCAGCGAATACAACCTTCCCTACAAACCCAGTTTCATCATTGACTACAATTATTTCGACGAGGACAAGCAGGGCACATGGTACGATTTCGGGACAGCCATATACGGTTATTTCCGTGTCACGCTCCGAGGTCCGCGGCGTGGCGACATCCTGCATATCGGTCCGCTGACTTATATCTGCAACGGCAATTTGGACGAACAGGCTTTCACAAAGTTCATCCCCCGCACCATCCGCCGCTTGAAGGCCTGGGGCGAGGGGGGCTACAACCGAGAATGGATCCAATTCTTCCAGGCCATCGGCGTAGAGTCACAGCAATGACAATTTCCGAAGGTCAAAGCGACTCCGTCAGCCTTGGAATCAGCCCGCGTTCTACGGCAAGCCGTCGGCATTTGCAGGCAACGTTGCGTCATTTGCCGGCACCCCCAAGCAAAAAGAAGTTAGCACCCACCCATGATGGCGCTGGTCTTGGCGCCTGCTTTCGTCATTGGGACACCCAAGTTCCAAGATTGGTGACTATATCGACCCACTCATATGTTTTGCGGGTTTAGGGCGGGGATAAACCCCGCCCTAAACCTCTTGTCTGTAATATTCTCACACAGAGAACACAGAGATCTCTACCCGTGACGCACTGGATATTTTCCGTGGAATCATAGTGAGAG
>ONYL01000017.1 GCA_900322035.1 uncultured Prevotella sp.
TAAATTTTTGTGATATGACAAAGCCCCGGCTTGTGAAAGTCGAGGCTTTGTTTTAAAAAATAATACGAAAAAGAGGATGAACCAGAATTTTGATACACCTCCATTGCTCTATTAGGAGCAAAAGGCTGCCCATGATTTTCCTACAATCTTTAGGTAGTAAAACGTCTTTTTTGAACCCTTAGCCGTTTTAGACAGTCTTCGTTGAAATGATTTTCCTACAATCTTAAAGTGGTAAACGCCTATGCCTGTACTCATTCCTTTTGAGGGAACAAACCTTGGATTTCATCCTTCGTTGTCTCGCATGACAGGGATCAAGCTCCTTGTCTCTGCTTATTTATTTATGCTCGGTAAATGTACGACAATGCTCGTTATCTTATCAACGTACATCATCGTACATTGTACATACAACGAAAACGTTCAATCTATGTGTCCTCCAACCACCATCCACGGAAAATATCCGCTGTGCCTAAAGATCTGCGTAATCAGCGGTATCTGCGAGCCTTACCCATTTTGTTTGACTATGGCTGCGCGCCCCCCTTCGCTCCGCATGGCAATCATGAATGATAAATTGTTTTCATCTGTGCGCACAAATAATCGGAATAGAAGGACGGCATGTGAAAATAAAACATTATCTTTGCAGAATAATTCCAATCAGCGATCATCAATCAGAATAATAATACCGGTATTAGAATATGAATATTGAATCAGCAATTCAGAGCGCAGTGATTGCGGCTGTGAAGCAACTCTACGGTCAGGATGTACCCGAAAAGATGGTACAACTGCAAAAGACTAAGTCAAACTTTGAAGGCAACCTCACATTGGTCGTGTTTCCGCTGTTGAAACTCTCCCACAAGAAACCAGAGGAGACAGCAACAGAAATCGGCCAGTGGCTCAAGGACAACTGCTCGCAGGTGAGCGGTTTCAACGTGGTAAAGGGATTCCTCAACCTCGTCGTCCCTGCCTCAGCCTATCTCGACCTGCTCCGGCAGATCGATGCCGACCCCAAATGGGGCGAGAAAGAGGCTACGGACAAGAGTCCGCTCGTGATGATTGAATATTCCTCACCCAACACCAACAAGCCTCTCCACCTGGGACACGTGCGCAACAACCTTCTGGGCTGGTCGCTGGCTCAGATCATGCAGGCCAACGGCAACAAGGTGATCAAGACCAATATCGTCAACGACCGCGGCATCCATATCTGCAAGTCGATGCTGGCCTGGCTCAAATGGGGCAACGGCATCACACCCGAGACGGCCCACAAAAAGGGCGACCACCTTATCGGCGACTTCTACGTGCTCTTCGACAAGCACTATAAGGAAGAGTGCGCACAACTCGAAAAGCAGTATCTGGCCGAGGGCATGACCGAGGAGGAGGCCAAAGACAAGGCTGCCAAAGAGGCTCCGCTCATCAAGGAGGCTCACGCCATGCTCGTGAAATGGGAAAACAACGACCCCGAAGTGCGTGCCCTGTGGAAAAAGATGAACGCTTGGGTCTACGCCGGCTTCGACGAGACCTACAAAGCCTTGGGCGTCTCGTTCGACAAGATCTATTATGAATCAAATACATACCTCGAGGGAAAGAAAAAGGTAGAGGAAGGTCTCAAGAAGGGGCTCTTCTTCCGGAAGGACGACAATAGTGTATGGGCTGACCTCACAAAAGAGGGACTGGACCAGAAACTATTGCTTCGTTCCGACGGTACTTCCGTCTATATGACTCAGGACATTGGTACCGCCGAACTCCGCTTTCGCGACTTCCCCATCGACAAGATGATCTATGTGGTGGGCAACGAGCAGAACTACCACTTCCAGGTGCTGTCCATCCTGCTCGACCGTCTGGGCTTCAAGTGGGGCAAGGATCTCGTACACTTCTCCTACGGCATGGTGGAGCTGCCCAACGGCAAGATGAAGAGCCGCGAGGGAACGGTGGTGGACGCCGACGACCTCATCGCCCAAATGGTGAGCGACGCCCGCCGGACGAGCGACGAATTGGGCAAGTTCCACGACATGACCGAGGAGGAGAAGCAGGAGACGGCCCGCATTGTGGGCTTAGGCGCCCTGAAATACTTTATCCTCAAGGTGGACGCACGCAAGAACATGCTCTTCAATCCCGCCGAGAGCATCGACTTCAACGGCAATACCGGTCCCTTCATCCAGTACACCTACGCCCGCATACGTTCCATCCTGCGCAAGGCGAAGGCTGCCGGTATCGACACCGACAACCTTAACGTGGAAGCCGGTGACCCCGTCAACGAGAAGGAAGTGGAAATCATCAGCAAGCTCAACGACTTTGGACAGGTGGTGGCCGATGCCGGCAGCAACTACAATCCGGCCGGCATCTGCAACTACTGCTACGAGCTGACAAAGGATTTCAACCAGTTCTATCACGACTACAGCATCCTCAGTGCCGACACCGAGGCCGAGAAGCGTGTGCGCCTCATGCTGGCCAAGAATGTGGCCAAAGTCATCAAGAACGGAATGGAGCTCCTCGGTATCGAGGTGCCCGAGAGAATGTAATGAGGACCATGGCAAAGGAACGCTTGGTGAACCCTCCCGACTGGCGCAGCGACACCGTGTTGCCGCTGCCTGCCGAGGTCAGGGCCAACGCCTGGGCCGTAGACGCCGCCTGCTCGGGCAATCCCGGCCCTATGGAATATCAGGCGGTTGATCTTGCCACGGGCGTGCAGGTGTTCCACTTCGGGCCCATGCAGGGCACAAACAACATCGGGGAATTCCTGGCCATCGTTCATGCGCTGGCGCTCATGGAGCAGAGACATGTCACCGACAAGGTGATCTACAGCGACTCGGTGAATGCCATAGGATGGATCCGCAAGAGAAAGTGCAACACCAAACTGGAGCGCACGCCCCAGACCCAGCCGCTTTATGCCATCATTGCACGTGCCGAGCACTGGCTGCAAACCCATTCCGTCACGGTCCCGATACTGAAGTGGGAAACGCGGAAATGGGGCGAATGTCCGGCCGATTTCGGAAGAAAGAAGTAGGCCGAGGCGAAAATTCCCAGGGCGTGGCATGGCCCGGACATCTTCTCGGAGCAATCAACAAAAGACATCATAAGGCAACACAAAAGAGGCCGCCAGCACTTAGCTTGACGGCCTCTTTTGTGTTGTCGTGACAAATCAGTATCGACAATCAGGCATTGAGCTCCTTGTCTAAATCTGCGCCAGCCTTGAACTTGGCAAGCTTCTTGGCAGCAATGTCAATGGCGGCTCCCGAAGAGGGATTTATACCTTTGCGCGCTGCACGCTCAGCAACAGAGAATGTGCCAAAACCTACAAGCTGAACCTTGTCACCTGCTACCAAAGCTTCTTTGATAGCGTCCAATGTGGCATCCAATGCTTTCTTTGCGTCTGTCTGGTTCAGACCGGCAGCGGAAATCTTCTTGATTAAATCTGTCTTGTTCATAATTCTGAATTTACGGGATGTCTCTTTTTGTTGATTGATATGTAATTTACGGCAAATATAACAGATAAAATCCAATCCGCAAACAGAAAATATGAAAAATATCATAGCATGAGGAAAAAAAGGCTTAAAATAAGCAGATTACTACGGAATACGAGATATTTTTCGTACTTTTGCAACCAATAATCAAGAGTTTTATAAGGTAACATTATGCTGCGTTTAACACCGGTCACTAAATACTTGTTGATAGCCAATGTAGTGGTTTTTCTGCTTTTTTCCGTCATTCCCGGCGGTGATATGTTCGGGCTTCACTTCTTCATGGCCCAAAACTTCCACTATTATCAGCTCTTCACCTATATGTTTATGCACGCCAACTTCCAGCACATCTTTTTTAATATGTTCGCGCTATGGATGTTCGGCACCGTAATGGAAAACGTGTGGGGAGGCCGCAAGTTCCTGTTCTATTACATCAGCTGTGGCATCGGAGCCGGAATCTGCCAGGAGCTGGCCCAGTTTGTACAATTCTATCTCATCGCCCAGGAGCAGATCCCGGGATTCTCCTTAGGTATGCTGAACGAGGTGGCCGACAACTCCGCTGCCATCCTCAACATGTGGACAACAGTGGGCGCCTCGGGTGCCATCTACGCTGTGCTGTTGGCCTTCGGCATGACATTCCCCAACGACAGCCTGTTCATCTTCCCCATTCCCTTCCCCATCAAGGCCAAATGGTTTGTGCTGTTCTATGTGGCCATCGAACTCTTCTCGGCCATTAGCACCTCGACAGACGGCGTGGCCCACTTTGCCCACCTCGGCGGTATGCTGATCGGCTTCCTCATGATACGCCACTGGAACAACAATCCTATGGGAATAGACATGGACAAGGGCTCGCGCTTCTTCTCCAATCTCAAGCAGCAGTGGGACCGCCACCGCCAGCACGTCACGTCGCAGGGCCATGGCGGGGCTCGCCACGACGCTTCGCACGAGACCGACTGGCAATACAACGAGCGGAAAAAACAAGAAGAAAAGGAAATGGACGATATATTGGACAAAATCAGAAAGAGCGGCTACGACAGTCTGACAGCTGAGGAAAAACGCAAGCTCTTCGACTTCAACAACAAATAAAGACAGTTTATGATCAGACATCTGAAGAGGGTCACGGTCAGGACGATTGCCATTCTCAACATCATGGTCGTCGTCCTGATGTTGTTGTCGGGCTACGCCGGACTCGTCAGCCCCGTAGCCCACCCGTCCTACTCGTGTTTCACGCTCGCTTTCCCTCTGTTTCTCGTGCTCAATCTTGGATTTCTCGTCTTTTGGGTGATCTTCAAGTTCCGCTACGTCATCATTCCCTTTCTCGGTTTTGTCATGGGGTTCGGTCCCGTGCGCTCTTACACGCCCTTCAATGTGACCCATTCCACGGCCGACGCCACGATGAAAGTGCTCTCTTACAACACATGGGGGTTTGGCAAGTTCCCCCTCATCACCCGCGACAACACCATCCTGCAGTACATCAAGAAGCAGGATGCCGACATCGTATGCCTGCAGGAGAGCTACCTGACAGAATACGGACTGCGCGTCGTCGACACGCTCATGGGCCGCAACTATCCCTATCAGGACGAATGCAACGAGGGCAACGGCGGGCTGAGAATACTCTCCAAATACCCCATCATCCGCAAGATTCCCATCAACTTTGAACAGCCCACCACCAACCTGGCCTGTGCCTGGCTGCTGCGACGAGGCCAAGACACGATGCTCGTCGTGAACTGCCACTTGCAGAGCATAGGCATAACAGAGGTTGAGAAAGCCGACTTCAAGGAAATGGTGAGAGGCACGCTCTCCACCGACAGCTCACGCATCGAAAGCCACAAACTGCTCTGGCGCCTGGGCTCTGCCAATGCTCAACGTGCAGGACAAGTGAAGGCCGTCATGGCACTGCTGCGCAAGTTCCCCAACACGAGCACACTCGTCTGCGGCGACTTCAACTCTTCACCGCTTTCCTATGCCCACCGGCAGATCAACCAGCGCCTCAACGACTGCCATACATTAGCAGGCAACGGGCCGGGTATCAGTTACCACTTCAATGGATTCTACGTCAGAATCGACAACATCTTCTGTTCCGACGACTGGTTGCCACTAAAGTGCTTTGTCGACAATTCCATTTCATCAAGTGACCACTATCCTATCCTATGCTGGTTCAAAAAGAAGGCAATTCACTAAAAAATAACGATTTATGCAAAATAAATTTTTAAGAATTAGGAAAAAATCGTATCTTTGCACGACTTATATCGAAGAATAAAAACAAAACATAATAAAAACAAAACATGCAAAACAAAGGATTAGTAATTACGATTGCCGTCCTCTTGACGCTTGCAAGTCTGTTTTACCTGTCGTTTCCCATAGCCACAAGCTACTACGACGGGCAGATTGCCAAGCTGAAGACAGAGCAGGAGAAGCAGGATTACAAGGATTCTGTGAAGTACCTCGGCACTTACTCCTATCAGAAGTGTCTGGAGACGCAGATTGGTCTCGGTCTGGACTTGAAGGGCGGTATGAACGTCATCTTGGAGATCAGCGTGCCCGATGTGATCGAGACACTCGCCGATCATAAGACAGACGCCGCTTTCACTAAGTCTGTAGCCGAGGCCCGCAAGGCCGAGGAGAACGGACAGGGTCAGTTTATCGATCTCTTCATCAAAGCTTTCCACAAGAACGCTCCCGGGCGCCGCTTGGCTGAGATCTTCGCCACACAGCAGCTCCAGGGCAAGGTGAGCCCCACCAGCAGCGATGCCGACGTGGAGAAAGTGCTTCGCCAGGAAGTACAGGCTGCCATTGACAACTCGTTCAACGTCGTGCGCACGCGTATCGACAAGTTCGGTGTGGTTCAGCCCAACATCCAGAAACTGGAAGGCCAAGAAGGACGTATCATGGTTGAAATGCCGGGTATCAAGGAGCCTGAGCGTATGCGTAAGCTCTTGCAGGGTAGCGCCAACCTGGAGTTCTGGGAGACCTACAACGCCCAGGAGGTGATGCCTTATCTGAACCAGCTCAATGCTCGTCTGGCCAATGGCGGCAGCGACACTACAGCCACTGACACCTCAGCCACAGCAGCCAAGAAGACACCCAAGTTTGGCAAGGCCAATGCAGGCAAGAAGGCACTCGCCGATGTGGAAGCCAAGCGCAATCCTTTGCTTTCTAAGCTGATGCCTTACGCCAGCCTCGCCTTAGTGGGATATGCCAGCATCAACGACACAGCAGCCATCAACCACATGCTGCAGAGCCCTGCCGCAAAGCAGATCCTGCCCAGTGACCTGCGCCTGCTCTGGAGCGCCAAGCCCGTAACAGACGTGCCGCAGCTGCGCAATCACTATGAGCTCTATGCCTTGAAGGTGACCACCACCAACGGTCGCGCTCCGCTCGAGGGCGACGTGGTGACGGATGCCAAAGACCAGTTCAACAACCTTACGGGCCAGCCCGAGGTGAGCATGACGATGAACTCAGAAGGCGCACGCCGTTGGGCCGCCCTGACCAAAGCCAATGTGGGCAAAGCCGTTGCCATCGTTTTGGACGGCGTGGTCTACTCCGCTCCGCGCGTCAACCAGGAGATCGACGGTGGCGAATCTTCCATCTCGGGTAATTTCACCGTAGAGGAAACCAAGGACTTGGCCAACACATTGAAATCGGGCCGTATGCCCGCTCCCGCCAAGATTGTTCAGGAGGAAGTGGTAGGACCTACGCTCGGTGCACAGTCCATCCAGCAGGGTGTGATCTCCTTCATCATCGCCTTCGTGCTGCTGATGATCTACATGGTAGCCATGTACGGTTTCATTCCCGGTATGGTAGCCAATGGCGCACTGCTCATCAACCTCTTCTTCACCCTCGGCATTCTGACATCGTTCCAAGCCGCCCTTACCATGTCGGGTATTGCCGGTATGGTGCTGTCGCTCGGTACGGCTGTTGATGCCAACGTGCTGATCTATGAGCGAACCAAGGAGGAACTCGCTGCCGGCAAGGGAGCCAAACAGGCTATGGCTGCCGGTTACAGCAACGCTTTCTCTGCTATCTTCGACTCCAACGTGACATCAGTCATCACCGGTGTCATCCTGCTCTGGTTTGGTAAGGGTCCCATCCAGGGATTTGCCACCACATGGATCATCGGTATCGTCTGCTCCTTCTTCTCCGCTGTCTATCTGACCCGTCTGCTCTATGAAAGCAAGATGAATCACGACAAGTGGCTCAACCTCTCCTTCACCACTTCCATCTCGAAGAACCTGATGCAGGGCACGCATTTCCACTTCATGGAGATGTACAAGAAGACCTTCACCATTGCAGGCATCGCCCTCGTGGTGTTCATCATCAGCTTCTTCACACGTGGTCTGAGCCGCAGCATCGACTTCACGGGTGGCCGCAACTATGTGGTGCGCTTTGAGAAGCCCATCCAGCCCGAGCAGGTGCGCGGCATCCTCGACCAGGCCTTCCCCGGCTGCACCAACAACGCCCTGGCTATCGGTACCGACGGAAAGACCATACGTATCGGAACCAACTACAAGATAGAGTCCTCCTCTCCCACCGTCGACGACGAGGCAGAGAACATGCTCTATACAGCATTGAAGAAGAACGGGCTGGTGAGCCAGAAGGACGTGCAGGCCTTCAAGAACCCCGATATTCGCGCAGGAGGTTCGATCATCAGCAGTGCAAAGGTAGGACCTTCGGTGGCAAGCTCCATCACTTGGTCGGCCATTGAGAGTGTGATCTTCGCACTCATCGCCATCTTCCTCTACATTCTGCTCCGCTTCCGCAACTGGGCATTCTCGGCCGGTTCCACTATCGCCCTGGCCTTTGATGCCGTGACGGTGATCGGCTTCTTCTCGCTGCTCTATGGCATCATGCCCTTCCCAATGGAAGTCGACCAGACGTTTATCGGTGCTGTGCTGACGGTGATCGGCTACTCCATCAACGATAAGGTGGTGGTGTTCGACCGTATCCGTGAGAACCTGCGGTTGCATCCGAAACAGGATTACCGCGAGCTTTTCAACGACTCCATCAACCAGACGCTGGCTCGTACGATCAATACCTCAAGCTCTACATTGATTGTGTTGCTCTGCATTCTCTTCCTCGGTGGAGAGAGCATCCAGGCCTTCGCTTTCGCCATGACGCTTGGTGTCATCTTCGGTACGATTTCTTCTATCTTCATCGCATCGCCCATCGCCTACCTGCTTTTGGGTCGCAAGGCACAGAAGAAAGCCACAAAAGAATTGGCCACTGCATAAGACGCATCCCCTTTTAATATAATAATAGGTAAGGCGGCAATCCCACATGAGGTTGCCGCCTTTTTTTGTACCCTCATCAATCATAGGAAACGCACACCCGATCGGCTTTCCACGGCATGATGCTTCAAGTTGTTTCACCGTTACATCCCGGTTACATTGATTTCGTGTTTGTCTATTGTATCCTCCCTAACTTTGCATCTATTCATGGCCTGCCTGCTGCTCGTGTCAGACATGACATCATGCTCATGAAAATATGATCTTTCGAGCCACTTCCACTCCCGCGCATCATTACCTAAGCCATGTAATGATGTTGAACAGCTAACTCCAGCGCGAAAGATAGTAAAATTAGTTAAAAACTTTGGCAAGTGAGAAATAATGCTTATCTTTGCAAACAGAAAGATAACGAGTAGAATTTAAGGGGATTCCGACACAGCATCTGTCGGAATTCTTTTATTTTTTTGCCCGTGTTAACCAATTGTCAACTAAAACAGAAAACTTATGGCTTATATGTCACAGGAAGGCTACGACAAGCTCGTGGCTGAATTGAAAAGGCTCGAATCTGTCGAGCGCCCTAAGGCCTCTGCTGCCATCGCTGAAGCTGCCGACAAGGGCGACTTGAGTGAAAATTCAGAATATGACGCCGCCAAGGAAGCCCAATCGCATCTTGAGGCTCATATCAATGAACTGAAACTGACCATCGCCCACGCCAAGATCGTGGATATGTCCCGTTTGAGCACCGATGCCGTGCAAATTCTCTCTACGGTAGAGATGACCAATATGGGCAACAACGCCAAGATGAAATATACCATCGTCAGCGAGAGCGAAGCCAACCTGAAGCAAGGAAAGATTTCGATCAAGACTCCTATCGCACAGGGACTGCTCAACAAGAAAGTGGGCGACGTGGCCGAAATCAAGATTCCACGCGGAACCATCAAACTGCGCATCGACAAGATTTCCATTGCAGAATAAAAAGAAAGGAAAAGGCTTATGACACTATTCAGCAAGATTGCCGCTGGTGAGATTCCCAGTTTCAAATGTGCCGAAGACGACCGCTTCTATGCGTTCCTCGACATCAATCCCGTGAAGCAGGGACACACACTCGTTGTGCCCCGCAAGGAGATTGACTACATCTTTGATATGGACGATGCCGACTTGGCTGCCTTTGAGGTGTTTGCCAAGAAGGTGGCACGCGCCATCAAAGCGGCCTACCCCTGCAAGAAGGTGGCCGAAGTGGTGTTGGGTCTGGAAGTGAACCATGCCCATATCCACCTCATCCCCATCGACAGCGAGGCCGACGTGGATCTGCATCACCACATCAAGCTCTCCGACGAGGAGATGAAAACCACTGCAGATAAAATCTTTACAGAGTTCAAGAAACTGTAAGATAGTCGCTTGAGACCTCTCTCTTCTCTAAAGGAAAGAGAAAAAACACAGACAGGCCATCCAAGCTGGCCCGTCTGTGTTTTTTTATTTGAATATTCGAATAAAGTCAGGTCTTTGTTCACCATGCATGGGCATTATATAAATTGGTCTCCCTTTTTCATCTGCACCTCGTTGACGTATTTTCTGACGAGGGCCGAAGAATCCTCCTTCTTGCAGATGAGCAGCACATTATCGTTTTCCACCACAATATAGCCGTCCAGTCCGTTGATGACGGCCATCTTTCCTTTTGGAATCTTCACCACATTGTTGCTGGCGTTATCGATAATCACGTCGGAGTCGATCACCACATTGTCGTCCTCGCTTCTGCGCATGGCCTCATAGATGCTGTGCCACGTACCCACGTCGGCCCACTCGAAATCACACTTCATCACGCAAATCTTGTCGCATTTCTCCAACAGCGTAAGGTCGAGCGGAAGGTTGGGATAGAGCGGGTAATGATCGGCCATATAGCTTTCCTCATCCTTCAAGGTCCAGTCGGGATGCTCCTTGGCGAAACCTTTCAGTTCATCAGGTAACAATGTAGAGAGATAAGACCACAATCCCTCAACACTGCTCATAAAAAGCCCCGTGTTCCAATAGAACTCGCCACTGCTCATAAACATCTTAGCAAATTCCCGCTCCGGTTTCTCCGTGAACGACTGCACCTTATAGATATTATGTTCCATGGGATCGCCCAACTGAATGTAGCCGTAGCCAGGCTCGGCCCGGGTGGGCTTCACCCCCAATGCCATCACATAGTCGTTGTGGGCCACAAACTCCAATCCTTCTTCAATCTCCTCACGGTAAGTGTCCTCGTCATGGATCATGTGGTCGGCCGGGGTAAACATCACTGTGGCACCGGCAGAGCAAGGTCTGTGAAGGATACGGTGGATCGCCCAAACAGCACTGGGAATCGTGTTTCGCTGGATGGGCTCATCGACGATATGGTCGTCGGTCACCTGCGGAAGCTGCTGTTTCACGATATCGACATATTCACGATTGGTATTGATATAGATATTTTCCTCAGGAAATATGCGTCCCATCCTGTCATAGGTTTGTTGCAGTTGGGTACGCCCCACACCGAAGAAGTCAACAAACTGTTTCGGGAAGCGTTCACGGCTGTAGGGCCATAGGCGTCGGCCCTTTCCGCCGGCAAGAATGACACAGTAGGAATTTTCTGTTTTATTCATAATATTGCAAAGATTAATTTCACCTCAAATGTACATATTAAAAATGAAATCCGCAAGCATTTAATAATTTTTAGCCAGAGAAAAAATGCTGAGCGGTTTAAGGCAATCAGTTCAATAGAGGGCCGTCAAACAACTACGGCCTGCTGCCATGAAGATCATCATGTCGGCAAGCCGTAGTAAAGGGTATGAATGCAAACGACTACTTAATCACAGTCTGACCGCACCACACAGACACCTGCTTATCAGCTAAAGAAAGACGGAATTCACCCTCCTCAAGATGGCGTTTGCCGTCCCATCCCACGAAAGCCAGGTCGTCGACGGGAAGTCGCAGAGTGACGGTACGTGTCTCCTTGGGCTTGAGGCTAATCTTGTCGAAGGCACGCAACCGCCGTCCATCGGGGGTCACCGAGGCAACAAGGTCGCTGCTGTAGAGCAATACGCTCTCTTTGCCTTCGCACAAACCGGTGTTGGTGACATCGACGCTCACAGAAAGCGTGTCGCCAGGAAGAAAATGAGTTTTGTCCACACGCAGGTTCTCATACTGGTAAGCTGTGTAGCTCAGTCCGTAGCCAAAAGGCCACTGCTGGGTGATGCGTGCACTGTAGTCGTAGGCACCTTCCATGGTACCCACTTCCTCGCTCTTCTTGAAGTCGTAGTTGGCCAATGAGTTGATTTCTTTGGGGTAGGTGACGGGCAGTTTTCCGCTGAAGTTCTCACGTCCGGAGAGCAGCGCAGCTAAGGCATCGCCTCCATAGTTGCCGGGCAGGAAGATGTCTACCACGGCCTTTGCCTTAGGCACTATGTCGGCGACGATGCGCGGACGGCCTTCGTTGAGAATGAGGACTACCGGTTTGCCAGTAGCCTCAAGAGCAGTCACAAGGCTGCGCTGATTGGCTGAGAGTGTAAGGTCGGAGAGGTTGCCCGGTGTCTCAGTATAGGAGTTCTCACCGATGCAGGCAATGACAACATCGGCACTGTCGGCCGCACGTACGGCCGAAGCGATATCGGGTTCGTTCTCTTCGTAGTACTTTCCCTTTTCGTTGTAGGTGACACCCTGGCGGAGCAGGATGTTATCTTTACCGTATTCATTGCACAGCGCCTCATAGATCGTATTGTACTGCGAGGCAAACTGATCGGTGAGATGTCCCTGCCAGGTGTAGCTCCATCCACCGTCAAGACAGCGCATCTGATTGGCATTGGGACCAGTGAGAAGGATGCGCTGGCCCTTCCGCAAAGGTAGAAGCCCCCCCTCATTCTTCAGCAGCACCATACTCTCCACAGCTCCTTGATAGGAGAGCCGGGCAAACTCCTTGCCGCCGAACTTAGGATAGTCTTTGAGCTTCTCCGTGGGGTGGTCGAAGAGTCCGAGGCGGTATTTCATTCTCAGAATACGGCGCACGGCATCGTCGATGCGGCTCATGGGGATGGCACCTTCACGGCCAAGTTCCTCAATGAGGTCTACGGCATCGGGGTTATAGGGTTCCATGATCATATCGATGCCGGCATTGATGGCAATGCGCAAGGCGTCTTTCTTATCCTTGGCCACGCATTCACGCTGCCACAGGTTGTTGATGTCGGCCCAGTCGGTGATGAGCATTCCGTCCCACCCTGTTTCCGTCTTGAGCCAGTCGGTGAGCAATGTCTTATTGGCATGCACAGGCACACCATTGACCGATGCCGAATTGACCATTACGCTCAGGGCACCCGCCTTTAGGGCTTCAAGAAAAGGCAAGAAGTGTTTCTCGCGCAAGTCGGACGGACTGATATAGGCCGGTGTGCGGTCTTTTCCCGTCCATGGCACGCCGTAGCCGAGGTAGTGTTTCATGCAGGCTGCAATGTGCAGGTCGTCGATATGGTTGGGATCGTCGCCTTGGAAACCGAGCACCATGGCCTTTCCCATCTCGGCATTGACGTAGCAGTCCTCGCCGAAGTTTTCCCAAATGCGTGGCCAGCGCGGGTCGCGTCCCAGGTCCACGGTAGGACTGTAGGTCCAGGGTACGCTCACAGCCCTCGTCTCATAGGCTGTGGCCTCAGCACAGGCGCGGGCGATGTCGCGGTTGAATGTGGCACCGACATTGATATTTTGAGGGAATAGCGTGCCGCCTTGAGTATACGTGGAACCATGGTTCTGGTCGAGACCAAACAGGCAAGGTATGCCGATGGTCTTCATCGAGCTTTTCTGGATGTCGCTGATGATTTCCTGCCATTGTGAAGCCGTTGGAGCCATGGTGTTTGGAGCGTTGAGGATAGAGCCTATCTGATAGCGGCTCAGCAGCGAGTCGGTGCGCGCCTTGTCGATATGAAACACGCCTTTGGCATCATTATGCCCAAAAAAATCAACGACAAGCTCCACCATCTGCCCAGCCTTCTGCCGTAAGGTGAGTTTGCTGAGCGTGCGCTCCACGCGCACCTCAAGCTCTTTGTCCTTGGGGGTTGCTGTTGCTTCATGGGTGCTTGCGCCGATGGCAAGGAGAATTATAAGAGAGAATAAAGCCTTCTTCATCATATATTGTATTCAATGCTTTTATGATAAAGGCCTGCAAGAACCCAAGGGTGGACTCTGGCAGGCCACGTGATATAAAAAGATATGAAACTTAAAAGGATACTAAAGATATGTCATCCTATTGCACCGTCACGCGATCCACATAAAATCCGTGACCGCCCACCAGAAATCCTTCCTGGGCCTGTATAAGGTCGAGGGCCTCCTGGGTGAGTGTGTAGGTATAGGCTCCGCTTCCGGAGATGTCCATTTTCTCCGATCCCGGCAGCAGTGTCCACCAGCCTGTCATGAGCTGCATCTGATGGTATTCGGCCGAAGGCTCCGTGGAGTAGTAGACCTTGAGCAGAGTCCCGGCTTTGAGCTGGGCGAAAACATCCTTACCAATGAGGTTGAAAGTCTTGTTGGGGTCGCCGTCGGGTTTGTCCCACGACACATAGTGATGTCCTTCCCAAAGCGTGCGCTCCGAAGAAATGGTGACCGTCTGGCTGGCGAGGATTCCGTTGGCTGTATAGAAGGCCAGCTCCGCACCATCCTTTGTTTTTCCCGTAAGGGTGTATTCGCCCTCGGCGAGGTCTGGGCAGGTGAGTACGATCTCACCATTGTCCTGTTGTTCAAATTCGGTCACGGTCTTGTCGCCAATGGTGATCGACGCCACCTTGTCGAGATTGATGCCGGTCAGTGTCCATGCCGCGTTGGCGTTGGCGCGATTGGCTCCGGCCGTGACAAGTGCCTTGGAGGTCACCGTCACCTTGTCGGCTCCATAGCTCTTGCCGCTGTTGTCGATGAGCGAGATTCTATAAGTGGAATCCTGAAGATTTTCGGGCACAAGATATTGCAGTCTCTGACCGTCGCCGGTGGTTTCCAGTTCTATGTCTGTGACCTTCTGCCCACCAATGGCTACCGCCTTCACGTTGTTGAGATTACTGCCGTAGAGTGTGGCCACAGTGCCCTGGGCGACAATACGCTCAAAGCTCTTGGTCGTGGCAGCAGGATCGCCTTCCAATGGTTTCACCTTCACCAGTCCCTCGCGGCTGGTAGACTTTCCGGCCGTCGTGGTGGCAACGATTTTCAGGTCGTAAGTGCCGGCTTCAAGCTGCTGCTCTATTTTATTGCCCTCGGCCACTTTCACTCCGTCGATATACCATGCGCAGGTGGTGTAGTCGGCGGGTGTCACCGTCAGCGACATGCTGAGCTTGCTGTCGCGGTTGAACTCGGCAAAGGTGGCCAGCTGGCCGTCAGCCCTGTCGGGAAACACGGGGTCGATGATGCGGGGATCATCGTTGGGCGAGGCCGTAGAGATAAGGTCGTCGTCGCTGCATGAGATGAGGGCCATGGATACTACGCCCATGGCAAGCAGCATGTAAGAATATATCTTTTTCATCATTATTACGGATTTTATTTGGATGGGTTATTTCTGACGGTCCCACCATACTGGTGTGTGCCAATTGTCGGTGCCCCCCATACGGTCGAGCGCCTCGTCGTAGTTGGCCTTGTTGTAGGACGACTCAAGGACGGGATAACACAGTCTGACGGGGATTTCCTTTCCGCCGGTGAGATACTGTCCCCAGCCGTAATCAGCCGGTGACTTGAGTTGGGGATAGCCTGAGCGGCGCACATTGGCCCAGCACTCGGCGGGATTGGTGAGATGCAGAATCCAGGCTTGTGTATTGATCGACTCTTCTTTTTGGGCATCGGTATGGCCGATACCGTTCTTCTCCTTGTAGACATTGAACTCCTCGTCGCTGACGGCCTTGCAGCCGTAACGGTCGGAGAGCAGGCTCATGGCCTTGCGCACGCCTTGCCAGTAGAGGTCCTCAACGCTTCCCCGGCCAACATTCCAGCCCTTAAGTGTTGCCTCGGCCAAGAGGAAGTCTACCTCGGCCGATGTCATGATAATGCCGGGATTGTCGGTCCTGAGGAAATTGTTGGCCAACTTCGGGCGCACTTCCCGGTTCAATGCCGGATTGATCTTGGAGTTGGACTTTGCCATTTCGGTGAGCAGGTCACTGGTGTATCCTGTGGGCCAAGCATCCCAGGAGTAGGCTCCGGGATCGCAGGGTTCAATCTTGATGCCCTTGCCGAGAATCTCATCGGTGAGGTCGATGCGGTTGTCGGTTCCGGTGGCGCTCATCAAGCCGTCGTAGTAGAAGCGGGCGATGCGATAGGTGCGGGGATCGCCACTGTCCCTGAGTTTGTTGAAAAGCGTGGAGCAGATGTAGCTTGGGTTGTTGGCAGGGTCATTGCCGAAAAGCAGCTGTGAGAGCCGGTTGCCACGATAGTCGGAATAAGACTCCTGGCCGAAACTCATGGAGGTGGTCATATAGTTGATGCAGGCATCGTCGCCGGCCTCCTCAATGATTCCGCCATCGGCCTTGAGGGCTTTCTCAAATTCCGTGCGGGCCTTTGCGGGATCCACATTCGAGATGCGCATGGCAAAGCGCAGGCGGAGGGAGTTGGCAAGCTTCTTCCATTTTGCCAAATCACCATGATAGATGACGTCGCCGCTTACTTTGTCTTTCGATGCGTCGATGCTGATGACGGCGGAGTCGAGCTTGTTGAAGAAATCATCATAGATGTCTTTCTGCTTGTCATACTTGGCATTGGCAATTCCCTTGATGAAGCCGTAGCCGGCCTCGCTGTAGGGGCAGTCGCCATAGATATCGGTGATAACAGACATGAGATATACCCGGTAGACATTGGCCACAGCCTTGAGGTTGGGCTTGTCGTCGGCATGCTCAATAGCGTCGACAATGTTTTTCACGGCCATGGGATAGAGTGAGGTCCAGACGCGGCTCATCTCGTTGTTGTCCACGGTGTGGTGGCCGCCATAGTTGGTGGTATTCCAACAGCCCATGAGCTGCTGGTCGAAGGCATAGAGATAGTTGCGGTAGATCTCCACCATGCCCAAGTCGCCATAGGTCTGCAGCTCAGCAGTGGTGAGCTGTGCGTTGGGGTCTATAGACGGTGCCTTGGACGGATCGGTGTTGATGCTCGTCATGGTGTCGTCGCTGCTGCACGATACGGCGGCCAGCGAAACGACGGCAATCACCGCCATAGTGATATATTGATATATTTTTTTCATAATGGTTGTTGTTGATGGTCTATGAATGAGTCTAAAACTTTACATTGACATTGATGCCATAGCTCTTGCGTGAAGGCAGTGAGCCGTATTCCAGTCCCATACCCGTCGTGTTGTTGTAGTTGGAGTCGGGATCGATGTCGGGGATATTCTTCCACACGATAAACGGGTTACGGGCCACAAAGGACACGCTGAGACCTTTCACGAAGTTGTGCAGCCATGAAGTGGGCACCTGATACGACAGGGTGAGTTCACGGCATTTGACATAGGAGTTGTCGTAGATGAACATGGATGGCGCATTGCGGCACACGCTCATCCAGTAGTCCTCCGGATTGACATAGATGTCGTTGGGGCGATAGGTTCCGTCGCCATTGTCGATAACACCAGGGGCGATGAAGCCGCCTGTGGGCTTCCATGTGTCGGCACCCTTCTTGATACCGGCAGCCTCGCGTGCTTCCTCTGAACGGTACCACTCGTCACGGCCCTGCAGGGTGGCTTTGGCTTTGCCGCTCTCATAGGCGGCACGTTCCGACATGGAGTAGAGATCCGCGCCCGCCTTGATGTCGAAGATGGCGTTGAGAGTGAGGTTCTTATAGGTCAGCGTCGTTGTCACACCGCCGGTCCAGTCCCAAGAGGCATTGCCCAGGACGTGGTTGCTCTTGTCGTATTCGGGCAGGCCGGTGGAAGGATCGATGAGCACCTGCCCGGCGGCGTTGCGCTTGAAGTCGGGACCGACGATGGAACCGAAGTTCTCGCCCACCTTGGCGGCCACCTGCACGTCGAGCCACGTGGCCTTCTCCAGCTCAAACATATCCATACCGTCGACAAGGCGCACGACCTTATTGCTGTTCTTCGAGAAGTTGAGATTCAAATCCCAGGAGAAGTCGCGGGTCTGTATGGGGCGTGTGTTGAGGGTGATCTCTATACCTTTATTATCGATCTCTCCGGCATTGATCAGGCGGTAGGTGTAACCTGATGTCCACGAAGTGGCCATACCCATGATCTGGTTCTTACTCTTCTGAGCGTAATAAGTGATGTCGAGTCCGAGGCGGTTGTTGAGGAATTTCGTCTCCAGACCCATCTCAAAGGAGTTGGTTTTTGTCGGCTTGAGATCCTTGTTGGGGATGGTGCTGTTGTTGATATAGCCGATGGTGTAGCCGGGATAGGTGTATTTCGACTTGGTGTAGACGAGTCCGAGCTGATAAGGATCCGTGTCGCTACCCACCTGTGCCCACGACATGCGCAGTTTGCCGTAAGGCATCTTGCCCGCGGCATGCAGCAGCTCAGAGAATACAAATGAGCCCGAGAAGGAGGGATAGACATAGACGTTGTTGCCCGTGGGCAGTGTAGAGCTTTGGTCGCCGCGGAGCGTGGCGTCGAGATAGAGCATGTGACGCCAGCCCAAGCTTGCGGATCCGAAGAGTGAGTTGATGCGCTTGCGGTAGCTTGAGGGTTCTATGCTGGTCTCGTTGAAGCTCGTGAGGTTCACCACGTCGCGGATCTGCATGTCCTGTGCCGTGGTCACCGTAGTTTGGTTGTTGACCTTGTAGATGTTTCCACCAACGGTGGCGTTGAAGTCAAAGTCGCCCCAGGTATTGTTATACAGGGCCAGGAGCTCGAAGTTGTACATGCGGTTGCGGAAACTGCTGGTCTGCAGGCGTCCGGCCTCAAAGCCCGGCGTAGTGGGTGCCTTGAAGTCGTTGAAGGTGAACCAGTTGAGATCGGCACCGAGAGTGGCCTGCAGGCGGAAGTGCCGGGTGATGTTCCATACGCCCTTGCCCGTGAGACGGAAGATGTCCTTGTTCGAGTTGTTGTAGTTCTTATAAAGATCCCAATAGGGGTTGACATTGTAGGGATCCATACCGTTCCAGTTGGAATAGTCGCCATTCTCGTCTTGATAGGTTCTCAGCCATGCCTGGTCATAAGTTGTGGCAAGGGTCATGAGATTCTTGCCTACGTTCGACTTGCTGTCGCCCAATGCAGGACGGTTCTTGACATACTCGCGGGTATAGTTGGCACTGAAGTCAAGGTCTACCTTACCCATCGTCGTATTGGCGCGCAGGTTGAAGATGTCGCGGCTCATGTTGGTCTTGGGCACGATGTCCTTGTTGCGCATATCGGTAAAGGTGAAGCGCAGCCCGGTCTTACCGTTGTTCATGCCCACGATGGCGGTGTTGGTAGCCGTGAGACCCGTGCGGAAGAATCCGGACACGTTGTCGGGAATGATGAGGTAGGGGCGCTCCACGCCATCGAAGTATTTGAGCATGTTGGAGCCGTCGGCCTTGGGACCCCAGCTCTTGTTGGTGTTGGACACGGCATCGATGCTGTATTTGCCATTGCTGCCCATACCATACACCTGTTGCGTGTTGTTCCATTTGGCCAACTGCGTGTCGAAGGTCAGCGAGCCGTTGTATTCCACGCTCATCTTGTCTTTGGCTGCCTTCTTCGTGGTGATAAGGATCACACCGTGGCTGGCACGGCTACCGTAAAGGGCGGAAGCGGCAGGCCCCTTGAGCACCGACATCGACTCGATATCATCAGGATTGATGCTCGATATTCCGTCGCCGAGGTCGAATCCTCCGGCACTGCCGGCACTGCCGAAGTTGGTGTTGTCCAAAGGCACGCCGTCGACAACATAGAGCGGCTGGTTGTTGCCGGTCATTTCTGTGTTACCACGCAGCACGACACGGGTGCTGCCGCTGGCACCACCCGCGGTCTGGCTCACTACCAGACCAGCCACCTTACCGGCCAGCGAGTTGATGACATTGGTTTCCTTGGCTTTTTTCAGTTCGTCGCCCTTCACTTCTCCCACACCGTAGCCAAGGGCCTTGCGGTCGCGCTTGATGCCGAGGGCGGTGACGACGACCTCGTCGAGCGTCTTCTTGTCCTCTTCCAGCACCACCGTCATGCCGTCGGCGGCTTTCACGGTCTGGGGCTTGAAGCCTACGTAACTGATCTCAAGAAGGGTGCCCGGGCTCACGCGCAGCGTGAAATGGCCGTCGAAGTCGGTGACCGTGGCCTGGTCCTTGGTGCCTTTCACCCTTACGGTGGCTCCGATGACTGGCTCTGTGCCGTCGGTGACGGTGCCCGACACCGTCTGTACCTGGTCGGCGACGGCTGATGCCACCGACGCAACGGCTGGACGGGTAGCCATACATGGGGTCATGCTGAGCGCACAGAGACACGCCATGCAGGCTGCATTTCGATTGATTTGTTTCATTGTCTGATTGGTTTTATTTAGTTGTTCTTGATTATTTTTCTGCCTTGATGCAGCAAAATACCCTCGTGGACGGCATCTACACGCATCCCGGCAAGGTTGTACCAAGCCCCGTCGGCCTTGGCGGCGACCGGGTGACCCTTGACATCGGTGTAGACATTGTGCTGGTCTTTCTTCTGATAGATGCGCACATAGTCGATAAGCATCTTCGACTCATCGCCGGAGGCGGGCAAGGCTGTAACCGCATTGGGATCGGCTATTCCCGTGTAGTCGCCACCCACAGCGAGGTTGAATATGATGAAGTAAGGTTTGTGGAAATAAGCCGAGCGGCTGAAACCCTTCTTGATCGTCGCGGTAAAATATGGAGTGGCGTCGTTGTCGACATAGAACTTCAGATAATCGTCGTTCCAAACAGCTGTAAAAATATGGTAACCGTCGGTGAGATCCTGTGCCACGGCGACATTGCCCGGCGAAAACTGCTGGTGCCCGGCAATGTTCTCTCCCCAATGGATGGTTCCGGCCACCGTGCGATCAGCGGAGCCATTGGCCAAAGCATCCTTCATACCCATTTCCATGATGTCGATCTCACCACACTTGGGCCAATCCACTGAGTCGAAGTCCTCGCCCATCATCCAGAAAGCGGGCCACAGTCCGTTGGCCAGTTTGGGCAGTTTGATGCGGGCCTCAATCTTGCCGTGGGCAAACGAGACCTTATGCTCACTGTTGACTCGTCCTGAAGTGAACGATTTGCCGCCGTAGTTCTCCCTTCGCGCCGTGAGTATGAGGTTGCCGTCGGCAATCGTCACGTTTTCCGGGCGCGCGGTGTAGGCCTCAAGCTCATTGTTGTAAGGGCTGTTGGTGGCTTCAACATTCCAGTTGATGCCGAGGGTGTTGGTGTCGAATTCGTCGCTCCACACTAATTCATAGTCTTGCGCGCTGGCAGTCATGTCCAATAGAAGCACGAAGATAATGCTGAAAGTCTGTTTTAAGTTCATATGTTTTTGGTTTTTTCCGGCTGCAAAGATAGATCGGAAAAGGCCAAAGAAGGGTTTGAATGCTGACAGAACAAGGTTTGAATGCTGACAAAACTTACTGAACCACCGCCCATTACGGCAAAAGATACAGAGAACAACCATGAGGGGACAGCCCGTTGTGGCTGTCCCCTCATGGTGAAGGCCTACTTGCAGAATTTGCTGGGCACCGTGCCGAAATGTTTCTTGAAGACGGTACTGAAATATTTGACATTAGCGAATCCCGTCTTTATCGAAACGTCGAGCACGGAATTCCCGTCCTTCAGCAGCGCCGCAGCCCGTTCCAGCCTCAGCAGCCGGATGAAGTCTTGCGGCGACTGCCCGGTCAATGTCTTCAGCCGCCCATAGAACAGCGTTCGGCTCATGGCCATTTCCTGGCACAGCCGATCGATGGTGAAGTCCGTGTCGCTGAGATTCTCCATGACGAGTCTTGTGGCCTTGTCCACAAAAGCCTGGTCTTCGGCATTCATCTCCGCGCTTCCGGTGCTGCCCGTCACGGTGCCGTCTGTATTTTCTCTTGAATGAGCCACAGCCTCCGGCACCTCTTCGCCGTCGGCTTTCTGGGCCAGTCTGAGGCTACGGCCGAGGTAGTACTTGCTCAGTCGGCGCCGGTTGGCAAGGATGGTCTCAATCTTCGACTCAAGTATTTCGGTATCGAAAGGCTTTGCTATATAGTCGTCGGCTCCCTTATGCAGACCGTCGATCATAAACTCCCTGGTGCTTTTTGCCGTGAGCAGGATCACGGGGAGCCATGACGTGTCTTCATTGTCCTTGATGCGCCGGCAAAGTTCGTCGCCCTGCAGGCCGGGCATCATGATGTCGGATACAACGATGTCGCATTCGCCGTGGCTGAGGTATTGCAGGGCCTCGTTGCCGTCGGAGACCGCCACAACGTGGTATTTCCTGCCAAAGGCCATGCTCATGTATTGTCGCAGGTCGCTATTGTCGTCGACAAAGAGCAGTGTATCCTTGCTCTCACCCTCATTCTGGGGTTGGAGCGTGGCCTGCTGGTGTTCGGGCAGGGGCAGAACGAGGGTGAAGGTGCTGCCTCTGCCCTCCTCGCTTTCCCACCTCAGCTCTCCGCCGATCCGTCCGACAAGGTCGCGCGTGATGTTCAGTCCCAGTCCGTAGCCTTTCCCTTGGGCTGCGTTGGTGGCGCGATAAAAGGCCGCGAAGAGTCGGCTGCGCTCCTCACGGGGTATACCCATGCCCGTGTCGGCGACATCGAGATAGA
Source organism: uncultured Prevotella sp. (assembly GCA_900322035.1). Lineage (GTDB taxonomy): Bacteria > Bacteroidota > Bacteroidia > Bacteroidales > Bacteroidaceae > Prevotella. Next base: position 22,357 of record ONYL01000017.1, read on the forward strand.
CGTGACGACGGCCGGCATGGGCCCGCAGGACGATCGTGCCGCCCGATGGGGTGTACTTGATGGCGTTGGAGATGAGATTTTCAAAAACAATGGCCAGGATAGTAGTGTCGGAGATAAACGACAGCTTTCCCGAGGGAGTTTCAGTCTTCAGTTCTATCCCTTTGTCCTGTGCCACGATCATAAACTTTCTTGCCAGCGACTGCATGTATGCCGTGGCATCGAGCAGCTGAGGATGGAAGTCGTGTCCTCTCATGCTGGCTTTCTGGAAGTCGAGGAGCTGGGTGATCATCGCCATGAGCCTGTTGCCGTTCTCTATGGCCATGTCGAGAAACTGGCGGCTGCGCGGACTCATGCCGCTGTCGGCGGCGATGTCCTTCAGTGGAGCGAGCACCAGGGTGAGGGGTGTCCGCACGTTGTGGGCCGTATTGACGAAGAAGTTGATCTTCTCCTGGTCGTAGTGCTGCCGCAAGCGGTTGCGGTAATAGTTCCAGCCCATGTAGACGAGCCACAACAGTAGTGCCGTATAGACCATCCATGCCCAGAGGGTGTTCCACCAGGGTTGGGCTATGGTGATGGGAAGCGAGACTTCTCCCAACGACTGGTGGGTGCTCTTGCTGAGACTCTTCACACGCAGCACATAGTTGCCCGGGGGCAGATTGGCAAAACGCGCGGTCTGCTGACTGATGGGCGGGCTCCACTGCCTGTCGAAGCCCTCAAGATAGCACTGGTATACGATGTCGTTCTGATAGCGGTAGTTGATGCTTTCGAAATGTACCACCAGGCTGTTTTCACCGTGGCTTAATGTCAGCTTCCCCCGATGCCTCATCCGGTAGAGTCTCTTGTGCCAGGTGCTGTCGGCCTCCACGCCCTCTACGTCGATATCCGTTATCCTCGGTGGGGCTTTGTAGGATATGGCTGCGGCTTGCATGGGAGAGATGATGACGGCGCCTTGGTTGCTGCCGAAGATAAGCCTGCCGTCGTGGAGGGCGGCGGCAGCCTGCCGCTTATATTCTCCTTCCAGTCCTTTCATGTAGTTGATGTTGACGATGGCTGTGCCCTGCAGGCAGGCCAGCCCGCGGTCGGTACCCATCCACAGATGGTGGTGACTGTCCCAAACGAGCGACGACACCACATCGGAGGGCAACCCTTGAGCCGTTGTCGTGTTGCTCACCCGCCGGCTGCGCAGGTCGTAGTGATAGATGCCTCCGCCGTCGGTGGCTATCCACAGCCTGCTGTTTCCGTCGAAGGTCATGGAGTTGATGAAGTAGTTGTAGTCTACGCCGCTGAACTCTTCGGGATAGAAGAAGCGGGCGACCCGCGAGGTGGCGGCATTGATGAGATAGGCACCATGAGTGGTCCCCACTGCCACGGAAGTATGGTCGGGCGACTCTATGATACACTGCACCTCCTTGATGGGGTATTCCCTACGACCCGAAGAGGAGACACAGACCAACGGGCCGTCGAGACACCCGATCCACATATTGCCATGACTGTCGGCCAGCAGGCTGTAGACATAGTTGGTACGCAGATTGCCCAACGAGGTGGCATAGGCCAGCCGACTGCTTCCGTCGGGCTTCACGGCATAGATGCCGTCGCCGTAGGTGGCGGCATACAGAGTGCCGTCTGATTCGGCCAAACTCAGCACCACCTTATTATATAAGGTATGGGTCCATGTACGCAGGCGACGGTCGAAGATACTCACACCACGGTCGGTGGCATACCACAGATGGCCGCTACGGTCGGAGAGGATATAGTTGACACCGTTGTTGATGAGACTCTGCCCGTTGAGATACTCATGCCTGACAAAAACCGGATCCTGCCCGACAGGAATGGCAAGGTCTACACCGCCCGAATAGGTCGTCACCCACAGATTGCCCCAGCTGTCACGCAGAAGACTGTAGACTCCGTTGCCCTGAAGACTCTCCGAAGGGCGGCCGTCGGTGTTGAGGGTGAGGGCTGTCTGGTGGGTTGACTCACTGTAGCTGTAGACGCCTGCGCCATCGATACCGAAGAGCAGCGTGGAGGCGTCCCAAGGCAGGATGGCACGTACGGGCATCAGCGGCAGGCTCAACCCAGGTTGGGGCACGGGGGCAAAGGTGCGGTCGTCGACGGCTACGACCCCGTCGTGGAAGGTGCCCAGCCACAGCCTGTGGGCCTTGGTGTCAGCGTAGGAGCACAGCACCGATCTCAATGGCAACACCCTCCTCATCTTGCCCTGCCGCGCAAGATAGGTCGCGTCGGAAGCCCCAATGAGAATGCCGCGGCCTGTCGATCCCACATGATTAATATAATGGCCTTTGAGCATCAGTCTCACCCTTCCCCGTCCGTCGATATGACAAACGCCACGGTCGAGGGCTGCCCATAACCCTTCACTGCCGTCGGAACATACTTCGTTGAGGACAATGGGGCCGCCCAGGGCCGCCACCAGATCGTGGACCAGGGCAAAACGGTCGGTCACAGGACTGAAAGCGTAGATGTGCCCTTTGTTGTCGTAGGCCATGAGGATGCCGCGCGAGGCTTTGAAAAGTTTGATCACCATGCCGCTGACATCACTGTATTGGCGCTGGCGGGGCAGACGATAGCTTTTCACCGTGACCCCGTTGTAACGGTCTACGCCGAGCTTGGTGGAAATCCACATCGCTCCGTCGCTACCTTCGACTGTCGAATAGGCGCGCGAGCTCGATAAGCCCTGATCGGTATTGAAATTCGACGTGAGAAAGAGATGACGGACGGCAGATTCCAAAGGCTGGCTCCAACCATCCATTATAAAGGTGGCTGCCAACAACGCCACTAAAAGACGACGCAGAATACAGTTGCGGTGTAAATCATTCTTTTCCATTGCTGCTGATCAAACCTCTGAATGCACAGGGATATTTCACCATTGTTGTCTTTATATATTCGTTCTACTTGCAAACTTACATATTTTTTACCAATAAAACAAGAGAAAGCATGGAGAATAAAACGAGACCGGCTGAACTCCTCCCCTCCACAACCACAAGGGGGCCGGCTGCGCCCCTAAAGATCCTCTTTGGGAAATGTTCCCGATCTTCTCAAATATTCAAAATCTGCGTAATTGGCGGTATCTGCGAGCCTTATCGATTTACTCTCCCGCTGATGGCGCAGAAGAACAGCAGGTACAGTATCTTTATAAAGTCTGCGTGATTGGGGCTCAGCGGATAGTTTCCGTGGATGGCGGTGAGAGGAATCCGAGATAGCTTGTATGTGATATCGCCAATGTGTCACCCTTCCATCCCAAAGGAATAGTGTCACCCAGTCACAAAAAGGAAAAGTGTCCCCCCTGCCATCCCCTGAATCTTTCCATAATCAGTTTAGAAAGCCCTAATGATACCTTCGTGATCATCATAACGCCCCATCTGTATAACGCTCAATCTGTGCTTTGGGCCGTGATGTTTTGCTTACCAACGAACTCTCGCGCTGCTTTATTTTATGCCGTAAGGCAATTTTACGCTATGGCGATTTTCTTCATGGGCAGGCTTGACACCTATGGTGTGGTCCAGAAGCTATGGGGTGGCTGCGAGCTTGCTCGCAAAGCCACCCCATAGCTTCTGGACCATTGCTCTATTAGGAGCAAAAGACTGTCCATGATTTTCCTACAATCTTAAGGTGGTAAACGTCCTTAAGGCAGTAAACGTCTATGCCTGGAGAAAGAGGGCTGTCTTAGGATATCACTTCATTTTTCCGAAGACAGCCCATCGGCATGCCCTACAGTTTCGCCCAAAGGGGGATTACTTGTGCGGCTTGCAGACCAAGCGGAGGATCGTCTTGTTGCGCTCTTCCCGTTTGGTGTCACGGCTCACGCTACTGTTGACATCGAGCTGCAGGATGGGCTCCACGCTCTGCCCGTTGGTCGTTGGCCAGCTGACAAGTCCGAGTCCGTTGGGATTGCCCGTCTTGACGAAGTTGGCATAATAGTTGATAAACTGATCCGACACCCAATAGTCCTCGGGTTGCCAGTCGTAGACGCGATTGGTGGGCAGCGTTCCCATTGCATACTCGATGTCGGCAGAGTGTACGGCACCCTTGGCCTGCGGCATAGCCGGCTGACCGTCCTTGGCATCCTGCACACCACCTGCAAGTCCGGCCACCTTACCCTTCACGGCCATGGCTGGGCGCGGATGGCAATAACGGTAGCGATAGACAGGCTGGCCGCCCGTCTGTGCATGGACATAGCCCCAGCGCCAAGTGGAAAAGTCGAGGAAGAGATCTGACGCCAAGTCGATGCCGGGACGTCCCTGCAGGTCGGCTTGTGTCTCTATGCCGTAAAGCGGAAAGATAGAGTCGGTTGCTGCTCCGAACGATTGTTGTGCCAAAGCCTTTGCTTGGTCCACGGTAGTGACAAAGAGCGTCATCTCCTGATTGTTGCCGCCCAAGAGCAGAGGCACATGGGCCTGGCGCCCCTCATCAAAGGTGACAGAGGGCTGCTCGGTGAAGAAGCGTCCGTCTACGCAGGGAGTAGGCATCTTGCGGAATTTCACCTTCTTCATCAGTTCCTCAGCAGGCATGGCGCGAAGTTCCTTGAGATTGCGGCATCCGGCTTGGGCCATCAGTTTCTTCCCCTCGGCCTCGGCCTCCTTCAATGTGGGCACCGGGCGCAGACCTAAGATGGAACCGCTGGAGCCTATGGCCTGGGCAAAGAGGCCTTTGCTCATGGGCGAGGCCATCTGCGCACTCACAGACACGGAGCCCGCCGACTCACCGGCGATGGTGATGCGATCGGGATCGCCGCCGAAGGCTGCAATGTTGTTCTTCACCCACTGGATAGCGGCAGCCTGGTCCATCAAACCATAGTTGCCGCTGCCTTTACCGCCGCTCTCCTTCGAGAGTTCGGGCAAGCTGAGGAAGCCGAAGATGCCCTCGCGGTAGTTGGCCGTGACAGCGATGACACCCTTGCGCGCCATGGCCTGTCCGGCATAACGGGGCTCGCTGCCACTGCCGGCAAGCAGTCCGCCGCCATTGAAATAGATGAGCACGGGCAGTTTCTCCTTCATCGTCTTGGCCGGTGTCCAGATATTCAGATAAAGACAGTCCTCGCTCATCTGTTTGGTGCCAAAGTTCATATCGCCGAAGAGTGGTTCCTGCATGGGATTGGCCCCGAACTGCGTAGCCTTCCTCACGCCCTGCCAGGGCTCTACGGGCTGTGGCTCACGCCAACGGAGATTGCCCACAGGCGGTGCGGCAAAGGGCACGCCCTTGAAAATTTTAACGCCCGACGAGTCGGTGCCCGCAAGGACACCTTCGGCTACGCGCACATCAACTAAGTTCTGACTGCTCAGGCCCAAAGCCAAAAACAGCGAGAATAACGACAGAAAGAATCTTTTGTTCATAAAGTATAACGGTTTTAGTTTCGTCCTTATATTCTTTTTGTTCTCTACCAGCCAAAATTCAAGTATCATACGTTCTCCATCTCTTTGGCCTAACGGAAAATCTATACAAAAGTACTGATTTTCTTTGTTATCTCCAACAGATGGTGGAAAGAAACGTCGACTTGTAACGACAGACAGCTCTTCGTATTTTCATTTCTCATGCCGCACGCAGAGTCAGAGGCTGTTTTCTTATTCAACGACACCCAGTTCAAAGGGGATATCCTCAACACTATCGTTGTATCTCGTGCCTGCAAAAGCCAATGTGGCGGCATAGATTCTCACACCCGGCAGTCGACTGATGGTCTTGGCACAAGCGGTGAGGGTCGCTCCTGTCGTACAGACATCGTCGACGAGCAAGATGCCACGGCCGGCGAGCTGACAGGCACCCGTCAACTCAAACACACCCGAAACGTTTTTCTCGCGTTCCTCACGGCTCAGCATCGTTTGTGATTTGGCAAAAGAAGTACGTCTGAGGCTTCTTCGGTCAACATCCACATGTGCCTCGCGTGCCATTCCCTCAGCGATGGCCACGCTTTGGTTGTATCCCCGTTGCCGTTCACGCTTGGGGGCAAGCGGTACCGGCACAATGACATCAACGTCGTCGAAGAATCCATCGGCAACGAGTTCCTGTCCGAAGATGCGCCCCAAGGCATAACCGATGTCGGGGCGGTTGAAGTATTTGAGTTTGTAGATGGCCTGTGCCGTGGGCGAACCGGCATTGTAGAAAAACCAAGCCGCGGCTTTCTCTATCGGAGCAAGATGCCAAAACACCTTTGCCATGTCGTTGTCGAAGGGGTTGCGGGCATAGTGGGTGCGTGGGATGCTGATGTTGCATGCGCTGCAAACCGCCTGCTCCTGAAGGCACAGCCGGCATCCGCACACCGCACACCCCCTTGGAGCCAGCGTGTCGGCGAGACGTCTGGCGAGAGTGTCGATTATGTCTGACAGATGCGTCTTCATTCCCAATCGGCTTCTACGGCACTGTCGATGCACTGGCGGATGATGTCGAGCGTGTAGCCACGGCTCATGGCAAACTTGATCAGCTTGCCGCTCCTCTCATAGTCAGAGTTGGCACGGATCTGTTTCCACTTGCTCTTGAGCAAGGGCCGCAACTGTGCCAGATATTCCTCGTCGCTCACCTCGTCAAGAATAGGCATATAGATACTCTCCGCAACCCCCTTGAGCCGCAACGCCTGCTCGATCTTTCGCCGTCCCCAACCATTGTATTGGATTTTATCGGCGATAAAAGCCTTGGCAAATCGCGCGTCGTCGACAAACTGCTGGTCGACGAGTTGTCTGAGCACACGCTCCCGCGCGTCGTCCGCCATCTGCCAAAGCCGCATTTTCTGAAGCATCTCCCCGCTGCTGTGCTCTGCCTTCACGCACAGCCCGGAGAGTTTTACGAGCGCTTCCTGCTCGGTAATGGTCTTCTTTTGCATAACTTCTTGTTGATCATGATGACTATTCAACAGATGGCTCCCTGGAGCCTCTGATTCCGACAGCGTATCTCTTCTTTCCGTAGTCGTCTTCCAAGATTTCCACCTCGCGGAATCCGAAGCCTCGCATCAGCTCCGCCGTATCGTCGGCGAAGCGGGGATTGATCTCGAAGAGCAACGATCCGCCCCGGCAGAGTGCTGTTGCCGCATAACGGCTGATGGAGCGGTAGAACCGGAGCGCGTCGTCGTCGGGAACGAAGAGGGCTAATGGTGGCTCATTGTCCAGCACCAGGGGCTCCATCTCCCGGCGCTCACTCTCGGCAATGTAGGGAGGGTTGCTGACGATCACGTTCCACCTTTCCTTGTCGGGCGCCAGGTTGAGGGCATCGCGACGTACAAAGGTCACCCGCGCGTTGAGCCGCCGGGCATTGTCCTCTGCCACACTGAGTGCCGCGGTCGACAGGTCCCACGCCTCCACATAGGCCATCGGACACCTCAACGCCAGCGACACGGCGATGCATCCCGAGCCCGTGCCCACATCGAGCGCACGCTGTCCGCCGGCCATACGCGCCGCGGAGAGATCAACCAAGCGGGAAGTCTCCTGACGAGGAATGAGTACCGATGGAGTCACGCAGAACTCACGGCCACAAAACTCAGCCCGGCCCAAGACGTACTGTACGGGCTCACCCTGCCGAAGACGTAGGAAAATTTTATCCAATGATATTTTCTCGTCTGCGGATAATTCGTTAACTTTGCCGCATACAATATCGGTGAGCGTCAATCCGAATTGCATTTCAAGCACAGTGCGTGCCACGGCCTGGGCTTCGCCCGCAGCGTAGAGCGGTGTCAGGCTGCGCCATAGTTGTGTATATGTCATGCTGCAAACTTACAAAAAAAATCGCAACCCTGTTCCTTATTCTGAATATTTTCGACCGGTGCGCCGCTCAACCTTAAACGTAAATGTAGAAATGAATCAAGAGGAGACCGACAAACTCTACATGGGCCGCTGCCTGCAGCTGGCCCGCAATGGTGTCTATGGCGCCCGTCCCAATCCCATGGTGGGCGCAGTGATCGTTAGTGGCAACGGCCGCATCATTGGCGAGGGCTACCATGCCCATTGCGGACAAGGCCATGCCGAAGTCAATGCCTTTGCCTCGGTGAGTAAGGCAGATGAGCCTCTGCTTCACGAAGCCACCGTCTATGTCTCGCTTGAGCCTTGCTCTCACTACGGCAAGACTCCTCCCTGCGCCGACCTCATCATCAGCAAGGGCGTGAAGCGTGTGGTCTGCGGCTGCGTGGATCCCTTTGCCAAAGTGCAGGGGCGCGGCATTCAGAAGCTGCGCGACGCCGGAATAGAGGTCACCGTGGGGGTATTGGAGAAGGAATGCCTCGAACTGAACCGGCGGTTTATCACCTGCAACACGCTCCACCGACCCTACGTCATGCTGAAATGGGCACGCACGGCCAACGACCGCCTCAACCGTGGCGACGGCCGCCAGCTCCTTATCTCCACGTCATGGACCCAGGCGCTCGTGCATAAGCTGCGGTCGGAATATGACTGCATTCTCGTGGGCTACAACACCATTATCACCGACCATCCGCAACTCAACGTGCGCAGCTGGGCGGGACCGGCTCCAATACGGCTCGTACTGAGCGGCAAGCACAAGATTCCCGAGGGCTTCAGGGGATTTGAAAGCATTAAGGAGGTGACAGACTGGATGAACGACAACCACTATCAGTCGCTCCTTGTGGAAGGCGGTGCCAGCACGCTACAGAGCTTTTTGGATGCCGACTGCTGGGATGCCATCCGGGTGGAGACGGGGACCATATCGGTGCCCTGTGGCACGCGGGCCCCACAACTGCCCAAGGACATCCGGCTCGTGGACCGGGAAATCTTTGACGGCAATATTATCGAGACATACGAAAGAAACTAACCTCTTCTCTCTGCCTCCTCCTGCAAGGACACGACAGCACCTGCGCCCCTCTCTACCGACAGACAGAGAAGCTGGGCAGAATTCAGGTTTTCGCCCGAAAGACAGAACGCGGAGAGAGCTATGATAATGAAGTTGACATTATGGAAACGACCTCTTTAAGACGAAAGAAAAGTACGTGGCGCCATCTGTTGCGCGATTATTTCCTCCTCACCCTGGCCATGATCATCGGAGCCTTGGGATGGCAGTTCCTGCTGCTTCCCAACCATATCACGATGGGTGGCCTTACCGGTATCTCCTCTATCGTGTATTGGGGTACGGGATTTCCCGCCCAGTATGTTTTCTTCGGGCTCAACATCGTGCTGCTGTCTGTGGCGTTGGTAGTGTTAGGCTGGCGCTTCTGCTTAAAGACCATCTACGCCGTGGTGCTGTTCACGGCCTTTGCCACGCTCATCCAAGATACGGCCCAGTCGGCCCACCTGCTTGCCGACCAGAAGTTCATGGCTACCGTAGTTGGCGGCGTGCTGATGGGCACAAGCATCGGACTGGGACTGGCGTCGGGCGGAAGCACGGGCGGCTCAGATGTCATCGCGGCCATCGTAAACCACTACCGCGACATCTCGTTGGGACACGTGATCCTCATCTGCGACCTTACGATCATCACCTCCTCCTATTTGGTGCTCCACAATTGGGAGGAAGTGTTCTATGGCTACGTGTTGCTGTTCATCCTTTCCTTCTTTGTCGATTATATCGTCAACAGCATGCGCATGAGCGTACAGTTTTTCATCGTCAGCACCAAATGGCACGAGATTGGCGAGGCCATCAACCATATTGCCGAGCGAGGCTGCACTACGCTCGACGGCAACGGATTCTATACCAATAAGGAGCTGAAGGTGGTGTTTTGCATCGCAAAGAAGACGGAGAGCCACCTCATTTTCGACCTCATCGACGAGATAGACCCCAACGCCTTTGTAGCGCAGAGTCCCTGCACCGGTGTTTACGGACAGGGTTTCGACCGATTCAAGACCCATAATAAGCGTCTGGCCAAGCAAATCGAGGACGTAAAGGCCAAGACTTCAGCAGGTGCCGGAAACTGACAACCATCATAACAGCCTCTCCCTTTCAGATAAGAGACAAGAGCCCAAACCGGAGACCTCTGCATACCTCCCCATCATGAACTCCATAGTGGGGAGGTATTTTTGTATCGAAAAGTTTGAAACGACAGCCCCTTTACAAGGGCCATCACCCGACAAGTCGGCTTTGAAAAAGGCCTGTTGCGCAACAGATGAGACAACTTGTTTGATTTTACTGTGTGCGGAAACAGTCAAAATGGCACTTTCAAAACACATTGAATTTATACGTAAATCAAAAAAAATCAAGCTTTTAGAGAAGAAAGACCATTGAAAATTTTGAGACACAAAAGTTTTTGCTTATTTTTGCAAAAATAAAGGGGGGCAAAGAGCTGCTCCTCGAGAATCATTATCCTGCCTCATGGCCTTAAAGGTCTGAGGCCCTTAGTTACATGTTTGTACATAATGACAACCTGCGAAGGCGTATCATGGTGCATAATAATTCTTTCAAACAAAAAAATTGTATGACAGGCTTCCAACATGAGATTGTGCCTTGGGGTCAGATCGGAGTGGAGGTCGTCTTGCATTCTAAAGTTATAGTACACAACATTTGATATGAGGCTTTCCTGCTCTGCAGGTTGTCAACGACATAAAGCCTTATCATCGGGGCCGGGTCTCCTTTCGAGAGGAAGGGAATCCGGTTTTTTTTGTTTTCATTTCCGGAAAATGATGCTGGCCCGCATATGGAAGCCCACTGGCCCGCATATGGAAGCCCACTGGCCCGCATATGGAAGCCCACTGGCCCGCATATGGAAGCCCGCCGGCCCGCATATGGCGGCTGGGATGGACAAGCGGAAAACAGAAGGCCAATAGCCGTATTTTGTTCTGTCTTTGCCCCCTCGTCCGCGGTTATGCTCTACCCAACCGCAAGCCGGTCGTTGAAGTAAGAAAAGGAGAAGAAACTTAAAAAGGGGGGATGAGCGCCTGTAGTCGCTCATCCCCCCTTAGGCTGTCCTGCGGTGTGAGACCGCGGTTAGAAAGGTTGGATGCGGAAGGTGAACTGCATGTCACCATACTTCATCCGATACGGTTTCAGGGGCAGTGCTCCCCAGGTGTTGATGCCGCCCAAGCCATTGATCGTGGAGCCGATAATGAGTTCGGTGAACGGACTCTTCTTCAACTCTACAGCGTGGCGCTGGTCCTTCTCGTCACCGTCGTCGAGCTCGCTGATGCTGTAGTGAAGGGCACTGGCCATGAGATACTTGCCGTCTTGTCCGGGTTCAATTCTCACGCCCTTTCCAGAGGCATCCGTCTGTTTCCACCAACGAATGTCGCATTTTGTGCCGGTCTCCTGCGGACGTATATAGGGGAAGAATTGCTGGTCGGCCGTCTGCTCGTAGATTCCCACATTGGCAAAGTCCTTGCGGTCGGGATAGTTCTCTATCGGTCCGCGTCCGTAATAGACACTCTTGTCCATGGCATAGGGCAACTGCATCACCATGCCGAAGCGCAACGGAGCGGCAACATCGGCTCCGGCTGTAGTCTTGAGGCTTTCGCCGACGGTGATTACACCCTCGGGATCGATGTCATAGGTCAGTGTGAGCGTAGCTTTCACCTGAGGCATGTCGTAGATGGCCGACACCTGGGCACCGGATTCTTTCTTTTCGGCCGTGATCTGCGTGAGGTTCATCTGCGGGTCACGCCATGCGCTGCACTTTTTCTGCAGTCCGGCGCCCATGTCGTTGTCGGTCACCGCGCGCCAGAAAGTAGGCTTCAGCGTGCCGCCTTCTCCAAGCATCGGCGTTCCGCCTGCCACATAGCGTTCCAGGAGTCCAGTCTGCTTATTGAAGGCCATGTCGAAGCCCTTGCCCGTAATCTTGATAGAAGGCTCGTCTTTCTTGTTGCTGATCTTCACTTTTCCCGATTCTTTCCCTTCGGCAAGGCCTGACGGTTTCACATTTCCGTTTTGTCTGAAAGGCATCTGGCGGTAGGCTACGGTCTGCCCGGCCTTCATCAGCGGCTCGGCCTCCTTGAGCTGGAATTCCACGTTGAGCATCGTCTCGCCCTGTGGAGCTATCCGGTAGCCCAGGTCGAGGTTGGCACGCTGCTGCGGTTCCACGTTGAGATCCTCAACGGTGCCGTTCTTGATGGTCTTGCCGTCCTCCACGACGGTCCACACCAGGCGGTAGTTGCTCAGGTCGCGGAAGAAGTTCTCGTTGTAGACGCTAATCTTGCCATTGGCCACATCCATAGGCTCAGCCCAGATGTTCTGATACTGATAGGCCAATTCGTAGGCGTGCGGGTTGAGCTGACGGTCGGGACCGATGATGCCGTTGCAGTTGAAATTGTTGTCTGAGGCATCTTTCTTGTTGTAGTCGCCACCATAGCAGTATTCGGGGGGGATGGTGCCCGTGCCCGGCTCATATTTGGCAGCGATGGCATCATAGTCGGCCAGCGTGCGCGAGGCTTTGAAGTTGGGATGACGATGGAGGGCCTGGTCGACGAAGTCCCAGTCGTAGCCACCCTGATAGTTGGGATATTTGCGTATCAGGTCCCAGTATTCCTTCAGTCCGCCTCCGGAGTTGCCCATGGTGTGGTTGTACTCGCACTGTATGAGCGGCTTGGTGTTGGCCGGATCCTCACAGTATTTGGCACACTCGTCGGGCTCCATATACATCGGGCAGAAGATGTCGGTGTTGTCACCCTTGCCAGCGCGTTCCCAGTGGATGGGGCGCGTCGGGTCGAAGTCCTTTATCCATTTGTAGGCTGCCGTGAAGTTGGGACCATCGGCCGTCTCGTTGCCGAGCGACCACACAATCACCGACGGATGGTTGTAGAGCGTGCGCACGTTGTGCTGGTTGCGCTGCATGATTTGCATGGCGAAGTTGGGCTTGCGGGCCTCGCTGGTGAGTTCGTACCCGAAGCCGTGGCTTTCCTGGTTGGCTTCTGCCGTGACATAGAGTCCGTATTCGTCGCAGAGATCATACCAAATGGGATCATCGGGATAGTGGCAGGTGCGCACGGCGTTGATATTGAGCCTCTTCATGATCTGGATGTCCTGCAGCATACGTTCGCGCGTGACGACGTAGCCTCCATCGGGATCCATCTCGTGACGGTCGGCACCCTTGATGAGCACGGGCTGTCCGTTGACAAGCAGCTGCTTGTTTTTGATCTCCACCTTGCGGAATCCCACGCGCTGCGGGATGGCTCCCACCACGTTGCCTCGCTGGTCCTTCACGGTTGCCACAAGGGTGTAGAGATAGGGAGTCTCGGCGGTCCATGTTTTCACGTTCTTGATATTGAAGCGCACTTCAATCTCCTTGTTGCCTTTGAACGTGGCCTTCGATTTTCCTACAGCAATGCCGTTCTCGTTGTAGAGCGCATATTCCACCGTCGGGTTCCCCATAGCGTCGGCTTTTACGCTGAGCATACCGTTCTTGTAGGTTTCGTCGAGGTCGGGGGTGAGCAGCAGGTCGGTGACCTGTGTACGTGGGTCACGGCTGTAGAGGTAGCTTTCGCGCGCCACGCCACTCAATCTCCAGAAGTCCTGATCCTCGCAGAGCGATCCGTCGCTCCAGCGGAACACCTGGAAGGCGATGAGATTCTTGCCCGGTTTGACCAGGCGGGTGATGTCGAACTCGGCCGCTACCTTAGAGTCTTCGGCATATCCGGCAAACTTGCCGTTGACGTAGAGGTAGATACAGGAGGTGACGCTGCCGAAATGGGCGATCACCTGGCGGCCTTTCCAGTTGGCGGGAATGTCTATCGTGCGGCGGTAGGAACCCACATGGTTATCCTGAGAGGGAATGGCGAGCGGCTTGTTCCAGTCGAACTGATAGCGCCAGGCAAAGCCTATATTGAGATATTCCGGATCACCATAGCCATTGACCTCCCAAATACCCGGCACCGACATGTTCTTCCACGATGAGTCGTCGAGGTCGGTCTTGTAGAAGTCGGTCGGTCTTTGGTCGGCGTTGGCTACCCAGTTGAACTTCCAGTCGCCGTCGAGCGAGAGGAAGTTGGCCGACGTCGCCCTATTGCCTTTGAGGGCAACGTCGCTGTTTTCATAGGTGAAGAAATTAGTATGGAGTGGAAATCGGTTCACCTCATTCACCTGTTGGTCGTGCCATTCGGTAAAGGTGGGCGGCGTGTCTCCGTTGGCCCATACTTGTGCGGTCATTGCCGTTATGACCGCTGTCATCCATAGTCGTTTCATTTTTTGATAGAAATGTTTGATTGTTTTATATATGAATTCGGTATTCGGTTCAAAATTACACAAAAATATTTATAAAACCATGAAATAGTCAGGTAGATGTCATTTTTGCTACATTTTTTAATTGCGTTTTCAGGCAATATTGCACAGATGTGCTCATTTCACTATCAGCAAACCATAAATATCAGATGCAATGACAAGAAGAAAATATTTGATGATGATTGTTGGGCTGGTGTTGTTCGTCGTTTCGTCGGCCCTGTTGCAAAGTTGTTCTGACGACGACGATGAATACTACTACGACGTCAATGTGCCCAATGCCATCGTGTCCATAGCCTCCAACGGCAATGGCCATCCCATTTTAGTACTCAACGACAGCACACAACTCTACCCTGTCAACCTGCGCAGCGAGCTTTACGGCGGCAAGCGCATGAGGGCTTTCGTCAGTCTGAGGCAGCCTAAGGATTCAGAACTCAGTGACGGAATATATGCCGACGGACTGAAAAACGTCTATGTCAACTGGATTGACACGATCCGCACAAAAGAGATGGCTCCCGATCAGGGCTTGAAAAACGATTCCGTCTACGGCAACGACCCCTTGGAGATTGTCGACGACTGGACAACCTGCGTGGAGGACGGCTTCCTGACCATCCGCTTCCGCACACTTTTCGGCAATGGTAAGACCCACATTCTCAATCTTGTGAAGGGATCGGACGACAACGAGGTGGTCGTTCATCAGAACGCCAATGGCGATGTGCGTGGAACGATGGGCGATGGCGTGATCGCCTTCTCGCTACAGAAACTCGGACTCCAGCCAGGCACCACCCATCAGCTCACGGTGAAGTGGAATTCTTTCAGCGGAATGAAGTCGCATACGTTTACCTACAGAGTGCCGAAGAGAGATTGAAACAGCGCCGGGGCGTTGACAGCATAGGAATAAAAAAGCCCGTTTTGCGTTATCTCTACGCAGACCACAGCTAAGATGAATATATTCGGCAGCAACAAGGAACTACAGATACTCAAGCGTTTCGGCAGGGGAGATGCCTCTGCCATGGACATGCTGTATGCCGAGTACGCCGACTATCTGACCGGTGTCTGCTGCAGATACATTGGCAATAAAGACGACCGCAAGGACGTGCTGCAAGAAGCCTTCATCAAGATATTCACGTCCATCGGCCATTTTAGCTACCGAGGGGAAGGATCGCTGAAGGCATGGGTCACGCGTATCGCTGTCAACGAGGCACTGCAATACCTGAGACAGCAGTGCAGGTGGAGCCCCATTGACAGCGACGCCCCGCTTCCCGACAGTTCGGAGGAGCAACCACCCGATCCCACCATAAGCACCGACAGGCTCGTGGAGCTCATCCAGCAGCTGCCGCCTGGCTACCGGGCCGTGTTCAACCTCTTTGCCATCGAGGGCCTGAGCCACAAAGAGATAGCCCGACAGTTGGGCATCACACCGAGCACTTCGGCCTCTCAATACTTCAAGGCCCGCGCCATGCTGGCCAGAATGATAAAGGAAAACAAAAAAAAATAATAACAACCCATAGACATGAAGCAGCACAAATCCAACTTAAGCCGCCGTTTTGAGGACTATGCTCCCAAGGCACCAGAGGGATTGCTCCACGACGTGAAAGCCGAGATGGAGCGACGCCAGCTGTCTGTGGGTCGTCCGAAGTTGAGAGAGAGCCACCTCTTGATGAGGCGGGTGGCCTTACTCGCTGCCGCTGCCGCCGTGGCGCTGACCCTTGTCATGGTTTGGCGCAGCAGCGATAAAGCCACCATGCCGACGCTCACAGCCGACAGAGGAACAATGGCCGAAAGGCAGAAGACTGGAGAAAAAAAGATAGCCGACGCAAGACCAACCGCCGCCGATGTCCCCGGCAGCGCCACGGTCTTGTCTGGATTATCTTCAAGAGAGAACAGGCCGCTTCGGGGACAGCCTGAAACGATTGAACTCTTAGCAGAGGCAGGGCATACAGTAGAACAGCAGACAGCCGTCGCTCAGGCTCCGGGCTCAGAGACCTCGGCGCAAAAACAAGGGCAGCCGACCACAAAACGGTCTGCCCGCCATGATGACGATGCCTATGACGAGACGCGTGATATCGCAGACTTCGGCAACATCCGCCACAACGCAAGCCGGCTTACCCTTTCGGCCTACTATGGCTCCGGCGGCAGCGACATGCACGGAAACGCGCAGGGCGTGGTCATGGCGGCCGCAGCAACCTTTGGCGAGAATGCCGACTTTCTGGATCTCCAGAATGCCAAGATGACTTATGGATCGCCGTCACGGGTTACGGCTAACATGAAACATCATCGGCCCGTACGTGCCGGCGTCAGCATACGCTGGCAACTCTCCCGTCGGTGGGGAATCGGTAGTGGGCTCACCTATTCCTATTTAAGGTCGGACTACAGCGGGCGGGATGCCCGGGGCGAGACCACAGGCGAACAGCACCTGCATTATATTGGCATTCCTCTGAATGTTGACTACAGCATCTGGCAGAGCCGCCACGTCCGCGTATATCTCACCGGAGGCGGAGAAGCACAGAAACTCGTCAGCGGCCGCAGCAATGAAAGCTCAACCGATGGCAGTGAGAGCAGCTACAAAGTGAAGGAATCGCGAATGCAATGGTCGGCCCAGATGGCCGTTGGTGGCGAATACCACCTCCTGCCCGGCTTGGGCGTATATGTTGAACCCGGTGTGGACCACCATTTCAAAAACGGATCTTCGGTGGACAACTACTATAAACACAAGCCCACTTCGTTCTCGCTGAACGTGGGCCTGCGGTGGAATTTCGAATGAGAACAGGCGATACCCGCAGTTATGATTAAACTTTATTAACTATATCGTGTGCAATATCGTTCGGATTCCTGTATTCTACTAATAGGTTGCGACCTCGCAAATCACGAAACTTATAACAAACAAAATACAAAAAAATGAAACAATTCAGATCCATTGCTTTACAATTAATGGCCTTAGTCTTTGTCGGCGGTATGCTCGCCTCTTGTCTGAACGACGACGACGGTGACAACAACAGCTTCTCCTATCTGCCCAAATCAGAGCAGTTGCAGGCCTATGGTGTGATAGCCGGCAATCATGCGGGACGTGTCTATTGGGTCAGTGCCAACGGTATGTCGCAGGCAAGGCTCGACTCGGCCGACGTAACGCTCAACGTGGTCAACGACTCTACGGCTTACATCTACAACTTCCCCACCAAGCCCCTGGCCGACACCATCAAGACGGAATACTCAGACCTGAAGGCCGCCATGCTCCAGCAGCCCAACACGACGCTGACCATCTATACGCGCTACTTCCGGCTGACCCCCATCTATTTTCAGGCAGACCCCTACAACATCACTTACAACGTGACTTACGGCGGTGCCAACCACAAGGTGGAAGTGGCCTTCTATACACAAATGCCCAATTACCTGTTCGGCACTTACGATTCCAGTTCTAAGCAGTTGCAGATTGTGATGAATGAGGGAGCCGTTTGGGTTGACCGCGAGAACAACGGCACCAATCCTACGAACCACCTGATCACCTCGCGCAATTTTCTGTATAAGAGTATCTGAAAGGCCGACTGACTGACGGTGAGTGCTGACGCAGCACTGCTGCGTTGGCTTGGTCGCGATTCTTCTGCTTATCCTTATCAATAAAGGGGGATGTATCAAAATTCTGATGCATCCTCTTTTTCGTATTATTTAGGTTCAATGGATATTTCCATGGATTGGATATGTTGTTTCATTTCGTATAGTCCTGACTTCACCAATGAATAAATGGTAATAGAAAATCATGGACGAAAATTGCCTGGGCATAAAATTG